>MNTV01000023.1:0-42397 GCA_001917175.1 Azospirillum sp. 51_20
GTGGAAGGCATTTATAACGGCTGGTTCGTCTTCGTCAGATAGACGAAAATGCCGGATGATTAAAAACTGCCGTTTCCTTCAAAGGAAACGGCAGTTTGGTTTTGGACATTTCCGCATCGGGAGAATTCGGAAGACAAAAAAAGGAATCTGCCGGCCGGATTGCGGATAATAAAAAACCGCTCTTTTCAGAGCGGTTTTTTTAAAACGGCGGCAGCCTTATTTGGCAGCCGGAGCCGGAACGGCCGGCGTGTTGGGCATGACCTTGCCGTCCAGCTGATATTTTTCGATCTTGGCTTTGGCGACAACGTCGTTCAGAACGCCCGGCAGCAGTTCCTGCGCCATTCTGGTTCTGATCTGCGGTTCCGCTTCTTCAAAGGAAACGGGTTTGCTGTCACGAACATCATCGACAATGATAATGTGATAGCCGAAGTTGGTCTTGATCGGTTTTTGCGAATATTGGCCTTTTTTCATTCTGAAGGCGGCGTCGCCGAATTCGGGCACCATCATTTCCTTGGTGAAATAGCCGAGGTCGGGATTCTTTTCCTTGGAATATTTCTTGGCCAGTTCGTTGAAGTCGTCGCCTTTTTTGATTTTGGTAATGATGTCGTTGGCGGTGGCTTCGCTGTCAACCAGAATGTGGCGTGCTCTCATTTCCTTCTGCGGTTTAAACTCTTTTTTGTACTGGTTGTAGAAGTTTTTGACGTCGTTGTCGGAAATTTTCTTCTCGACTTCCTGTTTCAGATAAACTTTTCCGGCCAGATCGCTTTTCATTGCTTCCAGCTGCTGTTTGTATTCGGCGGAAGACTCGACGCCGGCTTTTTTGGCGGCCTGTTGCAGAGCTTCGCCGTTGGCCCAGACGGTGACAGCCTGGGGATAAAACTGGTCGAAAGTAACCTGTGCTTTGATCTGCGGAGCGGATTCATAAGTCTTTTTGATTTCGGCAACGGTGATTTTCTTGCCGTTGACGACGGCGGCAACTCCGTCTTTGCCTTCGGCGCCGGCCGGCAGCGGATTTAATATCAGCGCTGACAGGACAGCGGCGGCTACGTATTGCGTTTTCATATAATTACCTCCAAAAAATAACACTACGTTCATTTATAATAACAAATCGGAAATATTCCAAGCAAAAATTTTCACAAAGTTTATAACTTCTTTTCAAGCTATTGACTTTAGTAAATATAAACATTAAATGTAAGGTTGACTTAAATATTATCAAGGTGGAAAAGTTTATGATAGGCAAAATTGCAAAGGTGTTCTTTGGCAGCGCCAATGACCGCTTTATCAAAAAGCAGTATAAAACAATCAACAAGATCAACGCGTTGGAGCCGCAGACGGTTAAACTCGGCGACGAAGAGCTGAAGGCAAAAACGGCGGAGTTCCGCGAGCGCCTGAAACAGGGGGAAACTCTTGACGACCTGCTGCCGGAAGCTTTTGCCGTGGTGCGCGAAGCTGCCAGAAGAACGCTCGGCCAGCGACATTATGACGTGCAGCTGATCGGCGGCATCGTTTTGCACAAGGGTATGATCGCCGAAATGAAAACCGGCGAAGGCAAAACGCTGGTCGCCACGCTCGCCGCTTATCTTAACGCCTTGGAAGGCAAAGGCGTGCATATCGTTACCGTCAACGACTATCTGGCCAAACGCGACGCCGAGTGGATGGGGCAGGTATATCGTTTTCTGGGGCTGACGGTCGACTACATCGTACACGGCAAAAACGACGAGGAACGCCGTGCCGCCTATGCCTGCGACATTATTTACGGCACCAACAACGAGCTGGGTTTTGACTATTTGCGCGACAACATGAAGTTTTCTCTTTCCGAGATGGTACAGCGGCCGTTTAATTTTGCGATCGTCGACGAAGTGGACTCGATTTTGATCGACGAGGCGCGCACGCCGCTGATTATCTCCGGCGCGGCCGAGGATTCCTCGGAAAAATACGTGGCGGTCAACAGCATTATCCCCAAGCTGACGGAAGCCGACTATGAAAAGGACGAAAAGGCCAAAAGCGTTACCCTGACCGAAGCCGGCATGGAACACGTCGAACAGCTGCTGAAGGAAACCGGGCAGATTAAGGAAGGCGGCCTTTACGACATGGCCAACGTAGCGCTGGTGCAGCATGTTAACAACGCTTTGAAAGCGCACAAAATGCAGATCCGCGACGTGGACTACATCGTTAAGGACGGCAAGGTGGTGATTATCGACGAATTTACCGGCCGTATGATGGAAGGGCGCCGCTATTCCGACGGTCTGCATCAGGCGATCGAAGCCAAGGAACATGTTGCCATCCAGTCGGAAAACCAGACGCTGGCTTCAATCACTTTCCAGAATTATTTCCGTCTTTATCCCAAGCTGTCGGGCATGACCGGTACGGCAATGACGGAAGAAGCCGAGTTCGGCGACATTTACAATCTTTCCTGTATTGAGATTCCGACCAACCGGCCGGTTCAGCGCGTGGATCATCATGACGAAATTTATCGTACGGCGAAAGAGAAATATGACGCCATCATCAAGACCATTTTGGAATGCCACGCCAAGGGGCAGCCGGTTTTGGTCGGCACCACTTCGATCGAAAAGTCGGAACTGGTGGCTGACATGCTGAAAGCCAGAAGCGACGTTAAATTTGAGGTGCTGAACGCGCGTCATCACGAACGCGAAGCGGCGATCGTTGCTCAGGCGGGTGTGTCGGGCGCGATTACGATTGCCACCAATATGGCCGGCCGCGGTACCGACATCCAGCTCGGCGGCAACCCGGACATGCGTTTGAAGGCGCAGCTCAAGGGCGACGAAACGCCGGAGCAGATTGAGCGGATGAAAGAGGAAATCAAACTTGAGTGCGAAGCCGACAAGGAAAAGGTGATTGCTTCCGGCGGACTTTACATTCTCGGCACCGAACGGCACGAAAGCCGCCGTATCGACAATCAGCTGCGCGGCCGCGCCGGTCGTCAGGGCGACCCGGGCACATCCAAGTTTTTCCTGTCGATGGAAGACGATCTGATGCGCATTTTCGGTTCGGAAAGAATGTCGGCAATGCTGCAGAAGCTGGGTCTGCCGGAAGGTGAGCCGCTGGTTCACCCCTGGATCAGCAAAGCGCTGGAAAAAGCGCAGCAGAAAGTGGAAGAACGCAACTTCGACATCCGCAAAAACCTGTTGAAGTACGACAACGTAATGAACGATCAGCGCAAGGTGATTTACGACCAGCGCAAGGAACTGATGAAAACTTCCGACGTGTCGGAAACGGTGGCGGAAATGCGCGACGAATATCTGAACGACGTGCTGGCGCCTTATCTGCAGCAGAGTCTGACGCCGAAGGAATGGCCGTTGAACGAGCTGCAGCAGGAAATCTGGCGGGTGACCGGTTTTGTGCTGCCGGTTGACAAATGGGCGGAAGAACCGGAGATGGACGCCGAAACCATGAGCGGCAAAATCATTGAAGTGATTGAGCAGAATATTGTCGAGAAAAACCGCGGAGTGCCGGAAGAACTGGTGCGTCTGGTAGAAAAGAACATTCTGCTGCAGGTAATGGACCAGTTGTGGAAAGAACATATCGCCACGCTGGATTACATGCGCCACACCATCGTTTTGCGCGCCTACGGACAGAAGGATCCGCTGAACGAATACAAGAAGGAAGCTTTCAACATGTTTTCCGACATGCTTGACCTGTTGCGGGAAAAAGTTACTTTCCTGACCTGCCGTGCGCAGATTCAGAACAGCAGCGAAGAAGACCTGCGGCTGAGGGAAAGCAATACCCGTATGCAGGCAATTCACGAAAGTCCCGAAAGTCTGGTCGGCGGAAATGCGGGGGCGCCGGCGGAAGAGAAAGAAAAGGCGGTTCCTTTCCAGTATGCGAAGACGACGGTTGACCCGAACGATCCCGCAACCTGGGGCAAGGTTTCGCGCAATGATCCGTGTCCCTGCGGCAGCGGCAAAAAATACAAGCACTGCCACGGACAAATTCTGAATTGAGAACGGACCCCGGCGGCAACGGCCGGGGTTCTTCGTTCTTTTGACTGCCGGGCGGTTCGTCGTCCGCAAAAGGAACCAAAGGGGGATTGTGTTATGATCAGGCATATGATTGCTTTTGCGCCTTCGACGCCGAAACTGGGGGAGTTTAACCAGCTGCGCGGGGTGTTGTCGGGGCTGATGCACTTTTGCTGCGAGGACGTGCATTTTGCCTATAACCTGGACATGTGTTTTGAAAACGTGGCGGGCGGGCCGCTCAAACGGCATCTTTACGCCGACGACGAAGCTTTCGAACGTGATGTTTTCCGTTGTCTGGACGATTATTTTTCCCGTCATTTGCTGGTGCCGAAGGTTTTTGTCACCATTTGTTCGCCGGAAGACGCCGGCCATGCCGCCGCCAATGTCGACGCCGTCTGCCGGGCGGTTAAGGACTACTATGCCGCGCACGACATGGGCAGGGTAGTGACGGCCGCCGTCAATTCGAGCATATACCGTTACCGGTTTGCCGACGTGGTTCATGTCTGCGGACATCTCCTGAGCGAAGAGGACCGGCAGACGCTGGAAGCCGATGCGGAACTGAAAAGGAAAGTCTTCGTTTCGGAGGGGATTATTCACAATATGTCCCGGACTTTTATCCGGCAAAAGTTCGGACAGCCGAAGATGCGGGAAATTGCCGCCGCTTACCGGAACGGCCGGCCGAAT
This sequence comes from Azospirillum sp. 51_20, assembly GCA_001917175.1. Classification (GTDB taxonomy): domain Bacteria; phylum Pseudomonadota; class Alphaproteobacteria; order RF32; family CAG-239; genus JAFUYI01. The sequence continues at coordinate 4,662 of MNTV01000023.1, forward strand.
GCGGTGTTTGCCCTCGGCGGCCGGGTGGAGGGGCCGGAAATACGCTTTACCCTGAGCCATGCCGAAAACATTTTCCGCCGGATGCGGGCGCTGGCGGACAAAAACTACAACGTGATCGTCGTCAACGGGCCGCGGACGCCGAACGAAGTTACCGATTATTTTTATGAACAAAGTCTGGCGGCGGAAAGCAAAATCGCGTTTTTCAATTCCAAGCAGGTGGCGCGGACAGACGAGGAGAGGGTGCCGGAAAAATGGCGCGTTTATTCGGGAAAGCACGAGGAAGAGTTTTTGCGTCAGGCGGAAAAATACGGCAACGTTTATCCCGGCGTGCTCGGTCTGGAAAATACGCTGGTCGTACATACTTTTGATTCTTTTGCCTGTTGCGAAACGGCGGCTTCCGGCATTCCGACGGCCATCTGCCGCGAGGTTGAAATCGACCGTGCCGTTCGTCCGGACTGCTACCGGCTGGCCGATCAGCTGACGGCGGCGGGGTATGCGGCGGACTTTGCGGATTTTGACGGTGAAACGGAGCCGCGCGACCTGAAACTGAAGGTTTTGCCGAGCGTCAATTCCCTGCTGGCGAAAAAGATTATTGACCGGCTGTCGGAAGCCTGAGCCGCGGCGGCTTTTGCCGCGGTTTCCGAAAGTGCGTTTTTTTGCTTGACTATTGTTATTTATCAGATATAGTCAGGCAAAAGTTCAATGATTTTTCATTGCGTACGAGATATTAACCACACTCCGAGGAGTGCCGCCAGTCAGCGAGGGTTCGCACACTGGCGTGCAATAGTTTATAGGTATGGGCATGTTTGAAAGTCTGACGGACAAACTGAGCGGCGTTTTTGCCAGGATCACCTCCCGCGGGGTGTTGAACGACAAGGACATCGACGAAGCCATGCGGGAAATCCGGGTGGCCCTGCTTGAGGCCGACGTGGCGCTGCCGGTGGTCAAAGATTTTGTCGCCCGGGTTAAAGAAGAAGCGCGCGGTGAAAAGCTGGTGCGTTCCATTCAGCCGGGGCAGCTGGTGGTCAAGATCGTGCATGACGAACTGGTCAAGCTGCTGGGAGCAGAGGACGGCGATCTGAATTTAAATGTGGTGCCGCCGGCAGTGATCCTGATGGCCGGTCTGCAGGGGTCGGGCAAAACCACCAGTTCGGCCAAGCTGGCAAAGATGCTCGGCAAAAACCGCAAAGTGCTGCTGGCTTCGCTCGACGTTTACCGTCCGGCGGCGCAGGAGCAGCTGGAACAGCTGGCGCGGCAGATCGGCGGACATTCCCTGCCGATCGTTAACGGCGAAAAGCCGCTGGCGATTACCGGACGGGCGCTGGATGTCGCGAAAAAAGGCGGTTTTGACGTGCTGATTCTCGACTCGGCCGGGCGTCTGCATATTGATGATGCGTTGATGGAAGAGCTGCAAGCGGTTAAAAAACTGGCCTCGCCGGCGGAAACGCTGCTGGTGGCGGACGCGATGATGGGGCAGGATGCCTGCAACGTGGCCAGAGAGTTTAACGAGAAGCTCGGGGTGACAGGCATTGTGCTGACCAGAATCGACGGATCGTCCCGGGCCGGTGCCGCACTGTCGATGCGGATGATTGCCGGGGTGCCGGTCAAGTATCTGGGGACCGGTGAAAAGACCGATGAAATGGAAGAGTTTCATGCCGACCGGATTGCCGGGCGCATTCTCGGGCAGGGGGACGTGGTTTCTCTGGTCGAGCGGGCAATCGAAAAGGTGGACCGGGAAGAGGCCGATAAAATGGCGGCCCGGATGATGAAAGGAAAGTTTGATCTGGAAGATCTGCTGTCACAGCTGCGCCAGATTCAAAAATTAGGCAGCCTGGGGGGCATTATGGGGATGATCCCGGGGTTGTCGAAATTCAAAAATCAGATTGCGGATGCCGGTATCGGCGACGCGCTGATTAAAAAACAGGAGGCGATTATCCTTTCGATGACCAAGGCCGAAAGGAAAAATCCCGATATCATCAAAGCTTCGCGCAAGAAAAGAATTGCCGCGGGCTCGGGTGTGGAAGTTCATGACGTCAACAAGCTTTTAAAACAATATGAGCAGATGGCGTCGATGATGAAAAAAATGGGCAGGGGCGGCGGTTTCGGCGGCCTTGCTTCGATGATGAAAAACGTTCCTTTCGGGAAATTTCCGGGGGGAACGGGCAATAAGTTTCCGTTTTAGGCCATAAGGCGGAGATTGTTTTAATTAGAAAACTTTTTTAGAAAGGAAAACAAAAAATGGCAGTTCGTATCAGATTATCCCGCGGCGGTTCCAAAAAACGTCCGTTTTACCGTGTTGTGGCGGCCGACCAGAGAGCGCCCCGCGACGGCAGATTCATCGAAAAGCTGGGAACTTACAACCCGCTTTTGCCGCAGGATCATGAACAGAGACTGGTTATCAACGAAGAAAGAGTCAAATACTGGCTCGGCGTCGGCGCCCAGCCGACCGAAAGACTGGAAAAGCTGTTTTCCAACCTCGGTCTGGTAAAAGCTCCGGCTTTGCGTGAACAGCCGAAGAAGTCGGCTCCGAAGGCCAAGGCTCAGGAAAGAATGAAAGAGAAAGAAGCCGCCGCTGCCGCGAATGCCGAAGCAGCTTCTTCTGCCGAATAAGCTTTTTTCAACGGTTTTTTAAGGAAGAACTTTTATGGACAGCGGACGCAGGATTTGTCTGGGGGCAATCGTCGGGGTTCACGGGATAAAAGGCGAGGTGAAGGTAAAAAGCTTTACCGAATCCGAACGCAACCTGGAACGCTACGGCGTGCTCGAAGATCAGCACGGCCGTTCGTGGGAAGTAAAAGTTTCCGGGCATTCCAAGGAACTGCTCCGGGTGAAAATCAAAGGGATTGACGATCGCAACGCGGCCAAGGAGCTGATTGGCTGCCGTTTGTATGCCGACCGGTCCGCTCTGCCGGAACTGAAGTCGGAAGACGAGTTTTATCAGGCGGATCTGATCGGGCTCGAAGTTCGTCTGGCAGACGGCAGTGCGGCCGGCAAGGTGGCCGGAATTTACAATTTCGGCGCCGGAGAGATTTTGGAAATCAAAGTCGCCGACGGCGGCCGGTTGGAAATGATCCCTTTTACCCGCGCGTATGTTCCGGAAGTCAATATTAAAGACGGTTATATTATTGTCAGTTCGGTTTCCATGCAGTTTGACGAGGATGACGGGGACGATGGCGCTGAAGCTTAAGGTCTATACCATTTTTCCCGAGATATTTCCGGGTTTTCTCGGTTTTTCGCTGACCGGGAGAGCGTTGGAAGAAGGCATCTGGTCTTTGGAAACCGTCAATATCAGGGACTATGCTCTGGACAAGCACGGATCGGTTGACGACACCCCCTGCGGGGGCGGCGCCGGGATGGTCATGCGGGCCGATATACTGGGGCGCGCGTTAAAGGCCAATCACCGGGGCGGCCGGATTTTGGCGATGAGTCCGCGAGGGCTGCCGCTGACGCAGGAAAAAGTGCACGAACTGAGCAGGGAAAGCGAGATCAGCGTTGTCTGCGGACGGTTTGAGGGAATTGACGAGCGGGTGCTGGAGGCTTACGGCATTGAGGAAGTGAGCATCGGCGACTATATCCTTACCGGCGGAGAGCAGGCCGCGCAGGTTATGTTTGACGCGGTTATCCGGCTGCTGCCGGGGGTGCTCGGCAACGCGCAGTCTGCGGAGAGCGAGAGCTTTGAGGACAGTCTGCTGGAATATCCGCAATATACCCGTCCGGTCGAGTGGGAAGGACGGACGGTTCCCGAAGTGCTTTTGAGCGGTCATCACAAAAAGATTGAGGACTGGCGAAAAGAGCAGGCAATAAGGATTACCGGCGAAAGACGCCCGGATCTGTTGAAAAAATATCTTGACTCAAAAAGGGTTTAGGCATAGAAAGTAACAAAATATTTTAAGTAAAGGTAACACTAATGAACATTTTAAAAGAAGTAGAAAAAGAGCAGATTGCAAAGCTCAGCGAAGGCAAGAGCCTTCCGACATTCAAGCCGGGCGATACTTTGAAAGTTCACACCAAAGTTAAAGAAGGCGACCGTGAACGTATTCAGGTTTACGAAGGCGTCTGCATTGCCCGTAAAAACGACGGACTGAATTCTTCTTTTACCGTTAGAAAGATTTCTTTCGGTGAAGGCGTCGAACGCGTATTCCCGCTGTATTCTCCGAATATTGCCAAGATCGAAGTTTCGCGTATCGGCCGCGTCCGCCGCGCCAAACTGTATTTCCTGCGCGCTTTGCGCGGTCGTTCCGCCCGTATTGCCGACGACCTGCGTGCCGCTCAGAAGGCCAAGGAAGCTGCCGTTCAGGAAGAAAAATAATTTTCGGCGTTTGCCGGACGGACATAAAACCCTCTTCTTCGGAAGGGGGTTTTTGCGTTGTATGCTTTGCGTTCAGTTCCGGGATTGTCCGTTAAGGGGGAAAAGCGCCGCTCCGTTTCTTTGATCATAGTCAAACCGTTAGGTTTGTAACTTTTTAGTTCCTGTTTACCGGGAGGATGTTTATTGGGGATGTCGGAGGAAAAAATATCGATCCGGTTTCTTTGAAAAAGGCTTGTTAAAATTGCGTTGAAACGTGGAAGTGGAAATTTTTTGGAGCCTTCGGGAGAGGATAAAAACTGTGCTTCCGATATGAGGCTTTCAGCTTTTAACGAAGGGCAGGGGTTGCGAGTGCCGGGATTTTGTTGATGAAACCATGCAAGAAAGAATGGGATGGGAGAAAGCCGGGAGAAGATAGCCGTCGGAAAATATGGAGATGAAAAGCAAAAGCGGGAAAGATTTTGAGGCCTTTCCCGCTTTAATCATGTAGAAAAACTGCTGTTGTAAGCCGCGGCAAAAAAAGGATCCTTTTTTTGTCACGGAAAATGTTATATCAGAAAGTTTATCAAAAGTCATCTAAATTGTTATTTTTGAATAAATTTTTCGTCTTTGGAAAATGCAGACGATAACCTTTTGTTTTAGTTTAAAAAAAGGATCGATAAAAAGAAGCGTTTTTGAGAATAACGGAAAAATTTGTCAATAACTATTATAGAGGACAAAAGATGATGACAAACAAGATTATCGGACTTTTTCTGCTGGCGACAACGTTTTTGAGTACGCCGGCGGGCGCGGCAGCATTGACGCCGATGCCGGACACTATTAAAAGCGAAGCGGCGGATTTGAGCGGAAACTTCGCTTTAAGCGAACTGACGGGGGATTTGCCCGAAGGCGCGGTTGAAGTGAAGATCGCTGACAAGAACTACTCTTTTACGCCTCCGGTTCCAAGTCAGGGTGCTGACGCCGCCTATATGATTAATGAAATTTCAGAAGACGAGTTCAACCGGAAGAACCCGTTTCATTTCGTAATGGCGGGTGACGGCATTAACGAAGATGAAGAGGGTAACGTTTATCTTTCCGAAGAAGCATTTTTTAAAATAGAAATAGACACTGAGGCTGACTGGCAAACGGATGTTTATGACACGGATCAGGCCGGCGGCGACATCGCAGCCAACTTCGGAGGACAGGCAAAAAATGCGGTCAGCAATCCGGAAAACGGCAAAATCGGCAAAATCAGCGGCAATTTCATCGTCAATTCAAGCTCCGCAATTTTAAACAACAATTTTGCCGAGATAAACGGTATAAACGCTGACTTTATCAGCAACCAAGCTTATCACGGCGGCGCCATTTATAATAGAGGAAAAATCGGCGATATTTCCGGCCTGTTCATAAACAATCAATCGGAAGGTGGCGGCAATGCCGTTTTCAACCTTGGCGAAATCGTCAACATCGGCGGTCAATTTGTTGATAATCATCATGCATATACATATGAGGCCCGGATGATGCCTATGATGGTAGACATTAGGGGTGGCGGTGCCATTCTCAATCGTGGCACCATCGGCAAGATCGACGCAGAATTTAACAACAACATTTTCAAATATGATAGAGGCGGCGGCGCCATTTTAAATGAGGGAGACATCAAAGAAATTTATGGAAAATTCACCGCCAATAAAGGCCCTGCCGGCGGCGCCATTACCAATATGAATAAGATTGACCTGATCAGCGCAGAATTTTATGCAAATTCAGCTGATATGGGATCCGCCTTAGCTAACGGTGGAGAAATAAACGAAATAAAAAATTCTGTTTTCCAAAACAATTACGATTCTGCCGCAGTTCTCAACGATGGCACTATCGGCAAGATCGACGCCAAATTCATTAATAATGTTAACGGCAACAATAATATGAGCAGCGCCATTCTTAACGAAGGTACAATAGACAGCATTTCCGGCACATTCTCGGGAAACCGCACCTATTCATATGATTCTTCGGCGTTCGGCGCTGTTGTAAACGCAGGCGTTATCGGCAATATTGACGCCGATTTCCTGAACAACAGCATAACTGTTTATGATCAGGGCACAGCAAATTATGATTTTTCTCCTGATTACGGTCAGCTTGCCGGAACAGGCGCCGCCATAACCTCCTACGGCCAAGACCTGACCTTTACCGCCGAAGGAAAAGACAACTTTATTTCCGGAAACTATGTAGAATTCGGCACCGCCCGTGACTACCCTGAGAAGCATGGCGTTTTTGCGGAAAGCGGGAGCAAGATCAACCACAATGCCATTTATATGCACTCTTCCAGCCTCGCCGAATTTGCCGTACCGTCTTACAAAAACAAAAAACTTAAACTGACGTTCAGCACCACCGAAGGCGGCAGTTATACCATCAACGACAATATCGACGGCGGTATTGTTGATATTGATAATGACGGCTTTGCCGAAAGGGATGTTGAATATGGTTACAATATGAACCTGACCGGCGACGGTACCGGAACGGTTTATATGAACAACGAAATCATCAATGCCGACACGGTTACTATTGATAACACAACCTTGAAATTCAACAAGTTTACCCACAATGACGGCACCGTCAGCAAAGGCGGTTTCACAACCGGATACAATGACGGCAGAGACGCCGTAACTTCTTTGGTTATGAAAAACAAAGCCAACTTTAACTTGTACAACAAATATCAGGATACGGTTAATCTGAAAGGCTGGAAGGCAAGTGGTAACAGTTTTCTGCATGTTGACGTCGACGTTGAGAACTTAACCGCCGATATGCTCAACGTCAACGGCAACGTTGAAGGAACCACCAGACTGGTGCTCTATCCGACCTCGGACAAAGATATACGCGGCGAAAGCATCCTGTTTGCTCAGTCGACAAACGATACCACCGGCAATGCGGATTCTTTCAAGGTTTGGCGCGTTTACAGAAGTCCTTATATGTTTGAAACCAAATATACCAAAACCGGCGAGAACGCCAACCAATGGGAACTGGAGATGAACGATACGGCAAACGACTACGCCGGCGTGGAACCGAATGAGCGTCCCGATCCCGAAGTGCCGGACGTTAAGCCGACGCCGACCCCGGATAAACCGACCAATCCGGTATATGGCGAAGTTGTTGCCATGGGCGCTTTACCGGCGGCGGCAATCGAACAATCCAGAAACATGGTTGACAATGTTTTCGGTCAAATTGTCCGCGGGGAAGGCAATCATAACCTCTGGATCAACCCGACCTATTATACCTCCAACATTGACGCGCCGTTTGACATTGACGCCGACGTCCGGGGGATTGAAGCCGGCGGCGACTTGCAGCATGACCTCAACAACAAACTCGGTCTGTTTGTGTCCTACCGCAAAGGTAACTACGACATGAACGGCGACGGCAAACATTACTACTCGACCGTCGGTTCGGAAATCGATATCGATTCCTATCTGGCCGGTCTGTATTACCGCTATGACCGGAACAACTGGTATGCGTTTGCCACCTTGTACGGCGGCATCCAGCAGGCGGACATCAAGACCGATGACGGGGTCAAATCCGACACCGACGGGGTTGAGTTCGGCGCAAGCTTAGAGGCCGGGTACGACTACAACCTGACGGACACGCTCTATTTAACCCCGAGCCTGGGCATATTCTATACGCAGGTCAACTATGACGACGCGACCGACAGCGTGGGCAAGAAGGCGGAATATAACGACCTCAGACAGGTTGAGCTGGAAGCGGGTGTTAAGTTGACGAAAACGTTCCGACTTGACGAAGGCTATGCCAACGTCTATGTCAAACCGAGTATTGTGCAGACGCTTGTTGACGGCGACGAAGTCAACATCACCGGTCTTGGCAAAACGAATACGCTTGACGACGAAACGCTTGGCCGGATTGAGTTTGGCGGACGCTACGGCTTCACCGATCAGCTTTCGGCTTACGGCTGGGCGAATTATACGTTCGGTTCGGACTACGACGCGACTGCCGTCGGTCTGGGACTGAACTACGCTTTCTAAGCCAAAGACGCACCGTCGTCAGCGGCGGCTTAGCCGGCGCTTTCTAAAAAAACGAAAGCGCTTTCTCCCAAGAAAACTCCCGGACAACTCCGGGAGTTTTCTTTGTTGCATGCCTGACGGAAAAACGCGGGGAAAGACGGGAAAATCCTGCGGGAAAGGACAAACTCCCCCGCAAAGGAGAATTCCGTTGTCGGGAAATTCCATAGCGTTTTGTCTTAAGAAAATCCCGCAAGGCGGTGTGAAAAATCTTTCAAAAAAATATTCCCCGCTCCAGCCGGGAAGGGCCGGTTACAAGAAAACCTCCCCAGAATTTTCCGGGAAGGTTTTAATTTTGGATATCGGCAAAGTTTTACTCGCAGTCGGCCAGTTCGACTTTGTTAAGCAGAAATTTCGGGGTTTTACCCTGAAAAGAGTTGTATTTTTTGCACAGAGCCAACGCTTCCGGGTCCGGCGCGGCGTTTCTGAGCTGTTGTGCCGGCGCTGCCGGTTTGGCCGGACGAGCCTCTACCGGCGCCGACATTTTGGCTTCCTGCTCTTTGTTTTTGTCGACTTTGATTTCTTCCGGCGCTTTTAAGATTTTGTCGAGAATGCTTTGGGTTTCTTTGGAGCGGCGGTTGGTGTAGACGATGTTTTGTTTGTCCGCCGGCATCATTTCCAACAGCTTTTCCATGTTTTTGATTTGTTTGTTTTTTTTGATCAGGTTAATGTCGTCGACCACCAGAATGTTGATTTTGGACAAGTCAATCTGTCCTTCGTTGACCAGATCGACCAAAAGGTCGGGCGAACCGATGATGACGTCTCCCTCTTCTTCGCCGTCCGCGTCGTCTTCGGTTTCTTCATGAAAGCGGTTGAGCATGGCCAGACTGTCGGAAATCGTTACCGATTTTTGCGAATCGGAGGTCATGATCAGAATATTCAGCTTTTCCCTGCGGCTGATGATGTCGATCAGCGGCAGGACATAAGAAACGGTTTTGCCGCAGCCGCCGGGCGCGATGGTAAAAATGTCCTTGCCCTGCAAAATGGCGGGGATAACGTCTACCTGTACGGTAGTCGGCTTTTCAATGCCGCATTCGTTGATCGCCTTTACCGTTTTTTCGCTTAAACCCAAATCGAGAAAATTCATTTTATTTATCCGTTTTAAAAAAATTAACCTTGTCCGTATTATCTATTTTTTGCTTTAAGAGTCAACCTTATAATGCCGCAAAAAAAACAGGCTGCGGAATGTCCGCGGCCTGTAAAAGCGCATCGTTTAAATTTAAACGCGGCCGTAAACGTCTTCCAGACGGACGATGTCGTTTTCATCCAGGTTATCGCCGGCCTGAACTTCGATAAATTCGACGTCGCTGTCGGTGGCGTTTTCGATCCGGTGTTTGGTTTCGACCGGAATGAAAACGTGTTCGTCGGTCTTTTTGGTCAAAACTTCGTCGCCCAAGGTAACCAGTGCGGTGCCTTTGACAATGATCCAGTGTTCGGCCCGGTGGTGGTGCAGCTGAAGCGAAAGTTTTGATCCCGGCGTTACTTTGATTCTTTTGACACAGAAAGTTTCACCGCAGTCAATGACTTCCCAGGTGCCCCAGGGGCGGGTGTCTTTTTGTCCGCGTACGTAATTGTTTGCCATTTCGTTTAATCCTTAAATTATACAATAAAAAATTATACCTGCCGGAAGGGTAAGGCAATCGGGCTTAAGAGTCAACCGTTATCTTGCCCGGGCACAAAATGCCCCGGCGCGTGATTTTAGGCTTGATGAAAACGCGGATAAAGCATATAAATAACCATGATATTTTTTTGCTGAATGGAAAGTGTTATGCAGTCACCGGCTATCAAACAGGCTCTCGGCATCCTCAAACAACTGCGGCAGATTATGGAAACGCCGGAAAGCGTTCCCGATAAGCTCTCCCGCATCCTTCAAACCATTGCCGCCAAAATGCAGGCGGATGCGGCCGCCTGTTACGTGGGCGTTGACGACAATTATCTGGAGCTTTTTGCCTCATACGGTTTCAAACAGGCTTCGTCCCACCGTCTGCGCCTGCGCTATAACGAAGGCATGGCCGGCGAGGTGGCGGAAAGCAAAAGGTCGCTTGTAATCAACAACATCTGGATGTATCCGAAGTTCGTTTCCAAGCCGGAACTGCTGGAGGAAAAGGATTTTAACTCGTTTATCGGGGTGCCGGTACTGCAGTGGAACCGCACCGTCGGTGTGCTGGCGCTTTATAACGCGGCGGAAGTGAGCCGTTCGGAAATTGACCTTGAGCTGCTTGAAACGATTGCGATGGTGCTGGCGGAAATCCTTTCTTCCGAGGAAATGACGCGTTACAAAAAGTCGCTGATCAAAGCGCGGGGGCTGTCAACCAAAGAACGCATCAAGGGGCTGAGCTTAAACAAAGGGTATGGCATCGGGACCGCCGTCGTGCACCGACGTCGTCAGTCGGTGACCAACATTTTTGCCGAAGACCGGGAAAAGGAACTGCGGCGGTTGGAAATCGCCCATCATCAGATGAACGAGGATCTGGACGCCAAGTTCAATTCCACCAAGCTCGGGCTCGGAGAACACGTCGATATTCTGGACGCTTACCGGATGTTTGCCAAAGACAAGGGCTGGTACGGCAAAATCGCCGACAACGTCAAGGGCGGCCTGGCCGCGGAGGCGGCGGTCGAACGCGCTTACGAAGACATGTGGAACCGGTTGTCCGCCAGTACCGACAGCTATATGCGCGAGCGTCTGCACGATCTGCGGGACGTGGCCGACCGGCTGCAGTCCTATCTCAGCGGCGATTACAACCGGATGCCGGAAAGCGGGGCAAAGGACATCGTCATCGTGGCGCAGACAATGGGGCCGGCGGAACTGATGGATTATGACTACAGCCGGATCCGCGGGCTGATTCTTGAAGACGGAACGCCGACCATGCATGTGGCGATCGTCGCCAAAGCCTTAAACATTCCGGTGCTGGCGAAGATCAAGGGAATTTTTGCCGAAATTCAGAGCGGGCAGACGGTGGCGCTTGACGGCAACGAAGGTTTTGTTTATGTCAATCCGTCGCCCCAGGTCGAGGCCGACTTCCGCAAGCGAATCGCCGAACGGGAAGAATTGCAGAAAAAACTGGCGGCTCTCCGCAGTCTGCCGGCAAAGACGCTGAACGGGGTCGATGTCGGGCTTTACGTCAATGTCGGGCTGCCGATGGATTTTGACTATATCGAAACCACCAACTGCGACGGGGTGGGCCTTTACCGTACGGAGATTCCCTTTATGACTTCCGACGCCATGCCCGACGTCGAAAAACAGGTGTCTTATTATAAGAACCTGATGGACCGCTGCGGCGACAAAAAAGTGATTTTCCGCAGTCTGGACGTGGGGTCGGACAAGCTTTTGCCCTACTGGGCCTATGCCGGAGAAGCCAACCCGGCGATCGGCTGGCGTTCGATCCGGATCACGCTTGACCGGCGGGCGATCCTGCGCAAACAGATCCGCGCCTTTTTGCTTTCGGCGGCGGGCAAGGAACTGAACGTGATGTTTCCGATGATTTCCGATCTGGCGGAATTTGAAGACGCCAAGGAAACGCTGATGATTGAGCTGGAAAAAGACAAAAGCCACGGCTTTCCGGTGCCCAAAAAAGTCAATGTCGGGCTGATGGTTGAGGTGCCGTCGGTGATTTTCCAGCTGGACGACATTCTGCAAAGAGCCGATTTCGTTTCGGTCGGAACCAATGACCTGGCGCAGTTTATATTTGCCTGCGACCGCGGCAATCCGAAGCTGTCCGAACGTTACGACGTGCTTTCGGCGCCGTTTTTGAACGTGATGAAAACGATCGTCGACAAGGCGGATGCAGCCGGTGTTTACTGTTCCGTCTGCGGCGAAATGGCGAGTAATCCGATCGAAGCGCTGGCGCTGATCGGACTCGGTTACCGCAACCTTTCAAGCAACGGCGCCTCTTTCGGCCGGATTAAGAGCATGGTGCGTTCGGTCAATACCGAAGAAATCGCCGACTATATGCGGCTGCTGCTGAAATCGACCAAAAATACCCTGCGTCCGCAATTAATTGCGTATGCTTATGATCACGGTATTGAAATTTATTAAAAAGTGTGGTTGAATGGGGCGAATTTGAAAAAACATGCGCAAAAAACATCATCAGGGGACAAGATCGTGATAAAAGAAGCCGAAGCTGAGAGAAAAAAACAGAATGCCGCCGGGAGCGGAGCCGCAGCCGGAACAATGATGCCAGAACCGGCCGAGGATACGGACAGAATCGGCAACCTGCTGTGTCACGAACGGTTGAAAAAAGGGCTTGAACTGGAAGACATTTCACAGGTGCTTTGCATCCGCCGCGTATATCTGGAGGCGATTGAAAGCGGTAATTATGTCGAACTGCCGCCGCTGCCTTATTCCGCCGGCTTTGTCAATTCCTATGCCAAGTATCTGGGGTTGAACAATACGCGCATTACCCAGCTGTTCCGCGAAGAGTTGAACGACGGCGCCAGGGAAAAGCGGATATTTATGACCGAAGACCTGTCGGCGGAAGCCGGCCTGCCTGACAAACGTTATATTATCGGAGGTATTGCCGCTCTCTTTCTGATCGGCGGATTGTGGTCGTTATGGCATCGTTCCGGTGATGAGAACGCGCCAACGGAGAGAATCGTGAGCGAAACGGCGGCGGATGCCGCGGCGGGAGAAATCGAATATTTTTCTCCGTCGACGGACGAGGCGGAAGCCGTACAGTCGGGCGCGGTGCCGGAAACGATTGCGCAGCCGGCGGAACAGGAAGCCGAGGCGGCCGTTGAAGAACGTCCGGTTGAGCAAGTCGTAATGAAGGAAGAAAGTTTTATCGAACCGCAGGTCAGACATGTTGCGGAAGAAGCGGCCGGTTCGGCGGCCGAGAATGCGGCGGCGGAAACCTTAAAGCCGGCAGCGGCGGAAATGCAGACGGAAAAGGCGGCGGCTTCGGTTGAAATCAAAATCAGCAAGGAAGACACCTGGATTGAAGTTCGGGACAATAAGAAAGTTTATTTCAACAAAGTCATGCGGCCGGGCGAAAGCTACCGGGTGCCGGAAGGCAAAGGGATGATTTTGTCGGCCGGCAAATACAACGGCGTCGAGGTTTACGTCAACGGACGGCTGACGCCGGTCATTCAGCCGAACAAAAAAATGAACATTGCGCTTGATCCGTTTGTGGAAGCGGCGGAACATTAGCCGACAGGTGAAATTTAATCGGAAAATAGCAGGCGGGGTCTTGCTATTTTCTTTGCGTTTAAGGGAGAGAAAATTATGGCGAAATTGCAGTGCGTGCGCGGTACTTACGATTTGTACGGCGCGGCGAAAAGAAAAACCAAGCAGGTAGTGAGAACCGGCGAGGAAGTGGTGGAAAAATACGGGTTTGAAGAAATAGAAACCCCGATTTTCGAGTTTACCGAAGTGTTTGCCCGCAACCTCGGCGATACCAGCGACATCGTTACCAAGGAAATGTACTGTTTTGAAGACCGCGGCGGCGAAAGCCTTACGCTTCGGCCGGAAGGCACCGCCGGAGTGGTTCGCGCGTTTGTTTCCAACGGCATGCAGCAAAATCTGCCGGTCAAGTTTTATTATCACGGCCAGATGTTTCGTTACGAGCGGCCGCAGAAAGGCCGTCAGCGTCAGTTTACCCAGTTCGGGGTGGAACTGCTCGGCGCCGATACGCCGCAAGCGGATATTGAAGTGATTGCCATGGCTTACGAATTTTTGGAAAAACTGGGGCTGTCCGGTCAGGTGACGGTGGAGGTCAATTCGCTGGGCGATGCGGAAAGCCGCAATGCCTACCGGGAAAAGCTGGTGGCTTATCTGAAGGAACATTTCGACGAACTGTCTGCCGACAGCAAGAACCGTCTGGAAAGAAATCCGCTGCGGGTGCTTGATTCCAAGGAGGAATGCGACAAGGCGGTGGTGGAAAAGGCGCCGCTTTATGCCGACAGCCTGAACGAAAAGTCGAAGGCTTTTTTTGCCAAGGTGCTGGACGGGCTGGACCGACTGGGAATCAAATACCGGGTTAACAACCGGCTGGTGCGCGGGCTGGACTATTATTCGCACACCGTGTTTGAACTGGTAACCGACAAGCTCGGCGCGCAGGGAACGGTTTTGGCCGGCGGCCGTTATGACGGTCTGGTCGAACAGATGGGCGGCGGTGCGGTGGCCGGTATCGGCTGGGCCTGCGGGGTAGAGCGGCTGGCCATGCTGCTTGATGAAGAACCGGCGGTTGAAAGACCGGTAGCCGTAATTCCGGTCGGTGAGGAAGCCGAGGACAAAGCGCTGGAGATTGCCCACCGGCTGCGTCTGGCCGGGCTGAAAACCGAGCAGGGATACAGCGGCAACCTGAAAAAGCGGATGATCAGAGCCAACAAGGCCAATGCCCGCAAAGCCGTGATTATCGGATCCGAGGAACTGGCAAGAAACGAAGTGACGGTCAAGGATCTGGACAGCGGCGAACAGAAAAACGTTGCGTTGGATCAATTAATCGAGGAAGTGAAATAAATGAGTTTTGCCGAAAATTTAGCAAACGTTGTCAACCGTTACGACGAGATTTCGTCGCTTTTGTCGTCGCCGGACGTAACGCCGGAAAACCTGGTGAAGATGAACAAGGAATTGGCCGAACTGGGGCCGGTGGTTGAAGCCGTAAACCATTACCGCAAAGCGGAAAAAGACCTGAACGATGCCAAGGCAATGATGGAAGACGCCGGTATGGACAGGGAAATGCGGGAAATGGCGGAAGCCGAATATTACGAGCTGAAGGAAAAGCTGCCGGAACTGGAAAAGGAAATTAAAATCCTGCTGCTGCCGAAAGACGAGGAAGACGAGAAAAACGCCATTCTGGAAGTGCGCGCCGGTACCGGCGGCGACGAGGCCGCTCTGTTTGCCGCGGTTTTGTTCGAGATGTACCAGCGTTATGCGCAGAAACAGGGGTGGCGTTTTGAAATTCTTGATGCTGACGAAAACGGTTTGGGCGGTTATAAGGAGGCTTCGGCCAAAATTACCGGCAAGGATGTTTTTTCCAAACTGAAGTTTGAATCGGGAGCGCACCGCGTGCAGCGCGTTCCGGTTACCGAATCGCAGGGACGGGTGCATACGTCCGCGGCGACGGTGGCGGTGCTGCCGGAAATTGAGGAAGTGGACATGTACATCAACCCGGCCGATCTTAAAATCGACGTGTACCGCGCGTCGGGTGCCGGCGGCCAGCACGTTAACCGAACCGAATCGGCGGTAAGAATCACTCATATTCCGACCGGTATCGTGGTGCAGTGCCAGGACGACCGTTCACAGTTCAAAAACAAGGAAAAGGCGATGAATCACCTGCGCGCCAAGCTTTATGACCAGCAGAAAACGGCCATTGACGCCGAATATTCGGAACGGCGCAAACTGCAGGTCGGCAGCGGCGACCGTTCGGAGCGCATCCGCACCTACAATTATCCGCAGGGACGGGTGACCGACCACCGCATCAACCTCACCCTGTACAAGCTGGACGATATTGTTTCCGGCGACGCGCTGGGAGAAATCATCGACGCTCTGATTGCCGAAGACCAGGCGCGGCGGCTGAGCGAACTGGAATAAGAATCTGCGGAAACGTTACTGTTTTTTTAAGAAAATGGCGTTATTGTATTTGGAAACGGAGAAAATAAAATGAAAAAAATTGCAGTTATCGGCGTGACCGAAAGCGTCGGAAGAGAGATTTTGGCTTTTTTGGCAGACGGCGGTTACCGGCCGTCGGACACGGCGGCTTTGGAAACCAAGGTGCCGCTCGGTACTCAGGTGTCTTTCGGCGAGGAAGAAGACATTGACGTCGGCAATTTGGAAGATTTTGACTTTGCCGAGGCGGAAATTGCAATTTTTGCCGCATCGGAGGAAATTTCCCGCCGTTATGCCGCCAAGGCGGCGGCCAAAGGCTGTAAAGTAATTGATTGCAGCGGCGCCTTTTTTGCCGATGCGGAAGTGCCGATGATCGTGGCCGGAGTTAACGATGACAGATTGTCGGCGGCGGCCAAAAATATCGTCGGCGTACCGTCAGCTGCGGTGGCTCAGATTCTTCTGCCGCTGAAGGCTGCGGATGAGGCGTACGGAATCAAACGGCTGATCGTTTCCACCTATACTTCGACTTCGGTTTACGGTAAGGAGGGGATGGACGAATTGTTTAACCAGACCCGGAAAATCTTTATGAACGAAAGCCTGGCGGACAACCAGAAGGTTTTTGAAAAGCAGATTGCCTTTAACGTTATTCCGCAGGTGGAAGAGTTTATCGGCGAAGAAACCAGACTGGAGTGGCAGATCAATGCCGAAACCAAAAAGGTTTTGGGACGCGACGTGAAGGTACATGCCAACTGTGCTTTCATTCCCGCCTTTATCGGCAACGCCGTTTACGTCAATGCGGAATGCGAAAAGGAAGTTGACGTTGACGAAGTGCGGAAGCTGATGAAACAGACGGAAGGCGTGATCGTGTTTGACAAGAACGTCAAGGGCGGTTACGTGACCTTAAACGACGTGCAGGGCGAAATTGAGGTTTACGTCAGCCGGCTGCGGCAGGACGCTTCGGTCGAAAACGGCTTCAGCTTCTGGTCGGCGGCGGACAACCTGCGTTTCGGGGTGGCCGGCAACGCTTATAAAATCATGCGGAAATGGCTGGGGATGAGTTAGGTTCCGGCCGGTAAATTTCAAACAGGAGGCAAAAATGAAGAATTGGCGTTTATGGGGATGTCTGCTGATATTGTGTTTTGCGCTTGCGGGCTGGTGCGCGGCCGACGCGGCTTATGCAGCGGAAAAAAAATCTCCGGCTGTCGAAAACGCCGATTTTGCCTCCCTGACAAAAGAACTGAACGGCATTGAAGAGGTTTTAAAATCGGGAAAGGTTGACAATGCGGCCATCAGCCGGTATGTGTCGTTTCTGGGAGACCTCCGTTCCCGTTTGCTGGAAACGCAAAACCGGCTCAATTCCGGCTTGAAAAGCATCAACCGGCGGATAGAGTCTTTGGGCGAGGCGCCGAAGGAAGGCGAGGAAGAACTGCCGGTTATTGCCGAAAAAAGAAAAGAATACAATGAAGAGGCGGTGTTTCAAAAAGGGCGGATCGCCGAAAACGATCTGCTGATTAACCGGGTGGACGAGCTGACGGCGCTGATCGTTATTGTCCGCAACAAGGTTTTGTTCGGCAATTTGTTCGTCTATCAGGATCCGATGATTTATCCCAGCAACCTGCTGAAGGCGACCGGGCAGTTTCTGGATTTTTGCTTTAATATAATCAAGTCGCCGGTCGATTGGTACCGGGATCTGACTACGGAACAGAAAAACACCGTGGATTCAAACGTCTTTACCGTGATTCTGGCAATCGGCGCGACGCTTGCTGTCGGTTATATGCTGCGGCGGCTGATTATCCGCCACCTCGGCTATAAGCAGAATCTGACTGCGCCGCCGCCGTATTTTACCAAAGTGATGGCCGCCTTTTTCGTGGCGTGCGCATACGGGGTTATTCCGGCAGTGCTGCTCGGCAGTTTTCTGGTCTGGGTTATTCATACCAAAATTCTGACTATCGGCTTTTTCGGCATTGCCCTTTCCAGCGCGTTGTATTACGTGCTTTACATTTTTCTGGCCAATGCGGTGGTGCGCGTGGTTTTTGCCCCTTATAACGGCATGTGGCGGCTGGTCAACATGGACGATGCCAAGGCCAAAAGGCTGGCGGCGGCTTTTTATTTCAGTTTTTTCGTGGTTGGTGTCAGCAGTATGCTGCTGCATATTGCCGGCGAGGCAAACTATACGGTTGAGCTGATTTACTATCTGTCTTTGATCAACAGCGCCGTCAAGGCTTTTTGTGTGGTATTGGTGGTCAAGCGCTTTTTCTGGGAAGAAGACGCGGTTTGCGAACTGACGGAAGAGGGGGCTGACGACGAAGATTTCGTCGATGCCAAAACCCGGACGGCGTTTCGAGTTATTTTTCTCACTTCCGTTTTGGCGGCGGCGGTTGTCGGCATTTCCGTATTCGGCTATCCGCGGCTTTCCGAATTTATTATCAACCGTTTTCTGCTTTCGATGCTGGTCATCGGCGTGTTTGTCATTCTCAGAAAGTCGGTATTCGAGTTGCTGAAGCGTATTTTGCTGTTCAACTTCTGGGTAAAAAAACTGCGGGTGCGCCGGCAGCTGATAGAAAAACTCGATTTTTGGCTCGGCGTGGTCGTCAATCCGGTTTTCGGCATATTGACGGTTCTGGCGCTGCTTTCGCTGTGGGGCGTGTCGACGGATCTGCTGCTGCAAAGCATTTGGAAAATTCTGTTCGGTTTTAAGGTCGGCGGGGTTGAAATTTCGCTGCTTTCGATTTTGCTCGGCATCGGCGTCTTTTTCGCCTGTCTCAGTCTGATCAAAATTTTGCGCCGGAAGCTGTTTGACAACATTTTGTCGCATGTGGAAATGGACGACGGCATCCGTCATTCGCTGGCATCGGGTTTCGGTTTTGTCGGTTTCGTGCTGGCGACGTTTCTGGCGATTGCGGTGATGGGCGGGGATTTAAGCAACGTTGCCCTGGTTGCCGGTGCTCTTTCCGTCGGTATCGGTCTTGGTTTGCAAAACATCGTTAACAACTTTGTTTCCGGCATTATTCTTTTGTTTGAACGGCCGGTTAAGGTCGGCGACTGGGTTATCATCAACGGTGAGGAAGGGCGGATCAAGCAGATCAACATCCGTTCGACCGAGGTGGAGACGTTCAAAAAATCAAGCGTCATTATTCCCAACGCAACGCTGCTTTCAACCTCAGTTACCAACCTGACCCACAGCAACAACTGGTCGCGGCAGTCGGTGACGGTCGGAGTGGCTTATGGTACCGATCCGAAAAAAGTGAGCGACATTTTGCTTGAATGCGCGAAAGCCAACAAGAAAGTTCTCAAAAATCCGGCGCCTTACGTTTTGTTCCAGAATTTCGGCGCCAGCAGCCTTGATTTTGAACTGCGCTGCTATACCAGCGATATTTGGAGCGGGTGGTCGATCCCGAGCGAACTGCGTTTTGAAATAGACCGCCGCTTCCGCGAGGAAGGAATCGAGATTCCGTTTAATCAGCTGGTTGTTCACCGCGGCGGAGAAATCAGCGAAGAGGCGCAAACCCAATTCTATGCCCGTCGCAGCGGCGCGATGAAAAAAGAGGCGGCGGCAGGGAAAGAAAAGGAAGAACGGCCGGCAGAGAAAGGCAATGCGAAAGAAGGCCGTCCGGCAGAAAAAAAGGATGGAAAAAATGCGAATTAGCGATTTAAAGGGCAAAAAAATTGCCGTATGGGGGCTGGGAACCGAAGGTGTTCAGGCGGTGCGTTATCTGACGGCAAAGGAAATAACCGACAAAATCGTCCTTTTTAACGATACGGAAGCGGAAAAGCCGGAATGCTGCCGGCCGTTTGAGTTAATTTGCGGAGAAAAAATTGCCGCTTCTCTCGACCGGGCGGAAGTGATCATTCGTTCGCCCGGAGTGAGCATTTACCGGGAAGAACTGGCGGAAGCCAGACGGCGCGGGATCGTCGTCACTTCGGTAACCGATCTGTGCTTAAACGAGTTTTTGTCCCGGCCGGGCTGCCGGGTAATCGGCGTCAGCGGGTCCAAGGGCAAAAGCACCAGCGTGAGCGTGCTGGCTTATATCTTGCGCGAAACCGGACACAAGGCTGCCCTGGGCGGCAATATCGGCCGGCCGATGATTGAGCTTTTGGACGACGATTACGAATTTGTGGTTGAAGAGTTTTCCAGCTATCAGGCTTCGGATCTGACGGTTTCGCCGCAGATTGCCATGTTCACCAATTTGTATTACGTACATACGGACTGGCACCGCGGACATGAAAACTATTGCCGTGACAAGATACATCTGATTGCCAACCAGAAACCGGGCGACGTTTATTTTGCCAACCGTCGCAATCCGCAGCTGGTCGAATATACGCGGCCTTATGCCGGAAACTGCCGCTGGTACAATGAGGCGGAAGTTTTTCATGCCGAAGACGGCGTTTTGTACCGGGGAAAGGAAAAACTGGCGGATATCAGGGAACTGAAGCTGAGCGGAAAGCATAACATGGACAATCTGGCCGGCGTATTTTCGGTGCTTGAATATCTGGGAATTGACGTCAGACGGGCGGCGGAGATTTTGAAAGATTTTGAGCCGCTGCCGCACCGTTTGCAAAAAGTGGCGGAAAAAGAAGGCGTCGTTTTCATCAACGACAGCATTTCCACCGCGCCGGAAGCGGCCATCGGCGCCATGAGCAGTTTTAACGGCAATCTGATTCTGATTTCCGGCGGGCAGGACAACGAGCAGGATTATCGCGACTATGCGAAAACGGTAGAAAACAACGAGCGGGTAAAAGCGGTAATCACTCTGTATCAGACCGGTCCGAAAATTGCCGGCGTTTTGCGGGAGTTTGTCCGCCGGCCGGGATTTGAAAACATTGAGGCCAAAACGCTGGAAGAAGCGGTACAAACGGCTTTTGACAAGTTGAAAAGCCTTGGCGGCGGAACGGTTTTGTTTTCGCCGACCAGTCCCAGTTTCGGTTTTTATAAGAATTTTATCGAGCGCGGCAATCATTTTATAAAAATTGTGCAGTCTTTGTAAAAATAAGACTTGTATTTAATTAAATATTATTATAACTTATGCCCTGACGCCAACTTAGCTCAGCTGGTAGAGCAACGCATTCGTAATGCGTGGGTCGAGTGTTCGAATCACTTAGTTGGCACCAGTTTCAAACCCTAGGATTCCCTGGGGTTTTTTCTTTTTGGGGCGGATTTTTTCCGTATTGTAAAAATGTTGGTTAATGGTAAAAATGCGGCTCTTTTACATTAAAGTTGTACATTTTTGTGAAGTGGTTATATTTCCGCACCGTGTTTGAAAAAGCGGTTGTGCAAAAGTTGCTTGACATTTGTCCGAAAATGTGTAACATAATATGTATTATGGATAAGTCTCGTTTGTCCATAAACTGTAAACCGCCGTTCGGCGGTTTTTTTGTTTGAAAGGGTTGGACCGGGGACAAACCGGTCTGACTGT
Source organism: Azospirillum sp. 51_20 (assembly GCA_001917175.1). GTDB lineage: Bacteria > Pseudomonadota > Alphaproteobacteria > RF32 > CAG-239 > JAFUYI01. Next base: position 25,965 of record MNTV01000023.1, read on the forward strand.
TTTTTTAGAGGTAACCATGACAGAAAAAAACGTAATATTGGATATAAGCACACAGCGGCGGGCCGAGCTGGAAGTGCTGTTTCAGGAAGAGGTGCAGTTGGATATCAACGTACCTCTTTTTTATATTAAATCGGGCGAAGAGGATATAAACAACTATGTTGAGCGAACGGCAAAACCGGCGATTGATGCCTATGTCGAAGAAAAGAACGGGGCGCTTGAACAGGCTGCCCGGGACGGAGTTGAAGCGATTGGCGAGGCGCAGGAGGAGGCAAAGTCCGGGCTGGAGGTGTATGTGGACGGAACCGTTAAGCCGGTGATTGACACATATGCCGAAACAGCGGTCAAACCGGAACTGCAGTCTTTTGCCGACGAACTTAAAGAAGCTTTTGACACCAATGCGACGGAAAAAACGGCAGCGGTCAATGCTCTGGCGGAACAGGCGTCGGCTTCGGCGTCGTCGGCCGCGTCATCTTCGTCCGCAGCCCAAACGGCGGCTTCGGCAGCGGCAAATTCCGCAAACGAAGCGCTGAAGTCTGCCGACAATGCCGCGGCGGCAGCAAGTAATGCGGCGGATTATGCGTCGCAGGCGGAGGACAGTGCCGGTGCGGCAAAAACTTCCGAAACAAATGCCGAAAGTTCGGAAATGGCGGCGTCCGGTTCGGCAGAGACGGCCGCATCTTCGGCAGCTTCGGCTTCGGAATCGAAGGAAGCGGCGGCCGCGTCGGCAACGGCGGCTTCGGGATCGGCGGCAAGTGCGGAAGCTTTCAAGACTGCTGCGGAATCGGCCGCGACTGTCGCAAATGAAAAAGCGGCGGCGGTCTCCGAATCGGCTTTGGCGGCGGCGGAAAGCGCAACGGCAGCGGCGTCGGCGGCGGACACGGCCGAAGCATGGGCCGTCGGCAGTATAGAAGAGCGGCCGGAAGGATCGGCAAAGTACTGGGCGGAAAAAATAAATCCGGACAACTTGGCCGATGTTGACCTGAGCAATCTGTCGTCGGCCGGCAACGCGAAACTTCCGCTGCCGTGGAGCAGTTTTCAGGCCAGGAACATGTTGGCAAACGGTTCAATTGCCAAGGATCAGGTCAGGACGTTCACTCTTAATTATTTAACCAATGATCGTTTGTACGAAGTGATCGGCAGCGTGTTTTTTACGTCAAACGGCGTTGTTACGATTCGGTGCAGTTCAAATCCTGTGATTGCTGACGCGATGGTATCTAACCCGGTTGCAGGAACTTTTATTGCGACCGACAGTTCACGCGGAGCCGGTACGTTCACCGCTTTGGTGAAAAACAAGACGATCCGTTTTTCAAATACCGGCAGCGTAACGGCAACCGGGGTTTACATCAATGTTGCCGCATTCAGGGAAGTAGGAGATTAGAAAAATGTTTTACGCTTTTATAGAAGACAACAAACTGGTCGGCGCCGGCGAGTGCCGCCAATTGACGGAAGGCGTCGATAATGTGGAAATTTCGGAAGAAGTGTTCAGAAACATTGAGCGCTATGTATGGAACGGAACGGCTTTGGCCGAAGATCCGGATTTTGAAGTTAAGCGCCGGTCTGCCGAAGTGCGGGCAGAACGGGACGAACTGCTGCTTGTGACCGACAGATATATGCTGGCCGATTTTCCGGTTGCGGAAGATGAGCGGGAACTGTACCGGCAGTATCGTCAGTATTTGCGGGATATTCCGGAAACGCCGGGGTTTCCGGATACGGAAATAATGGATTTTGCCGCCTGGCGGGAACAATCGTGACGGTTGGGTGTGCGAACCGGCGGCAGACGTTTTCGTCTGCCGCACCGACTCCAGGAAAAAAGGACATGCGGTATTGATTTGACGGACGCTTTATTTTATAGTGAAGCCGGTAAAATTTGAAAGAGGAGCGTGTTTTGGCAAAGGATTTTTATATTTTCCGCCACGGTGAAACGGAATTGAACCGTCGGCGGAGATGGCAGGGGTCGGGAACGGATTATGACCTGACGGAAGACGGCGTGTCGCAGGCCGAAGAACTGTCGGCAAAGCTGGCCGGCAAGGGGATTGAAGTTATTTATTCCAGTCCTTTGCTCCGAGCCCGACATACGGCGGAGATCGCCGCCCGGATGCTGAAGGTGCCGGTGAAAACGGAGGCTGATTTGCGGGAATGTTTTTACGGCGAAGCGGAAGGGCGTCCGATTGCCGAGCTGCAAAAGGAAATGCCGGAAATTGTCAACAACTGGAGCCGTCCCGGCGGCGACCTACGCTTTCCCGGCGGCGAAAGCCGGCAGGAAGCTTTGGAACGGGTGCTGGCCGTTTTGCGCCGACTGGAAGGCGAAAGTTTTCGGACGGCGGGCGTGGCCGTTCACGGCGGCACCATGGCGGCGATGCTCAATCATTTCGGTTATAAGTTTGACAAAATACCAAACTGCGCCGTTTTTCGGCTGCATTTTGAAAACGGTGAGGGGACGGTCGAGGGAAACCTTTTTTAGACCGGTGCGAAACAAGAGGGAATAAACCGACACCCGCCGGCAGGCGGGTGTTTTGAAATGCAGAAATAAAAACCGGCGCTAATACTCAATGCGGTCGGGCTTGTCTTTCCATTCACGCATGATTTCGGCGGCTTCCCTGAGGTTGATGCGATGCAGCTCAAGCGGGTCGTCGTCATAAAAGACGCGATCGCGAAAGCCGATGTTTTCCGCGTCGAAACGGTCGGCGGCAAAATAGACTTCGGCGATGTTGGCCCATTTGCAGGCGTTAAGGCACATCGGGCAGGGTTCGCACGAAGTGTAGAGAATGCATCCGCTCAAATCGAAGGTGCCGAGGTTGCGGCAGGCGTTGCGGATGGCGACGATTTCGCCGTGTGCCGTCGGATCGTTGTCAGGTGCGACCCGGTTATGGCCTTCGCCGACGATTTTGCCTTCGGCGTCAACGATGACGCAGCCGAACGGCGAACTGCCGCTGTCAATTGACTGTTTGCTCAGTTCAATGGCTTTTCTCAGATTTTTTTCGTGATCTATCATTGTTTTTCCTTCCGTTGAAACCGGAATTTACTCTAGCTCAAAAAAGGATAATGTAAAGTTTATTTTTTATTCGTTTTTTTGTCGAAAAAACTTGGCTTTCGGCAAAAAATATTTTATACTCGCAACAGCGGCGGAGGTATGGATGACAAAGGCAAAAACAAAAAGGTTTTTAATGAAGGCCGCACTGGGCGCAAGTCTGGCGGCGGGAGTTTCCCTGTTTCCGCTGATGCGGCATATTGTTAGCCGTCAGACGGCTGATTTTGACAAAATCCGGGTAACCGTCGGTACGGATACGGTTTCCAAGCAGCAGTTTTTTGAGAGGCTGAGCTATCGTGACGGCGCCTGGCGTTTTGCCGCTTCCGACGGGACTTTCGTCAATGTGGACAGTTTGGCCGATTTCAGGACCAAAGATGCTCTGCTGCATGAATATTTTTGTAAGCTTAAGCTCAAAAACAGTGTTGACACGGTTTATGTGCGCTATGCCATGGGCAGCCAAAAAAAGTATATGTCCGATATCGTGTACGGCATGGGAGCAAAGGACAGCCTGGGGTATCTTCCGTCTTTCGGCAGATATAATTACGATCGGTTGAACCTGCGTTATTTTAAAGCCGACAGCGAAGAGCTGCAAAAAGTCGTTGACGTGTACAACGATAAGTACAATTGTACCTACCGGCACGAATATCAGCATTACCTTAACGCCGTTTCCGGAATCGGCCGCGCCGGACAAAGCTATGAAAACAAATTCGTCGAGTGTTGTCTTGACGAAGTGTCCGCCAACATTGCCCAGTTGTTGGAACAGAGAAAGCATTATCTGGAAAGCGGACGGGATTTGTCCTTTTTCACTTCCCGTTTTAAATTTTACCGGGAGGCGGTCGAGAGCGGAAAAGTTAAGCCGGCGGCGGGGATTTATTCTAAAAAAGAAGTCGAATTGATTGCCGGCGGCGTTTTTGACGCCTGGATGGCCGAAAAGTTTAACCTTTATGTCAGAAACAATACGGCACGTACGGTTCATATCTTAAGCAAAACCAATTATAACGGCGTTCAGCCCGACAGTGTTCGCCACCGGCGGTTGATGCGCGCCTGCTTTAACATCAACGGGGTTGACTTTTATCCTTACATTGCCCGGCGGGAAGCGGAGATAAAAGAAAAAATTCCCAATGACAAGCTGAAGCTTTTCCGGTTGTTGAAAAAGGAAAAATTCAAGGAAATGGGCTATTTGGAGAAGTTGGAAAAGATGCGGATTGAAGAGGGCGAGCGCGACTATAATGTTACGTTAGCCAAAAACAAGCTGTGGGCGCATGCCAAAAGACTGCTGGGCGGCAGCAGCCGCTGACGGGAGAAAAGTCCCGCGGTTTCCGCAAAACGTGTTTTCGGTTCGCAAAGCGGATGCGGGGCAGAGGGCGGAAACTGAAGCGCGTTTTGTGCTTTTGTCGGCTGCGGTTTAACGGCCGGTGCCGGGCAGGAACGTAAAAAAGTGGCAGGGCGTGCCGTTATGATTTTTAACCTATAATGCGGGACAGAGGGCGGAAACTGAAGCGCGTTTTGTGCTTTTGTGGCTGCGGTTTAACGGCCGGTGCCGTACGGAAACGTAAAAAAGCGTCGGGGCGTGCCGTTATGATTTTTCAAAGCAGGAAAAATGCAAGCAAATAGGGGGCCGGTGTCGTTTCTGCATTTTTGAGGGCGAAAAATCTGTGTCAGATGCGCTGATCAGGAGGGGGGATAACTTTTCCCGTTTATCTTTTTTCTGTTTCTCCGTCCTTCCATTTTCTTTTGGCCTTTTTTCGTTTTTATTTTTTTCATCCGTCCTTCAATTTCCCCTCTCAGTCTTTTTTTGTTTCCTCTTTTTTCTGTTTCTCCGTTCTTCCATTTTCTTTTGGCCTTTTTTCGTTTTCATTTTTTTCATCCGTCCTTCAATTTCCCCTCTCAGTCTTTTTTTGTTTCCTCTTTTTTCCATTTCTCCGTTCTTCCATTTTCTTTTGGCCTTTTTTCGTTTTCATTTTTCTTCCGTATTTTTTGACATTTTGTTTTTAGTGCGAAAAACTCTTTTGCCGAAGTTTGTCCGAACCATGTTACCGGAGATGCTGACGGAATATTGCGTAAGCTCAATTGCTGCCCGTTTCAAAGTTAAGAGCCGTCTTTCAATATGAGAATGTTGGAAAATGCAGAATATCGACATCGCTGCCGGGAATTTCGGTGCACAGGCTGTTATGCGGATACTATAGGAAAAAATACCGGAAGAGGGCTGAATACATTCGAAATCGGTTAAGGAGCAAAGCCAATTGAGTGTGGATTTTGATCCGTTTACGGCGAGCCGGGCAATGTTAACCCCGCCGAACCGTCATGCGCCCTTAAAGACGAAGATATTGCCGGGCGTATACGAAGCGCCTGCGTTATATGCGGAAATTCCTTTTTTTTGTAACCGGAAAACCATGTTCGGGACATGCTGTCAACTTACCGTGTCAGAGTGTCATATGTTAGTGTTTGCCGGTGTTTTGCGAGTTAATCCGCATACGAAAAACTCCGCGTTTTATGCAGGTGTCTTTTGATCAGGCGGCAGAGAAGATTACGGTATAACGGCTTGGGATAGAATGTAAAATTCTTCCTGTCCGGGGCGGCATTCCTTTTCCATCTTTTCCAGTCCGGCATCAAAGCGTTCGGCTTCCTTTTCGTCAAATGTAAAAACCGGACTGGGACGATAGACGTATTTTTTTCCGTTTTCCAAGGTTCCCGGTTTCAGCTCTTTGATCAGCATTGCCGCCGGAAAAGTTCCGTCTTCTGTGCAGACGTTGAATTTTTTGCAGCTTTTGAAGCCCCGGCTGACGTAGTTGTTCGGGCTGCCGAAAATGACGATGACGTCATAGCCTGCCGCCGCGGCACGTTCAAATGAATGTTCCAGCAGCTGTTTGCCGTAGCCCCGGCGTTGATGTTTGGGCAGAATGCATACCGGTCCGAAAGTGAGAATGTTTTTTTCGTTTCCGTTTTCTTCGATCAGTTTGTTGCGGGTGTACATAATGCTGCCGATGATTTTTCCGTCAAGCTCGATGACAAAGTCCAGCTCCGGCAGAAAGTCGGGATGAGAACGCATTATGTGAGCCAGATAATGCTCGTTGCAGCCCGGAATATACAGGTTCCAAAAAGCTTTTCTGATGACGTCTTCCACTTCGGCGCGGTCTTTTTCTTCTTCGTTTCTGATGGTAATCATGGCAGACTTTCTGTAAAATAACTTCTTGTTTTTTTATAACGCGGTTACAAAGGGCGGAAAAGCGGGCGGTTCTCGGGTGAAAGAAGTGCCGCCCGTCTTTTTCAGGCCGCTTTTTTCGGCGGCGTGTCGGTTTGGTCCGGTTCTTTTATGCGGACGATGTCGGCGCCGACGCCGCGCAGTTTTTCTTCCAGTTTTTCGTAGCCGCGGTCCAAATGGTAGACCCGGTTGACGATGGTTTCACCTTCGGCAATAAGGCCGGCCAGAACCAGGGCAAACGAAGCTCTCAGGTCGGTTGCCATGACTTGGGCGCCGTACAGCTTTTTGACGCCGCGGACAATTGCCGAAGCATGGCCGTGAACATTGATGTTGGCGCCCATCCGCATCAGTTCGGGAACGTGCATGAAGCGGTTTTCAAAAATGGTTTCGGTAACCATTGACGCGCCGTCGGCCGTCAGCATCAAAGTGAGAAACTGAGCCTGAAGGTCGGTCGGAAAACCGGGATAATAGTCCGTCATTATGTCTTTGCCCTCCAGCCGGCAGTTTTCGGCGTCAATAATGATGCCGTGCGGCTTTTCTATGACTCTTACGCCCATTTCGCTTAAAATGCGGAGCGGGGTTTTCAGAGTTGCGGCCTGAGCGTTTATCAGCTCTATTCGTCCGCGGGTGATGGCGGCGGCAACGGCGTAAGAGCCGGCTTCAATGCGGTCGGGAATTACCTTGTGAACGGTGCCGTGCAGCTCCCTGACGCCTTCGATTGTCAGAATCGGCGTGCCGATGCCCGTAATTTTTGCGCCCATGGCATTGAGCATTTCCGCCAGATTGCCGATTTCCGGTTCCATGGCGGCATTTTCAATGACCGTGGTTCCTTCGGCTAAAGCGGCTGCCATCAGAATGTTGCAGGTGGCGCCGACGGAGGCAATGTTGAAAATCAGGTGAGCGCCCTTAAGTCCGTTTTCTGCCCGGGCAATGACATAACCGTTTTTAATTTCGATCGAAGCGCCCATCTGTTCCAGCGCGGAAAGGTGGATGTCCATCGGACGGGCGCCGATGGCGCAGCCGCCGGGCAGGGACAGTTCCGCATAATGTTCTCTGGCCAGAAGCGGCCCCAGCACGTAGTAGGAAGCGCGCATTTTGCGCACGTAGTCGTACGGTGCGATCAGGCTTTTAGTTTGGGCTGTCTGGTAAGTGTACATTTTGCACGGATTGCCGTCGACTACTTCGTTACGGCTGTCAATTTGTGTGCCGAGCTGTTCCAGCAGCAGATTCATGGAGCGAATGTCGGAAAGGGAAGGCATGTTGGTCAAGGTGACGCGTTCCCGGGTGAGGAGGGAGGCGCATATCAACGGCAGCGCCGCATTTTTGGCGCCGCTGATGTAGATTTGACCGGAGAGCCGGTGCCCGCCGTTAATCTTTAGTTTGTCCATCGTCTTTTACTTTCTCTGTTTGGGATTTTTTTTGTAAGGCTTCCTGTTGCTTTTTGCGTTTTTCCAAATTTTTGCGCAAGGCTTCTGCTTCTCGCTCAAAACGCAGGTCGGACCGCCTTTTTGTTTTTTCGGTCATATGAAACATAAGTCCTTTTTTTTATTTTTACCGCAACACTATAGCAGGTTTTAAAAAAGTGAATCAAGCCGCTCAGTTTTTTATTGTGCAAAAGTGGTTTCATTTTTTATTGAAATCAATCCGTTATACGGATTATTAAGCTAATAGGTGTGTTTTAATATGTTAACAATTTATAATTAGTATTGATGTTTTGTTCAAAATAGATTATTAATTGTGAAAAAATAATTTTTAGAGCAGGACTTGTGAGTATCATGAAAAAATGTATTTTGATTTTATGTCTTCTGTTGTCAGCATGTATAAATACCGTCACTTATTCCCACCGGCAGAACGGGGTGGACGTTTATGTGGCTCGGTGCAACGGCTCTTTTGTCGACATTTCGCTGTGTTATCGGCAGGCGAGTCAGGCTTGTAACGGTAATTTTGAAGTTTTGAACGCTTCGGTGGAAAATGCCGGTACCGTCAACAATATGAGCGTGCAGACGGGAATGACGCCGATGTTGTACGGAACCCAGGATAATGTTTTGAACCGTTCGATCATGTTTTACTGCAAGTAAAGCCGCGATCGGACTGTGCCGCGTTGTTTGGCGGAAATTTTTTCGGGTGACGCCGTTTTTCCGGGAGGAAGAGCGGCGTTTTCGTTTTGAAAAAGAAGAACGTAAATCGTTTTGCCTTCTAAGCGGAAAGGTGGGACCCGGTTTGTGATGCAATACAAGTTCATGTTTAAAACCGATGCATGCTGCCGGGTGATTGTTGAACCGGAGATTGTAAGAGGCTAAAAAAATAAACGTGAAGGTAAAAATTGTTGTTTAGGGCTAATAATTGTTTTATTATTTCTAAATTAGAAAAGAGGTTTTTTTATGATAAAAAAATATATTTTAGCGGGATTGTTAATTTTATTTCCTGTTTCTGCTTTTGCCGACGGGGGATTGCCCTTGTGGATAAATACGATTCAAACCGTAGCGGCCACTTCGGGAATTAAGGGGTTGGGGTACCCGTTGTCAAGTTCCGTGATTACGCTCATTTGTTTGATATTAATTATATTTTGTGAAACTTTATTCTTGAAAAAAAGATATTTTAAAACAACAAATACGGTAAAAATAATTGAAGCCGTTTCTTTTGCTAACTTGATTTCAACCGTTTTGGGCGGATTGCTGCTGTGGGCTGTTTTTTATGTTACGGTTTTTATGGCAGATTCTAATTCCTTGGGATATTTGTTTCTCGGGCCGTTATACGGAATATTGACATATCTCCCGCGTAACTCTGCCGTGGAAATATGCGGCTTTGTTTTTATCCTTGTGTTTTATAATGTTTTCTTTTGTTTTTTTTCGTATTTTATAGAACGTTTCATAATAAAAAAATATTTGCAAAATATGTATAGCAGCGAAATTGTCTCCAAAGGAGTATTACGAGCCAATATTTTAAGTTATTCCATATCGTTTTTTCTGATGTTGCCGATTTACTTTTTTTTACATGGAATTTTATGAATGTAATCAGATGTGAGAAAAGTCCGGTAATTCTTAAAATCATCAGATTAAATACCTCCGGAACGGACTAAGCGGAAAGAATTGGTGTATATAACAAAAAAACATCTAAATATTCTAAGTGTTGCATAAGATAACCGAAAGGTAAGATAATTTATAAATGGAAATAATCTTATTTATACTTTTTGTTGTTGCAAGTGTCGTATTCCGAATTCTACAGCCTAGGATTAAAGGATATTTAGGTGAGAAGAGTGTTGCCACAATTCTTTCGCTTCTTCCGTCTGATAAGTATAAGATAATTAATGATTTGTTAATTGAAGTTGATGGCAGAACTATCCAAATAGATCATCTTGTTGTTTCGATTTATGGGATATTTGTAATCGAAACTAAAAATTATAAAGGCAGGATTACCGGTTCAGACAATTCTGATTATTGGACTAAAAATATGTTTGGCAATAAATATACATTTTATAATCCAATTAGGCAAAATAAGTCTCATGTTTTAGCTCTTAGTAAACAATTAGGTTTTAGCCTTAATAAGTTTATTCCTATTATTGTTTTTTCAAATGGGGCTGAATTAAAGGTCAATACAACGCATAATGTTATTTATACAACTCAAATCAATAGAGTAATAAAAGAATATTCAGAAATAAAATTTTCAGAAACAGATATTCAAAAGCTTTACGATAAAATTTCTTTACTTAATATTGTATCGCCTGAAGTTAGAAAGCAACATGTATTAGAAATTCAAAATACGATTGCAACAAAACGACATCTGATACAACAGGGTATTTGTCCGAGATGTGGACATAGCTTAATTCTCAGAAATGGAAAATATGGTAATTTCTATGGGTGCAGTAACTATCCTAACTGTAAATTTATCAAACCTATTGAGTGTAGAAACAACCGTTTTCTACATAAACTGACTAAAAAATTCATTAGAAACTTGTTAAAATAGTTTTTTTATCGAATTGGGATTTTAAAAGATAAAACGCTTGATTTTATCAGCCTTTTTGCGAAAAGTCCGATAAGCCGGTTCAAAAGTGCCTCTATAAAAACGCATAAAATCGGGCTGAATAAGAGCTTGTTTAAAAACAAAAAATCCGCAACAAATGCGGAATTCTCAAAAATGGTGCGCGATATTGTGCAATTATCGGACTAGGAATTATGAGGATTTTAAGATTTTGAGTAGAAAAATTAAAAAAATGTTAAAAACAAATTAAGGCTGAGTGTTTATTCTCAGCCCGTAAAAAATTATTTTTAATATTTTTCTAAAAACCATTTTGCAAATTGTTGCAGACTTCCTGAAGTTTGCGATCTTTCTGTAAAGTCTGAGAGCTCTTGCTTTGAAAATTCACAGAGCATTTTCCCATAATCCTTCATATACATTACTTGCCACAAATCAGACCAAGCGTCTGGATGTATTACGTTTTTTCGTTCATATGCAATTTCAAAATTATCACCAAATCTTTCAAATTGACATACAGTCCCGTCATTTCCAACAAATGTTGCAAAGCTGACAAATTTTGCCGCCCGATTATTTTCTCCGTTCATTAATTTTAGTATACCATCAATCCCAATTGTTGATAAAACATACTTGGTATACGGCCCGGGGAAACCATTCAAGGCCTCAATAACCAAACCTCCGTCTTCAACAAGGATAGGCTTTTTCAATATTTTAAAAGCTTCCATAGCTTTATATTTTGAAACATCAGCGATATTATTAAGCTGAGGTTCAACGATATCAGCCTGAACTTGATTAACTTTAATATCAAAGCGTCCAGCATTAAGAAAAGAACGCTTTAAAGCGGCTATTTTCCCTTTATTGGAAGTAATAAAATCTATCTCCATAATCATACTTTTATATTGTTAAACAAAATTATAAATTTCACACTTAACTTTATATATCTAAATAAAAATAAAGTAAATCAAAAACAAAAAGTCTGATAATCCAATTAAAACGATCATTCTCAAAATAACTGAAATCGGATTGGGCAGGAGGTTTGGTTTATATAACAAAAAAGCACCTTGATAGGTGCGTTTCTATAAATGGTGCGCGATACTATGCAGTTATCGGACTGAAAACTACGAGGATTTTAAGGAATTAACAAGGAAAATTGAGCTTTGGAAGGATAATCTAGGGTAAAACATTGTTTATGAAGTTAAGTTATTATAGCTTATCAACTTTTGTATACTTTTTTCTAAAACCAACTTAGTGACAGCAATGCCTATATGTTATTTAATTTTACAAACGTATACTGATTTGTTGACTTTATTGTTTTAGTTGTTTTATTTTATCAATTATGATTACGGAAAAACAAAAAAATAAAGAAAAAGAAGAAAGAAAATATCTTGATAGATTTCTTAGGTCGTCAGTAGGGCAACTTTGGCTACAAGAAAACCTCATCAATCAATCTTCACTTCAAAAAAGTGAAGAACCTGATTTTTTATTTACAACAAAAGATAATAAAATTATAGGTGTTGAAATTACAAAATTAATTGTTCCTAATGAAAATACTAAAGCTACACAACAACTTATCACTATTGGGAATCAGGTAAGAGCATATGTTAAGAAAAAATACAATTTTGATATATCTCTTATTGTTGATTGGTACGATAAAAGGAAATGGAGCTGTAAGTGGTCAGATCTTTTAGATGCCGCTTATCATCCTGGGTTTTGCACTCTACCTCCTTATGAACAATTGAAAACTAAGATTATTGAGGGCATTGATAGTAATATTGAACAAATAAAGCGAAATACATTTAGCTTTACGAAATTTGGAATAGAAATAGAAGGAGAGCTTTTTCAAATTACTGCAGAAGCATGGATTAATCCTTTTGAGAATGATTATGATGTCCACGTAAATAATGTTCAACGATGTATTGAAAATCCAATTAAAAACTTACAAAGGGAAATTAATAAGAAAAATAAAAAATATGATAACTATATCAAAAATTGTGACAAATGTTTTTTATTAATTGTAATTCCTGATTGCAGAGAAGGCTGTTCATGTCACTTCGATGAATTAAGCAAGCATCATTTTAAAATAGAATATAATGAAGTTTTTTTATACAATTCTGCACTAAAGGAGTGTAACACTCTAAAAAAGAGTTTTTATTTATAAATTTAATACCTCTCCTAATAAAACATATCAGAAAAATAAACGATAATAAGTAAAATAAAAAGATTCACATTTGCTATTTTTATGTTAATAAGGAAATGAGGTAAAGATGCTTAATATTAACGGTATAGATTTATTTTGTGGAGCGGGAGGACTAACTCACGGTTTACAAAGGTCTGGAATAACGATAAATGCAGGATTTGATATTGATGAATTCTGCCAATATGCTTATACTCAAAATAACCATTCAAAATTTATAAAAGCAGATATTACACATCTTAAAAGTTCCGATGTCAAAAAATATTTAAATACCAAACAATTTACACTTATTGCGGGATGTGCTCCATGCCAACCATTTTCTTCTTATACTAATAAGATTAAAAGAAAAGATGAAAAATGGGGATTGATTAATCAGTTCCTCAGAATTGTCAATGATATAAAACCAGATATTGTTACAATGGAAAATGTTCCGAATTTAGCCAAACAGGAGATATTTCGTAATTTTGTAAAAAGATTAAAAGATATTGGTTATTTTGTTTCTTTTAGTACCGTATATTGCCCCGATTATGGAATTCCTCAATCACGCCATCGTTTAGTTTTGTTAGCATCTAAACTTGCACCGATAAACTTAATTAAACCAACACACAATAAAGAAAATTATATCACTGTAAGAGATGCAATATCGCAATTACCCCCTATTCAGGCAGGTGAAAAAAATTCAAAGGATATTTTGCATATATCTAGTAAGCTTTCAAAATTAAATATGCAAAGGATGCTTAACTCAAAACCAGGTGGATCATGGCGCGATTGGCCTGAATGTTTGATAGCTGAGTGCCATAAAAAAAGTTCTGGAAACACTTATGGGAGTGTCTATGGGAGAATGGAGTGGGACAAACCAGCTCCAACTATTACTACGCAATGTTATGGTTTTGGGAATGGGCGGTTTGGTCACCCTGAGCAAAATAGGGCACTTACATTAAGAGAAGCAGCAATTTTACAAAGTTTTCCAAATAATTATAAATTTGTAAAAGATGGAAGCAATTTCAGTATGCGCCAAATAGGAACATTAATAGGTAATGCAGTTCCTGTAAAATTAGGAGAGATTATTGGAAAAAGCATTATTAAGCATATTGAGAACATCGTTAGTTAGCTTGTTTTTTTATATTCCTTGTTTTTTAAGTATTTTTCTGTACTCTTTATGACAAGATCAAGATGTTGGTAAACAGCTTCTTTGTATTTTTTTAATTCTGATTCTGTTATATTGCCGCCAACTTCGGTAAATCTTGATTCTCCATGTGCTAATTCATTCCGCTTTTGCTTGACCATATCCAGCTCTGAACAGTGTTTTAAAATTTTGATTCCGTATTCGAAACACACTTTTTTTATATTTTCAGAATCTGCATTTCCAGAAATCAATCCTCGCAAAGTTGCTATTTCTAATTTTATTGCTGTCTTATTAAGAGTTTCCTCCATATATTCATGCATTTTTGAAGGGAAATTCTCTTTTTTACATTCAAGCAGCGGAGCACGACAATGAATTTTAATCCACGCTTTCTTTACATTATCTATTAAATCAATATATGCTACAGAATTATTATTAATTTCATTTGTTATTTCTTTAATTAGTTTAGTTATGGTTGCTTCTATTAAATTGTAAAGCATCAAAAGAACTGTAGCTTTAAGAACTTTTTGATTACTCCGATTAATTAGATGTTTGCTATGATTTTCAAATAAATAAACTTGATCATGTTGACAAAGGCATACCATTCGAAGAAATAATGTTATTTCTTTCTTTAAATCCTTTGTTTCGTCTTTTAATATTTTTATAGACATATTAGCTTCCAAGTAATTTGTTTTTTACAAATTCTATCCTTGACCGCAGTTTAGATTTATTATTGCTAGCATCACTAGTCGTTTGTTCTTTGAATTCTTCGGAATATAGCCAATCTATGTTATATTTTACTCGTTTCGGCTGTTCCTTTAATGCTAAATTAATTCCTACCGCAATAGCTTCAAATCTTACCCTTGGAGTCGTTTTCGCTGTTTCTGTTTTAGCAAAAGAACCAATATATTTCTTTACGAATTTCAACATTTGCTCAAATTCATTCTTATATTTTTCAGGGACACCATTCTTAAATTCTTGATTTTTCTCTTTCAAATAATCATTTAAAAAATCTTTTACAGAATGTTCAAACTCCGTATATTTATCAGAATAAGCAAAAAATCTTAAAATTAATTCTTCTCTTTCACCTCTCATAACACTAGAATCTGCTAATGGACATAATTCTTGAAATAATTTATTGTCAGCACATTGGGCAATCATTTTCCAAAATTCCCCTTGATAAGCGCCTTTACGTAATTCGCTATCTTTAAGAATTGAACTCGTTGTATTAATTCTCTCAAAAACATCAAATCTATCATTTTCTGTACAATTTTGATCAAGCACAATCATTCGAATTGTTCTATTCAAAAGTCTTCGTTGTTGTCCCTCGGGTAACTCATTAAAAGATATTCCATCTAAAAAATTCAGCTTTTCCAATTTATCAAGCGTGAAATCTCCTTTATAAAAAGAAACTAACGTATTTAGACGTTGTACACCATCTATTATTTCAATTCTCCCATCCTCATCTTTATCTGCACCAAATAAATAAGGAATAGGTAAACCCAATATAACGGATTCAATAAATTTCTTTTTGCGTTGTTCTGGCCAAATATACTTGCGTTGATAATAAGGAATATGTAAATCTCCGCGCTCAAATTTTTGAATTAATAACTCTACGGTAAATTCTTTTATATCAAAATTTATCACACGTTGCTTTTCTTTTATAGCAACATCAATTTCCTCATTTGTCATAGGCTTATCCTTTCAAACCACAAATAAAATTTAACAAAATTTTCTTTTATTTGTAAAGTTAATACAAGTTATATTCCACCGCAAAAGTTACATATATGTTATATTTTCAGCGCCTTGTCTATATAACATTATAACAATATTTATCTTTGAGCGAAAAACTATCTAAGATAATTGGTAAAGAGGCAAAAATTTAGTTCTTTGTCTCTTGATTAATATGTGGCTTCCCGGCTGCGGCATATCCCAGTATCCATATCCGAGCTAGCAGTTGCCGTTTCCCGTCTTGCGGCTCCCGCATATATACGGCCAGCCCAACGGCTAGGCGGGCCGGGGAAAATTTTAATGAGCCGTTTTAAAAAGGGCTTTACACGCGGGATAAAAAAATATTTTTTTTAGGCTTCACTACATTTAAACTTAGCGTCATTGTTGTACATACGTTAAAATTATAGGGATACAAAAAAGGCCTGCATTTTGACATTGCAGACCTCTTAAATCATATTATCAATAAAATACTGGACGATGTCATCCAGGAAATACCTATATTTCCCCATAATTTGGTAACAAGGGATACCGACATTTTTATTTCCGTTCTTTCTCTGTTGTCTCCAGCGGGATAAAGTTTTTTCTGTACAGCTTAATATATAGGTTAATTCTTTAGTACACACATAACCGGCTTCTATTTGTGAGGGGGTTAATTTTGCGGATAATATTTGTTTAATCTTATCGTTGAGAGAAATTTGATTAGCGGGCATGTCGCTTGGGTTGATTTGTATATTCATGGGTGTTTTCCTTTTTTTAAAACAAAAAAGGCCGCAAAAAAAATGCGGCCTTCTCGGGGTTGAAACGTTTGGTTTTGTTAGTTTTCAGATACAAAAAAAGAGGCCGCAGATGAATGCGACCTCTTTAATTTTAAGAAAACTATATGTATTAAAATAATATTTTGTCTTTTCTGTCTTATGTATTAAAATAATATTTTGTCTTTTCTGTCTAGTTACCAAACAAGAAAAAAGACACAGCTATCCGTTTTTTATGTGTGATTTATTAAATATTTTATGGGAAATCAAAAAGATAGGGTAATTTTATGTCTAGGTGTATAGATACACTAATCCCTTTAAGAAGTAGGAGATAAAAAAATAACTCCTCAATTAATTAACTGGCGCTATTAATTCGCCTACTATATAATTGGAAATTTACAGAAAGCTAATATTCTATTAATCCCAAATAT
>MNTV01000023.1:42551-42912 GCA_001917175.1 Azospirillum sp. 51_20
AGAAATGTACCGAGCGAATGTCTCGCCGGAATTGAAATTTTGAAAGGAAATATAAAATGAACAATGCAATTTTAGTACAAGAAACAGCTGATAACGGAAGTCTTGTCAAGACCTATGGCGCGCCGGAAGAATTTAATCTGCCGAAACCTTCCGATAATATTATTGATGTTGAATACACCATTGAAAGCACAGGAAAAGAACTTGTTGCCGCCAATGACAATATGTTCCCGACGTTTCCGAGTGACCCGAACGCTCTGCCGGTTTTTATTACCGTGGCGACCAAAGCTGTTGAGGCTGAAACGAAACTGTTAAATGGTTTGTTAATGACCCCAGGCAAATATCAACTTGCTTTGGCTCAGAC
>MNTV01000024.1:0-396 GCA_001917175.1 Azospirillum sp. 51_20
AAATAAAATTTTTTCAATCGAAAAAATTTATTTTGATTATTCAATTTTGAAAAACTGAATACCTCAAAATCAGAAAGAGAGCGGCCAAGCACTTTGAGGGATTGGCCGCCTTGTCCACCCATCCAGCGGGACAGCGGGCGGAGGTCAAGGCCGGGTGTAAACCCGTTCATTTCAGCCTTGACGGTTGCCCGTTGTCCTGCTACTTTTCCGGGAGTGTGGCCACAACTTCGGGACACTTTGTCCACAAGTTGGAGCGTAGGACGAGGAACTGGGGCTTTCATATACGCCCTGTCTGCTGATGAGTCCAGACCTGCGCTTGCGGCTCCACGCCACGCAAGCACAGCCCTGTTTTCCTGCCGCTTCTAATGCCCTTGCCCTCCCCGGCGGCAATGGCAT
>MNTV01000024.1:406-40291 GCA_001917175.1 Azospirillum sp. 51_20
AAACCCCCACAAGAAAAGGCGGTACGCTACCCCTCCACGGGGCGCATACCGCCTTTTCTTGTTATCCAGCCCTCCGGCTGTATCGGTTGAGCAAAAGTCCGCGTGGGATTGATGTGGTATCTTTAACTTTGGGAAACTCCTGTCATCAATCGTGATATCCGCATTCGGTTTTCCAAAGAAAATCTCGTCATATTGGATTCCGTTTTCTTCCAGCCAATCAAGAGTGATTTTTCCCACATTTTTCATAACTTTGCCCACATTATGACCCTGTGTCTGCATATTGCGAGCAGTGTTTATAATAATCGTATGCCCGTCTGCTTTCAGGCTGTCAATAAACTCCTTCGCCCCGGGCATAACTTTTACATCCGCATAAGTTTCATCGGGTTTCTTTATCGTACAAATTGTACCGTCTAAATCTATACATATTCTGAGTTTCTTTTCTTCCATATCAACCCCTACTTCTAACCAGGGATAAAACTTTTTCATTATTTAATTTACCCCTGATTTTTACCGTATCATTCAAAAGCTCTATTGCCTTAAGATAAAACACTTTCTGCCTGCTGAAATTATCCTTATGCAGCGGTATCATCGATAAAAACAACAAACCTTCTATAAACTTTATTTCCTGCGGATTATAACCGTTTAATTCTGCATATTTATTGAATATCATCTCTAATATCGAATAATCCACAGAGGTCTTTATTTCGTATTCAAATCCTGTTTTATTCTCTTTCAGTCTGAAAAGTCCATGAACAATAAAATCATAAAAACCTGCAATACTATGGCGAAGTTTTGCAATATCATACCTTGGGTCGCCATATATAGTAGGTTCATTATTTAATCGACCTCTTGGATCTACCAGTTTGAAGTTATAATTACTTGAATCGAAAAGTATATTTGAAAAACAGTAATCGCCATGGATAACGGTTTCTTTTCCTGTTTTGCAGAGTTTTTGAACATAGATATCAATACCTGACTTCAATGAGGCTATTCCTCTGTATTTTTTGCCGTTTATATATTCAAACTCTCTATCTAAAACCTCATTCCAATAAGGGTTCTGTGCCCTTAAATCCGAAAGACGTTCTTTTGTTTTGTCATAATACAGCCATTTAATTGCATCCGGATTAGTTTCACCTTTAAATTTTTCAAATTTTTTGTGCAGGCTGAACAGTGATTTTATAATATAATTCCAGTCCTCAAGGTTAACCTCGCCTGATAAATACAGTTCCTGCAAAGACGGATAACCGTACAACTCCTGCGTCAAACTGGCTGAAGATTTATCTTTATCAAAACTTACAAGCCTCGGTGTAAAGATTTTCAACTCCTCCGGCAGATGAACATACCAGAAAGCCTCATCTTCAAGTTTCTGAACTTTTGTACTGGTTTTTGTGAGCAAACCGCATTCCGTATCAACAGATATCGAATTAAAACATCTGGCATTAAAGAGCATATTTTTTGCTTTAATCAACCCCGAAGTATGTCCTAAATCGTACCAGTCATCTATAATTCTTGTTTTAAGTCTGTACTTTTCCTGATACATGATTAACGCTGTTGAAATTTCTTTTTTCAGCATTAATCTAGCTTTAATGCAGCAATTTAAAAGATATTTTGTATCCGAAAAAGAATAATACCCGACAAGTGCCTCTTTATCAGATAAATCAACATTTTTCTCTTTGTCATAAAAATGCCCTGATTTATCTACAAGACACCAGTTATCCGACATTGTGATATCTTTTGAGGTAAAGATTACATCTTCTTCCTCATCAATACTTTTTGGAATCATTGTGTCACCGAGCAAAACCCTTGTCGGCAAATTCAAATCCGCTTTTTTAAGAGCGTATTTTAATGAACTTAAAATATTCTTTTTGCTATTCACCTGCACAAGTTTTATTTCAAACTTCTCGCTTAAAATATTCTTTATGTAATCCTGCAATTTATAATTATCATTGCAGACAACAATAATAAATTTATCTAGCCCGTACGAATCTTTGAGATTTTCAAGCTGCCTTAAAATAACGGATTTCCCTCTCAACGGCAGAAGTGCAAGGGAAGAATAAAATCCTACCGGCATGTTTTCGTTTTTAGTTTCGCCTCCAAACAGGAGGATATTGTTAAATTCTTGCACAATTTCCCCCTTTTAAATATTCCTGAAGCTGCTCTGGCGTTCCGACACAATCAAAATGTGCTATATCATAAATTCCGATTTTATCTGTTAATTTTTTCAGGTGATTATAGACATTAGACATGTAAAACTCACCTTTTTGTATATCGCTTTCCACAACCAGATCAATCACAGCATCTTTAAAATCTTCAAGATTTTTAAAATAGTACATGCCGCAAATTGCATGGTCTGAAATAACTTCTTTTTCTTTTGTTTCAATTAAAAGACCTTCGTTATTGACTTTTGCATAAGAAAAACAAGGATTAGCAGATTTAAAAGTCAATAATGCACCTTTTAAATTCCGGCTCCGTATTGATGCTACAAACTTCAAAACATCCTCATCATCAAAAATATTATCCGAATCTGCAAAAATAATGTCATATTCGGGATTTATTGCCTTATGGGCAGCAAGAGCGGTAATCGCAGCCCCCATAGTGAGTTTTGGAACAGTTACAATAGTTATTTTGTATTTTTCCTGTAATTTCTCAACCTGATTTTTTTGTTCTGAAAGAAACTTTTCCTGCATTATCAATGTAAAAACGGCATTTATACGTTTGAATGAGGCTAAAACGTGCTCAATCATCATTTTGCCTTCAAATTCAATAAAAGGTTTAGGAACATCATATCCGGCAACTGCAAATCTGCTGCCTGCTCCTGCCATGGGAATTACGATATTTATTGGTTTATATAATAGCTCATCATACGCTCTATATAGATTAACTCCCACTCTATTCCTTTCTTCTGTCAGAAAATTTTCTTTTTAACATCACTTCTGCAAATATTCTCTTAACTTTTTAGCCATTTTGTGAAGATTGAATTTTTGCCACTTGCTAAAACATATATTATCACAAACAAAAATGGAATTTTGTATTTGTTAAAAAATGTTATGAGTTCCTTTTTTTATAAAAAAATACACCTATAAAACCTTTTAAAATCAAGAGTTTCACCCCTCTTAACTTTTTGGCTATACTGTTAAGATAATAAAATGTTAAGTTCCCTATTGTAAATAGAGCATTTGAGCCTATAAAATAAAGTTGTTATAGCTTTCGTCTATTTGATCCTGCTCAATACCGATATACCTTAAGGTTATATTCGGATTTGAATGATTAAAAATCTTTTGCAGCATGGCAACATCTTTAAATTTTTTGTAGTGATGATACCCGAAAGTTTTTCGCATTGTATGAGTACCAATCTTTTCCTGCAAGCCAACTGCTTGACAGGCAGTTTTTAAAATATAGTATGCACCGAATCTATCAAGCCGGTTTTTAAAAATGGAAACAAACAAAGCCTCGTCAGAGCGTTTGCCCTTTGTAAATTCTTCTATCATAGGTTTTAGCTTTGAATTAATCGGAAATTTTTTAAATTTACCTGTTTTCTTTTCTATGATTTGTATATGGCTTTTATTGCGAACATCACTTACGTTCAATGCGACAATATCTGAAATCCGTAATCCGCAATTCGTTCC
Organism: Azospirillum sp. 51_20; assembly: GCA_001917175.1. Lineage (GTDB taxonomy): Bacteria > Pseudomonadota > Alphaproteobacteria > RF32 > CAG-239 > JAFUYI01. The sequence goes on from MNTV01000024.1 coordinate 4,033, forward strand.
GATGGTGAATAATAACAAATCTCTCGGGCTGTTTTTTGCAAAATACTTTTCTAATTTTTTGATGCTTTCAATATTTCTAATTGGTTCTACTGTAGTCATACAATCTCCTTTCCTAATTCCATAAGAACAACATTTTTGAACGGCAAAACCGACTCAAAAACTTCAATCAATCAAATAATTATTATGGAAAAACGACAACATAAAATTAGGGGTAAAATATATGTGGCAAGGCTAAGGGCAGTAAAAAATATTGAGCCCTCGCAAATAATTAAATCGGGGTAAATTTAAAGACCAGAAAAAGCAGTTTCTATATTCATCAGGATTAAAGCTCTTACAAAGCAATAATCCTGAGTTATTAATTTAGGTGTAAAAAAAAATGTTATAAAGAATTTTCGATATATTCCCAATGATAGCCAAAAGCGGTTTTTTGGCATCCACGACAGCAAAGCCTTATTTGTTAGCATCTTGAGCCAAATCAGCACACTGTTTTTCAAGTTTCAGCTTCAAACCTTCCGTTACAACATTAGTTGCGTGAAGTTGCAATTTAACTTTTTCTGCCTCCTGTTCTTCACGATAATCAATCGGGTATGACAAATCGTGTTCAGCGAGGGTAGTTGTATGTTTTTTGAAACCTTGCGGCGAGATAACATTTGAATTCGCTCTGATAGCACGTTCGGTATCGTAAAGATTGAACGCTTCCTTGTTGAATTCAAAAATGTCAATTTTTTCTTTCTCAGAAGTAATTTCAGGGAACAGATGCTGAGCCACAAAGGCATTATTACTGTAACCACGAGCGACCTCTGAGAGATACGCATTTATGCGTAATTCTTCAAGTCTTCCCATTTAAACTCCTTTTATATCAATGTTTCGGGGTATTACTTATTTAATTTGAGCAGTGCATCTTTAAATGAGATGTTTTCTTTTACAGAAAGAGCCTTAGCCTCTTTGAATACCTCAAGACTTTCCTCATCTGCGTTTGCAAATTTTTCCACATCTTCATTTGTTTGGTCGGTTTGTTTTTCTTTAGTGGCAAACTCACCGTATTTTATTTGATTCGGCAGGGACTCAATAAAAGATTTGAAGTCGAGAACGACTGTTGAATCCTCGCCGAATTTTTTGACATTATCTAACTCCTGAAGAACGGATAAGACAATATTCTTGTTTGCAGGGACTAACGTTCCCTTTTCAATTTGTTTGTCGATGAATTCTTCAAATTCTTTTTTCTTCAAAGAAGTTTTAATGTCATTCAATTCTTTTTCGATTTCTTCCTTATCCTTTTTGTTATCTGATTTTAAAGTAAATATAAAAAATTCGTTCATTTTTTCTGTTCCTGTTATTACTCGTGCGGCTTTTTAGGAACTTTTAGATCCCCGAAAACCAATGTATCTGTTTCTAAATAAATTCCGTCTCTTATTACTGAATACATTTAAAAAATCCTTTCTGCTTGCAAAATTAGCGAAACATTTGAGTTATATGAGCGTGCAACATTGTCGCAATCCTTAAATCTCATCAAGGTTGACGGAGTTCGCACATTAAACTGGCATTCATCAATATGAAAACCGTAGTTGTTAAACTCAATTCCTGCATCGTAGTTTGAATCGGGATACCATGGCATCACAAACCCTGTTGTTTTATCCTTGATCCAACCTGAAACTTTTAAATTTTTGTAGTCAAATCCGAGATTATGGAAGAATGAATATAAAGCTTTCCAAGCCATATAGCTTTTTGTATCGTATTCGGAACTTGATGAAACGACACAAATTTCGTTTTCATAAGTATCCATTATCCCCCAACGATTTCAAGGCAATATTTGCATTGAACTTTTTATTGAACTTCTGCATGTAAAAATCGCTGTCAAAACACCTTTGAAACCGCATAACGACAACGTTTATACTCCGAATATACAGATTTTTAAAAGGACACCTTTTGAGGTGCAAAAAGTTTAATTTGGAGATATAAGCCCCAACTAAAAAATGGGGAAATCCTACAAAGATATACAAAGAAGGTTAGAAAAAATGAAATTTTACGAAGTTTTTAAAGCCGGAACTTACCCCCAAGGGAAGTTTACTAAAAAAGAAATCGCACAGATTGCAAAAAACTATGATCCGCAATTTTGTGAAGCCCCGATTACAATCGATCATCAGCAATCAGGACCCGCTTACGGCTGGGTTGATACCGTAAAAGCCGATGGCGATAAACTCAAAGTGAGTTTTAAAGAAGTGCCGGAAGAGTTTGAAAAGGACGTTAATGACGGCAAGTTCAAAAAAGTTTCTGTTGAATTGTACAGAAATCTTGAAGGCAAAGGTGCATACCTTAAAGCCGTTTCATTCCTCGGAGCAGCAATTCCGCAGGTTAAAGGTTTAGAACCTATCAAATTTATGGAATCAGAAGCTGATACTTTTGAATTCAATGCTGAAGATGAGCCGGAACAATTTTCGGAACAAGAAATTGAAGATTTGAAAAATCAGGTTGCAGACCTTGAAAAGCAGCTTGCAACATTCAAGGAATCAAACAAAAAACTTGAAACAATCAAATCTTTAAAAGAAAAAATTTCTGCCTTATCCGATGAAGTCGCAACTTTTAAAGAAAAAGCACAGGGTATCCCGAAGTCCAAGAATAACATCACTCCTGTAATGCATTCCGAGGAACGTTATTCCATGCTTGTTTATTGTCCTTGATTCTGTTTTCATCATTAAATAATCAAGTGCAGATTTATTAATATCTTGTTTCCGAACAGAGTTTAATACCTCTTGAATGCTCCTTGAACGGTCATTAGGACAGGCTTTTTGATTTCTGTATTCCAGCCAGGCATTAATATATTTAATAGCATCTTGTACTGTCGGAATATTTCCTTTTGTTTGTTGATTATGAAGTTGCAAGTGCAATTTTTCATTTCTATTCATCCACGCAGGACGGTTTTCAATTGAAGTACCGATATAACTTGGCATAAGTTTCTCAAATTCTTCCTGAAAATCTAAGAAAAATCTTTCTATAACTTTTGCACGTGCATTGTATGGTTTGGCAAAAACGGAGTGAATATCTAAATTGGCATACACTCCGTTAAGTATCCCCTCATCAAAATCTGCGTTTTGGAAGAATTTAGATTTAAATGCTTTGCCGTTATCTTGATAAACTACTTTCGGGATAATACCTAAATTAATAATTGCATTTCTAAGGGCAGAGGCTATGCACTGAGTATTTTCAGTCATCATAATTTCATAGCCGACAAGAGCTGTTGACTTCCAGTCTAAAAAACCGACCAAAGTTGCTCTGGTCGGTTTTCCTGTAAACGGATTTATTACTTGAAAATTGAGAACGTGTCCGTCTGCGATTAACACATCTCCAACTTCTATTTTACTTATATCTCTTTCAATATATGGTTCAACCTTATCGTGGTAGGCTTTCATACCCTCACGTCTTAGCACCCACTCCGCATAATGGTTTCTTCTGAAATGCTCCGCAAACCGTTTGAAAGTTATATTACTAGGCAGAGCATCTTCATCATATCCTTTTTTAATCAACACTTGTTTTGCAAGCCTGATTGCCGTATTGTACCCGAATTTATTCTGATGAAGTAAAAGAGCAAGCAGAACTTTTTTCATATTGTCATCTAAAATACTGTTATATTCACCCTGTTTTGTTATTTTGTATTGAGGTATTAGGGATTCTGCGTTGCCTGTTTTCTTGTAGGCTTGTATGTATCTTCTTAATGTTCCGATTGAAATACGGCCCAGAAATTCGTATGCTTTTGGTAAATACAATCCAGAATTATACAGGTCTAAAAATTCAGCATCAGCCTCTTTTATACTCGGATATTTATTTCTGTGTTCAAGTGCGGCTTTAACAATATTCATTCTGTGATTTGCCGTCTGTCTTGCTTTATCTGTAATAATAGGCGGTTTGTAATTCAACGGAACAATTGCCGTTGATTTTGTTTCGCATTCCCGAAGTTTTTGTTGTAATTCAGGTTCTAAACTTGAAAACAATATTTCGTATGAGATACCGCCGTTAACTTTGACTTCTCTTGAAATATATTTGCTTTCAGGTTTGTTGATTTCCATTCGGATTGAACGAGTGCTCTTTAACCCCTTAGCCTGTGCGATTTCTTTAATAGTTACATATTCATTCATGGTACACACACATTAACTCTGAAGATGAAGAATTGGAACACTACTTCCGAGCATTGTGTCGGTTTCGTATCAATTAAAAAATTTAACAGAACAGCAGAATTTTCAAAAACCTCAAAAGACTCACTTGCCCGCAATAATCATACCATTTGAACCAAGCCTTAATCACCCTAAAACACAGGCACAAAGAGGATTAAAATCCTTTTGCCCGAAATAATCACACCATCTGCACCGAGTAGAAAAAGAGTAAAAAGAGTAATTACGGTTCACATGGTTTGATTATTTCCCGCCCCTGAAATCCGCTACACAAGCCAATTACCCAAAATAATCGCACCATCTGCCCTACGCAAAACACTCACTTCAATACAGTCGCAAATGCAACAACACCCTCCGCTATGGGAGGGTGTTGTTGTAATTGGAGCGGGTGAAGGGATTCGAACCCTCGACATCAACCTTGGCAAGGTTGCGCTCTACCCCTGAGCTACGCCCGCATCGTTAGAACGACATATTTAATACCATAAGCAAAAAATTTTGCAAGCATTTTTTTTAGAAAATTTGATATTTTTTTTGCAATCTTCACCTTTCGCTGCTATATTCAAACAGAAACAATAAATTATTAACCTCAAAATCCTATAATTATGCTGACCGCTTTTTATAATCTCGGCCCGCCCGAACAATGTCTCGTTATCGGCGCACTGATCGCGGCTCTTTATTGCCTGGCGTTTTTGCTTTTGCATCCGCTGTGGATTCGCCAACGAATACAAAACTGCAATTGGCGGCGCTATCAAAAGAAAATTTTGATCGCCCGCATCGGTATGATCGCCATCATTGTATCTACGGCCATTGCCGCCGTTTACCTCGAAAGCCGCAGTTGGAAAAAAACCGCCATCATTGCCGGACTGATCGCCTGTTACATTCTGATGCGCTGCGAACAGTCCCGCCGGAAGAAAAAGCATTAAAACATGCCCGTTCAAAAGTTCCGCCCTCAGAGCGGAACTTTTTTATAACGTTTCTTTTTTTATGACATTTCTGACGGGAAACTCCGGATTTGCCCGAAGATGAACGCTTTAGTACCGTGACGACGACGCTCCGTGCCTTTGATTATGGACAAACCGACAGCTTTGCATCGGTTTCACCCCGGTTTACCCGGGAAATATTTATTGCCGTTAACATTTTACCGTCCACGGTATTTCTTGCGTCCGATTTCCTCTTGCGCTTTTCCGCCTCCCGTTTCCGCCATACCCGGCCGGCCTTCTCCGTTCCGCGTATTCCGTTACCTGCGTTTTCTTCTCCTTTTTACACCGCCTTCTTCCCATCGCCGTTTTTTTCCGACCCCTTCTTTTCTTTCCAAAACCTGATTAAATTTCAGCTTGCCAACAAGCGGTAACTTCTTTAATATCAACCCTGCATCCGGGAGGCCGGGTGTGGTGTCTAACAAACATCTTCAATGTAAAAATCCTTCTTTCGGAAGGAGTGCTGGTAATATGCTGAATAACGGCGATTGCATACGTTGACAGTTTATTAGCTCCTTCCGCCTAAGGGTTTTCCCCGGGCGGTTTTGTTTTTTTTACCATAAACAAAATCAAGGGAGTTTCAAACTATGTTTAACGATAAAATCAAAAGAATAATCGGACAAGAACTGCACAAATACCGCTGGGACCGTTTTCTGCAATTAAAAACGGTGGCAACCAAGACCGGGATCCCCTGGTACGTGATCGACAACATGGAGATAGGCAGCGTGCGTAAATGGGAATACTATCGTCATCTGCTGGAGTTTTAAGGCCGGGACGTTAAAATTGAACTGGTCGGGAAAACCGAAAACGTCTGGAACGGCACCGCGAAAAACGGCGGCGGAAACAACCGGCGAGAAACAATGAAAACCGATGAACACAAACAAATAATGAGATAAACTTTCACTTGCCGGGCAGACGAACTTCATCTTTCAAACGAAACTTGTTCTGCCCGAAAACCGTACAAATCCGGTGACCGGAACAAAGCGCCGACATACGGACAAAGTTACGCCCAAAACATAAACTTTCGCCAGTTAATGCAAACACTATTAACTCATTCAAACGCCGAAAACCTTGCCCGTCCTTACGGCAGAACCTGCATATCCGCACCTGCCCGTTTACGCAGACATTCAAACCACAAAACAAAAAAGGGGGAAAAGCATCTGGCTTTTCCCCCCCTTTTTTCGTTCGGTTATTTGCGCTCTTTGACATCCATGGCTTCCGGCGCTTTTTGAACCGTATTTTCAATCAGCGGCGCAACCGATTTCTGACGCCACGATTTTTGCGGCTTGGGCTTCGGCTGCGGAAATTCCTTGCCGCAGATGCCTACACCCAGACTCTTCATCGCCGTTTCGATCGGCAGGAACAGATCCGGACCGTCTTTAATCGGGCGCGAAGTGTGAGCCATACCGGTAATCCGCCCTTTTTCGTCAATCAGCACGCCGCCGATGGTAGCGCTTTGGACAAAGGTATCGATCACAATCTGCGAAGTACCGTCTTCGTCATAACGGTAGCCGCTGACCTTGCCGCCGGTTTCCAGATAACCTTCGCCTTCACCCTCGGTAAAGTTAAGCAGCCCCAGGGTCATGAAGTTGTCCTTGTTTACCGCCGGCAGTTCCAGATTGAGCGACAACGGCGTATACTGCGTCGGCTTGTCCAGCACCAGCAACGCGGTGTTCTTCTTCGGATTGATGCGGAAAGCGCGGGCTTTCAGCTTTTTGCCGTTGATCGTTTCCAACGCATAGCTGTTGTTGCTGCGATCAACCAGATCGGCGGAAGTCATGACAAACTGTTCCGAAATCAGCAGGCCGGCACCTTTTTTGCCTTTGGCATTGGCGACGGAAACTACCGCGGTTCTGACCTTATAGACATTTTCCGGTCCCATGTTGTCATAATCCGGCTGTTCCCTGATACACAGGCTGTCACTTTCGATCATCGCCGACATGTCGCTCGGCAGGGGTTCCACCGCTTCCACTTCATACATTGCCGCACCGTCCGACACAACTCCGGAATCTTCCGTAACCACGCCGCCGGTCGTGATAATTTCCGTCACGTTGCCGCCTTCCGCCATGCCGTAACCGGAAGCGGAAGCGCCCGAAGTTTCAACAATCTGACCGTCGATCAGCTGCAGTTCGGTCACGTTGCTGCCTTCCGCCGCACCCGATCCAGAAGAAACGGAACCCGAATTTTCGACAATCTGTCCGTCGACCATTTGCAGTTCGGTCACATTGCCGCTTTCCGCCGCGCCGAAGCCCGAAGAAGCGGAACCCGAATTTTCAACAACCTGTCCGTCAACCATTTTGGCTTCGGGAACATTGATCCAGCCTTCGTTCATGCCGTAACCGCTCGAAACGCTGCCGGAATCTTCCATCACTTTGATTTCTTCGCTGAACTGACACTTAACCGGATCCATCTGCCGCTGCATGTCGATCAGGGCATTGCGCTGTCTTTGCAGTTCTTCCGGCGACAGGCGTTTGGACAACTGGTCTTCAAACCCCGGGAGATTGCGGAGATTGTCGACCGCATCGGCAAACGCACGTTCGATCAGCACGATTTCGCCGTTATATTCGCCGTCTTCGACTTCGCCGTAGCCAACGCTCTTGCCTTTCCATAACACGTTGGTTTTGGTCAGATCCATCAGACGCCAGACGACCGTCATCTCCGACGAACCGATTCTCTTGTCTTCTTTTTTGGCCTCGTCCCAGTTATATTCGTCACACAAATTCATATAATAGTCGGTAATTTCCGCCGTCAGCACATATTCCGGCAGCGGGCTGTCGGCCCTCAGGCACAAGTCGTTCGGGGTTTTGACCACTTTGTAGCAGTCGGAAACCATGTCATCGAAAATTTCGATAAAACTCATGTCCTTTTCAAGGATTCTGCCTTCGTTCAAAATCGCGTTTTTGGTATCGCGGCGGCAACCGAAAATACGAAAGCGGTATTTTCCGAGTTTGCGGGAATAGCCGTTGTTGTCCATCCCGTTTTTAAGCCGGAAATCCACCCACTCCAGCTCCAGCGGGGCAAAATCGCCGCACTGACGGTGTATTGCGCTGTAAAGGCTGTCGTCATAAAGAATGTAGTTCTGAATATATTTCGGATTGGTCTTTTCCGGACGGCAGGCCGGACCGTTACAGGGCGCGCCGCCGAAAATGCTGCCATTTTTGTCGCAGGTTTTGCAGGGGCCGCCGCCGAAGATGCTGCCGTTTTTGTCACAGCTCACGCAGGGACCGCCGCCGAAAATGCTGCCGTCGCGGTCTTCCTTTTCCTCTGCCGATTCGGAAAACAACTGCTGCCGGGCAGACATTTTAAATTCGTCAGAACGCGGCGCCAGCGTATAGGCAACCGGTTTGGCCTCGCCGCAATCGCCGTTTTTGGATGCCGCCTGAATACATCCGCCGGGCTGTCTGGTTTCAATCGTTTTTACCTGCGGGCAGGCACAGTCTTCGCCGCTTCCCATCTGCGCCGGACAGGCACAGTCTTCCACCGCCTGCGGACAGGCACCGCCGCCCGGACACTGAGCGGAAGCAGACAGCGCCGGCACCGTTAGCAAGGCGGCAAATAAAACTGTTTTGAGAGTTGTTAAATTCTGCATTATTTTTTATCTCCTAGATTTATAGTCAGGCGTTTTCCATCGCAAAGACAGAGCCTCGGCGATATGTATTCTAAGCAATTTATTTTCATTTTGCAAGTCCGCAATTGTCCTAGCCAGCCGCAAAGTACGGTGATAGGCGCGGGCGGACATCGCGGTGCGGTCGGCATAGGACAACAGCAGCGCTTTGGCCTCGTTGTCAAGCGCCGCCGCCTGCTCCAGCAGTTCGCCCTTCAGCTGCGAATTGGTCAGAAGCGAAGGACAGCCGAAAGCGGCGAAACGTTTTTTCTGAATTTCGCGCGCGGCAATCACCCTTTTGCGGATCTCGTCCGAACTTTCTCCCGGCCTGACGTCTGCCAGGTCCCACGGACTGACTGCCGGCACTTCAATCTGAATGTCGATCCGGTCCAGCAGCGGCCCCGAAATGCGGGCGCGGTATTCTTCCGCGCATTTCGGCGCCCGGCTGCATTCTTGCCCGGGAAGGCCAAAATTGCCGCAGCGGCAGGGATTCATGGCCGCCACCAGCTGAAAACGGGCGGGAAAAACGGTATGGGAATTCACCCGGGAAACAGCAATGCAGCCGTTTTCCAGCGGCTGCCGCAGAGCCTCGAGCGTCGGCCGGGCAAACTCCGGCAACTCGTCCAAAAACAAAACTCCGTTATGGGCAAGCGAAATCTCGCCCGGGCGCGCCTTTCTTCCGCCGCCGACCAGCGCCGGGGTGGAGGCGCTGTGATGCGGATCGCGGAAAGGCCGTTCAAAACTGACGGAACCGTCTTTCAGCTCACCGGCAATCGAATGGATCATGCTGGTTTCGATTGCCTCTTCGGTCGTCATCGGCGGCAAAACCGACGGCAGCCGGGCAGCCAGCATCGACTTGCCCGCGCCCGGCGGCCCCGACATGATCAGGTTATGCGCGCCGGCAGCGGCAATTTCGATTGCCCGCTTGGCGGTTTCCTGCCCTTTGACGTCCTTCATGTCTGCCGGACGCGCGGCGCTTTCCCGGCGTCTGGCCTGCGGAAAGGGAATCTCGCCGTTGCCGCGGAAAAAATTGATCAGCTGCAGCAGCGAATGCGCTGCCAAAATGTCATTTACCTTCGCCCACACCGCCTCACTGCCCTGCGCTTCCGGACAAATGACGCCGCACCCCTGCCTTTTGGCGGCCATTGCCGCCGGCAGCACCCCGTTGACGTTTACCAGCTTTCCGTCCAGGCCGAGCTCGCCGAGGGCAATATAGGGAGAAACTTTTTCCTGCGGAATCACTTCCATCCCGACCAAAAGGCCGAGCGCCAGCGGCAGGTCGAAATGCGATCCTTCCTTCAGCAGGTCGGCCGGAGACAGGTTGACGGTGATTCTTTTGGCCGGCAGTTTCAGTCCGAGAGCGGTAAAAGCGGCGCGGATCCGTTCGCGGCTTTCGGCCACCGCCTTGTCGGGCAGGCCGACAATGGCAAACGCGGGCATGCCTGCCGAAATCTGCACCTGAAGTTCTACGTTCAAGATTTCCAGCCCGTTAAAAGCGACGGTGTTCACCCGTGACAGCATGCGCTACCACCTCGGCGCTTTTTCGTTCTCTCTCCAGCGGCGGGTGGGATAAGTGTCGGTCGTGAGAAAATCGTATTTGGCCGGACGATAAGGCAGATCCTGAACACGCACGAAACAATGAGCTTCCAGCACGCGGGCGCAATCTTCCGCGGTCACTTCCCCGGTATCGCGGCAGCAGGCCAGCTTGCCGGTCGTCTGATGCTGCAGCAATATCACCGGCTGCACGTTCTGCGGCTCGTTGCCGAGCAAAATGACTTTGGCAGACTCGTCGTCTGCGGAAGTTGACGAACAGGCACAAAGCGCCAACAGCGACGCCGCCCCCAATGCGATCAGTTTTGCCTTCATCTTTTCATCCTTGTTTTAAGACATTTTTCCCCATAATAAGGCATTTATATTTATTTGCAATAAATTTTGTTGCCGCTTTCCGGGCTTTTTCGTCGCCCGGCTCTGTCCGCCGGCAGCCGGCCGGAAAACGTTTTTTTAACCGCAGCCGGCAAAAAAAGCTTGCCAAAATAAACTTTTAAGCTATAGTAAGCGGCGTCCCTTGCCAAAGCCTCCGGCCTTGGCTATACAAAAAACCGTTTTCTCCGCTCAAACGGAGAAAACATTGTTGAGAATCCACAAGGAGATACAGTTAATGCAAAAATACGAAAGCGTGCTGATCGCACGTCAGGATCTCGGCGCTTCTCAGGTTAATAACATCGTTTCAAACCTGTCCGAAGTTATTAAGAAAGAAGGCGGCGAGGTCGTAAGAGTCGATAACTGGGGATTGAAGACCCTGGCTTACCGCATCAAGAAAAACCGCAAAGGTCATTACGTTATCATGAACATTTCCGCTCCGGCCAACGCCATTGCCGAGTACGAAAGAATCATGCGCTTTAACGAAGACATCATTCGTTATATGACCATCCGCGTCGACGAATTCTCGGAAAGCGTCAACGCCGAAGAAAAAGAAACTGAAGAAGCGGAGTAATTGATCATGAACAAACAAGTATTCTTTAAGAAAAAGAAATCCTGCCCGTTTTCCGGCGAAGACGGCATGAAAATCGATTACAAGGACGTTAAGCTGCTTTCCCGCTACATTTCGGAAAAAGGCAAGATCATCCCGAGCCGCATCACTTCGGTTTCCGCCAAGAAACAAAGAGAATTGGCCCGCGCCATCAAACGCGCCCGCTACATTGCTCTGCTTCCGTTTGTCGCCAACTAAGGAGAAATGAGATGGAAGTTATTCTTTTGGAACATGTAAACAAACTGGGCAGAATGGGTGACAAGGTAAACGTCAAGAACGGTTACGCCCGCAACTATCTGCTGCCGACCAAAAAAGCCCTTCGCGCAACTGCCGAAAATCTGGCTTTTTATGAAAAACAGAAAGCGGAACTGGAAGCTCACAACAAAGCTCTGTTCGAGAGCGCTTCCAAGCAGTCTGAAGAACTGCAGGGCTTTAAAGTCGTGCTGATCCGTCAGGCTGCCGAAACCGGCCAGCTTTACGGTTCGGTTACCATCCGCGACATCGCTTCGGCCATGAAAGAAGCCGGCGTTAACGTTGAACGCCGTTATATCAACCTCGAACGTCCGATCAAAGACCTCGGCGTTTATCAGGTTAAGCTCAGCCTTCACCCGGAAGTCAGCCAGACCATCCTGGTCAACGTTGCCCGCACGGATGACGAAGCGAAAAAACAGGAAAACGCTTTTAACAAAGAATAGTTTTTCTAAACAAAAAAGTAAAAAACCCCGGACGAAAATCCGGGGTTTTTTATATACGCCCCGCCGTATCCCGCACGGTCGGCAACTTTTTTCCTCACCTTCTCCGCTGTCCCATCCTTCCTCGTCTTCTCCGCCGACCTTATCCTTTCCAGCTTTCTTCATCACCTTATCTTTCCCGCCTTCTCCGTCACCCGCCTCTCGGCGGCTGCGCGCTTCGCCACCTTTCCGCCGGCCGCATGCTTGCCATTTTCCGACTGGTCGGCTTTCTCGTCGCTTTTGTTCCCTGCACCAGTATCGATCGTCTTCTCCGTCATCCGCTTCAAGTCGGCCATCAAAAGTTTTTGCCCTTACCTTTTCCTTTCCGATAAATTCCGCAACACGACTTCCCGCCGCCGCAAACAACGTTTTTCACCTCCCGCAGCATAGCATCACTCTTTTTCCGGTTGCGGCGCCGCCATGCCTCTCTTCCTTTTTTTCGCCGCACGCCCTGTCCCGGCTATAATACCGTTTTTTCCACTCTCTTCCGCTGCCGCCTTTGATCGCTCATCCGAAAAATTTCTGTTGACATTCAAACGGCTGTTGCTATATTAATGCTCGCTTATTTACTATTTTGACAATTTTTCATCTCAATAAAAAACAACTTTTTAATCATTTTGGATTAACGAATAATCATGAATTGTGAAATTCGGATATTCGGATTTTTGTAATTAACCACAAGTGATTGAATTTTTTAAAACATCCCGACTGCGAAGCCCGGATGTTTTCTCAGAACAGAATAAACTCATGAAATTTACCATACAGCGTTAATACATTCACGAACGCAGGGATCTTTTTGCTGTGAAGCCCAAACATCCCACCCCGAAACGCCCCTGTTTTTCCAAGAAAACACGGGCGTTTCTTTTTTATCGCACGCATTTTAGACAAAACAAATCCGGATCAAAGCAGGAATCAGCCCCCCAAAAAAAAGGAAATAAGACAAATTGTACAAAATTTTTGTTGACAAAAGAAAATAAACAACCTATAAAGCCCTTACAAACCATTATTAACCTAATTAAATATTTTCTTTTCATGATGTCGAACTTCATAAAAATCCGTGAGCCTACGTTTATGCAATTATGACAAAAAATTCATAAACTTTTTAAGCCCGAAAATGGAAAACAGAGTAAAAAGAACAAGAAGCCCGGACAAACAAATCAAACCGAACTTCTGAAAAATGCCAAACTTATGAGAAAAATTATAAAATTTATCCGCGGTCCGACGGTATAAGCACCTGCCAAAAACCTGTATTAAAATACAAAACCGCCGATTTAATCAAATCTCATACCATGAAAGCAACAGTGAATATCAGGTGTCCTACCGTTAAACAACTACAGGATGCCAAATAGTTAACTTAAAATTCGACCTTTATGAAAAACCTGAAAAACCCGGCCCGCATACGAGCGGAGCCTGAAATTTCCAAAACCCTGTCCACAAGGCAGGGTTTTGTTTTAACCTCAAACCCACATCGACCGAACATTCCCCGATTCTCTCTCACTTTACCCAAAAAGAAGAAACAACTTTCCGCTTGTCAACGACCGGTGTTTTCCTTAATACCGATCCTGCATCCGGAAAACCGGAGAATAAGTGTCGCAATTTCTTTAAATACCCAAACCCCGCCAAAGGAAATACTGAAATAAGGGCGCCTTGTAACGTATCCATCGCCGTAAAACGCTTTTCCGCGATACTTCCGTGTAAAGACAACATGTTTTTTGAGGACTCCAACTTGCGGGAGTTATCGTACGTATGTTCATAAAAACTCCTTTGCTTCTGTTCAGACAGTTGCCGGATGTCTTTCTTACAATGGTAAAAAGTTTTTTATACGCAAAGAACAAGGCAAAAAAAATACAAGAGAAAAAGGAAGAAAGCAAAGCGGGAAAGAGAGAAAAAGAAAGGGAAGAAGGACAAAACGGGAAAGACGGAAAGAGCGAAAAAAGAAGAACGGAAAACGACAAAGAGCGAAATGGAAAAAAGCCGTAAGCTCTTTGCCGCCACGCGTCTAACGCTAGGTTTTCTTGGTACAAATTTTTTTACTTTTATAATTATGAAGAATTACATTGTTGGCAAAGGAGTTTTATTTCTGTAGAGCTGCAGCTCTCCAAACCCCGGCTATCCGCGCGTTTTTCTTAACAGATATCCCCCGGTAAACTGAGAGTTTTATAGAAAAGGCGCAGATGTCATTTCGTTACGCTCCAGTCGGAACCGACCCAAATCCTGTCGTCCTTAAAATTCTGCATAATGTTCATTTTCTGAGCCGACGCTGCTGACAAACTATCCCCGTAACTAAAATACATTTGCTTAAGCCGGGTAAACTCTGCTCATTATCTGCAATGAAGACTGACTTTTCAATTGTACTGTTACATCTGCTATTGCATATCTCGGGGATATTGTCATTACAAAATGAACATGATTTTTATCAAAACCAATCCTTCACTGCCTTGCAACCGGGAACACTTCCCGGTTGCTCAGGCTATGACCTGCTTTATATAATCTGTGACACCGGACTTTAGGACACGACGACGATATTTACACACCCAGACTGCGCGGCAGCTTAAACGATAAACTCTATGTTGACCTTGTACAACTTCCATATTTTCTTGATTGTATCGTCGTCGTAACCATTCAATCCCCATGGGGGTATCTGAAAACCGCTTTATTGTTAATGCCTCGGAACAAGCAGCATTCAATCTCCATTAAGATGGGGTATCTGAAAAACATCAATACAAAAAAGGGAAAGCTTTTTGCCTTCCCTTTTCTCTTTCCGGACAAGCCCGGTTGCAAGCTTTTTAGAAGCCCATGCCGCCCGGCATGCCGCCGGCACCGGCTCCCGCGCCGCCGCAGCCGCAATGGCATTCTTTCTGCGGAGCCTCGGTAACCATCGATTCGGTGGTAATCAGCAGACCCGCAACCGAAGCCGCGTCCTGCAAAGCCGTACGGACAACTTCCGTCGGATCAACGATACCGGCCTTGATCATATCGGTATATTCGCCGCTCTGAGCATTGTACCCGAAGTTGGTATCCGTGCTTTCCATCAGTTTGCCGGCCACAACCGCACCGTCAACGCCGGCGTTTTCGGCAATCTGACGGATCGGAGCCTGAATGGCCTTGCGGATAATGTCTATGCCGACTCTCTGATCCTGATTGGCCGGAGAGAGAGATTCCAGAGCCTTGTGCGAGTAAAGCAGAGCTACGCCGCCGCCGGCAACAACGCCTTCCTTGACCGCGGCACGGGTTGCGTGCAAAGCATCATCAATGCGGTCTTTCTTTTCCTTTACTTCAACTTCCGAAGCGCCGCCGACTTTGATTACTGCCACACCGCCGGAAATCTTGGCCAGACGTTCCTGCAGCTTTTCGCGGTCATAGTCAGACGAGGTTTCCTCAATCTGTTTGCGGATCTGATCGGCACGGGCCTTGATCAGGTCCTTCTGTCCGTCACCGTCGATAACGGTGGTTTCGTCCTTGGTAACTTCAACCTTCTTGCAGGTGCCGAGGTCTGCCAGGGTAACGTTTTCCAGCTTCATGCCGAGGTCTTCGGAAATGACCTGACCGCCGGTCAAAATCGCAATATCTTCCAGCATGGCCTTGCGGCGGTCGCCGAAGCCCGGCGCCTTGACCGCGCAAACCTTGAGGCCGCCGCGGATGCGGTTGACGACCAGAGTGGCCAGCGCTTCACCTTCAATGTCTTCGGCAATGATCAACAGCGGGCGGGAAGACTGAACGACGGCTTCCAGAACCGGTATCATCGCCTGCAGGTTGCTCAGCTTCTTGTCATAGAGCAGAATATACGGATTGTCGAACTCGCAGTTCATTTTTTCCGGATTGGTGACGAAATAAGGCGACAGGTAACCGCGGTCAAACTGCATGCCTTCAACCACTTCCAGTTCGGTTTCCAGCCCTTTGGCGTCTTCAACCGTAATTACGCCTTCGTTGCCGACTTTTTCCATCGCCTGCGCCAGATATTCGCCGATCGTGCGGTCGCCGTTGGCGGAAATGGTGCCGACCTGGGCAATTTCTTCCGAAGTTTTGATCGCTTTCGAGCGCGATTTGACGTCGGCGACAACCGCGTCAACCGCCATGTCGATACCGCGTTTCAGATCCATCGGGTTCATGCCGGCGGCTACCGCCTTGCAGCCTTCGTTGATGATGGCTTCGGCCAGAACGGTCGCGGTCGTGGTGCCGTCGCCGGCCTTGTCGGCGGTCTTCTGGGCAACTTCCTTAACCAGCTGGGCGCCCATGTTTTCAAACTTGTCGGCCAACTCTATTTCCTTGGCGACGGAAACGCCGTCCTTGGTGATTTTGGGAGCGCCGTAAGACTTGTCAAGGATAACATTGCGTCCTTTCGGTCCGAGCGTTACTTTTACCGTTTTGGCCAGAATTTCCACGCCCTTGAGCATTTTCGCCCGGGCATCGCTGCCGAATTTGATTTCTTTTACTGCCATTGTTTTGTTCCTTATTCTTCAATTACGCCTAAAATTTCCGATTCCTTGATGATCAGCCGGTCTTCGCCGTTCAGTTTGACTTCGGTACCCGACCATTTGGCAAACAGAATCCGGTCGCCGGCCTTGACCGACATCGGGATCAGTTTTCCGTCCTCGCCGCGGCCGCCGTTGCCGACCGCTTCGACAATGCCTTCCGAAGGTTTCTCTTTGGCCGTATCGGGAATGATGATACCGCCCGAAGTTTTGTTGACTTCGTCGACTCTCTTAACCAGTACGCGATCATACAATGGTACAAATTTCATAGCCTTTAACTCCTTTATATTCAAAATTTCTACACTTTAATTAGGAATTGAAATTTTCAATGTCAAGCAACCGGCGGGATTTTTTTAAAATAAAAACGCCGGAAGGAAAAATTCCGGCGCTTTTGTCGTTTGGTTCCCCGTTTTCAGAGGTTTGAAGCGATCTTGAACTCCTTGTGCACCATCGCGGAAATCACGCTTAAGAAAAAGCTGGTAACGATCAGGAAGGAAATCATCGAAAACGACAGGAAAAAGATCCAGGCATGGGGATAAACCGCCATCACCGGCCGTATGATGCCGCTGTCGGGACTGAAAGCCTGAACCAGCGCAAACAACGCCGACGGCAGCTCGGCAAACTCGACGAACACGTCGCCGAACAGGCTGACCGCCAAAATCCCGAACACGTACATAAACACGCCGAGCACCGCCGCCATCGCCGCAAAATTCGGCAAAATCATCAAAAAAATATTGATGATGTTCTTCATCGGTTTAAAACGGTTGACGTAACGCAGCAGACGGAACAGGCGGAAAGTCCGCAGAACGATCAGACAACTGGCCACCGGCAGCGAGGAAACCGTAATCACCACCAGGTCAAAAACGTTCCAGCCCGATTTGAAAAAACGCGGTCCGTAGGCATACATCTTTATCAGCATTTCGACGATGAAAATCGCCATACACAAACGGTCGAGCAAAAACAGCGTGGTTACGAAATTAACGTCGGCAAAACCGACCGTCAGAAGCCCCAGCACCACCGCATCCATGCAGATCAGAAACATAATCAGATAGTCGAAGTTGGTGTCTTCGACCACTTTTCTCGCTTTGCTCCGCTCATCAACAATATTCATCACCATTTCCGCCCCCTCTTAAAAGTTTTTCAGTTAAAACAGCCACAGCAGAATAATAACCGCCGACACCGACAGCGACGGCCCGAACGCGCCCGCCCGCTGACGGCGGACGGCCGAATACAGCCCGAAGACCAGACACGACAGCAAAATCGTATAAATCACCCCTTCCAGTCCCAGCCAGGCGCCGATTGCCGAAAGCAGCTTGATGTCGCCGCCGCCGAACGCGTCCACGCTCCGCCACAGCATCAGCAAAGTGGCGACCACCGGCAGTACGTAACCGGCCATCGCCGCCGCCGCGCTCTCTTCCGCCGATACGTTGACGCCGAAAAACGCGGCAAACACAAAACCGCCGATCAGAAGCGGAATAGTCAGAATATCGGGCAAAAGAAGCATTTTCAGATCTATCTCCGCCAGCAGCAGCAAAATCCAGACGAAAGTCAGATACCAGAAAAGGTGCTCTTCTCCCAGCCGCCAAAAGGCCAGCAACGAAAGCAGCGCCGAAAGCGCGCCGTAAACCAGCGAGCGGCTCAGATATTTGCGCTTAAGCTGCTTGTAACGGGTAGAAAATTTCACTTTGCGCGCGGTTTTGTTGGGCTTGACCAGCCGGTAAAGCGCATAGGCCGGAGTTGCCGGCATAAATTTGGCAAACCGGCGCGACATGTAGGGAATAAGAAATCCGGCAACAAAGCCGTACACAGCGTAAATCATAATTTTTTACCGTCAATCAAAACGTTATCGTCTGAAAGTTTAGCCGCAAAAGGCTAACAAAAGATTAAGAACCCATTATTTGGTAAAATTCGCCCAAATTGCGGCAGGCCAGATAGGGATTGCAGACCTTTTCCTCGCCGAGCGTAAACGGCGCCGCCGGCAGACCTTCGCGCAGCCGGGCTTCGGCCTTGGCCGCGTAGCGGTCGGCGGCGGGACCGTAAATCCCGTTCAGACCGTAAAGGGTATATTCATGCCCGGGATAAAACAGCGTGTCGTCGGGCAGCTTTTTAATCCGCTGCAGGCTGCCCCACATTTCTTCAACCGTTCCTTCAAACAGGCCGCCGATGGAAAGGTTGAACAGAACGTCACCGGTAAACAAGACCCCGTCCGCCGGAAAATACCACAAAATATGCCCGGTCGCATGGCCGTCGGCACGAATGATCCGCGCTTCCGATTCGCCCAGACGAAAAACGTCGCCGTCCGCAAGGCCTGCGTCGGCGCCGGGAATCCGGTTGCAGTCATAAGCGCCGACCATCACCTTCGCCCCGTATTTTTCCTTTACCTCAAGGTTGCCCTCAACATGGTCAAAATGATGATGGCTGTTAAAAATATAGGCCGGGCGGACGTTCTGCCTTTCGCATTCGGCAATCACCGGCGCCGCCTCCGACGGATCGAGCACCGCCGACACGCCGGTCGCTTCATCGGTCAGAAGATAGGCATAATTGTCCATTTTGCCGGCACGGCACAAAATCGGGGTAATTTTCAGCATGGCTATTCTTTCTTTTTCCAAAACATGTTGACGCTGCCGAGTTCGGCCTCGTCCAGATTGACCAGATCATAAAAGGTAATAATATAACTAATCAGACCGGCATAATTTTCCAAGGGCGAGCCGCGCACCATGTTGTAGGCCATGGCGTTGCCCCTCAGCGGCTTGTCATGATTGCGGCGCTGCCGCCGGAGATCGCGGAAATGAGCAAAATTTACGTCGCTGTTGAAGATCAGCGCATAGTCTTCCATCGCTGCCAGCAGCGTCGGATAGGTTTTGATCCGGTAACTGTCGTCGGGATCCTCAAGCGGCTTGATTCCCTCTTCCGTATACCATACCTTCCGTTTGTAAAGCGCATTGCCGAGTCTGACTTCCCGCGCGGTTCCCCAGTTGCTTTCGGCTGCTGCGGCAGCAATCAGAAACGACGGCGGCACTTCGTCCGCCCGGTTAAGCAGTTCCGCCAGCAGAATCTCATAGCGGCCGTCGCCTTTCATCCGGGTAAAAACGTCATATTTTTCCGCCAGCCGCTCCAGCTCTTTTTTGTTCTCCGCCGTAAGTTTTTCCCCTTTGTCCAGCTGCTCCCGCATCAGCAGCAGCGGATAACGTTCGAGGGTTATCCTTTCGTTGACCAGCAGCGCAAGCGGCGCCAGAATCTGAATAAACAGCCGGTTGCGAAAGCTTTTGTCCTCCGTTTTTGCAAAATCTTCCGGCAGGCTGTTCAAAAACAACGGCGGATATTTCCACTCCGGCATGTAAATATAGTCTTTGTAGCCGTAGTCGGCAAACATCTTTTGCAAAACCGAAACATTGACGTTGTCGACATAAAGCCCTTCCGGTTTCAGCTCCATGGCAAGCGGTTCCGCCGCCCGCACTTCGGCCGGCTCAAACAGTGCCGTCAACAGCAACAGAAATAAAACCGCTCCGCTTTTTTTCATCTAACTCTCATACTTTTCAACCGCGATCACTTCTTTTATATAAGTCCGCAGCAGCTTTTCCACGCCGTCTTTCAATGTTCGCTGGGAATAGGGACAGCCGACGCATTTGCCCTGCAGTTCGACATAGACGATACCGTTTTCAAAACCACGGAAAACAATGTCGCCGCCGTCTTTGCGGATGGCCGGACGGATTCTGGCGTTAAGCAGGCCGACGATATTGTGAACGACGTCTTCCGCCGTTTCCTCCCCTTCCCTCACCGGCGCTTCGCCCCGGCTTAAGAAGTCCATGATTTCCGCCAGCACCTGCGGCTTGAGATCGTCCCAGAGGGCCCCCTCTTCTTTGGTAACCGACAGGCAGTCGGGAGTAATCACCACCGAGGTGACACCGCCCAGATCAAAAATGTTTTCCGCCAGCGGCGAACGGCGCAGCGACTTGACGTCGCTGAATTCGACGCTGCCTTTGACCGGAAAGCCCGATTCGGCAAAAAAATGCATAATATTGTTATCCGCGGCCAGTTGTGTTTCAATCCGCATTAAAAGACACTCCCTTCATCTCGTAACTGATTTGTTCAAGCAGGCCTGCCGCCCGCAGCATGTAATATCCGAGCGCCACCAGATGATTGGCCGCCATTCCGGAATTAAGCTCGCCGTTGCGCACCGCAAGCGGCGAAAGCGCCGACCCGTCCTCCAGCGCGCGGGTCACCCGGGTCCAGTTTTCATACTGTCCGCTGTCAAGCAGCACCTCTTTGAAATCCATCCCCCAGGCTTTCAAAATCAGCATATAGGCATAAATTTTGCCCTGACTGTAATAAAACAGGTCGTCGGCCCTGAAATCCGTCCAGTCGGAACTGTGCTCGGCGATCTGCGTTTCCAGCTTTTCCGCCGTTTTGTAAAGGTCGCGTTTGACCGCTTTGATCAACCCGCGCATATTGACATAGTCGCGCGCCCAAAAGCACCGGCCGGCCGGCAGCAGCCGGTTATAATCGCGCAGCAGTTTGCGCGCCTTGCGATACTGGCTGGCCGACGACGGCGCGATTTTCAGCTTGTTGTCGGGGGCAAACAGCCACACGTTGCCGGGATATTTCAGCAATTCGGCCGCGCCGTTCATTACCGCTTTCTCGCGGCCGTTTTCCGGACATTGGGTTTCTTCGCCGATCACTGCCGCGGTCACCGCCAGCGCGCTGACGATTCCCTGTTGGTAATTGGGCATGTTGTCGAGAAAATAGGAAGGGAAAAACGGCGGCAGGTTGGCCGTCCACAGGTTTTCGTTGACTTCCCGGTTGATCAGGAAACGCATTGTTTCCACCGTCAGCGACTGCTGTTCCGATTCCCTCGTCAGATTGTAGTCCGGCGTCCTGTCGATGTTCTCGCTCAAAAGGCCGCCGAGCGGATAATAGGACAAAACCAGAAGCGCCACCGCCGCGGCAAAAGCCTTCGGCCAGGAAACCGCCAGATGCGAAATCCCCCGCCACAGCGTTTGCAGCCCCTTTTTCAGATACGTCCCCGCCCGGACAAGCGTAGTTTTAAACATCTCGTTCCTTCCTTTTCAGCAGGCTTTTCGCCAGCGCCGCCACATCCATTACACCGGTTATTTTAGTCATAATGCAAAAAGTTACAACACCAAAAAAGCAAAGCAGCCCGAAAAGCGGCAGTTTCGCCCACAGGGAAAATTTGAGCCAGCCGCCGGTCAGAAGGTCAAGCGCCAGACCGCCGCCGTACAAAACGGCTCCCATAACCAGAGAACAAAAAGTCACCTTGCCGACATAAACCGCCAGTTCGCGGGAAAAACTCCAGTATCCCCGTTTTTTCAGTCCGCGGACATACTGATAAAAGGAAACGAACGCCGCCAGCGAAGTCGCCGCCGCAATTCCGGTATGCCCGAACGGCTTCATCAGCAGGAGCGAAAAGACCAGGTTGGCCGCCAGCACCACCACGCTGTATTTGACCGGAGTCCGGGTATCTCCGCGGGCAAAGAAGTTCGGCGTCATCGCTTTGACCATCACATACACCGGCAGACTGAGCGAATAGGCAATCACCGCCCGCGCCGTCATTTCGGTTTCAAAAAGCCCGAATTTCCCGTGCTGAAACAAAATATTGATGATCGGCTCGGCCAGAACGATGATGGCTGCCGCCGCCGGCACCGACAACAGCACCCCGTATTCGATCGCCTTATCCTGCGTTTTTTTGGCTTCGCCGTCATCGCCGGCCTTAAGCTGACGGGAAAGAATCGGCAAAAGCGCTACCCCGATCGCCGCCCCCACCACGCCGAGCGGCAGCTGCTGCAGACGGTTGGCATAATAGAGCCAGGAGATGGCGCCGGTTCCCACCAGAGAAACCAGAATCGTGTCTACCATCATATTGATCTGATAAACACCCGCCCCAAGCACCCCGGGCGCGATTCTTTTAAACAAAACGCGGATATCCTCGCTTTTAAACAACCCCGGCAAATCATAAACCAGAGAAATGTTCACCCCTTCGCGGCGGAGAAAAAAGTTAAGCCAGACAATTTCCAAAACGCCGGCCAGCGTCACCCCGAGGGCAATCCGGTATACCGGCGTGTCAATCACCGGCATAAACACCCAGACCGCGGCAATCATCGTCAGGTTGAGAATGACCGGCGCGGCCGCCGGCGCGGCAAACTTGCCGAAGGAATTGAGAATGCCGGACTGGAAAGACACCACCGAAACCAGCAGCAGAAAAGGAAAAGTGATTCGCGACAAAAAGGCGGCCAGTTCAATCTTGCCGGCATCATCGGCAAACCCCGGCGCCAAAACCACCACCACCCAGGGCATAACGATTTCCATCAGCAACACAAAAAGCCCGAGGCTGAACACCAGCACCGAAATTGCCCCGACCGCAAATTTTATCGCCTGCGCCTTGCCGCCGCCAACCAGCTTTTGCGAAAAAATCGGTACGAAAGCGCTGGTAAAAGCCCCCTCGGCAAACAGGCTGCGAAACAGGTTCGGCAATTTGAAAGCGACAAAAAAAGCATCGGAAACCGCACCGGCCCCCAGATAATTAGCCATCACCATGTCACGGAAAAATCCGGTGATCCGGCTGATGAGCGTCCAGCCGCCGAATGTTGCGATCGATTTAAATAAAGACATCTTGTCAAACCTGTTTTTATTTTGTATAGTTGCGCCTTGGCAACGGTCATTATATTGTATTATATCAATAAATCCAACCCGATTTTCTTTTGTTTACATTTTTTTATTGACAAAATAGTTAATTATTGAGATAATAGACAAAAAGAAAAGGGAATACATTATTATATAAGGAGAAAACCCTATGACGACAAAACTGACGACAAAACTATTGAATCAGAAAACCGCCCCCAAAGTTTTCGGGCAAGGCCAAGCTTACGATTTCTTTAAAAAAGGCCGCGTCCACTATACCAGTGTGGGATCAATGGATCCTACAAATCCCAACGCTCAGGCACTCACAAATGTCGCAGCTTCAAAAGGAGCAACGCTTTTCATGGCGGGCGCGGAATGTGCTTATGCTCTGGAAGCAGAAAAAATGATCAAAAGCTCCAACCAAGAACTGATGGCCGGGAAAATCCTTTCTCATGGCGAAATGATCGATTACAGCACATGGGGCGAAAAAATGGTCAAAAAAGCAGAGCAACAAATTGAAAATAATAATCGGGCAATGCAAATACACAAAGAAAGCCTTTTGACCCGTTAAACATTCTCCTTATAAAAATCGTAAAGCTCCGGAATTTTCCGTTCCGGAGCTATTATTATATTCCGAGTTTACTCGGGGCTGAATGCAAAGGTGTCGTTAGACACCGTTTTCACGCCAACGAGCGTAGGCAAAACGAAGGTTTGTATCTTTGAACCCCCGGGGTTACCCGGAACTGTTATTATTGCCGAAAAACAATTCCTCTTCTTTCTCCGCACCGTTTTTCTTTCCCGATTCTCTTTCCCCGGGCAATATTTTCCCGTCATGCCGTTTCCTTTCCGCGTTTTTTTCCCGGCACTTCCGTCTCCGCATTTTCCTTTCCGGACATATTCCTTTCCCGGCAGACAAAAAAGCCGATAAGCAAAAAACAAGAATTTACAAAAAAAACAAAAAAGATACACCGGCCTGGCCGCAGGTTTTCAATATACAAAAAAGGCAACCGACGTTGCCTTTTTGTCTGCAAGCTCTTTGTAACGTCCCGGCAAGCAAGGAAAGCGGCAGCAACCGAAGCGTGCCGGGACGCCAAAAGTACAAAAGGTACGTAACCGGGCAATTTGTCCGCAATCTCCGAACTAATCACCGCTGCACAATTTATAAAATGCGGAGAACGAGGTGAGTAGTAAGAAATAAGGAAAATTGCGAGGGAGCGTACAAAAGGGTACGTAACCGAGCAATTTATCCGCAATTTTTGTACTAATCACCCGTTATACGCATTTTATTTGCGGTCACCCATCAAACGCAGCAAAGCCAGGAACAGGTTGATAAAATCAAGATACAGTTCCAAAGCACCGACGACAACCTTGCGGGTCATCGTATCGTCGTTGTCAGCCGACATATAGATCTGACGGATTTTCTGCGTGTCGTAAGCGGTCAGACCGGTGAAGACGACGACGGAAACGATCGACAGAACATAATAAAGAGCCGGACTCTGCATAAACAGGTTAACCACCGCGGCAATGATAATGCCCCACAGACCCATTCTGAGAAAGGCGCCCATTGAGGTCAGGTCGCGTTTGGTCACCGTGCCGTAAATGCTCATGGCGCCGAACATCGCCGCCGTAATCAGAAAGACGCGAACCATGCTGGCGCTGGTATAAACCAGAAAGATCGGCGCCAAAGACGCGCCCATCAGAGCCGAATAGAGCCAGAACACGCCGCGCACCTGCGCCAGGGTTCCGCTGGTCAGAACCCAGTTGAAACCGAAAATGACAATCAAAGGCGACAACAGAAACAGCCAGCCGAGAACCGACATGCCGCCGGTCTGCGGGTTGAACATCATGGTGATCAGCGAAGTGTTGGCGACCAGGAAAGCGACCGCGGCGGTAACCGCCAGCGCGCCGGCCATATGATTGTAAACGCTGACCAGATAGGCGCGCAAACCGTCATCGACGGCGGTTCTTTCCACCCCGACGTCGGTATAGTTCTTTTGCAAATCAACTTTTTCTTTAAACATAGGTTTCTCCTCAAAATAGACACGTAACTGTACTTAATATAGTTTTTAAATCCGCGCAAATCAAGCAGATTACTCATAAGCGTATAACAACCCGCCGTTTTGTTTCAGCCAGCGGCGGCCGGATTCGGCAAACGGACAGAGCGTTTTGACGCAGTTCCAGAAAGCCTTCGAATGATCACGGTGCCGCAAATGCGCCGTTTCGTGCGCAATCAGATAATCGATTGCGTTCATCGGCGCCAGGGCGATTCGCCAGTTGTAATTGATGTTGTTTAAGCTTGAGCAGCTGCCCCAGCGCGATTTGGTGTCCTTAATCGTCACCCGGTTAACCCGGCAGCCGATCAGCGCCGCCTTCTGCCGGGAAAGTTCAAGCAGCCTTCCGGCAGCCTCGCGACGGATAAAATCGCGCACCCGGCGCGGCAGGAAAGCCGCTTCTCCGGACACTTTCAGTTCGCCGTTTTCGACAAACACACCGCCTTTTAAATCCGGGCAATGGCGGATTGTCACTTTTTCGCCGAACAGGCTGATCTCTGCCCCGTCGGCAAACGGCCGGCTTTCCGGCACCGCCAGCAGATGCGCCTCTATCCAGCCGCGGTTTTCTTCAACGAATTTCAACGCCCGTCCGACCGGACACGACGGCGGCAGGTTAAGCACCGCCTGCCGTTCCTTTGGGTCGATTCGGAGCGCCAGCCGCCGGCAGCGGGGCGGCGACACGACTTTCAGCGGCAGACCCGCGGCCCGCTCGATTTCAAACGTCTTTCCAGTCAACAATGTAATCTTCATAATGCTTGACTTCCGATTCGGAAATGATCAGCCGGCCGCGCACCGACTGAAAGGCGCGGTGAACGCTGTCTTTGTCGCCGCTCACCAGCGGATGCCATTCGGGCAGGTCATAGCCGTTGTCCAGCAGCCAGTAAGCGCATGTTTTCGGCAGCCAGCGCGGTTTTTCGCGAATGGCTTTCAGGTCGACGCTGCGGCAGTCCGGCACTTTCTCAAACCGGTTTTCATAGATCCGGCACAAACAGCTTTTGGCGTCAAGAAAACGGCAGCGCACGCAGGTAAAATGTATTTTGCCGTCAATTTCCAGTTTGTTAAGGCAGCATTTGCCGCAGCCGTCGCACAAAAGTTCCCATTCGGCCGGGCTCATATCCTCCAGCTTCTTTTTTTTCCAGAACTCCGGTTCGACCGCGTTTTTGGCTTCCGCCGCCGGATCGCGCCGGGCAATGGTAACGATGTAACGTTTTTTTTCTTCCGTCATTATCCTATCTGCTCCGGCAACTGGTTGTCCTCGATCGGATCGGTAAACAGGGCGTATTCTCCCTGCCAGCCGAGCTTGACCGTCCCGGTCGGCCCGTGACGGTGTTTGCCGATGATTACGTCCGCGCGGTGGCGGGTGGCCTGCATCCGCTGTTCCCACTTGTCGTGTTTTTCCGGCGAATAGTTTTTGTCGGTTTCCTTCGGCTCTTCGTTCTGAATATAATAGTTTTCACGATAAACGAACAGCACGATGTCGGCATCCTGCTCAATGGAACCGGATTCGCGCAGGTCAGACATCACCGGCCGCTTGTCGTCTCGCATTTCTACCCCGCGGTTGAGCTGTGACAGGGCAATTACCGGCACGTTCAGTTCCTTGGCCATAATTTTCAGCCCGCGGGAAATTTCCGACAGTTCCTGCACGCGGTTGGCTTCTCCCCGGCTGGCGGAACCGGTAATCAGCTGAATATAGTCAATGACGATCAGCCCCAGCCCTTTGCTTCTTTTCAGCCGCCGCGCGCGGTTGCGGATGGCGTTGATGGTCAGCCCCGGGGTATCGTCGATGTAAAGCGGCATTTTTTCAAGCGAACGAACCACCTCGGCAATCCGCTCAAATTCGCCGTTGTCGATGTCGCCGTTGCGCATTTTCTGCGACGAAATGCCGGCCGCGCTGGAAAGCACGCGGGTGGCCAGCTGGTCGGCCGACATTTCAAGCGAAAAGAAAGCCACCCCGCGGGATTTTTCCTCCAGGTTGCGGTCACGGTACATCCAGTCGGCGACGTTGTAGGCAATGTTGGTCGCCAGCGCGGTTTTGCCCATCGCCGGACGGCCGGCCAGAATGATCAGGTCGGAATTGTTCAACCCGCCGGTCCGCTTGTCCAGATTGTTCAGTCCGGTTGAAATGCCGGAAATTTTGCCTTCGCGCTGATAAGCTTTTTCAATTGTGTTGAGCGACTGGGTCAAAGCGTCGGAAAACTCGACAAACCCCCGCTGTCCGTCGCCTTTGTCGGAAAGTTCGTACAACCGCTTTTCCGCTTCTTCAATCTGGCCGGAAGCGGAAGAGTCGATATCCTCCTTCATCGCATTATTAACAATGTCAAAACCGGTGGCGATCAGTTCGCGGCGCAGATACTGGTCGTAAATGTACTGGGCGTAATATTCCGGATTGGTGAGCGGCGATGAACTTTCCGCCAGCTTGATCAGATACTTGTAACCGCCGACATCATTTAACACGCCTTCCTGCTCGAAATAGTTTTTCAGCGTAATGGTGTCGGCCACGTGTCCGCGGGAAATCAGCTTGGAAATGACCTCGAAGATTTTGGCGTTGACCGCGTCGGCAAAATGCGCCGGCTTCAGAAAGTCGGAAACCTGCTCAAAAGCCTTGTTGTTGGAAAGAAGGGCGCCCAAAAGCGCCTGTTCGGCCTCAATGTTCTGCGGCAGCGACGCCGCGTCGATCTTTTCCATTGCCATAGTCGTTGTCATCTCCGTTGATCGTTTTTAACGGCTTCGTTGTAGCAGGAAATAAAATAAAAACAAACATAATCTTTCGCATTGCGCGATTAACTTATCCACAGGCTGTGAATAACGGGGATAAACTTCCCGGATCA
The DNA here is from genome assembly GCA_001917175.1 of Azospirillum sp. 51_20. Taxonomy (GTDB): domain Bacteria; phylum Pseudomonadota; class Alphaproteobacteria; order RF32; family CAG-239; genus JAFUYI01. The sequence continues at coordinate 32,025 of MNTV01000024.1, forward strand.
TGTTATCCTGAAGCCGGCAAAAAGGATGGCTTATCATGTTAAACCGGCTGAAAAAGTATGAAGAAGAATATTGCCGCAACACCTATTGCGGCAACAGTGAAGGCGGCGATTTCCGTTTTGAAGACCGCGGCAGCCGGCTGATTCTGACTGCTCCGCACGCGGTGCGCACCCTCCGCGACAACCGGCCGAAAGCGCCCGACCTCTGCACCGGTGCGCTGACCCGGCTGGCCGGCGAACAAAACGACGTTTCGACGATCATCCGCCGCCGCACGGGAGAAGAAAGAAACGCCGCCGCCGGCTTCGTCATTGACCGGCAGCTTGCAAATCATTGTTTTCTTGACATCCACGGCATGAACGGCGGCCGGGAATTTGAACTGGCGGTCGGCACCGGCATTTTACCGGCCGCGGACTATGCGCCGGAACTGGAACTGATCGGCCGGCTGGCGGAAAAATACAAAATCCGCTGGGTGACAAACCATCCGGACTACACCGGCAGATTCGGCCTTACCGGCAGCCTGCAGCGGCTGAACCCTCTGCCGCGGATTCTCCAGCTGGAATGGCGCTCCGACCTGCGTGACTTTTACCTTTTTCCCGCCGACGTGCTCGAGCGCACGCTGCCTTTTCTTTCCGAACTGGCGGGAACCGCGGCGCTGTTTTTCCGGCAAAAGCGGACTTGACAGCCGCGGCATTGCGTATTATCCTGATCAGGTTAGTCTGAATTATTAACCAATTAAATTTTATGCTATGAACAAATCAATGCAGACTCCGAAATTCGGAGATTTTCTGTTGTATGACGGAACTTTCGTTTCCGCACCGGCAGACGCAAAAGAAGTAAAGGGAATTTATCTGTACGACGGCATTTCGCTGATCGACTTTTCCCCGAAAAGAAAGATGTATCGCAAAGCCTGCCACTGGTGTTGGGAACACGGCGGAGAACTTGCTTCGGTCAAGACGCTTTATTTCATCATTTTTCATTTTGAGGAAATCAACCGGCTTCGCGCAGGCATCGGCCGCGATCCGCTGCCCGAAGACATGCTTGTCTGGTCTTCCTGCTGCCTGCGAAACCAAGGTTACACGGTTCTCAGTTATGCCGTAAACCTTTCGACCGCAATGGTTCACACTCTGATCGGCGAATGCGTGCAGCTCGACGACTGCGGCACCGCCAACACGGTTTGCGTTTTCGGCGAACCTCATGATAAGCGCACAAACGTATGAAGGAACCCCGTTCCGTATCCCCGCGTGTCCATGCACACCCGGGGATTTTTTTTACGCTTTTCCAAGATAATCGTTGCCCTCCCGCTTTTTTTATTTTATGCTGACAGTTAATTATTAACGCTTAAAGGAGTATCGGACTAATGAAAAAAATGATCTGGGCGCTTATCTTCGGCGCAATCGCCGTCCTTCCGGCTCACGCGGAGGACTTGGCTATTCCCGCGGCCTCCGGCAACGATGCCGCCGACAGCGCGAAAATCGAACAATACATGGAACAGGCCGTCGACAAACAACTTGCGGCCATGCGTTCCTCTTTACCGATGAAAGTCAGCGCCGGCGTCGTCTGGAAAGACGTCGAAAAAAACAAAGACGGCCTCCGCTACATCTATCAGATCGACATTGACGCAATGATTTCTTCGCTGCCTGCGGAATTGCGCCAACACATCGACGAAAACAGCAAAAAAGAAGTTCTCGGCAAAATGAAGTCCACCCTTTGTCCGCAGATCAAGCCGATGCTCTGCGTCAGTCTTGACCTGATAAGCACTTTCAGCCCCAAATTGCAACGGATTACCGCCACGTATCTGCAAACGGACGGTTCCGAGTTTGCCGGCTGCAGCTATTCTTTAAACGACTGCGCCGAAGAGCTTGAACAATACAATCAGAAAGTTTCTGCCGCGGAGTAATGCCATGAAAACGTTTGCGGCCGCAATTTTCTTTATTTTGTTTTCCTTCTTTCCCGCCGCCGCGCAAACGGAAAACGGCGGTCTCCGGCGGCTGAGCGACAAAGAGATCGACGCCCAGCTGCGCAATATGCAGGACTTGCTGCCGGTAGAGATACAAAGCGGCATCCGCTGGGTGGACATCAAACGCAGCGGCAGGGAGATCAAATATACGTACATTGTCAACGTCAATTCCGCCGAATGGAGTGACGGCGAACGAATGGCGATGATGACCAGGCTGCAGGATTTCGGCTGCCGGCAGCTGCTGCCGGCAATGTGTCAGGGAGCACAGGTTATGTTTGCCTCCGGGCTCACCGCCACCACCACCTACCACGACAGTTTCGGCAACTATTTGTTTGACTGCACGTTCAACGAAGAAATCTGCCGGCCGCCGGAAATGCCGGAAGAATGAGCTCTGCCGCGACCGCCGGAAATGCCGGCGGTTTCCTGCCGGCGGCGAAAAATCCGCTTTTCGGGACTGCCGTTTTCCTCGCGAATGTAAAAATTTTTTTAAAAATATACATTAAGCCAAATTAACAATTGCATTTTTCTCATTATAAGCGCATTTTAATTAACGAAACCGATTTCATTTTTATAAGGATATCCCAATGGACATTAATGATGTAAAAAACACTTTCGTAAAAGACGTTTTCCCCGTTTTTACCAAACAGGGCTGGGAAAAATATTTCAAACCGGCGTTCACCAAAGAAGGTTTTAACCGGCACTTTGCGGAAGTGGTCAAAACAATGTATACCAACATTGACTTCAAAGGCCGCACCAGCCGTTCCCAATACTGGTACTTTTCCCTGTACTATCTTATTTTGGCGATTGCCGCCGGCATTTTGGACGGCATCCTGTTCGGCGGCATCCTCGGCATGCTGCTTTCCCTCGGCCTGTTGCTGCCCAGTCTGGAACTGACCGTCCGCCGCATTCACGACCTCGGCAAGCCCTGGTTCTGGCTTTTGATCAGCCTGGTGCCTTTCATCGGCGGCATCGCGCTTCTGATTTGGTTCTGCATGCCGGGAGAAACCAAGGCCAACCAGTGGGGCGAACCGGTAAAATAAGGTTTTCTCCGTTTCTCTGAAAAAAGCCGTTTTCACAACGGCTTTTTTTCGTTTTGTTCAATTTCCGCCTTTTCCTTTTGTCAAACGGCGGAAATGCAGGATCATAAACAGTCCGGCCGTCGCCAGCAAAACCCCCGGCGCTGCGGCATAGCGGTAAGAATAACCGGCAGCAATCGGCAAACCGCCGAGCCAGGCGCCGACGGCATTGCCAAGGTTGAAGGCCACCTGCGCGCCGGAAGCCCCCAGCAGTTCGCCGCCTTCGGCATTGTCAATGATCAGCACCTGCTCGGGACCGGAAACGCCGAACAGACAGCCGGCGGCAACAAACATCAGCACCGCCGAAGCCGCCGGCACCGCCGCGGCAAAAACGATCAGCAAAAGGCTGACCGCCATCACCGCGATAAAAGCCGCCGCCACCGGAACCGCACCGCAACGGTCGGCCAGCTCGCCCGCCAGCAGGTTGCCGACCACCATTCCCGCACCGGCCACGACCATCAAATACGTCATTGACGACGGCGCAAAACCGGAAACGTGAACCAGCAGCGGATTAATATAGCTGTACCAACAAAAGACGCCGCCGTTGCCGAGCATGATCGCTCCCAGCAGAAACCAGGGCGCCGGACGGCCGAGAAAAGCAAACTGGCTTTTCAACCCGTGATCGGGCAGCGGCGGCACCTCCGGCACCATCCGCCATACCATGTAAAAGGTATACAAATCCCATGCCGCCACCAAAGCAAACATCGCCCGCCAGGAAAACGCATGGGCAATTGCGGTGCCGAGCGGAATGCCGAACAAATTGGCAACCGTCATGCCGGCGATCATGATGCTGACCGCCGCCGTCCGGCGCCCCGGCGGCGCAACCTTTTCGGCAATGATGCCGCCGACGCCGAAAAAAGCGCCGTGCGGCAGCCCCGACACGAAACGCATTGCCAGCATCGCCGCATAATCCGGCGACAAAGCGGCCAGCAGGTTGCCGGCCGTCATCAGCGCCGCCAGAACCAGCAGCGTCTTTTTCAGCGGCCGGCCGCGGGCGATAAAAATCAGCAGCAGTGCGCCGGCGCAAACTCCCAGCGCATAGGCGGCGACAAAATGTCCCGCCTGCGGAATGCTGACGTTGAGATCAGCCGCCGCACCGGACAAAACGCTCATCATGCCGAACTCCGACATCCCCAGCCCCAGCGTACCGGCCGCCAGGGCAAGCAAAGCGGACATGTTTTTCATCATTTTTTGCCTCTTGTTGAATTTTCCTTTCATAAAAGAATAGTTCCTCCGTTTTCAGATTCAACGATTCGGCCGTTTTTTACGACAAATTAACCGTTGCCGGCTAGATTTGAACAAAAACATACGGGAAGAACAAACATGCTGGAAGCAATTATCGAAATTGTCCGCGAATGCGGAAAAATCATACTCGACCCGCCGGCCAAAGAAGTCGGCAGCAAAAACCGCAACCCCAAAGACCTGGTTACCTCCTGCGACATTCAAATTCAGGAAATTCTCAGGCAAAAGCTGACCGCGCTGCTGCCGGAAGCCTCTTTCCTCGGAGAAGAAGGAAGCACAGACTACCGCCGGGACGGATATTGTTTTGTCTGCGATCCGATCGACGGCACCGTCAACTTTGTAAAAAATTACCGCTGGAGCTGCGTTTCCGTCGCCCTGCTGAAAGACGGACGCCCCCAAACCGGGGTGGTTTTCAATCCGTTTGCCGACGAACTGTTTACCGCGGAAAAAGGCAAAGGCGCTTTCCTCAACCGACGTCCGATCCGCACTTCCGCCGATTCGCTCGATTTTTCGCTGGCCGCGTTCGGCACCGGCACTTATGATATGAACCTGACTTGGAAACTGGCTGCCGCCTATTGCGAAACGGCGCTCGACATCCGCCGCAGCGGCGCCGGCGCACTTGACCTCTGCAACGTTGCCTGCGGCCGCACCGGAATTTTCTGGGAACTGACGCTGAAACCCTGGGACTTTGCCGCCGGAGCGCTGATCGTCGAAGAAGCCGGCGGCAGTATCAAAAACTATGACGGCAGTCCGCTGACGGATTATTTTGCCGTTCAGAGCGTATTTGCCCTTGCCAATCCGAAAATCCCGATTCTCAAAGTCTGACCGTCCCGTCTTTTACGGATGCGAAAAAAGCCCGGCAAACGCCGGGCCTTAGCACATTGACAGACAACATCAGAGCAGATCGTCCCTCCAGTCCGAAGCGGTCATAAAGCCGGAAGCGGACGGTGCGGACGCGGACACAGGCTCCGCAAGCTCGCCGGCGATCCAGTCGAACACCGGTGCCGAAGCCTCTTCAAAACGGCTGACGCCGAGAACATAAGCCGGTTCGGCATAGCCGCTGCCGGCAATGACGACAACTTCCTCCGCATCGGGCCATTCCTCTATCGCCTCGTTCAACAACTCGATGCGGCTGTTGAAACGCCGGTCGTAACCGCCGACGGTTCCCTGAGGTTCTTCTTTTTCCGTCGTGCCGATGGCAATGTCGATCAGACCGTCCAGTTTCCGCATTCGGATTTCCTCTTCGAGAATCTTCTGCGTTTTGTTGGAAACGACGGCCACGACACACCCGCACGCATTGAGCTTCCGCAAAAACGGCAGGGCGTTTTCGGTCAGCGGCGGCAGCGGCAGACGACGATAGGTCTGGTAAAAAATCTCCCGTGCCCGGCGGCCTTTCTCGTCACCCAGCAGTTCGCAAAAGCTTTGCCAGATTTTTTCCGGTTGTTCGCCCTGCATGCTTACGGTATCGTCCAACGTCCATCTGGCATGCAAATTCGGATCAACTTCCGCCAGCATCGCCAAATAAGCCGGATGAACCTTGTTTTCTACAATGTCGGAGACAAGCGCGTTGTCCCATCCCAAGATAAATAATTTATTTTTCATATCGTTAAAAATTTGAGTTTCCGCAAATCTTGTAGCATATATGCAAATTTTTGTCAAACGGCTTTTCCCGTTTTCTCCCGAACGGGGCTCGCAACCTGGCAGATTTCGGCAAAAAGAAAGGACCGACCCACAATGGACAAAAACAGGTCTTGACTTTCCGTTTAAAACAAATTATGCAAAAGGCGGAAACATATTTATTAAGTCATTTTTAAAATTTTTTACTATTATGAAAAAGAACCTGTACATTTTCAGACACGGACAAACGGATTTCAACCTGCACAATATCTGGCAGGGCTGTCAATGCAACCCGGACCTGAACGAAACCGGCAGAAGACAGGCTTACGAGCTCGGACAAAAACTGTTGCCGCTTAACCTCGAAGTCATCTACGCTTCTCCGCTCAAACGCGCGCTGCAAACGGCGGAAATCGCTGCCGGACAGATGAAGCCGACGCCTAAAATAGAAATTATTCCCAACCTCAGGGAAGGAAATTTCGGTTTGGCGGAAGGTTCCCGGATCGGAAAGCTCATGCGCGACTGCCCCGAACTGACGGAACAGATCGTCAATCCGACAAAAGAAACCTGGGACAAGGCATTTCCCGGTCATGACAGCGAAAGCAAACACCAGATTTTCGACCGTGTGATCGGCGCCCTCGGAGAAATTGTTCTCTATCCCGGGGACAACATCGGCATTTCCGCCCACGGCGGCGTCCTGAGCGCCCTGGCCTGCGGACTGGAACTGTCAGACGTCGACTGTGAAAACTGCGCGGTGCTGCACCTGACGTACGACAGGGTTGCCCGCACCTTTGCCCGTGCCGAGTAACGGCTTCAAACTCCGCCGCTTCTTATCCTTAACCGGAAAGAACCGGTGGAGTTTTTTATGCCCTCAACCCGAAAAACATCTTTCTGTTTATCTTTTTTTATCCCTAAATATCCGTTACTGGCGGCTGAGACCGTTCAGCCAACTGACAATTTTGTTGTCAACTTCCCGTTCATAACCTTCCGGCAGATTGTTGAAGGCGGCCGCGGTATCAACTTCCGCATTTTTTGCTTCTTTAACAAAATCGGCAAAAAAGCTGCCGTAATTGCTGCCCTGAGTGGAAAAAGGAACCACGATTCGCCCGCCGAAATCCGTCTGTTTCAGATAAGAAAACAGCGGCGTTGCCATCGTATACCACCAAACCGGCGCGCCGACAAACACGACGTCGTAAGCTTTCGGATCGGGAAGTTCTCCGGCCAGTTCGGGATATTCCCCGTTTTTCAGCTGTTTTTTCAACGTCAGATAAAACCACGGCGTTTTCTTAAACTTTTCCCTGGTTTTGATTTCATAAATGTCGGCGCCGGTCTTTTCCCTGATCTTTTCGGCAATCTCGCGGGTATGTCCGTCAAGCGAATAATAAACCACCAGCGCTTTGCCGAAATGCCCGGTAAATTCCTTTTCCGGACCGGCATACCGCAACATTTCCTCCTTGTTCCCTGCCGCCACCCTCATCAGATGCCAGACGCTCGCCGCGGCAATGACAACAACGGCGGCAATAACGAAATAAACAACAAACTTTAACATGAAATTTCCTTTCCCGATTTTGTTTTCTCATAATCATATATCTTAATCGTTACTTTTCAATAAACGATCGCCGGCACTGCCCGCATCCGGCGGAAAACGACTTTTTCCGGCTTTCCGCAAAAAACAGTTGACAATAACAATATATAGAATATATATTATATATAATTATTGTCATATATTGAAAGGATTATATAATGAAACTGTCAGCCCTTCTGCCGGGATTTGTTCTGTTCCCCTTTTCCGCGCAAGCCAACCCGGCCTGCGTGGTCTGCACGGTTGCCGTCGGCGCCTCGCTGGAAATCGCCCGCCGGCTGGGCATCAACGACAACGTGGTCGGTCTGTGGGCCGGCGCCATGCTGGCCATTCTCGGCTACTGGACGATCGCCTGGTTTGAAAAGAAAAACTGGCGTTTTGCCGGCCGCGATTTTTGGCTGATCGCCCTGAGCGTCGCCATGATCGGATTCGTTTATCGGGATATGCTGACATATTCGCCGCAGATTTTTCTGTTTCTTTATATTGATCCGTTTTTGCTTTCCGCCGTCGCCGGCGCCCTGATGTTCATAGCTTCAATGCAACTATACGGACGGATGAAAACAAAAAACGGCGGACACGCCCATTTTCCGTTTGAAAAAGTCGTTTTGCCGCTGACGTTCTTAACCGCCGCCAGCGCCGCCATAAACTACTATCCCTATTAAATTCCAAGGAGAAAAAACATGAAAAAAATTCAAAACGTCAAAGAATATGTGGAAAAGATAGATTCGGCCAAGAAGGTAAACCCGAAGGACCTTTCGTCGGATCAGGACCTGACGATCGGGATCATGAACCTGATTT
>MNTV01000012.1 GCA_001917175.1 Azospirillum sp. 51_20
TAGTGATGGTACCAGCTATAAGTATGGTACAGTCTTTACGGAAAAAACAACTAAAGGCGAGGGTATAGCCTGCAGTTCATACGCTAACTGCTATATCGGCTGCAGCTGCAATACCTCCAACGGCTGGTATTCCACCTGTCAGGGCAGTGACTGCAAATCCGCAACCGACAATCACTATACCGGGGTTAACTCCCTTTCTGCGGGTAAATCAATTTCCGATGTCGGCTCAATCTCCGCTTCCGGTGCAAATTCAGGCATCTCGGCCTCAGCCGCAGCCAAATCCGGTCTCAAAACCGCCTCCGCGGCCGGTAACTACACTGCCACAGCAGCGTCCGCCGGCCTTAAGACTGCTTCTGCCGCCGCAACAGCAGGCGCCACCTCCGGCATCTCGACCATGGCCTCCGGCGCTACCACCTGCTACAAGACTAAAACTTGCTCCGAAGGCGGTTATGAATCAAGTGAACCTGATGGAAAGAAATGTACTCAATTTGACTATAACGGGTACACTTGCTATAAAGACTGTAAAGATGAGATTAAATACTATTCAGTTACTATAAATAAAGTCTTTGACAGTTCCTGTCCGACAAATTTCGCAGCCGGTTTTAATGGTATAAGCAGCTGCAATGTGGGAAGCGTTAATTGCTCGACCTATGAAAACAGCATAACTGTTTCCAACGTAGCAGAAGGAACTTCTTATTCTTGGACGCCTACGGATTCTTATTCTACCACCGAAACTACGGCTACTTATTCCGGTGGGACTAAGTCGGGTACAGTTAATTCAAACCTTACTCTCACCGCTACTTATACCTGTTCTTCCGGGTCTACTGAAGAGCCAAAGTGTACTTGCTGGCCTAATTGTTGGTATTATGTTACAACATATGGTAGAAATAAATATATCGTTTGTAATATTGAATGTACATATAATGGTGGACCAACTATGGAAATTTGTGTAGATATTGACAATTCTCTAGGTAATACTATGTGTGGAGGGGTTGGCTTTATAACCTATAAATATGTAGGCCCCGTTACTGACAATATAACCAGCAGCGGATTGGGTGAATCAATTTCTATTTATGATTGGAGCCCAAAAACTGACAACTGTATGCCTAATGCTAATATAGGTGGAGGAGGTGTCGGGCCTATAGGTTATCCTGATGACCTAAATTGAAAATAGTAATATTTGCAATATACTAATCCCGGTATTGTGGTTATAATACCGGGATTAGGCTATTATTATCAAGAGGGAAATAATGTATCCTCTCACCACAGATTTTGGCATGGACATTCATCGTATTTATAGTCTTAGCTAACCATGTTTACTTTATGCTCTCGCATCAAACGGTTAAGGTCTTGTTACAGTTCCATAGCATACACAGCTTGTCGGTATTTGAATGTTGCCGGGTCCCGATCCTCCAACCCAATTAAGATCAACGCAACAGCATTTTTCTCCGTTTGGGTTATACGGGAAAGGTATATTATCCGGACATTTGTAATTGAAATCATAATTATAACACCCATAATCGCCGGACACACCTTCCTGCTCATAATAATTGTCTGCAGGTTTAGTGAATTCTCCATGAAGGCCACATCCTGGAGCGCATATCATTTCTATGCATTCTTGTGTATCCCTATAAGTAGGATTGTCTATACAATCCATAATACAACTGGAGTATTCGCAAATTGGGCAAGCAAGCGGACATCCATATTTTTTAGCCGTATCTGAACCTAGGAAGATGTAATAATAATCATCATCACAGACACATTCTCCGTCCTTACAGTGAGCATTCATCCCGCAAGTTACACCTAAACAAGGGTCTTCATCCTTGCAGTCCTTATAACATTTTTTTGAACCGGAAGGGGTTGTAATGTTTGTTTCGATACAGGTTTTACCGGACGGGATAGTATCTGAATATCCATAGTACGAGCAGGTGTTAGCCTCTCTTGTATAACATTTTGTACTGTTAGTTTTGTTCGAATCTCCATTGCAGACCTGATACTTTGAGGTATTAGTCAGATGGTAGCCGGAACCGGCCGAGGTATAATAACCGGACGGGCAGGAGTAAGTACAGTCATTACATTTGTAGTAAGTCAGTCCAGAGCAAGTTTTCGCCGTGCAAGAGGTACTGGCTCTGGAAACGAAGCAGGTTCCGGTAGCAGAGGTTTTATACTGATCCGAAGAGCATTCTACGCTTGTTGAAGTATAGCCTGCCGGAGGCGTATAATTGTTTTGATAGTTACAGGAGGCACAGGCATAACAGGTCTTGCCACAGTAAGTTGTAGAAGAGCTTGCATAATAGTCAGTGCCGCAGGATGAAGAGTAATTTCCATCGGAGCAGGTTTTGGCGGTACCGGCAGTATATTTTGTCGTACCGGTAATAGAGCAGCCGGGATGTCCGCAAGTCGGAGTGTACGAAGACTGCCCATTCTTGCATGAATCAAACGAATAGCTGTATCCGCTCGGATAGTAGAAGTTCGGATCATGGCAATCATAACAAATATATCCGTTATAGCTGACAGAGGAACAGTGCATACCAGACTGGCTTAACGTATAGTAACCGCCTTCGGAGCAAGTTTTAGTCTTGTAGCAGGTGGTAGCGCCGGAGGCCATGGTCGAGATGCCGGAGGTGGCGCCTGCTGTTGCGGCGGCCGAGGCGGAAATGCCTGAATTTGCACCGGAAGCGGAGATTGAGGCGATATCGGAGAGGGAACGAGAGGCCGAAGCGGCATTAGGTTGGCCGGCGTAGCGGGTATCGGTTACCGAGAAACAGTCGCTGCCCTGACAGGTGGAATACCAGCCGTTGGAAGTATTGCAGCTGCATGCAACATAACAGGTCTGCCCGCAGGTGTTACTGTGTCCGGGGTCTACCTCATCTACAAAGACATCGTTGTAATTATAACATTTGCCATCTGCGGTGCATACCTTATCAGTTTTGTGGGTGGATACATAAGAGTTATTATTGCGCCAGCCCCAAAAACAACCCATTCCCCCTTTCCGTTGCTTAAAGACTCCTTTGAAGATGTGTCGG
>MNTV01000025.1 GCA_001917175.1 Azospirillum sp. 51_20
GGTCAGCCTGGTGCGCTCCAACTTCTTCGGCAAGAAGAAATAAGGCGGTGGGCGGATGTATTTGGCCGATTATCATGTACACAGCAGCTGCTCGCCGGACGGCCATGTCACCATGGCCGACATGGCCCGCACGGGCATCGGGCGGGGGCTGAGCGAGATCTGCTTCACCGACCACGTAGAACCCATTTTGCTGGGTTCCGGCGCACTGCGGGACCACTATGACTGGGCGGCCCTCGCGGCGGAGTACGCCGCCGCCCGGAAGGAAGAACAAATCAGGCGCGACAACCTTGCGTCGATTACCATGGAAAAGGTCGGACAATATGTCCGGGAGGGCAAAACGGTCATCGTTACCGTCAGCGCCGACTGGTGCCTGACCTGCCGTTTCAACGACATCATGGTTTTTGAAAACCCGGCAATTAAACAAAAAATCCAAAACCGCGGGGTGGTTATGCTTAATGTCGACTGGACCGTCAGCAACTCGGAAACGGCGGAATTCATGAAAAAATTCGGCCGCAGCGGACTGCCGTTTTACGTTTTGTTCAGCCCGCTCGTTCCCGACGGCATGGTGTTGCCGGAAATTTTAAGCGAACAGGAACTGAAACTGCTGATTGACAACATGAGCCTGTTCAGACCAAATTCCTGATCGCGTTTCTGGCCAGTTCGTCCACCCGTTCGTTTTCCGCATGGCCGGCATGGCCTTTTACCCAGATCCAGCGGATTTCGTGCCCGCCGGCCAGTTCGTCCAGCCGCTGCCACAAATCGACGTTTTTGACCGGTGATTTCTTGTTGCTGGTTTTCCAGCCGTTTTTCTTCCAGTTGGGCAGCCAGCGGGTGATGCCGTCCATTACATATTTGCTGTCGGTATAAAGGGAAATGTCGCACGAGGTTTTTAACGCCGCCAGCGCGCTGATGACCGCCGTCAGCTCCATCCGGTTGTTGGTGGTTTCCTTTTCTCCGCCGGAAAGTTCCTTTTCAACCCCGCGGCAGCGCAGCAACGCCCCCCAGCCGCCGGGGCCGGGATTGCCGGAACAGGCGCCGTCGGTAAAAATTTCAACCCGGATCATTCCAGTTCCCCGCTCAAAAACTCGCTGAAAAACTCATTTAACAGCAACGTCGGATCGGCGTCTTCGCGCATGGTTCTGGCCACAAACGAACGCAGCCGGTTTTTGGGAATATAAATGCGAAAGTTGCGCGGCGCGGTACCGTCGGCGCCAATAACGCCGTCCAACAGAAAATCGCTTTCAATATAAGGCGACAGAATAATTTCCACGTTGGTGAAACGGACGATGCTGCGCGGCGGCACCCTCAGTTCCGGCCGGGTGATCAGGTTCAGCTGCCCTTCCAGCCCGGGAATGCTGTCCATCTGATTATAATTCAAGAAACGCACTTTGTTATATTCGCCGCCGTCTGTCGTTACCGTGCAGGAAAGATAAAGCTCGCGGGCAATAACGTTGCTCTGATTGTGGCCGCGGACGGAAAAGCTGATTTTCAGATACCGGTCGGGCGGCGAATCTATGCTGCTCGGATACAAAATGTCCGCTTCGCTGTTTTCCAGAACCGACAGCTGCTTGTCGGTAACCATCAAGTCTATCTCCGCCTGCGGCCGGCGGCCGAACATGCCGGCCAGCACCGAATACGGCGCCGGTACGTTGTTAGACCCCGAGCGGATGTAAAAAGTATTGCCGACGGTTGTCATCAGCGGCGCGATCTCCGACTTGGGAATATAGGTGGCGACAAAGCCGTCGCCGTTTTCGTCAACGCTGACGATATGGTTGCGTACGCGGTTATGGCTGGGAATGGTGCAGCCGGAAATGGCGTTTTCCAGCCAGCTCAGAAAACGATGAACGTTCTGCACTTTGACCTTGGCCTGCGCCACGTCGCCCACTTCCGAACTGCGCGAACATTCCACCCCCCAGATCAGCACCCCGCCTTCGGAGTTGCCGAACCCGGAGATGGCCTTGGCCAGATTGCGGCGGTCGTCTTTATGCAGCGCCAGACCGTTTTTGCCGGTAGAATCCGCACGTTTGAAGTCGAGAAACAGCTCTTCGGTCTGCGAATTGACGATATAATCGTCAATCGCTTCTTCCCCGAAATAGATCAGCTTTTGAAAAATATCTTCGGCGCGCGACATGGGCTCCTCCGTTGTCCGTTAACTTCTTCCGGCATTATAGGAGCAAAATCTTAATTTTACCATAATTTTGTCAGGCTTTCAGCAGCCGGCAGATTTCATCATACCTGTAATGGCCGTCAACGTTGCCGACCAGCGCATAGGTCGGTTTGGAAGCAAAAATCGTTTCCGCCGCGGCACGGACATCTTCGACCCCGACTTCTTCTATTTTGGCAATAGTTTCCTCAATCGGAATCGAACGATTGAACAGCAGCAGCTGCCGCGCCAGTTTTTCCGACACGGCGGAAGAACTCTCGAGTGACATCAAAATCGCCGACTTGACCTGTGCCTTGGCCCGTTTCAGCTCCGCTTCGCCGACCGGAGCCGCGGCAATTTTTTTGATCTCGTCAATCATCACCGGCAGCATCTTGTTGACCTGTTCGTTGTCGGTGGCGGCGGCAATTCCGGTAAAGCCGGCGCCGGTATAAAAAGTGGGAAAACTGTAAATCGAATAAACCAGGCCGCGCTTTTCCCTCACTTCCTGAAACAGACGGGAACTCATGCCGCCGCCCAAGACGGTCGACATCAGCATTGCCGCATAATAACGCTCGTCGGCATAGGAAAAGCCGTCAAAACCCAAAATTACCTGCGCCTGTTCGGTATCTCTTTTTTCGGCAAAATAACCGCCGGTATAATGCTGACGGTCGGCGGCAAAAGAAGTTTTGGCCTGCAAACCGGACAGCCTTGTTTCCACCATTTTTACCAGCTGCCCGTGGTCAACATTGCCGACCGCGCAGAAAACCATGTTTTCCGCCGCATAGTTGGTTTTCATGTAGGCACGCAGCTCCCCGGCGCCGAAGCTCCTGACCAGACCGGCGGTGCCGAGAATCGGCCGACCCATCGCCTGACCGGCAAAAGCTTCCGCCTGCATATAGTCAAAAACGATATCGCCCGGATCGTCATAAGTCTGTTTGATTTCCTGAACTACCACTTCGCGTTCTTTCACCAGTTCGTCTTCGGCAAACTGCGGCGAAGTAACCAGTTCGCACAAAACGTCAACCGCCAGTTCCAAATCGTCCTTCAGCATTTTGGCATAAAAAGCGGTAAATTCACGGGAAGTATAGGCGTTGGTCTGTCCGCCCACATTTTCGATATCTTCGGAAATGGCCGCGGCCGAACGGCCGGCGGTGCCTTTGAATACCATATGTTCAAGAAAATGGGAAATACCGTTCATGTTTTCCCGTTCATAAGCCGAACCGGTATTGACCCAGATCCCGAGAGAAACGGTTTCAAATTGCGGATACTTCAGGCTGACAATTCTCAATCCGTTGTTTAATATGCTGATTTCAGGCTGCATTTTATTTCCTTTGCAAGTGTTGGGGCATAAACGTTAATTGTGGTGTAACACAGTTTTCAACCCGTCGTCAAGCCTTCTTTCCCTCATCTTTATTTTGTATTTTTTCTGATTTTCAACAGCGGGACAAAGCCGAACAGATTTACCCTGAACGTATCCTGAAAAGGTTCTTTTCTGATTTTCAGCAGCACCAGAAAACCAAACAGCTTCACCGTCCAGCACACTTTTTGACCCGCCCGGTTTGCGGCCAGTTCTTCCGTCGTATAATAACGGGCGATGATTTTTGCCTTTTCCGCCTTTGTCAGCCGGCTGCCGGAACTGGAAACGCCGCCGGCGTCAAAATCGGCAACGACTACCGGCAAATGCCGGAAAACCCGGCCGGCCTTCATCCAGACAATCCATTTTTCGACATCCGACAAAACCCGGTAATTTTCGTTATAACCGCCCTGCTCGCGGAACAATGCGGCACGGATGAACGACGACTGATGGTTGATGCTGCCGTTGATAAAGAAATCGGCGTCAATGGCAACCGGCATTTTGTGTACCTTTCCCCGGCACAGCATGTCGCCGTACAAAACGTCCGCACCGTCACGGCTGCTGCCGCCGCCGAAAACCTGCTCCAAAACCGTTTTGTCGCAAAAGGCATCGCCGCCGTTCATGAAATTCAGCCATTCTCCCCGGGCGCGGGCGATGCCTTTGTTCATGGCGTTGTAAATTCCGTTATCCGGTTCGGAAATCAGCACGTCAATACGATCCCTGTATTCGTTCAGCACATCCAGCGTGCCGTCGGTCGAACCGCCGTCGACCACGATCCACTCAAAATCCTGCCAGCTTTGGCCGACAATGCTTTCACAGGTTTTGCGAATGTTTTTTTCATTATAGCATATGGTAATAACAGACAATTTCATACAAACGTTTCCTTATCCGATAGCAAAAAACTCTCCGGCCGGGAGAGTTTTTTTGCCGTTTAGAGGAAATATTCCCGCAGATAATTCGGCAGGTCGGCAATGTTGACACGGGTTTGTTCCATGGTGTCGCGGTCACGGACGGTTACCGACTCCGGCTGATTTTCAATCGTTTCAAAATCCACCGTCAGGCACAGCGGGGTGCCGATTTCGTCATGCCGGCGATAGGCCTTGCCGATGTTGCCGGTATTTTCCAGCGCTACCCGGCCGATACCGAGCTTAAGCAGGTTTTGTTTGATTTCATGGCATTTGGCCATAATCTGCTCGTTATTCTTTTTAAGCGGAATAACGGCCACCTTGATCGGCGCCAGATGCTTCTTCAGTTTCAGCACGATACGGCTGTTGCCGCCGCCCAAGTCTTCTTCGGTATAGGCTTCCGTCATCACCGCCAGAACACCGCGGTCAACGCCCATCGACGGCTCGATCACAAACGGAACCACCCAGCGGTTGCTTTCTTCGTCACGGATGCAGAGCTTTTGCGTCGATTCCGGATTTTCATGGCAATGAGAAGTCAGGTTAAGTTCGTCCTGACCTTTGGTGTGGTTGCCGAGGTCATAGTCGGTGCGGTTGGCAATGCCTTCCAGCTCTTCCATACCGTGCGGGAACTGATATTCGATATCATAAGTTGCCTTGGAATAGTGCGCCAGGTCTTCTTTGGGGGTGGTGTAAATGTTCATGTGTTCACGCACCAACCCCTGGTCAAGCCACCATTTGATGCGAATGTCTTTCCAGGTTTCGTGCCACTTTTCGTCTTCGCCCGGCATCACGAAATATTCCAGTTCCGCCTGTTCAAACTCGCGCACGCGGAAAATGAAGTTGCGCGGCGTGATCTCGTTGCGGAAAGACTTGCCGATCTGGGCAATGCCGAACGGCAGCTTGCGGGAAGTGGCGTCAACCACGTTCTTAAACTGGGTAAAGATAGCCTGTGCGGTTTCCGGCCGCAGATAGCCGAAAGAAGAACCGTCGTCGACCGGCCCGATCGCGGTTTTAAACATCAGGTTGAACGGCCGCGGTTCGGTCAGATCGGTCGAGCCGCAGTTGGGGCACTTGCCGTCTTTGATGTGGTCGGCGCGGAAACGGCCTTTGCATTTGCGGCAGTCGGTCATGGGATCGGAAAACGTATCTTCATGGCCGGAATAGTGAAGAACCTTCTGGTTGGTGAGGATGGCGGCGTCAAGCCCTTCCACGTCGTCGCGTTCGTAGACCATCGCCCGCCACCACGCGGCCTTGAGGTTGTTCTTCAGTTCCACGCCCAGCGGACCGTAATCGTAAACCCCCTGCAATCCGCCGTAAATATCGGCGTTTTGAAAAATAAAACCGCGGCGTTTGCACAATGACACCAACTGATCCATGGATGTTGCAGGCATTTTTTTGTCCTTCCGGTAAAGATAAATGTTGTTGATTAATTACTTTCCTTGTCTTATAAAATATCTCTGTGAAAATAGCAAGCGGAGATGATATAAAGATGGCAAAAAAAGTAAAAGTAGCGCTGATCTACGACTTCGACGGAACCCTGAGCACCACCGACATGCAGAACTACGGGCTGATCCCCACTTTCGGCATGTCGTGCAAAACTTTCTGGAACAAGGCCAACACTTTCGGCGACCAGAACATGATGGAGCAAATCACCAGTTCAATGTATTACGTGTTTAAGACCGCCAAAGACAAAAAGATTCCGCTGACCCGCGAACTGTTTTTCGAATGCGGCAAAAATATCCAGTTTTTCGAAGGCGTGGAAAACTGGTTTGAGCGAATCAACCATTACGGCGACATGCTCGACCTTGAGATCGAACACTATGTCATTTCCGCCGGATACGAGGAAATTATCGAAGGCTGCGCCATCCGCAAATATTTCAAGGAAGTTTACGGCTGCGCCTACGCCTATGACGACAAAGGTGAAGCGGTCTGGCCGGCGCGGGTGGTCAACTATTCCACCAAAACCCAGTACCTGTCCAAAATCAACAAAGGTCTCGGCAAGCTCGACGACCGCGGGGTCAACGAATTTATGCCCGACGAAGAAAGGCCGATCCCCTTTACCCGGATGATCTACTTCGGCGACGGCATGACCGACATCCCCTCCATGCGGCTGGTCAAAAAAGGCGGCGGCTACTCAATCGCCGTCTACAAGCCGAAAAGTCAGGACAAGAAAAAAGCCGTCAAAATCTTAAAAGACGGCCGGGTCAATTTCGCCCTGCCCGCCGACTACCGGGAAGACGAACAAATCGATACCGTGGTCAAGACCATCCTGGTCAAGCTGGCCACTGAACGAGATCTTAACATTTTGCAGGAAAAAGAAGAAAAAAAGAAACTAGAGGGCTAAGCTTTCCCCGGCTTACGCAGGCAGCATCAACCGTTTCAAGTTGTAACCCGTTCACAAATCCTGCATATCCGCGACCGGGGGAAAAGTCTGCCCCGCCTGCCGGCGCAGACGTTCGGATCATAAAAAAAAGCGGCCGCCCGGCCGCTTGATTTATTTGCGCTTCGGATCAATCGTCAATATCTTCAATTCTCTCAACCTGAAAATCCGACGTATAAAAATAACGCCTTTTGACGTACCGCCCCGACAATATAAGCGGCAGAAAATCTTTGTCCGCCGCCCTCATCCGATCATAGGGAACGGCATTTTTATCCTGCCAGAACACATCGACTTCTTCCGCACGCGGCGTCAGCTTTCCCGAAAACTCCGTGCTTTTGAAAACGTGCACGTAAAAATCCATGGTCGGAAACTCGATATACCCGACTTCCACCGGATTTTTCACGGTAATGCCGGTTTCTTCAAAAGTTTCTCTGATCACGCAGGCGCGCATGTCTTCGCCGGGTTCCTTTTTGCCGCCCGGGAAATTAAGGCACCCCTTATTGATGCCGCGATGATTGCGTATCATCAGGTAACGGCCGTTTTCAACATCTTCGACAATCGACAGCGACGCTTCTTTCATTTGCTTTCCCCCTCAGACCTTAACCTGAGAGAAGGCTACAAATTTCCTTTGCCGAAGTCAATCTTTTTCAAATTTTTTCCGTTGGGCGCAAATGTAATTTTCCCGCTTTCTCCGCAATACCCTTAACAATCAATTAAACAATTTGCGATAGCATTTTCCCGTTGAACGACAAAAAGGAATTGAATCATGAAACTTATCCGGCTTGTCCTGTTGAGCGGATTTTGGCTGCTGTGCGGCTGCCCAAACGGCATCGGTGCCGATTATCTTGACCAAAAGACATACGCGCTTGAAGACGAAGCCTCCTATGCCGTTCTGATTTATGACATTCATAATTCGTTCATCCTCTCCCTGCTGGGCGTGCAAAGCGACGGCCCCGACCAGGCCGGACAGATTGAGGCACTCAGAAAACGGGACGAATACGCCGTTCTTGACCAGGAACTCTTTGCCGCGCTGGTCAAAGGAAGCATGAATCTGCCGGCAATCAAAGAACGCACCATCAGGGAAATCCGCAAACAGAAGATCAGCATATGGAAAAGAAAATTCTCTTTCACAAAACTCGCAAAAGCCGCAAGTTACTACAATCAGGAACTCGACCAAAAACTGAAAAGCTTCAATAAGGCCGGAAGCCTCAACCTGGCGGAAGCTCTCATCGACCGTTATATTTTTGATCCTGACATTGACTACGGCCTGTTTGAAGAAGGTCTGCCGATCCCTTTGGTCAACAGTGCGGTATAAATCGCCGTTACGCGCTTTGACAACCGCAAATGGCACGAAAAAATTTTCAAATGCGGCAAGGAACAGGCGGCCCGCAACAAAGACTCTTCTTTAGACGAGCAACTGCTTCCCTGTTTCAAAGACTATTCCCGCGCCGTTTCGAAAGAAGCGGCAAAAGTTGCCGGAGAGCTTTTGCCGTATCGAACCTATTTTGAAAACATACAACCGGTGCCGGACAAAACCGAAATGGTCAAAAAAACATCCGAAGACGGCAAGTCTTACATGTGGGTTCCGAAAGAATAACCGTTTTCCGGTATTATGCCCCCGCTTTAAACGAAACCGCCGCGAAAACGAACCCTGCGGCCGGTTCCGTTTTGCCCTCCGCCCAACCGACATGCGGCGTTTCCCGCCCGCCGGCATTATCAACTGCCGTTCAACCGCTTTCACCGAAAAACAAAAACATATTTTTGCCGGCCGGCAAAGTTTTCGTTTAAATCATCCGCCCGTCTTATATTTTTTCTTTTAACATTTTTTTGACATGTCATAATCGTTGTGGTAGTTATTTTAGACAATCAATGATGTGAAAGGTAAACGGATATGAACATCGACGACAACGGTTTTATAAACTTAAGCAACGGCCTGGCCGAATGCAAAATTTCCCTGTGGGGCGCCAATATCGTATCATACCGCCCGAAAAACGAAGAACATGACATTTTCTGGCTCGGCGAACTTAACAGATTCGATAATGTTCAGGCTATCCGGGGAGGCGTTCCGATCTGCTGGCCGCGGTTTGCGGAAGAAAAACTGAACGACAGACTTCCCCGCCACGGCTTTGCCAGAATCTCCGGCTGGAACCTGAAAAACGTTTCGGTCGACGAAAACAAAATAGAAGCGCGGCTTTCCCTCCTGCCCGATGCGAAATACAACGTCAACGCAACTGCTGATCTTTTCATCAAAATCACCGACAAGCTCGAATATCGTCTGGAAACGATAAATGACGGCAACGAACCTTTCGAATTCAGCGAAGCCCTGCACGCCTATTTTAACGTCAGTTCCGTTGACAACGTCAAAATAAAAGGTCTGGCCGGCCATGAGTGCAAAAACTCACTGGACGGAAACAGCTATACGCTGAAAGGCGATCTGACGATCCGCGGGGAATTTGATTCTGCATTCACAAACCATAAAGGAACCGTGGAAATCGAAGACAGCGCGTTTAACCGCGTCATATCGATAGAAAAAAGCAACTCAAACACAACGGTCGTCTGGAATCCCGACAAAGACCTGGCCGAAATGAGCAAGGGACAATACAAAAACTTCGTCTGCGTGGAACCTTCAAACCAGGGAGACGCTTTTGTCCGCCTGAATCCCAAGGAAAAACACGAAATAGCCATGACAATACGAACCAGGAAACTAAAATAGGCGGACCTTTCCACCCACTGCGGCAGAAACCGCTGCCGCAGACAT
Source organism: Azospirillum sp. 51_20 (assembly GCA_001917175.1). Classification (GTDB taxonomy): domain Bacteria; phylum Pseudomonadota; class Alphaproteobacteria; order RF32; family CAG-239; genus JAFUYI01. The sequence goes on from MNTV01000025.1 coordinate 9,541, forward strand.
CTCTCCGTTATGGCCGGAACCGATGCCCGAAGCCCGGTTATCGGTTTTAATACCGGACATGCAAACGGCATTCTCCCGACAAAACAAGTTTCCGCCTAAATCTCCCACCGGCACCGATCCAAATCGACATGATCGTCGTTTTTGAAAAACACTCCTTCGCCGAGCAGCAGACGTTTTTGTTCTGCCCAGCCGGGAACCAGCCTGCCGCAGTGATTGACGATCCGATGACAGGGATAATCGCCGTAATATTGCGCGCGTCTGAGAACCAGACCGACCAACCGGGAATTTTTACGCCGGCCGATCAGGCGCGCAATCTGCCCGTAGGTTGCCACCCTGCCTTCCGGCACTTCTTCAACAACCGATAAAATTTCATAGGCAAGCTCTTCGTCCAATATACGTTTCATATCCGTTTCCGATAAAACATGCGCGTTTATCATATATAACGGGAAAACAAAAAACAAGCACAATCGGCAAAAACCGAGTTGATTTCCGCCGGACAACGCATTATGCTAAAAAAACGAATTGTTATCACAAATTCAGAGACACCTGCAAAATGCTGTCGGAAAAACAAACGGAAACATACTTTAAACAAGCCGTGGAAGAGCTGTACAAAAACGACGGATATCTGTTTGATCCCGATCACGGACTGCACGAACAAACCGTTTCGCACCGTCTGGCCGTCTATTTGGAAAGACGCTTTTTAAAAAACAAAACCTTCAGAACATGCAATTTGTCCGTTGACTGCGAATACAACAGAAACCGGGACGACTGCAAAAAACTGTACGGTCCCTGTATGGATTGCCGTGAATCATGCCGCATAAAAGAACTGAAAACGCCGTTTGTTTACGATCGCCGTTCATATTCCGACGCCCGTGATTTTGTCCGCAGCTATCCTGAAGGAAAGCCCTGCCGTCCGGATATTATCATCCATCAAAGGGGCGAAAATCATCCGACCAACATCCTCATCGTCGAAGTAAAGAAAAACTCAAACCGGGAAAACGGACACAAAATCGTCGATCTGATAAAACTGTCGGCCTTTCCCTGCCGTAAAGGCGACAGCGAATATCAATACCAATCCGGTTTTTATTTTGAATACGGACAAACCGCGGCCGCCGCCGTCCGGTTTGAGAGCGGAGAAATCGTCAAAGAACTGAGATTCAACGTCTCAAACCGGACGTGGGAAGACCTTACCCCTGCTCTTTAGCCTCCAGCTCCGCGAACTTTTGAGCCATCGTCGGGTTATTTTTGGTCAAACGCTTAACGGTCAGATCCTGAGCTTTGTTGTTTGCCAGCCGCAAGTTGTTTTCCGAAGACAACAGGGCGTCTTTGGTTTTCTGCAAATGGTCGATCGTCTTGTCAATCTCCTCTATGGCTTTGCGGAATTTATCGCTGGCCAACTGATAGTTTCGCCCGAACTTATCCTTAAAATCGTTCATTTCCGCTTCGAAATTTGAAATGTCAATATTCTGGTTCTTATATTCAGCCAATTGTTTACGATATTGAACCGAATTCAAAGCTGCATTTCTGAGCAATGTAATCATTGAGATAAAAAACTGCGGACGAATGACGTACATCTTCGGATACTTGTAGGAAACGTCAACGATGCCGCAATTATACAGTTCGTTATCGGCTTCCAAAAGAGAAACCAGCACGGCATATTCACAGCCTTTTTCCTGACGGTCCTTATCCAGTTCTTTCAAAAAGTCCTCATTTTTATGTTTGGTGGCCGTCGTGTCCATCTCATTTTTCATCTCAAACATAATAGAGATAAACTCTACGCCCTCTTCCGTCGATTCACGGTAAATGTAGTCTCCTTTGCTGCCTGTTTTCGCATCATTGTCTTTTTCAAAATAGGCTTTTTGAAAACCCGTCGCCCGGAGCTTGTTAAACTCGATTTCGCAATGCTGTTCCAAAGTTTCCCCGACCATTTTGGTGGACATTTTGGCTTTCAGGTCTTTGTAGAACTCAATCTGCGTATCTTTTTCCTTGAGCTTTAATTCATAATTTTCTTTTAAGCTTTGTTCTTTGACGAGGGTATCTTTCGCCGTCTCCCGCAACTTAATGTTCAGTTCGGCAATTTGCCTGTCGCGCGCAACGATTTCATCGTTTTTAGAGGTTACGGCCGCGGCTACGGCAAGTTGCTTATCCTTATCACCGGCCAGAATTTGCGCTTTCAACTTTTCAATTTCCTGCTGCAAACCGGAAACACTCCGGGCTTTTTCCAAATCTTTATCTTTGCCGAGGGTAATAAGTTGTGCTTTAAGGTTAGAAATCTCCAAATTAAGCGAGGCCAGCGATTGCGCCTTGTCCATCTCCGCCTTGTTTTCCACCAATTTAAGCTCATTTTGTTTTTCCCGGTTGAGCTGCTCAATGCGCTCCCGGACAGCGTCATGAAATTCGGCGTCACGAACCTGCGCCACGATCGCGGCATAGCCGGACTCGTCAACCGTAAACACTTCTCCGCACTTCGGACATTTTATCTCAGGCATTATTGTTACTCCTAAAAATCTTAGCCTCAGATTAAAACATCTATGGTTAAAGTCAAACAAAAGATGATCCGTAATACCCTCATTACTTTTAATAACAACCTTTCGAATCCTGCAATTTCAGCTGATCAGGACAAATTCGGAACAGCTGAATTATAATTTCCCTCATCTTTTGGTTACAAGAATATTTATCCGGCAAATCGATAATTTGTCGTTTGCAATAAAAATACCCTGCAACCAATCGGCCACAGGGTATTTTGCGCTACGGATCAAACGCTTAAAATTTATATTTAGCGTTAATCAAACCGGTGTGGTCTTGGTAATCCTCACGGAATTTGCCTTCATAACCGAACGAAAGTTCCACCTTGTCGTTGACTTCCGCAGTTACGCCGGCACCGAATTCCAGACCGAAACGGTCAAGGGCTTCGCCTTCAACCGCATAAGCCGAACCGTTGGCCAAGGTTACGACCGAATTAACGTCATCGTTAAACAGGTCATAAGTCGCGGCAATTCTGGCTTCCGGCTTAATGTTCATACCATTGGACAGCTCAAAGTTTTTGCTGATTTTGGCTCCGATAACACCGGTCAAAATGTCGCTGTCATTGGCAGATACACGTTGGTCGGCAGAATCTTTATAAGCGTCCTGCTTGATATGAACATAACGCAAGCCGGTTTCCGGTGTAATGCCTAAGCCGTTGATATTCATATCGTAACCGGTCATTGCCTGTAAGCCAAAGGTTTCGACATCGTAATCAGCCTTAACACCAACTCCGGCAACATTCTTGCTTTCTTCATAATCAGACCAGCCATAGGTCGCAATACCGTTTACATACCAGTTGGACGGTTTATATTCGCCGTAAACAATTGCGGTGTGCGTATCAACATCGGTTGAACGCATAAAGCCGTCAATATCCGTATTGGTGTAAGCATAACCAATACCAACCTTGGTATCATCGGTTACAAACTTCTCGGCTCCGAAAGCAATACCGTTAGAATCTGCATCAAAATCTCATAAGTCAAAAATATAATCGTTTGGTTGCATTTATAGAAAAATATCACTAAATACAGATTGGTTAGATAATTTAAGATGTTAACATAATGGACAATAGTAACTTGCCTTTTGAGTGGGCAAAATGTTTGATTTTGGGCAATGGAAACAAAGTTCAAAATTTAAGGATGCTCAAAAAGCTTAATCTCACATATTTTAATCAAAAAAGGGCATGAGAATTCGCCATACTTTGACCCAAAACACCAATGGAAATATGGTCTGCCCATAGGTACCGTCGATTGCTTGATTATCATAGTGATATACAAGTATTTGTTATAATGCTGTAGGAATGTGTTTATGTCCAAGACTAAAAGTTTATTAAAGGAAAGTGGCAATGTTTAAAATAAATATTATGCAAATAATGAAATTTATTACAGCTGTTGTTTGTTTCAGTTTGTTTGGATTTGCTGTTTACTCAATGAATCAATCTAAAGCATCGCCGCTTCCTTTTTTAATATGTGCTTGTATACTCTATGTTGTTGATGGGATAATCTCACATATTTTAATCAAAAAAGGACATGAAAATTCGCCATACTTTGCCCCCAAGCATCAATGGAAATATTTTGCCCCCATATATGCCGTTGTTTGTTTGATTATCATAGTGATATACAAGTATTTGTTATAATGCTGCAGGAATGTGTTTATGTCCAAGACTAAAAGTTTATTAAAGGAAAGTGGCAATGTTTAAAATAAATATTATGTCAATAATAAAATATATTTCAGCTATTGCATATTTTTATTTAGCTTACCATGCACTCTATTTAGTCGATAGATCTAAAGCATCGCCGCTTCCTGCCTTAATATTTATTTTCATGCCTTGTGTAAGAGGCAAGAGTGGAATGTTCGGTCAGTATATAGATATTATTTAGGATCCGTCAGCAAGATGATATTTTTTGCAATGCTCGCGATTAAAGTCTTGCGTCCGTTATGTGAGCATTTTCTCTTTATACAAATCGAAAAAAATAGCCATTTCTCAACCTCCAGTCATTGATGGCGAACGGTCCGTATTCTGTGGCTGGAAGAAAGGGCAATTTACATGGCAAAATTTAATTATAAATTATGAGCTGTTTCTTGAGTATCGTGAAGAAATTTTGATTATGAGAGAGTGTCTTATGCTGATTAGGAACTTGACCAAAAATGAAATGACAATTTAGTTACTTCACCATGTCACATTCATCTATTAAAATGAGTTTTTTGTTTTCTTTCGCGATGTCTCTCAAATGTTTTGTAAAGCCGCTTTTTGAAAATATGCCGTAGGTTAAATCATATCCTTTGAAATCGTCAACTTGGCATTTTTCTACCAACTTTGCATAAACATTAACGTCAACCGGTTTGTCGTCTTTGTAATATTTACATTCAGCCGCAAAAATACGCTTGTGGCTTTCATCAATGGCAACCAAGTCTATCTCTTCATCTTTGTTCCAGTATGCGCCGATACGAGAAGGAACAAAATCGATTTCTTTACATTTGCATAGTTCCGCAAATATGTTGCGGCAGATTTCTTCATAAACAAATGCTACGTGATTATCAATAAAATTGGATTTCAGCTTATCTTGTACAAAATTCAGATTATCCAGCTCAAGCTCTCCTTTATAAGGAAAGACAAACATAAACCAAAAGCGGATAAATATATCTCGAATAAAATATAATCCTTTCCGACTTTTTTCCGGATTTTTTTCGGTTACCGGAACACGTTTTTCCAATAAGTATAACCCCTGCAAAGTTTCCAGATAGGGACTTAATTTGTTGCCTTCCGTGGACATTGCCGAGGCTATCTCCGATAGTTTGTGATTATTTTGAGCTATTGCTTTCATAACCGAATAATAGTTTACCGGTTCTTTAACTTCTTTATGGAGTAAAAACGTCGGTTCTTCGTACAAAAAGCCGTTTTTATTAAGAATGACACGGGAGATGTTGTCCATTAAAGAATTTTTGTTGTCAAAAAATTCCAAATATTTCGGAACGCCGCCGGTTACGGAATAAAGCTCAACCACATCGGAAAAAGGCTTATTTTGATAATGTTGTCTGATATCAAAAAAAGGAAGCGGTGCCAATCGGATTTGAGATGTACGGCGACCATACAAGGGACTGTTTTCGGCTAAAACCTGCTTTGCCATCATATTAATGTATGAACTGCAGATAATGACCATAATATCTTGCTTTGATAATATTTCATCCCATGCTTTTTGAAAGATTGAAGTGAAAGCGGGATTTGTGTTGAGCATGTACTGAAATTCATCAAGAACAAGCACTTTTGTATTTTTGCCAGGAACGGCCGCAAACAGTTTGAAGAGTTCAATCCAATCATCAAAATTAGCTTTGGCGATAAATTCCTGATTGGCAAATTGCGATAAACTTAAAGCAAACCGCTTCATACTCTGCGGCTCGGATTCTTCTGTCGCCAAAAAGTACAGAGCCGGCTTGTCTTTAATGAATTCTTGAATTAAAGCAGTTTTTCCGATACGTCTGCGACCATATATAACAACAAAGGAATGTTTGTTGTTATATTCTTGCTTTAAATCACTAAGTTCTTTTGTTCTGCCGATAAATTCCATACCATCACCGGTATAATCATTTCATTTAAGATAATATAGATTAGACTAATCTCAATTATGTTGCAAGAGAAATTTTTCAAATATAAAAATATCAAACAATGCACATTCTTTAACATTTTCTTTGAAATAGGCAGAAAATATAGAGGTTTGAAAATGCTCTTAAAAGCCCGTGCGGCAAAATGTTAAACTTTGTTCGGATTACAAACTTTGTTTAACATTTTATTTTTGTTTGTTAATAAGATACTTAATGGCTACTATTTAATTTTTATCTCTATTCCATAACCATGTCCAGTATCTCTATGAGCCGAGTATATTTTTTCTATTCCATTAAATTTTATATAAAAACCAGCTCCTCTATAAGGACCGTCTTTTTCAGCACAGGCAAGTCCTACTTGTGCTATATACCCATTAAACTGTGGCATTCCTGTAATCAGCTTATCTAACTCTTTACTTACATTACTAAATTTTCCATTTGTTGAATATATTACATATATCCAAGACATTTCATCGTTTTCATCCTTAAACCATATCTGTGGATATATACCAATTATGTCGCAATAAGATTCAAATTTCATTTTTTCTTTTCTTATATAGTCTTTTACTATACTTACAGCCATATTGTTAAATTCATAATCGGACATCATTACTTTTTCATCCGTTGCAACAACCAATGGATTTACCAGTTCATTTGTTCTTATATCATATAAATTCCATTCATCATCGGGCAATGATAATAATGTTTTCTTGTTCTTTATAGGAAAAATACACGGAATTAAGTTGTGAGTAGTACATTCTTTGATAAATCTATCTTTTTCTTGTGTCGTCAGATTTTCATTTTTGCTATAACCAACATCAATTAAAACAGAAAATATTTTATTTTTGTAAGCAAATGACATATCGTCAAATTTCGGAAACATTGGCTCAACTCTTATCCAACTAAATCCCTTATGTTTTTTTAATCTCTCTTCTAAAAAACTACCTGTCATATTTCTTGCTTCCCAATAATCTTCTGTTTTATCAGGTCTATCTAACATATTTCTTTTTCTCTTTCACTAATTTTACTTGTTAACTCCAAATTACTTCTTCGAAAACGCTTTGGTTTTACGGTAAGAACTAGAGTTCTATTCATCTCCTGCAAAATTATCCATCATCGCCAATGCTTTGGGATCATTTTGTGAAGAATTTACAAATTCATCAGAACTTAATTTATCTCCAAAAGATAAATTTTTATTCCAACACCCCATTAAAACAGTGTCATCTCCTCCATTAGCTTCATAAAATTGATGTTCATATAAATACAGGTCAAAAAGGTATTTATTAAGTTTTCTATTTTTCAGGGCGTTAATTTTATATTGAATCTTATCTTGTTGTGTTTTCAGCTCATCAAGGATTGATGATTGTAAGCTTAATGATATGATGGATTTGTATCCTTGTAGTTCATTATCTGTTTGAGCGACAATATAAGGAAGCAAATGGTACCAGATATTTTCTTTGGCATATTCTAAAGAATCCGAAGAGATTTTACGATCTAAATACGGAAATTCAATTTCATTCATCTCATATCTCCTTTACATAAAGAAAACTTAGATCTAAGCCGTCATAAACTATATTTTCCGAAAGGGTTTTATAAAGCTCTTTCATTGAAATAGTTCCATAATGTGCATTAAGGCCTTTATCTCCTTTCCATCCGCAAAGAAGATCTACCCTTTCGCTGATGACAGCGTGGTTGCGAAGTTCGGTTCTGAATGTGTGGCGAAAACTATGAAACACGTGTTTCTCTTGCAATTTATCATCGGGATTATCATCGGGATTTTGAATTGTTTCATTGACTTTATCTAATGCTCGATTAAACTATTTTGACATTCCTGCGGAATATTCGTTACGAGAATTTAGCTTTAACTCGGGAAAAAGACGTTTTGATTTGTTGTTTTTATCTTTTCGTTGTTGCTCAACATATCCAAGAAAGCCAAGTTTAAGAAGGACAGGATGAATTGGAAGATCGCGGTGTCCCGCAGATGTTTTAACCTTTTTACCTTCGACATTACTGATATGTATAATATTAATGCCCTCTTTAATGCGGACATCATCCAAACTAAGCTGGCAAATTTCATTTAATCTTGCCCCAGAGTATAAACTAATTAGTGGTACCCAGAAATAGGCGTCTCTGTAAATTTTTTTCCCTGGTGTCATACGTCCGAGCTTATTGTTCATACAACCACGATAAACTGGAGTATTAAATATTGCCTGTAATTGAGTTATTGAAAATGATAAATATTTATCCCCTTGTTTATCCCGAATGTCTTGTGCCGGCATTTCAACTTCATCAAACGGATTTTCATCAATGAATTTTTTCTTTTTCGCCCACATAAAAATTGAGCTTAAAGTCTGAATGTAGTCATTTTGCGTTTTTATGGAAAGGCGGGGAAGTGTTTCATCAACCTTTGCCATTTTAATTGCTTGGAGGATCGTTTTATTTGCTGTTTTACCACTTCCAAATCGACTGGGAATAAATGGGATAGTGTATACAAGTTCCTGCAAGTCATCGGCAGTAATTTGACGAATCACTTTGTCCTTACCGATTATATCAGCAAGCAAATTCATCTTGCTGGCAACTCTTTCTTTTGTTTCTTTGGATGTATTGTCTCTGCTAGGCGTTTGATTATACGCTTCGACAATTTCAGATAAGGTCATATCGGGTTTTTGCGGCTTTCTGCTCTTTAAAGTTTCGTTGATAATAATTTGATTTTCGTATATGCGATCAATTAATTCGGGTTCAACTTCACGGCGAACCCCATTAAGATATTCGTAAATATAACGTAAGAACTGAATTTTTGCCCGCATAAAGGCATTTCTCATATCGAAAAGACTATTTTGTGATGGTTTGGGATAAATATCTTCAAATAAATACAGATTCATTTCATCGTCAATGATCGAATATTCATTGTTGATATACTTTGTTTCATAAAAACTTAGATTCTCACGATAAAGCCGTTTATCATCCGAAAGATTTTTTGATGTTTTCAATCGGTCTTTTTCGTCTTCAATCTTATTGATCAGCCAATTATAAGCTAAGTCTTCGGCTTGTTGTTCATCATAATCATAAATGCTGGAGCGGATCTGATTGTCAGCTTTTTCCTTTTCGAGAGCTTTTTGAATTTTCTGCTGTTGTCTGTACCGTTTTTTTATTTCTTTAAATTTTTCATAGGTTTGATGGGACATATTTGCCATTGCATAAAAGTCATCCAGTTTGGCAAATTCTTCTTCCGTATAATGGCTAAAATCAACAGTATCTTTAATATCTATATCGTCTTCAAAGAAATCATCATCGTCATCATCAAGAATCTGAGCAAAATCAAGTGCTTTAGAGGTTTTCTCTTTTTGCTTATTGAGATCGTTTAATAATTTACGCCGAATAGACATTGTTTCAAGCTCCGCCCGCAGTTTAGCCAACTTATAATCCTTGGTATTCAATGATCTCCATATTTGTTTTTTACCGTATTTGGAAACCAAACACTTTGGAATTGTAATGATAGTATAGTAAGAGGTTTCTCGGTTGTAAAGTTTCATATCAGCCTTTTCACAAAAAGGCTAACTTTTGATGATTATATTAGCAGTATTTTGATAAAAAAATTAGCACCCGACATTAGCAGGTGCTAAAAAATTGACTTTTTGCCGGTAAATTCTTTGTAAAATCAAAGTGTTACCTTGAATCTGGCTGGGGTGGCTGGATTCGAACCAACGAATGACGATACCAAAAACCGTTGCCTTACCACTTGGCGACACCCCAAGGAAATCCTGTTTCATGTACAGATGTGCATTTGAAACGGCTGAAGTATATTTATGCCATATTTTTCATTTTGGCAAGAGTTTTTTTATCACGTTAAAAATGCCGACATCTCGTGTCGGCATATCGCCGAAAAAAGACAGGCCTCCTCTTATCAGGGAGTTAAAACAGCCGCAACCTGACGGTTTGATCATGATCAAAGACGAGCGTCGTTACTCTCCAACATCTTGGCACTCACTCTATTGATAAATCACGGTTTTTTGGCTAGGAATGTAAACAGTCCTCCCCGACCTGGAAACTAAAACAGCCGCAACCTGACGGTTTGATTATAATCAAAAGCGAACACCGTTACTCCAACACCTTGGCACTCACCTCTTTGAGGAAGCAAAGTTTTTCGGAAAGAAATGTAAACAGGCCTCTCCAATCGGGGACCACACAACTGCCAACCTGACGGTTTGATTATAATCAAAAGCGAACGTCATTATTCCAACGCCTTGGCATTCACCTCATTGAGGAAGCAATGTTTTTTCGGAAAGGAATGTAATAAAAACTCATTAAAAAATATCCGGCCGACGATATTGTTTCCGGCAAAAACGAACCCGGGACGAAACACACGGACAGATCCTCAAAGCCGCGGCGAACGGAATACAGTATTTCACCTGTTACTGTTGTTCTTTGACAAAAAGAAAAATTATTGCCACGACAAAAAAAGAAAAAACTAACCATCCGATATGGGTAATTTATTCTTTTTACAATTGGGAAAACAGACAACGGCCAAACGCCTCAATCCTTTTTCAGACGCAGATCATCAGGCGGTTCAAACACCGGCACTCCAAAACGGCAAACATCAAACCCGGTCCGTTTGAACACAGCCATCGTAATTTTACCAATCCTCTGCCCTGCTCCGCCCTGTTTTCGTGTGGACGGATCATACAAAAAGTGGATTTTTGCCCGGCAAAAGGTTATATTGTTTTTGAAAAACAAAACGGGAGAACGAAAATCCCGAATTAATACGTTATTGAGGAAAACAAAATCATGAGAAAAGCGATTGTCCTGATATTGCTTTTGACCGGCTGTGCCGCTGTCAAAGTTCCGCCGGAATTCGTTTACCGGGAAATACAGACCCGTGATTTTACGTTAGCAACCTGGCAAAAAATTACCGACCCCGACGGCGTTTACAAAATCTACATTGAAGGCGACGGCCATGCTTTCAACGCCCGCGGCCGGGCAACAAACGATCCGACCCCGCGCGGAACGCTGGTGCGCGAACTGGCTTTCGGTGATCCTTCGCCCAACGTCGTTTATCTGTCACGCCCCTGTCAATATGTAAAAAGTGAAATCTGCAGCAAACGTCATTGGACAACCGCCCGCTTTGCGCCGGAAATCATCAATGCGGAATATGACGCCGTGCGGCAGATTGCCGGCAATTCGCCGATCATTCTGATCGGTTTTTCCGGCGGCGCCCAAGCGGCGGGGCTTATTGCCGCCGCCAAACCGGGACTCAACGTTGAGGAAATCATAACCGTTGCCGGCAACCTCGACCATCTGGCCTGGACACAGTACCAGAAAGTTCCGCCGTTGAATGAATCGCTTAATTTGGAAAGTTATCGGAAACAATTCGCGGAAATTCCGCAAACTCATTATGTCGGCAGCAACGACAAGGTTATTCCGCCGTTTCTGGTAAAAGAATTTGTCGGCAGCGGCAAAAGGGTAATCGAAGTTCCGAACGCAACGCATAACAGCGGCTGGGAGAGCATTTATCCGCAGATTTGGGAAAAAAGGTAAAGGACACCGGCATACGGACGACAAAAAAAGCTTTGACCCGGGGATCAAAGCTTTTTTTGCACAAAACCTCATTTGACGACGATGAAACTGCAGCCTTCGTCAAAATCCACCGGTTCGATTTTATCCGGCGCCTCAATATCCATGGTCAGCGCTCCATACGGTCCGGGATCGTCCGTTATCAAATACGGCCCCCGGTAAAGCGGCCCTTCGCCGACAGCGGCAAGAGAAACGCAGATACGGTCAACGTTCCGGGCAATTTCCCGCATTTCATCGCCGGTCGGAAGCCTGCCGCCGAAAATCACCGCCAGCTGTTTGCAGATGCCGGGGTAGACACCGTAGCCGTAATAACGCAGAACCGTCAGTTTGTCGTTTATAACAAAACCTTCCACTTCGTTAAAAAACTGCCGGCCGGTCGGATGATGATAAATCTTCTGCGACAACCCGAGCGGTTCGGTCAAAATTCTGACGAACGGCTCAACGGCCCGTTTTCCCTGCGGATAATAACTGTACGGAAGTTTGGCGGCGGAAGAGTCATAAGACAGACAATCCCTGTTCCAGTCAAGCGTTTCTTCGCCCGTATTGCGTTTGGTTCTCTTTCTGTTCGCGAAACCGAACATTTTTTGCAAAAATTTTCCCATAAAAATATGATTTTAAAATAATGATAATCCGAATTTCCCATATATCATGCGCAGCGGAGAAAAACAAGACAAAAAGCCCCTCACGGCAAGAGGGGCTTTTCGCTGTGTTTTCCGCAAACCTTTATTTGTTTTTGAGACAAAGAACGTAATATGTGCCGTCTTTAACCTCGACCCCGTGGGTATCGTGCCCGAAGCCCGGAAATTTGCGGTCAAAGGCCTGCAACGATTTCAGATAGCCGAGAACGGGACCGTCCGCCGGACCGGCATTTTCGCCCGGCATCAGCAGCGGAATTCCGGGCGGATAAGGAACCACGCCGGTTGCCACCGTACGGTCGGCGATCTGATCGACAGCCATTGATTCGACGTTATTGTGAACAAGATTTTCATATGCTTCCACCGGTGTCATATCCGGTTTGGGCAGAACCGAGAAAGCGGCGGACAGGGCTTTGGTCGTGCCCAATTCCTTCATGGCGGCAAACATTTTGTCGCACAGTTCTTTCAAGCCCGTTTCTCCGTATTCGTGCGGATTGTCCTTTACCAATTTGGGCAAGACGCGGCGCAGAGGCTCATTGTTGTCATAATCCTGCTTGAATTCGAACAGGGCGTTAAGCAAAGTTCCCCATTTACCGTTGGTAACGCCGAGAGAAAACAGCACCAGAATGGTAAAGTCGGTGGTTTTCTCGACCACGATACCCTTGTTGTCCAGATAAGCGCTGACGACCGCGGCCGGAATACCGCTTTCGGCCAGGCTGCCGTCCGTAAGAACGCCCGGCGTTACCAGCGACACCTTGATCGGATCAAGCATACAGTAGCCTTCTTCCACCTCGCCGAAACCATGCCAGTCTTCGTTCGGCTTCAGCGTCCAGCAATCGGGATCGGTTGCCAGCTGCTCTTCGTCGGCTTCAAAAAACGGCACTTTCTGTCCGCTTTCGCGATCAACCACAAAATCCGGCTGCCAGATATTGAAAAACCAGTCTTTTTTGCCGGTAAATTCGGCATGAAGACGAGCCACTGTCTTGCGGAAGGAAACCGCTTCGCGGATGGAAACGTCGGTCAGCGCCTTGCCGCCGGGACCGTCCATCATCGCCGCGCTGATGTCGTTGGAAGCAATGATCGGATAGAACGGCGAAGTTGAGGCATGCATCATGAACGCTTCGTTAAAACGCTGGTGATCAATCGGGTTGCGGCCGTCGCGGACATGAATCATTGAAGCCTGAGAAAAAGCTGCCAGCAGCTTATGGGTAGACTGGGTGGCAAACATGGTCGGCCCCTTGCGGTCATCGTCTTTGGGATCGCAGCACATGGCAAAACGCCCCTTGTACATCGGATTGAAACGCGCATAGCCATACCAGGCTTCGTCAAAATGCAGCCGGTCAACGCTTTGTCCCAACAGTTCCTTTACCCGGTTGACGTTATAACACAATCCGTCATAAGTCGAATTGGTAATGATCGCATGCACCGGCGTCGGATCAATTCCTTCTCCGACCAGCGGATTTTCGGCAATTGTCTGACGAACGGCATCAGATGTCAGACGATCCGAAGTGATCGGACCGATGATGCCGTAGCGGTTACGGGTCGGGATCAGATAGGTCGGAATCGCTCCCGACAGGGTAATCGCGTGTTCGACCGATTTGTGGCAGTTGCGGTCGCAGAGCGCAACCTGATTGCGGGTAACGCTGGCCATCAGAATCACCCGGTTGGAAGTCGACGAACCGTTGGTTACGTGGTAGGTGCGGTCGGCACCGAAAACCCGCGCCGTGTATTTTTCGCTTTCGCCGATCGGACCGGAATGGTCAAGCAGCGATCCCAGTTCGCCGACCGAAATCGACAGATCCGAACGAAAAACCGGTTCGCGAAAAAAGTTGAAAAACGCACGGCCGGCAGGCGAATGCATAAAACCGGTGCCGCCGGTATGCCCCGGCGTATGCCAGGAATATTCGTGCACTTTGGAAAAAGCGGCCAGCGCCTTGAACATCGGCGGCAAAATAAACTGACGGTAACGTTCGGTCGCCGCCAGTACGCGGCCGGCAATGAAATCCGGCGTATCTTCCATTACCCAGATGAAGTCGTTGACGCTTTCCAGAATTTCCGACGGCACTTTAGACGCTGCCGTCCGCCCTGCCAGCAGAAAGACCGGCAGCTCCTTATTGTGTTCGCGCAAAGCTTTCAGCAATTCAATGATTTTGGCATAGTCTTTGTCGTCTTTGTTGTTCAGTTTGAGCAGCACGCACTGAACGGTCGGATCCGTAATCAGAACGGCTTTGGCGTCGTCATCGCTTTCCGACACGATTACCCTGACATCTTCCGCGGTCAGATAATCCTTCAGTTCGCGCACGCTGCGGGCGGCCGCGGTGTTGTCGTTCAAACCGTCGTAGACCAGCAGCATCCTGATCCCCAGCGGGTCGCTCTCCAGGCATTTTGCACCTTCTTTCATAAATCAAACTCCTTTCAACTTTAATTTGCCGGATCTGCGGTCACGGAAGTATTGACATACTCGCTGATCCGTTTGGAACTGTAGTCACTGACAGATACCCAGAACATTGCGATCAGCGCCGCGATCGTAATCGTCAGGGTCATATAGCGAACCCAGCGCGGCACGCAGCAGCCGCCGGGTTTGACATGCGTTTCCCTGATTTCGATTTTGCGGTTGACCGAAAGCTCGTAGAATATAATGGTAGAAATGACGAAAATCAGCGCCCAGCGGGTTTGCTCGCTGTTGGAACCGATCATCGCCGACAGGCTGTAAACGGCGGCAATCAGACCGACAATGGTATAAAACAATCCTTCCCTGTCGCTCATTTTTTCACGGCCGAGGATTTTGATCGCCACCGAAGAATAAATATAAGGCAGCAGGGTCATGATAACCGCGATCGAGGCGATTTTGCCGAACTGTTCGGAAGCGGTCGGCGACATCGTAGCCAAAACCTGCAGGGTCATAATGCCGGCAACGATCGCCAAACCGGCGGAAGGAACGCCGCGGCGGTTGACGCGAGCAAAAATGCCGGCAAACAAACCGTCTTTGGCCGCCGCCTGAGCCGTTTGTCCGACCAGAAGCGTCCAACCGGCCAGAGAACCCAGACAGCCCACCGCCGCGCAGAGGGCAACGATTTTGCCGGCAGTCGACCCGAGGGCAATGCTTACCGCCTGCGAGAACGGTGCCGAAGAAGAAACCAGTTCCTTGTTGGGAATGATGCCCATGATCGCCGAAGAACTCAGCACGTAGCAGACGGCCGCCAGCAGCACCCCGACGACGGTTGCGATCGGCACGTTTTTGGCCGGATTTTTAACCACCGCGGTGGAAACCGAAGCGCTTTCGACGCCGATAAAAGCCCACAAGGTAAAGTTCAGGGTCATGCCGACGGCGGTCAGGCTGCTTTCGCCGGAAACGTTCCAGCCTTCCATATAAGTTTCGGGATTAAACCAGAACCAGCCGAGCAGTGCGACGCCGACGATCGGAAACAGGGCTACGGTGGTGGTGATGCCCTGCATGCGGCCGACCACCCTCGGTCCGAGAATGTTGGCGTAGGTAAAAAACCAGATGACGGCAATCTGCGCCAGCGCCATTACCAGCGGATCCCGAAGCGCCGGGAAAAACGGCGTCAGATAACCGAGCCCGGCCACCGCCAGACCGACATTGCCGATAACGTTGGCCAGCCAGTAGACCAGGTTGGTCTGATAGCCCATATAATCGCCGAAGGCCTTGCGCGCATAGGCATACGGCCCGCCGGCCGCGGTCGTCACTTCCGTCAGCTTGGCAAACACCAGCCCGAGCGCTATGGCGCCGACAACCGTAATCAGCCAGCCGATGATGGCGATGCTGCCGATGCCGGCGAGGTTGGCGGGCAGCATGAACACGCCCGAACCCATCATGTTTCCGGCCACCATCAGGATCGCCGGAAGCAGTCCTATCTTATTGCTTTCACTAACCATCTGTTCTCCCCGTTTGACATAATTGCAATTGTTTACGGCTATTTACATAATGCCTCGTCAAACGGGTTACAATTGCCGGGAGAGAAATTTATCGGCAGAAAATGCGGTCCGGCTACGGACGTCCGCTCTCAAAGACCGGGAAAATGATCCACTTCTTCAATGGTAAAGTCTTCGCCGATAATGACAAATTCAACCGTAAAATCTTCGCCGACGTCAACCAGGCGCCACTCCCCGCAATCGGTGCCGAAAGGAGAATATTTCACTTTCAGGTCGCCGAAATGTTCAACCTTGCGCACTTTGAAATCCCCGAAGTGCTCGACAATCCGCACGTTGCCGTAAAGCGGCACCCCGCCGAAGGTGCAGTCTTCCGCGATTTCTTCCGCCGCTGCCGGGAACGCCGCCAGCAGCAACGCCGGCAACAGGATTTTTTTCATCATATCTTCTCCTTTTACGTCTGCTTTTGCAAAAACCTATTTTAATATGCGGAAAACAAAATGCCACATATTTTTTCCGGCCGGCGTTTTTTTAGAACTTTCGGCCTGTTTTCATCCGGCCGGCCGCTTCCCATATTTTGTAAAATTAATATGAGGAACGATTGATGAAAAAACTGACATTATCCTTAACCGCCCTGCTGTTGGCGCTGTGGCCGGCCTTCGCCGGCGCCGAAACGCCCGCTTTTGTCCCGCTCAACCCGGCAGCAGTCAACAAAAAACTTGACGCCGCCGCAACCAAACTCAATTCCGGCAAAGCCGGCAAGGAAGAAATCGCCGCCATTTTGCAGGAAGTTGCCGGCATTGAGGACGACCGGCAGCAAACGCGTCAACAATATGCCGAAGAACTGGCCTCGGTGCAGAAAAAACTGAATGCGCTTGGTCCGGCACCGGAAAAAGACGAAAGCGAGCCGGCGGCCATTGCCAAACAGCGTAAAGAATTTGCCGGCAAAGCCGACGGTTACAAGGCACAGATCGCGCAGATGGACCTGCTTGCCGCGCGGATCGACGAAATCAACGGCCTGATTTTAAAAATCCGCAACCGGCGCCTGCTTGACAATATTCTGGTCAAACAAAGCTCAATTTTTCATCCCGAAGAATTCTGGCAGTCGCTGACCACCTTCGCCGGCTTCGTCTTTGAACTGGTCAAATCGCCTTTCAGCTGGTACCGCGGTCTGCCGCCGGAAAAGGAGGCAGCCGTCAACAACAATATCCTGACGGTGATCGGCGTCATGGCCGGCGCCCTTGTCGCCGCCTTTTTCCTCAGCCGTTACATCAGAAGCCGCCTCGGCTACCGCGCGGCGGTCGAACATCCCGACTATTCGCAAAAAGTGCGCGCCGGCATTGCCATGTTCATCGTCCGCGGCGTCATTCCCGCCGCCGTCATCGGCGCCTTTTTGTTCTGGCTTAAGGGCAACGGAGTAGTCAACACCGGTTCTTTCGGCCTGCTGCTGCACACCGCTGCCGTTTACCTGCTGTACTACTACCTGACAAAAGCGGCGGTGCGCACCGTATTCACGCCGGACAACGGCAAATGGCGGATCATCGAAGTGGCCGACGGCTGCGCCAAATGCATCAGTTCGGCTCTCGTCTTTTCGGCGGCGGCCGTTTGCACCGTTTCCTTTCTGCAAAGCCTCGCCGGCCGGATGGACTATGACAGTTCAATCGTCTATTCACTGAAAATTTTCGCCAACGCGGTCAAGGCCTTCTGCGTGGTGCTGGTTGCCCGCAAGGCGCTTTACAACAACAATCCGCCGGTGCCGGGGGAAATTGACGACGACACGCCGCTCGACGGCCTCAGCACCGCCTCCAAAATCAGCCTGTTTATCACATTTCTGATGACGGCGGCCTTTGCCGTTTCCCTGTTCGGATATATCCGCCTGTCGGAGTACGTTATCAACCGTTTTATCATTTCCGTCGTCGCCATCGGCGTTTTCTATATTATCGACAAACTGATCCGCGGCCTTTTTCACCGGATACTGCAATTCCGTTTCTGGCTTGCCACCTTCCGCCTCGGACACAAGACCCTGCGCAAGGCGGAATTCTGGTTCGGACTGCTGCTTTCGCCGGTGATGTGGGCGTTTGCCGTTCTCATCCTGCTGGCCGTCTGGGGCGTTTCCGTCGATCTGCTGCTGGCACGGATAAAAGGCTTTCTCACCGGGTTTAACATCGGCGGCATTCACATTTCCATCACTTCTATCATTCTCGGGATCGTCTGCTTTTTTGTGCTGCTTTCCCTGTTCGGGCTGTTAAAAAACAGCTTTGTCCGCGGCAATTTAAGCAAAATAGACATGGACAACGGGGTACGCAATTCGCTCGTTTCCTCAATTAATTTTCTCGGGTTCATCGTTTCCGCCCTGATTGCCGTCGCGGTAATGGGCGGCAGCCTGAGCAGCATCACCATCATCGCCGGCGCGCTTTCGTTCGGGGTCGGCTTAGGTCTGCAGAACATGGTCGGCAACCTGGCCGCCGGCATGACCATTCTGTGGGAACGGCCGATCAAAATCGGCGACTGGGTGGTCATCGGCGGACAGGAAGGGCTGGTACGCAAAATCAACATGCGCTCGACCGAAATCGAAACCTGGGACAAATCGACCGTCATCGTGCCGAATTCCGCGATTTTGTCGCAAAGCCTGACCAATTACACCTACTCCGGACTGACCGG
Source organism: Azospirillum sp. 51_20 (assembly GCA_001917175.1). GTDB lineage: Bacteria > Pseudomonadota > Alphaproteobacteria > RF32 > CAG-239 > JAFUYI01. The sequence goes on from MNTV01000025.1 coordinate 28,422, forward strand.
ACGGGTGGTCATCAAAGTCGGCGTCGGCTATGACAGCGACATTGAACTGACCAAACGGACGCTTTTGGAAATTGCCGCTTCCAACCCTGACGTTCTGACCAGCCCCGAACCTTCGGTCGCTTTCAACAACCTCGGCGACAGCAGCCTCGAATTTCAGCTCAACTGCTTTACCGCCAACGTTTTCAAGCGCTCCGGCATCGCCAACGACTTAAGGGAAAAAATCATCAACCGTTTTCGGGAACTGAAAATCGACATTCCCTACCCCCAGCGCACCGTTTATCTGGAACGGCCGGCAGCCGGAACGAACGCCCCGAAAGACGCTTCTCCTTTTGCCGAACGCTCCTGAAAACAGTTTGTCCCGGGTATCCTTAAACAAACGCATGCTCTTGACTTTTTGTTAAAAATGCTTTGTATTAGGGGTAATTTCGGCAATTTTGGAAGGTGAAAATGAAAAATACCGTTAAAATAACATTCTGGATTATGCTGACCGCCGCCGTTGTTCTCGGCATCAACGCCGGGTGGGACAAATATCAGGAATTCCGGCAGGCCGAACTGGCCAGGGTGATGACCGTCAAAGACAAGAAGTTCGACCCCGGCCAATTGACGGAAATGGCGGCCGCGCTGGCGGCCAAACCTTACGTTCCGCCGGCAGACAATCTTCCGGACGAGCTTAAGAAACTTAACTACGACCAATACCGGGACATTCGTTTCAGCCGCGAAAACGGCCCCTGGTACGGCAAAAAACTGCCGTTTGAAATTCAGTTTTTCCACCTCGGCTCATTGTTTCTCACCTCGGTTCCGATCAACGAAATCGTCAACGGCCGCATTCATCCGCTCAAATATTCCCCCGCTTATTTCGACTACGGCAAAAACCGCCTGAACACCGACGAGCTGTCGGAACTGGGCTATGCCGGCTTCCGCCTGCACAACCCGCTGAACACGCGCAAATATTACGACGAACTGGTTTCCTTCCTCGGCGCCAGCTACTTCCGCGCACTCGGCAAACATCAGAAATACGGCCTTTCCGCCCGCGGGCTGGCGATCGACACCGCCGTCCAGACCGGGGAAGAATTTCCGATCTTCCGCGAATTCTGGCTGGTCCGGCCGAAAAGAAACGACAAGTCGGTTACCGTCTACGCCCTGCTGGACAGCCCGAGCGCGGCCGGCATCTATACCTTTGTCATCACTCCGGGCGAAAACACGGTGATGGACGTCGACGCCAAAATTTTCCCCCGCAAGGAAATCAACAAACTGGGCATTGCGCCGCTGACCTCCATGTATCTGTTCGGAGAAAACACCAAAAACAAATTTGACGACCACCGGCCGGAAGTGCACGACAGCGACGGTCTGCTGGTCTTAAACGGCAACGGCGAATGGTTGTGGCGTCCGCTTGACAACTCCAAGTATCTGCGCATCAGCGCTTTCGTCGATGAAAATCCGAAAGGCTTCGGGCTGCTGCAACGAGACCGCGAGCCGGCTCATTATCTGGATTTTGAAGCCAATTACGAACAACGGCCGAGCGCCTGGGTGGAACCGGTCGGCGACTGGGGCAAAGGCTGGATCGAACTGGTGGAAATTCCTTCCCAGCAGGAAATTCACGACAACGTCGTCGCCTACTGGGTACCCAGGGAAAAAGCCGTGCCGCAGAAAGAGCTGCATTATCGGTACCGGTTATACTGGTTTACCAAACTGCCGGTCAAAAAAGTTCCCGGCGACATTACCGCCACCTATACCGGAATCGGCGGCGTATCCGGCATGCTGGAAGATCACAAACGCAAATTCGTGATTGATTTCGACATTCTCAACATGCAAAAAGAAGTGGAAAAAGGCATTGCCACGCTGGAAGTTTCCGCCAGCGAAGGGGAAATTACCGGCAAGCACCTGATGTACAACCCGGTAACCAAAGGCCTGACCGCATACATCGACTTCAAACCGAACGGCAAGACCTCGGAACTGCGAGCTTCGGTAGTCAAAAAAGGCAAAAACATTTCCGAAATCTGGAGTTACCAATGGTTGCCATAAAAATACAGAGCAAAGAAGACATTATCGGCGCATACCTTTGCAGCCTGGGGTTTGCCGGGCGGGAACTGCCGTCAATCGTCAAGACCGTGGCCGGACAACTTGACTTTCAATCGGCCGACGGCGACGAGCTGGTCGGCAAAATCGACGGCATTCTGCTTGAAATGGCGCGCAAAACCTTTCCCGAAAGCGGACTTGCCGACGAACAGCTGCTGGCGCAGTTCAAACTTTGCTTTCTGCTCTGCGGCGGCGCCGAACAATGTACCGTCCAGGGCATCAGGCAGCTGAATTTGCCCGCCGGTCTGACCAAAGCCATGCGCGAACGCTTCATCGTCAATGCGCCGGCTTGTCATTACACGGAAATGAAACCGCAGAAAATAGAGAGCTTCCGCTCCCGCAAAAGGAAGAAAAAATGACTTCTCAGCTTGTTCCCATCAGCCCGCGGCAAATCCGCCGGCGGCGTCTTAAAGTTTTCGGCCTGATGTTTGTCAGCACCCTGTTCGCCACTTTGAAATGGATTACGGTCATCCCGAGCGACAGTTCGCTCTTTACCCGTTTTCTGATGATCGGCCTGTTTATCCTCACCTTTGCCTGGATCGCCCTTTTCTTCTGGTCCAGCATTTTCGGCTTTTTCGAACTGCTTCGCAAAAAGAAGGTACCGGGCATTGCCTGGCCGGAGGAAAAAACGCCGCTGTCAACCCGCACTGCCATTCTGATGCCGGTCTACAACGAATCGCCGGTCAGCGTTTTTGCCAATCTGCTGGCGATGGCACGGGATCTGGAAAAAACCGGACAGGCCGCCGCCTATGACATTTTTGTCTTAAGCGACACCACCAACCCCAAAGTGTGGGTGGAAGAAGAAAGCGTCTGGCTCGAAGCCAAAAAACTGATGCCTGCCTCAATCGGCCTTTATTACCGCCGGCGGCCGGTCAACACCGCCCGCAAAAGCGGCAACATCGAAGATTTCTGCAACAAATGGGGCGCGCTTTACGATTTTATGATCGTGCTTGATGCCGACAGCCTGCTGGCGGGAACGACCATGGTCAGAATGTCGCAGCTGATGGAAGCCAACCCCGGCGCCGGCATCATCCAGGCGCCGCCGATGTGCATCAACCGTCATTCCCTTTTCGCGCGCATTCAACAGTTTGCCGGCAAGGTATACGGCCCGATCGTTTCCGCCGGGCTGGCCTATTGGCAGGTGGGCGACAGCAACTACTGGGGACATAATGCCGTTATCCGCGTGAAAGCCTTTATGGAATGCTGCAAACTGCCGGTTTTAAAAGGGCGCGCACCGTTCGGCGGGCATATTCTCAGCCACGACTTCGTCGAAGCGGCGCTCATCCGCCGCGGCGGATGGTCGGCCTGGCTGCTGCCGGAATTAAAAGGAAGCTTCGAAGAATGTCCGCCGTCGATGATCGACTTCGCCGTGCGTGACCGCCGCTGGTGCCAGGGCAACATGCAGCATATGAAAGTGCTCGTTTCCAAAGGCCTGCACCCGGTCAGCCGCGTGCATTTCATCATCGGCATCATGTCCTATCTGTCTTCCCCGCTGTGGCTTTCCTTCCTGCTGGTGGGACTGGCAACAGCGCTCGGACGCAACATTTTTCAGCCGGAATATTTCCCGACTTATTACACGCTGTTCCCGACCTGGCCGATTTTTGACAAATTCGGTACCATCAGTCTGTTCGTCCTTTCCATGTTCATGCTTGTTTTTCCCAAATTCCTGGGGTTAATCGTCTATCTGACGCAAAACAAATTCAAGGACATCGGCGGCTTTTTCGGGGCGGTCAAGAGCGTGCTGGCGGAAATTGTCTTCAGCGCGCTGTCGGCACCGATCATGATGATGTTCCAAAGCAAATTCGTATTTGACATTTTCGCCGGCATCGACGCCGGCTGGAATACCCAGAACCGGGACGAAACCGGCACTTCTTTCCGGGAAGCCTGGGCACGCCACCGCTGGCACACGATCCTCGGCGCCGCTACCACCGTCATTGTCTGGAAATATGCCCACAGCCTGTTCTGGTGGATGCTGCCGATCACCGTCGGACTGATGCTTTCAATCCCGATCTCGATGATTTCTTCCCGCGAAAAAACCGGCATAGCGGCCAGAAAACACAAATATTTCATTATTCCGGAAGAAATCCGGGTGCCGGAAATCTTAACCGAAGCGCTCGATTTTAAAAAACAGCTGTCACACCGGAACGAACAAAAGTTCGGGGTAGAAAACATAGTCGACGACAGCGTACTCAACGCTTTGCACATTTTGATGCTGCCGGTTAACGGCCCGGCACCGGAATTTGGCACCAAGGCGTTGGAAATGGCCAAGATCAAACTGGAAAACTACATCAATCACGGGCTGGAAATGGACCTGAGCCGGGAAGAGGAAATTGCCCTGCTCTACAGTCCCGATGTTTTGAAAAAAGCCAACCTGATGAAACAACTGGAAAACTGCAATGAACTTTAAAACGAAAACGGCCGCGGCAGGAATTTTGGCCGTGCTGACGGTTGCCGCCGCGGCGTTTGTCATTCTGCCCCGTCATAAAAAACTGCCGGCGCCGGCGGCCGTTCAGGCGGATAAGGTACTGGTCAAAAAAGCCGAAAGAAAACTGTATTTGCAAAAAGACGGACAGAACCTGAAAGAATACCGCATCGCCCTCGGCTTTGCGCCGGTCGGCGACAAGCTGCGGGAGGGCGACGGCAAAACGCCGGAAGGCATATACCGCATTTCCGGCCGCAATCCGAACAGCCGTTTTTACCTGTCGCTCCGGGTTTCCTACCCCAGTGCGGAAGACCGGCGGGAGGCGGCGGAAAAAGGCTTTTCCCCGGGCGGCGACATTATGATTCACGGACTGCCGAACAAAGCCCCGTTTTTGGGCAGCGCCCATCTTCTGCGCGACTGGACGGCCGGCTGCATCGCCGTTACCAACGAGGAAATCGAAGAGATCTGGTCAATGGTTGCCGACGGCACGACAATCGAGATTCTGCCTTAACTGCCTGATTTCATCATTTTTTTGAGCTAAAAGCTATTGACAAGCACGGTACCAGCCTGTAGCATAGGCAAATGTTAAAATAAAATGAGGTTCCAAAATTAATCAATCATGAGTCCCGTATACGTATACGTTTTTAATCTGGCCCTGGTTTTGCTGCTGGTGTTTGCCAATGCTTTTTTCGTCGTTTCAGAATTCGCCATCGTCAAGATCCGCCGCACAAAACTGGAAGAACTGGCCCACTTCGGCAATAAACGGGCAAAAATCGCACTTAAAATCACCGAAAATCTCAATACCTATTTAAGCGCCATCCAGCTTGGCATCACGCTGGCCTCGCTCGGTCTCGGCTGGATCGGCGAACCGGCGGTTTCCCACTTGCTGGAAGACCTGTTCGGACATTATTTTGCCGACAACAAGGTACTGCTGCATTCGGTCAGCTTCGGCGTCGCTTTCGGTTTCATTACCCTTTTGCACGTGGTGCTCGGCGAACTGGTGCCGAAGTCGCTGGCTATTCAGAACACCGAAACCTATGCGCTTGTCATTGCCAAACCGCTTTATGTTTTCAAACATATTTTTTCGCCGTTCATCTGGGTTTTTGACAAAGTAACGGCCGGCATTTTGCACCTGATGGGTGTTCAGCAGTCAAACGAAAACGATGACGCTCATTCGGAAGAGGAAATCAAACTGATCATCGATGCCTCCAAAAAAGGCGGCGTTATTGACGATACCGAAGGCGAAATTATTCAAAACGCAATTGATTTTTCGGAAATCTACGCACATGAAATCATGATTCCCCGGCAGGATATGAAGTGCCTTTATCAGAACTATACCTTTACGGAAGCGATGGATTTTATCAAAAAGCACAATCACACCCGTTTTCCGCTTTGCAACAAGGACAAAGACCACATCATCGGCATGCTGCATATCCGCGATCTGCTGGAATATGAAGGCGACGAAAACGACAAGGATATTCTGACCAAGCTTGCACGCAAGATATTGTTCGTGCCGGAAAACAAGTCGATTTCCGAAATTTTGCATCAGATGATGCTGCGTCACGTGCATCTGGCCATCGTGGTCGACGAATACGGCGGCACTGCCGGACTGCTTTCAATGGAAGACATTCTGGAAGAACTGGTCGGCGACATTATGGACGAGCACGACGACATTACCGACGAGCCGATCAAAAAAATTGACGACAAAGTCTGCGAATTTGACGGCGTGGTGCTGGTCGAAGACGCTTTCGACAGCATGGGGCTGCCGGAATGCGAACACGAGGAAAGCACCATGGGCGGTTATGTTTTCGGCCTGCTCGGACGGCTGCCGAAAGTGGGCGACAAAGTGGAAGACGTCTATTGCGAATATGAGGTGATCGGGATCGACAACATGCGCATCACCCGCATCAAGGCCAGAATCAAACCGGCGCCGGAGCAGAGCGATGAAATTTAAAACTTCGGCCATCGTCTTTGCGTTGTGCGCGGCGGCTTCGGCAGCACAGGCAGGCTGTATGGATCTGCCGCAGCAAAAGGCGCGACGGGCATTGCAGATTCTGAAAAACCAGATTATGGTCGCCGAATACTGCGAAAAATGCCTGAGTCCGTTCCACCGGCTGATCGGTGTGCGCTCAACCGGCATCGTCTGCGACGAAAAAGACCTTTGCCGCGTTCTTATCAACGGCGAGGAAGTCGACGTATCGCACCTGTTTGCCGAAAACGCTGACGGCCGCGAGGAAAACATCGGTTATGCCGTCGGCTGCCCGGACGCATTACTTTACAACCCGCGCTATCTGAACTTTGAAAGATAAAAGCCGTTGCCATTTGCCGGAAATGATTATATAAAAAGAACAGATACAATCATTAACGAAAGCAAAATAATGGAAAAAATCATCAATTACATTTCCCGCGGACAGGGACTCGGCCTTAAGTTCCTGCTGCTGTTTTCACTGATCGTCGCCGTTTTCTATGCCGTCGGCACCAAGTTTGCCGGCGATCAGTTTTTTGTTCCCGCCGCACAAAAGGCGGCAGACGCTTTTCTGCCGATCAGAATTGAAAACGGCATTGTAACCGAGCCGGAAAATACGGTCAGGAACTACACCTTCGTTCTCGGCGAAGGAAAAGTTCCGGATGCGGAAAGTTTCAACTTAACCATGGATACCACCGTAGATTCTCTGGATACGTCCGGTTTAAAAGAAGGGCTGTACCTGACCAAACGGGCACTTTATGTCGTCCAACGCACTCAGACCAGAGTTTACGAACTGGAAGATTCTTCTTATTTTCCGCAAGGCGACTATACCGACACGTTTCATTCCGTTGTCAACTGGGCCGTCGTTTTTGTCGGTTTGTTCGGATTTGTTGCATTTTTTATCCTCTACTTCATCGTCGTCATCTTTTACGCTACCTGTTCGTACATTGTTTCCGCCATTTTCAGGAAACAATACGACTTTGATCTGAGGATGCGGCTGAGCACGCTGGCGTTTATTGCCACCAACGTCGTCTTTACGGTTTTGGGCTGGTTCGGCTTTTCCAGCAATTTGATCTTCCTGCTCGCGGTGCTGGCGCTGCAGGCGCTGGTGATCAAAGAACTGCCGGGCAAGCAAGCACAGGCGGCACAATAGGTTTTGGGCGCCAATCAAAGAAAAATCCCCGCTGTCGGCGGGGATTTTTACGTTTCGGAAAAGACAGGCAAAGCACGCCCGGCAGAACGGTGCGGGACAAAAGACGGACACGGACGGCCGTCGGCGGCAAAAGACTTATGTTTCGGCACAGACCTCACCGGCGGAAAAGCAACGACGGTTTCCGCACCGTTTCGATATTGCCCGTCCCCGCCGACGTCATCGCCATTTTCGGTTCGCCGGCAAAAAAAATCAAACATCGCTTTAATGCCGCGGCACCCGCACTGCCGAACCGTACCGGACGGCCGTCGGCAACGATATCCGTACCGGCGGACGGTGCTTTGAAAACGTGCCGGCCGCGGCGGGCGCCGCCGTCAAAAATCACCGGTACGCGGTAGTTTACCGCCCGGGCAATTTTGTCAGCGCGGCAAAGAAAGCGGACCCGCCGTCAGCCGACGGCCGCCGTGATTGTCCCACAAACCGCCGATATGTCGGCGGCAGTCGACGTCAATGCATCGGCGGCGCTTTGAATGTTTTTGGCCATCGCCGGCAGTTTGACACAAGCGGCAAATTCCGCCGCATCGTCCGGCATACTTTTCCGCCGGCCGCAGCAAACACTTCCGCAATCGACCTCCCCGCACCGGCGCCGGGAATTTCCGGACTGTCCGTCGGTAAGGGTATTTTTAAGCCTTCGCCTCACATTGCCATCAATGGCGGCATCAACGGCAACGCCGGCCGCTTTGGCGCCGTTTTTTCCGCTTCGTCACAGATACGGCGGTTGAATGCATCATCTTTGCGTACACAGAGTTGAACCAACTGTGGCGCTCCCTGCCCGACGACGGCAATGTCGGGGATCGTACCGTTGGTATAAGTACCGACCGACATAACCGTTTTCGCCGCCGCAACGCCGGCCGCGTTTTCCTTTTCCGCTCCGGCATATTTCGGGTCATGGGCCGGACGGCTCATGATGACGGACATTGACGGCGGAATGCCCGAAACAGGGGGCGAAACATCCGGACTCTCCGTCCCGCTCATGACCCGCGGACATACAGCTGCCGCCGCAAACGCTTCACGGTTGCGGCGCATAGCCGCTTTGTTGCAGGCACCACCTGCCGGATTCCCGGGGCCGGGCACCAAATTCTCCCGTCCCCGGACGGCCGGTCAACGCCGACGATTCCCGTCATTTTTCCACAGCGGGCGCTTTATAACCTTCGGACATGTTTTTTTCATTTTCTCCGCGTATGACGAAAAAACACCTTTTAAAGCGGCAAAACAAAGCGTTTTTTCAATACAAAACCGATTTACAAATTAAAATCAATATGTTAAAATTAGACAAAAGAAGACAAATATTTTATGATAAAAAGGCGGTGAGCGAATTGAACAAAGAACGATGGAAAAAACTGGCGCAGAAGGCGGGCGACAAAATCAGGCAGGGATCGCTGCGTCTGGCAATGTTGATGACGACGCTGATCGGCAACGGCAGCGCGACAGGTTCCAACCCGCCCGCGGAATCTTCTTCTTCGTCAGAAAAGACGACGATCACCGCCCCGGCCGTCAAAACGGAGCGAGCCGACAGCATCGACACCGTTGACATGACGTCGCTGATGAGCGAACAACTGATCAGCAGCAACAAAAACATCGCCGGCAACTTTAACCTGGAAGGCCGCACTTTCACCGCCGAGGAACTGGCGGAAATCGGCCAGTGCGAACTGAACGAACAAATCCAGAAAACGGCGCAGAAAACGGCCAAACGCGGCGTACCCAAAAAAGGACAACAGACTTATTGCCTCGGCGCCGTAAAGTCTTTCTTTGCCAAACACGGCATCACCATCGACGCCCAGCGCTTCGCCTACCGTGCCGTCACCGGCTTTCAGGCCAACGAAAATTTCACCGAAGTCGAAGCGGAAATGAACAATTTCCGTTCGCTGCCCGACGGCGCCGTCATCGCCTGGGAAAAGGGAACCACGCGTTACGGGCATGTCGCGATGAAGATCGGCAACAAGGAATTTTGCGACTTCGTTTACAATCTGCGCACCCACAATCGCCGGGGCAGCAGCGGTCAGCGCTACGGCAAACCGCATGTCTTTATTCTCAAAAACATGCCTTTCAGCAAGAAACTGACGCAGAAGCTGATTGCCGAAGGCCGGCTTGACAAATCTCTGGAAAAGCAGACGCTCGCCCTGGTCAAAATCGGCGATATGAGAATGCTGCTCAACGCCGACAATCTGGCGGCATTCAACCATGACCTGGCCAAGGCCGGCATCCGGACAGCTGACAAAATGACGTTAAAGGACCTGAAAAAACACGAGAAGGAACAGCAGCGGCTGACGGCAGAAATATTGCGGGAAAGACGGCAGCGGGATTGAAGTTTCGCCGGCGCCGAAGCTGCTTTTGCAACCGGCGCGCGTTTTTCATGTTTTACCGAAAAGCGGGGTTCGAACCCCGCTTTTCGGTATTTTGCCAACGATCGCAAATGCGGCAAAGAGTTTACCGCGGCGCATAGACATATTCGGCAATGGCAAAAGCGCCGTACAAAATGATGTACATCCCCATCAGCGTGGTAATGGTAACGGCGCCGATGCTCGGAAAAATCAGAATCATAAAGGCAAACAGAATACCCAAAATACCGATGCCGAGACTCCAGCCCCAGGGCGCTCCGATCTTTCTCAGCTGGAAAGAAGTCACCAGTTGAATGACACCGACCGCCAGACACCACAAGGCAAAGATCATCGGCAGCGTGGCCGCGGTAACCCCCAGGTTGGCTACCAAAATGACCCCGACCAGAATATCCAACAACCCCACCAGCAGGTACCAGCCTGACTGATAGGAAAAGGAAGCCAGAAAATAGCCGGCGCCTACAACGATGAAGGCAATGCCGATATAGAGCGCCAGTCCGAGCAGACTGGCCACCGGATTAAACCAAACGTAAAAGCCGAGAATCACCATGATGATGCCGGCAAACAAATGCCAGAAACCGGCGGTTTGCAACTTTTCCCCGTTGACGGGGGTGACAGGTTCAGCCATATTTTTTCTCCTTTAAAATCTCTTCTCAATAAAAAATAGGCATTGTTTTTCCGATTTCAAAGGCCGACGGATGATTATTTGTCAGCGCGAACAGCCGCCCTCACGGGACCTGAGGGCGGAAAGTTCCGGCCGGGCGGCATAACCGCCGCCGAAAGATTTGACCATATACACATCCGCCAGTCTGCTGCCGGCCTGCCGTTCAAGGGAAACGCCCTGCTCCGCCTCATAACGGCTCATGCCGGTTTCCACGCACCAAACGGCGGAAATTCCGGCATTTAACGCACCGGCCATATCGGTACGGAAAGTATCGCCGATCATGGCAACCCGGCCGGAAGGGGATATTCCCAATTTGCGGAAAGCATATTGATAAATGTTTGCATGCGGCTTGCCGAACTCGACCACCCGTCCGTCCATCCGGCGATACATTTCGGCAATCGTTCCCTGTCGGACTACCGGCTGCGGCTCGCCGCCGTCCTTCGGTTTTTCAAACGCACGGTAATCGGGGTTGGCGCACAGAGCCGGCAGACCGCGCTGCCGCATCTGCAAAAGGGAATCCTTAAAAGGTTCCGTAACCAAACTGTCCCACAGCGGAGCTTCTCCTTCCGCCGTCAGGCGAGAAAGGTAAAAATGGCCGGACAAAGACGGAAACGCTTCCTTTTCTTCCGTCGTCAGCTGAGGAATGGAAATATAAAAGGCATCGGCCTCATCGGCATCAGGCACAACGCGATAAGCGCTGTCCGCAAACAAAGCAGCCCGCGGCGTACCCCAGATATATATGTTTTTGCCGGGGATGTCCAGTTTTTCCGCCAGCACGGCTTCCCTGAAAACGTCGCCGGAAGTGACAAAATCGGTATAATGACGACCGGCAAACATTCCCTTTTTTTCGTAAGAACGAACAGAATCGGCGCTGAGCGAAGTGGTATTTGACAGAATGCAAACCTGACGCCCTTTCTTTACGGCCTCTTCCATCACCTCCAGACTGCCGGGAAAGAAACGCCCGCCGTCCCAAAACACGCCGTACGCATCAACCAAAAGCACGTCAAAGCGGTCGGCAATTTCGGCAAAACCTTCGTGTATTTTCATTTTTTTCCTTCCTCCCAAAAATATTGCTGAACCGATTATAACCAAAAACGGAAAAAATACAATTTTTTTAAAATTAGCTGGATTTTAGACAAGACCATGTTATAATAGACAGAAAATAGACTGATAAAGGCAAAAAGAGATGGGCAAATTCTCCTCTGACAAAGATTTCGCCAAACGCGTTTCCATGCACCGCGATCCCGAACAACACAAGAAACGGGACGACAACAAGAAGCGGGGCGACAATCCGAATGCCCGTAGAAATAAGTACAAGGAGCAGAACAACGCTCTGAACAGCCGCAAAGACGAACACGAGAAATGGGGCTACGAGCTGCTTAACCGTAAAGAGCAGATTTTCAACCAAAACAAAACGACGGAAGAAAAAGCAAAGACGGCAGCTGCCGAAGAAAACAAAGCAGCAGCAAATGCCGCGTCGGTTTTAAGCGACAAGGAAATCGGCGAAGAGCTGAACCGGCTGACCGCCGCTTTCCGCGCCACCAACGGAGAAAAAGAAGAAGGCGAACTCCGCGCTTTTGCCGCGCTGCACCATCTGAACCTGCGGGTGGGAACGGCGGTTTCCAAAACCGACAAGAGCGTTATTGCGCGGATGGTTTTCAACGGCGGCGTGGAAAAGCCGATGGGCAATTATTCGCCGAAATTTGCCGATATCGCCAACTATCCGTACAAATACGCCGGCACCCCGGGCAAGGCGGAAGATTATGATTTGGAGAGTTCCACCGTCTGGCAGGCGATGAAGGAAGAGCCGCGGCTGGCGGAGATGCAGGACAAACTGAAAGCGGCACTGGCCAAGGCCGGCGTGCCGAAAGAAATTCTGCCGGAAATGAACATTAACGATTTCAAATACCTGATGTTCAACCATTGTGCCGCGCAAAAGGGGCTTGGTTTTGCCAAGCTGTTTCAGGCCAGGGACGAAAACGGCAATCCGCTGACCTATAAAGACAGAAGCGGAAAAGAGGTTCCCGTCTGTACCAGCGCCAAACAGGAAAACGTCAAACGCTTCATCAAAGAAAATCCGCAATTCAAGGACATGATGCTGAAAATGCCGGGCATTGACAAGGCTTATGTCGAAGCCCTCGTCAACAAAATGTCGCAAAGCGGTCTGACCGACATGTCCAAAGAGCTGGAAAGACATCCGGAATGGGCCAACCAGCCGGCAATTGACGTTCACCACATCATCAACATCAAAGACTGCCGCCTGTTTGAAGCGGAAGGCAAGTCTTACGCCGACGTCAACGCTTATGAAAACATGTGCATCGTCAGCAACGGCACTTTGTTTGACGCCGTCAACCGCGCCCACGGACTTTCCGACGCCAACGACAAGGCCGCTTCCGTCCACGGCAGCATCCACTCCGCCGACATGGTATTCAAAGATAAGGATTCAAACGGCGACGTCCGCCGCACCATGGTTCGCCTGGAACCGCAGCCGGGCGTTCGCTGCATGCTCGGTTTCGGCGAAGACATGATGATCATCGAAAACGTCAAGGACGGACAAAGCAACGACCGGCGGCAGGAAGCGGAAAAGGACGAAAAACAACCGAACGATCAGCGGCTGATCATTCAAAACATTCAAAACAACAGCAGGAGCATGTCGGCATGACAATGCAGGAATTAATCGATTATCTGAAACAAAACGAAGAAATCGGACGCAACCGGCCGACCAGCGAAGTCAAAATCGCAATCGGGGTGCTGAAGCTGAAAGAAGCCGGTTTTCCCGAACCCGCCGCCGAATATCATACGCTGCTGCGCAATTTCAACGGTTTGTCCAACAACGGCTGTTTTATTTTGGGCATTAATACCGAAAGCTCTTTTTTTCCGGATATTCTGGATTATAATGTCCGGGAAAAGGAAAATCTCGCCGCCGGAGAACTCGTCCTCGGCTATAACGACGCGTTCAGGCTGATTTACGACGCCGAAAACAAAAAATACCGCCTCGTCGACCCCGACGACGGCTCGGAAGAAGGCGCCACGGAAAGTCTGGCCGAGGCAGTTCCTTACATCTTGCACGTTTAACCGTTACGGACCGAAAAAAATGATGGAATATCTGAAAAGAAAACTGAGCAAAATGAACAACGAACAAGCCTGGAAAGAAAAGGTAGGCTATCCGCGTTACTACAAGGAAAACGGACTTTTTATCAAGGAAACGGAAGACGGCGAAAAACTGATCGTCACCTTAAACGAAAAACATGAAGAAGTAATCACGGGAAAATTGAAATGAAAAAAAGAAAACACCCCTGGATGGTAATTATCGCCGGACCGAACGGCGCCGGAAAATCCACCTTTTACGATTTGGTAATCAAAGATGACCCGCTGATGAAAAACGCGCCGTTTATCAATATGGACAACATCGCCAAAGAAATTTCCGAACCCGACGAAAACCCGAACGACAACATGTTGAGCGCCGGCAAAATCACCTACGAAGAAGTGGAAAAACATCTTGAAAGCCGCACCAGCTTCGTTTACGAAACAACCTCCTCGGGCAAGGTTCATCTTCGTTTTATGGATGCCGCCCGCAAAAAAGGATTTAAAATTGCCACCGTATTTATAGGCCTTTCCGACCCGTGGCTTTCATACTGGCGGGTGAGAGCGCGGGTTGCCAGCGGCGGACACGACGTGCCCTACAAAGACCTCACCCGGCGTTATCCTAAAATCATGAAGAATTTTCCCGAAATGCTGAAGCGAAGCGACATTGCAGGCGTTTTCGACAATTCCGGACCAGAGCCGTTCAAGCTTATTTTCCTGATGGACGACAAGGCTTTCCGCATTTTCTACAAATATCCCCGCTGGCTGGCGGAATCGATTAAGGAAAGAAAAACCAGCAAAGACATGATCATTATGCGCAGCGCGCTGGATATTCACAACTTAAACGACGCCGATTTGCAAAAAGTGTCCGACATGGCCTTAAGCGCGGTTATCATGGGAGGAGAAAAAGACGACCTTGACATACAGCTTGCCGACCGGCAGACAGACAACCTCGCCATCGCGCGCGGCAAAGAACCGATGCCGAACATATCCGGCATGCCGATTCCGCCCGATGCCGGGGACCCGCACAATAAAGAAAAACCCCGGCCGGCTACCGTGCGCGGAGGCATGAACATTAACGACTGGCTGCAAAAAGCCAAAAACAACGAGATTTAAGAAGGCCTTCTTTCTTTTGGGGGCGTTTTTCGAACCTTTTCCCGCCCGGCAGAACATTTTCCGCCTTTGTCCGGTGATTCGGCAATGAGTTTGCGGCATGAACGCGGTGCTCCGTTTTCCGCACCGTGTCTGTTCCGCGTCCCTTTCAGAGCATAAAGACACAGGCACGTCTGCATCCGTCGGCTTATGCAGACGTTTGAAGCATGGATATCCCCCGGCAAACCGGGGCTCCAAAACACAACAAAGCTTACTTTCCGACCGTGATTAAAGGCGCGGGACGGTGTTGTCCCGACACTTTAAGCATTCTGCCCCGAACAAACCCGGGGTTTTCCGTCAGGCAGGCAATAAACTTTCACCGGCATAGGCAAGCGGCATCAGCCATTTTGAACTTCGCTTGACGCCCCAAAAGCTTCGCAAGCCCGAGGACCGGGCCGGAAGGTCTGCATTCCCCCGTTTACGCAGACGTTCGAAACACAAAAAATTCCCCGTCGGAACGGGGAATTTCAAAGGCTGTCAGTATCCGCCGAAATCTCCGGAGGGCGGCGGCGGATAACCGCCGTATTCCTGTTGCTGCTCAAGCCGGCGCTGCTGCTGTTCGTAATAGCGCTGCTGACGGGCGCGAGCTTCCTGCTCGGCCGCGGCTTCGTATATCGCCGAAATGATGGTGTCGCGAAATTCCCGCGGATGGGCAATATCCTGAATGATCATGCTGCTTTCGTCGTTGCCGACCTGCACGATCGCGTCACCGGCGCCGAACAGACGCTGCACCAGACTCTGTACGATCTGCACGTCGTTGATTTTGGCCAGAGGAATATCCTTTTCCTTGATGTTGATGATGCCGCGGCGGACATAAACCCGCTGGTTGGTTACCGCATAGATTTTCAACTTGTTGTCAACCCGTTTGTAGATGTAGGGAATGAACAAAAGGCCGCCGATCATCATCATAATGCCGGCCACCGAATAAATATGACCGATAAAACGGAACCGTTCCCCTTCGCCGACGCCGCTCCACACGGCGAGAAACATCAAAATGCCGATCGACATCAGCAAAGTCGGCAGCACAAATACCTTATAACTGAAATGGACTTCAATTTTGACGTATTCGTTGGGGCGTAGTTCCAATGTCATGCTTGCGACTCCTCAATAGCTGTATGCTGCCGATTATAATTTAATTTTTCGCTAAAGACAACAAAGATATTTTTATTGCAAATTACAAAAACCGAGACTACCTTAATTAATGATTATTATAACTATTCTGAAAGGAAAAATGATGACAGCCAAACGTTTTATCTTAAACGAAACCAGCTACCACGGCCAGGGCGCCGCTGCGGCGATCATTGACGAAATCAAAAGCCGCGGTTTCAACAAGGCTTTAATCGTTACCGACGCCGATTTGATCAAATTCGGCGTCGTCAAAAAAATAACCGACCTGCTTGAAGCCGAGGGCTTCGCCTATGCCGTGTTCGACGGCGTCAAGGCCAATCCCAGCGTCGGCGTCGTCAAAGCCGGCGTGGAAGCATTCAAGGCGGCAGGAGCCGACTATATGATCGCCGTCGGCGGCGGATCGCCGCAGGACACCGCCAAAGGAATCGGCATTATCATCAACAATCCGGAATTTGCCGACGTCGTATCCCTGGAAGGAACGGCGCCGACCAGACACAAGAGCGTGCCGGTCATCGCCGTGGCCACCACTGCCGGGACCGCCGCCGAAACCACCATCAACTATGTTATCACCGACGAGGAAAAACGCCGCAAGTTCGTCTGCGTTGATCCGCACGACATTCCGGTCGTAGCCATCGTCGACCCGGACATGATGGCCTCAATGCCCAAAGGGCTGACCGCCGCCACCGGCATGGACGCGCTGACGCACGCAATTGAAGGATATACCACGCTTGCGGCATGGGAACTTTCCGACACGCTTAACCTCAAGGCGATCGAAATCATTGCCCGCTCCTTAAGAAAATCGGTCGAAGGCGATGCCAAAGGACGCGAAGACATGGCTCTCGGCCAATATGTCACCGGAATGGCCTTTTCCAACGTCGGACTCGGCGTCGTGCACGGCATGGCCCATCCGCTTTCCGCCTTCTACGACACGCCGCACGGCGTGGCCAACGCCGTTCTGCTGCCCTACGTTATGGAATTTAACGCTTCCCATACCGGCGAAAAATTTCGCGAAATCGCCCGCGCAATGGGCGTCAGAGGCGTAGATGAAATGACGCAGGAAGAATATCGCCGGGCGGCAGTCGACGCCGTTCGCCAGTTGTCAAAAGACGTCGGCATTCCGCAGACGTTAAAAGAAATCGGCGTCAAAGAAGAAGACCTCGACGCACTTGCCGAGGCGGCAATGGCCGACGTCTGCACCGGCGGCAACCCCCGCCCCTGCAGCAAAGAATTGGTTTTGGAAGTTTACCAAACGGCTTTCGGCAAATAGGAAAACAAAAGCGGCGCCGACGGTTTACAAAAAAAAATGAACCGGCGGCAGGCTCTCTTCGTTACAGCAATTGTATGGAGGAACATATGAATGACATCTCAAAACTGCTGCAAGAGGCAAAGCCGCTTTATTTTGCACGCAAAAAACGTAACAACCGGATCAAAGCCGTTGTCTGTATGCTGGTTTTAACGGCGGGCATTAATTTTGCACTTCCGCAAAAAAGCCCCGTCTTCGGAGAATACGGAACGGAAACGCTGCTTTCCATGCTGGAAAATCAGATCGTTTCCGTCGAGCAGGATTCGGTAATTAAAGACATGGGACTTCCGGTTGATGACTTTGGTTTGCTGATGGTAAGTTAAATGAAAGAATTTATCTCGGAAAACAGAGGACTGGTCAGAGCGATCATCCGCAAACTTACCGGTTCTTACAACGAAGACATCGAACAGGAAGTCTATATCAAAACCTGGCGCAGCCTTGGCAGCTATCAGGAAGAAGGCAGGTTCAGACAATGGGTCGCGACCCTTACGGCAAACGTCTGCCGGGATTATTTCAAATCGCGGGCATACCGGCAGAAATGTACGGAAATCTGCGACGATGAAACGCTGGAAACGATCCGGTCCGGTTATTCGCAGGAAGAAATCATCAATGCCAAAATGCGACAGAAGCTGATTTTGAAAGCGGTGGACGAACTGCCCGCCAAAATGCGCAAAGTTATTATTCTGTTTGAATTTGAGGGTTTGAGCCAGGAACAGATCGCCCGCAAGACCGGTGTTCCGGTCGGAACCGTAAAATCCCGCCTGTTTCATGCCAGGCAGATATTAAGTCAAAAACTCAGTTATTTAAAAGGAGAATGAACATGAACAAAATCGTTTTAACCGTTGCTTTCGCTGCCCTGCTGACGGGTGCGGCCGCCGCCGAAGCCGCCGACGGCAAAATGCCGCCGATGCGTCCCGACCGGCCGACACACGAAATGATGGAGGCAAAGCTCGCCGACCGTCTGAACCTCTCCAAGGAACAATATCTGGCCATGCAAGATCGCCGCAAAGCCGACCAGGTCAAAATCAGGGATCTGATGGATCAGATGAAAGAAATCAGAATCCAGATGAACGAAATCAGAAAATCCAACATGGAGGCTTTTGAAAGCATTCTGACGCCGGAGCAAAAGGCCGAGTTTGAAAAAATCAAAGCGGAAGGCAAAGCCCGTCATATGGAAAGGAAAAGAATGCGGCACGGAATGAAACCGGATCCGATGTCGGAAAACCGCAACATGCCTCCGGCCGTCGAAAAAAAGTCCGAAGCCGTTAACGTAAGCACTCCGGCGGAAGATCCCGTAAAAGATGCCGATACCGTCCCGACGGTAGGCGCTTCCAGCGCTCCTCAAGACATTTCGACAAAACCGACAAGTCAAAACGGATATGAAGATAATGAAGAAGACGATGAAGCCGAAGAGGGAGATACCGACGAAAATGAAGATGACGCCATGACCGAAGCTCCCGCTCCGGTTCTGCCTTCCGAACAAGAAAATCCCGATGTCAGATAACCGTCCGCATTTTCAAAAACCCCGGCAAAAGCCGGGGTTTTCTTATGATAACGGACATTATAACAAAACCAACACCCGATTACCCGGTTTGCCGCGTCCGCATACGATGACATTTTCACAACTTCCGTCTTACTTGCGGGAACGGCGGCCGACAATGCCGTTAAACAGCCGGCTCAAACCGGATATGATGCTTTTTCTTTCCCGTACTTTGAGCGAACTCCACCAACCGAGCAGCCGCCGGAAAATTCCCGGTTCCTGTTTCCCTGCAACGGGGATTTCCGTTTGTTTTTCCCTTTCCGCCGGTTTTTCGGGCAAAAGCGGCACGGCTTTTCCCCGCCAGGGTTCCAGCAGCGTCCGGATGTCGTTGTCGGCAACATAGGCGCCGTGCAGACGCAGCAGCCGTCCTCTGCCGTCAAGATAAAGAGCGTCTCCGCGGCCGAGAAGCTTTTCCGCGCCGCCCGTATCCAAGATGGTGCGGGAATCCGCCGCGCTTGCCGTCTTGTAAGCCAGCCGGCAGGGGAAATCGGCTTTCAGCACACCGGCAACCACGTCGACGGAAGGGCGCTGGGTAGCCACAATCAGGTGAATTCCGCAGGCACGAGCCTTTTGCGCCAGCAGACGCACGTATTTTTCCGCTTCCGGCCCGGTCGCCGCCAGATCGGCAAATTCGTCAATGATACAGACGATATAAGGCATCAGCCCGACGCGGGAATGATATTCGGCAATATTGCGGGTCATGCTTTCCCGCAGCCGCAGATAGCGGCGTTCCATTTCGTCGGCCAGCCGCGCCAGCATTTCGACCGCCTGCCGGTTGTCGGTCACCACCGGCGCCAGCATGTATTGCTGATTGTCGTAAATGCCGAACTCAACCCTTTTCGGATCTATCAGCACAAACCGCACTTCCTCCGGCTTTTTGGCTTTGATCAGCGACAGAATAAAGGTATTCAGGCCGACGGACTTGCCCGAACCGGTGGTTCCGGCTACCAGCAGATGGGGCATTTTGGCCAGATCGGCCGTTACCGGTTCGCCGCGTACGTCAACTCCCAGACAAAGCGGCAGCGCGGCTTTAAATTCCTTGCACGCGCGGCTGTCGGCCAAACTTGCAAAATCAACGGTTTCCGGAGTTTCCGCCGGAATTTCGAGCCATACGGAGTTGCTGCCGGGTACCGGCTCCACGTTAACGGAAGAAACTTTCAGCTCACGTGCAATATCGTCAAGCGCGGATGCAAGTTTTTTAATCTTGGTGCCGGCCGCCGGCTCAAATTCCGTCAGTTGCAGCAGCGGCCCGCGCCGTTCGCCGACAACCCGGCCGTTGATGCCATAATGGCCCCAAACCCGTTCAATGTCCGCTCTTTCCGGCATATCCGCACTCACATTTTTGCCAGCCGGGCAGCGATCTGTCCCGCCAGTTCATTAATCAGGGCGCTCTGGCGGCCGGCCAGGTCTTCGTAAGTGTCGCCCAGCGGCGAAGACAGGCGGGTACGGTCGCGAACGGCGACACGGCCGTTTTTATACACCGTCCACCAGACGTCAAGTTCCAGTTTCCGCCCCAAAACGGCATCCATTTTATTGATTTCGAGCGTGATCGTATAGGTGAAGTTCTCGCTGCTCAGGGTTTTGTATTTGACGACCGATTTAGGCAGGTAGAGCGACAAGTCGTCAGCCAAGACACGGGAAAAAGAACTCGACAGCGGTTCCGCCCAACGGTAAAATTCGGACATTTTCAGTTCGGAAGAACCTGCTTCCACGGTCACGATCTGCGGCCGGTCCAGATATTTCGGCACAAAGGCTTCCTCAACCCCGACGTCCAGCCGCCGGGAAGAAACCGGCTCAACCCGGGCATCCGTCATTTGCAGCTGATAAAAATGAGACGGACTGCTGGTACCGACGCAGCCGGCCAGAAACAACACTATTGCCAGTATACTCGTTTTTTTCATCTTAATATCTCCCTTTTCCTTTTAACAATGCTTCCGGATGTCTTTCTATATAATCAGCAAAATTGTTTAACGACTTGGCCGCGCCGGAAATATTCGTCATTGCCCGGTCAAAACTGCGCAAAGCGTCGGGAACTTCCTTCACCGCACGGTCAATATTGCGCAAAGTTTCCGGAATGCCTTTGGTCTGCTCGGGAATTTGCGCAAAATCTTCCAGCACCGTATTTAATTTGGGCACCACCTGCTCGTTTAAGGAATCGAGAAACTTGTTCATTCGGGTCACCGTCTGCTTCAGCGGAATCTCCTGAAAACCGCGGGAAAGCTCGGCCAGCGGCGACAATACCGTCGGGATTTCAGGAATGCTGCCGTCTTTGCTGCGGTAAACTGCCGGCGTGTCGACCGGCATCATCTCCAGTTCGACCATCAGCTGCCCGGTCAGATAGTTTTGGGTGTTCAGCCGGGCCCGCAGCCCTTTGTCGACCAGCTGCCGCAAAATCTGCCGACGGGTTTCGTTGGGCAGCGAAGGGTTGAAGTTCTGCCGGTTGAAAGCCACAAAAACCGGAATACTGAACTCGCTGTCGTCCATATCGGTAATGAGGTCGATTTTGGAAACGCGGCCGATGTTCACCCCTTTGAATACGACCGGCGACCCGACGTCCAGCCCTTTGATTGATTCGGAAAAATACATCACCACTTCGCTTTTGGTATCAGCCATAATCTTTTCCGACACAAACATCCCGACCGTGGCGAGAAACAAAGTGATCCCGCAGACGATAAACAAACCGATCAGTTTGTTGTTGGGTTTTTTACGCATGTTCGCTGCCCCCTCTGGTTAAGAAATTGTACACTTTTTCGTTCGGCGGATTTTTCAGCAGTTCGCGGGGATTGCCGTAACCCTGGATTGATTTGGTTTCGCCGTCGAGAAAAACGGAATTGCTGCCGACGGCAAAAATGGACGCCAGTTCGTGGGTAACGATCACAATCGTGGTGCCCAGATTATGGTTAATGTCCAGGATCAGGTCGTCAAGCAGCCTGGAACTGACCGGATCAAGCCCGGCGGAAGGCTCGTCGAAATAGACGATTTCCGGATCAAGCGCCAGCGCGCGCGCCAAACCGGCGCGTTTTTTCATGCCGCCGCTGATTTCCGACGGATAAAAGTCTTCAAACCCCGCCAGCCCGACTAACGCCAGTTTGAGCGACACCAGCTCGCTGATTTCCCGCTCCGAATAGCCCGTATACTGTTCAAGCGGCAGAGCAATGTTTTCCGCCAGCGTCATAGAGCTGAACAACGCCCCGCTCTGGTACAAAATACCCGAACGGCGCATGATTTCGTCGCGCACCGCCGGCGCCGCTTTGGTAAAATCCGTCCCGTCGATGACAACGGTTCCCTTCTGCGGCGCCACCAGGCCGGTCAACACCCGCAGCATTGAGCTTTTGCCGCAGCCCGATCCGCCCATGATGATGAAAACGTCGCCGCGGTTGATGTTAAAATTGAGGTCTTTCAGCAATACGAAATCGCCGTAGCCGATGGTCAGGTTTTTTACCGCAATCTGCACTTTGTTCATCATATGCCCAGCACCTCGCAAACAACGGTGATAATGCCGGTCATGACGATCATCCAGACAATGGCCGAAACCACCGCCCTGGTGGTGGCAATGCCGACGCTGTCGGCGTTGCGTCCGCAATAAACGCCGTAATAACAGCCGCAGACGGCAATTACGATGCCGAATACGAAACCGTGAAAAACGCCGACCATAAAATTGCCGAGGGTAATCGCTTCAACCGACAGTTCCCAATAGCGTTGCAGCGGAATCCCGAGCATGGTCACGCCGACAAAACCGCCGCCCAGCATGCCCATGAAATCCGCCCACATGGTCAGAAGCGGCATTGTCATCACCAGCGCCGTCATCCGCGGCAGCACCAGAAAGTCGCCGACCGGAATGCCCATCGTCTTCAGGGCGTCGATCTCTTCGTTAACCTGCATGGTGCCGATGGTGGCGGCATAGGACGCGCCGGTGCGGCCGGCCATGATGATGCCGGTCATGATTGCGCCCATAATACGCGTCATGCCGATGGTTACCAGGCTGGCAACATAAATTTCGGCGCCGAAAGTTTTGAGCTGAACGGCACCGACAAAGGCCAGAATCAGGCCGACCATGAAACTGATCAATGACACGATCGGCAGCGCCTTGTAGCCGCAGTCTTCCAGCGCAAACAGAAAGTCTACCCGGCGCATCACCGCGGTTCCGAACAAAAAGCGTCCGAAAGAACGCCCGGCGCCGAGCAGAAAGGAAGTCCCCTTTTTGACGCCGGCGGCAATATCAATGCCCCAGTCGCCGACACGTTCCAACAGGCCCGGGAAGGTCCGGTTTTCGCCGCCGGGCTTGCGGTCGACGGAAAATGCCAGAGCCAGCATTTTTTTCAGTCCGGCCGGCAGGGAAAGCATTTTGATTTCGATTTTGCGGCGGCGGGCCGTTTTTTCCAGATTAAACAGAATGACAAGCAGCGTCGAATCCCAGCGTTCCAGCTTTTCCGCACGCACCTCAAGCGACCGGACTTCCGCGCTTTCCGCCGCTTCGTACAGCCGGCGCACCACCTCGTCGTCGTCATATTCCAGATAGTCGCCGTTCAGTTCAATGCGCAGCAGCGTTCCTTCGACGGCATATTTCAATTTTGTTTCCATTTAAAACCGTTCCGGTTGTTTTTTACCGACAATGTATTCGCAATCGCCGGCGCCGTCAAGCAATATCGGTCGCCGACGGTTAAAATATAAGCTTTTTGCGGCGCAAATACCAGTAAGAGAACAACATCATCATGAAGTTGTAAAAATATTCGGTACTCCAGCACCAGGCCAGCGAGGATTGCCGCCAGACCACCACATACCAGACGTTGGCCACATAAATGACGGTCGCCGCCAGTTCGATGTAAAGCGCTTCTCTCGTCTGACCGGAACCGATAACCACATTAAACACGATCATTGCCGGCACGATTACGACATAGCTGCCGAGCATGACATAATAGGCGTTAACGCTGCCGCCGATCAATTCCGTGTCATCGGTATAAATGCGCATGACCGCTTCGGGGAAAAAGGCCAGCAGCATGCACAGCGCCAGTTCGATGGCAAAGCCCAGACGGATGATGCGCCCGCAGGTGGGGCCGACCTGCTTCACCCGCTCCTGCCCGACCAGATTGGCCGTCAGCGAAGAGGCGGCGGCGCCGAGCGCGCCGACAACCATATAGAGCATGGTGGAAATCGAACGCAAAACGTTGGAAGCCGCCAACTCCAACTCGCCGATATGTTCAATGGCGACAAAAAAGAAAAACCAGGTGGCAAAAGACACAAACAACTGGATAGTAGTCCAGACGGAAACCGAAAAAATCTTTTTGACCAGATGCGGGTCATAACCGTAAAAAGCATCAAGCCCGTAGCGGGAAGCATTGACTTTGTACCGGGTATAAACGACGAAAACGGCGGCGGAAACCGCTTCGGCAATCACCGACGCCAGCGCGGCGCCGCCGATCCCCATTTCCGGAAAACCGAAATTGCCGAAGATCAGCAGGTAATTGCCGACAACATTGACGATCAGCATGATCCCCGCACTCCAACTTAAAATCCGGGTATTGACGATGCCGACGTAAAAAGCGCGAAAAACGATGACGGCAAAGGCAAAGACGAAACCCCACACGCGGAAATGCAGATAGTCCCGCGCGGCCGCAAGCACCCGCGGCGAACTGATCAGAAGCGGCAGCGCCCACGGCGTCAGCAGATAGGAAACGACGATCGCCGCGGCGGCAAACCCCAGCATCAGACCCATCGCCTGATAAAAAACCGGCGCAATCCGGTGATAATGTCCGCGCCCGTTTAACCGGGCGATCAAAATCTGCACGCCGACGCCGAAACCGACGCCCAGCATGTAAATGGTAATGTAATAAAGGCCGGCAATGGCCGAAGCGCCCAGTTCCGCCTGTCCGACACGGCCGAGAAAAACCACATCGGTCACGCCGATCAGCTGCTGAATGACCATTCCGAGCAGAATCGGACCGGCCACTTTCCATATGTTTTTATATCCGTATATCATGCGCCACCGCCAACAACAGCTTTCTATCTGGTCATTATAGCCCGCAAAATCAAGCAAAAGCAAATTTTAAATGAGAACCCCCTTTTCGCACCGCCGGGGGCGAAAAGGGGGTTGAGGCAGACAATCCGTCAGCAGCCGAAACGGCGGCTCAATTCCCGGATAATCAGCGCGCACGCCTCGCTTTGCAGGGCGTCGCCGCTTTGTTTCAGCTTTTCTTTAAGATGTCCGTAAAGACCACAGGCGTCTTCGCGGGTTATTGCCAGCAGGGCGCCTTCAAAAACGTTCCGCAGTTCCGCGGCATCCAGTTCGTTCAGGCCGGGATAGGGGCGGCGATAGAAGAACATCCAGATTTCATCGCAGGCGGCGGCAATGATCCGAAGACCGTTTTTTTCATCCGCCGGCGTTTGCTTTTCCGTTGACGTCCCCGAACGCGACGCGCGCAGAAACAAAATAACCAGAAAAACCAAACCGGCCAGTACGCAGATCCATAATTTCTCGTTCATGGCGAAAGGTTTTAAAAGTTTGCTTCTTTCAGAGCCGCCAGAAAACAGGCATTACCGATGCGGCAAATGCGGGTGTTTTCCGCCATCTTGCGGTCAAGTCCGCGCATTTCGGCAATTTCTTCCAGAGAATCGCGCATTTCGCGAAGATAATCATAAAGCTGATAACGATCGACGGAAGGCATAATTTCCAACTCGGCGACCAGATTCTGCATCAGCTTTGCAAAGCTCGTTCCCGGCTGCCACAAGGCAATTGCTTCCCTTACGCAGCGGCGATCGCCGTCATTGACCACCGGACCGGAAAAAAGGTCGGTTACCATTTTGCGCAGCACGGTTATTTCCTCCGCCGTTGCCGGCCGATGTTCTTCACCGGGCACGGGAGCGGGCACGCAAACGGCGTTTTTTCTTTTGCCGAAGAGCCAAAAGGGCATTCCCAGCAGCAAAACCGCGGCAGCAACCGCAATTATTGCCAAAATCAAAGTTTCGTTCATAGGATTAAAAATTTTGTTAATAATGATGTTCAGGCTTTCAGTCTATTCGTTTTTGACAATTTTGTCAACCGGCGTTTTTCCGCATGCGCCTCAGGCCCGGAAAGCGTTCTTTGCAGGCACCTTAAAACAAACCTTTTGCCGGCCGGCGGGCTAGGCAAACGCAAAAAAGATCCCCCGCTCGGCCGGGGGTTTTCGGATAACAAAAACGGACTGCCGAATCTTCCGGCAGCCCGTCAAAACAGTTTTTTCCGCTTACAGCCCGACCGTTTTCAAATGGCGGATGATGTCGGTGTCGGCGGGCGGAAATTCGTAATTGTCCATTTCCGCCGGAGTGACCCAGGCCGCATTCTGATGAACGTTCAGCTTCGGCTCGGCATCGTCGGGAATATGCACGCGGTAAACGTTGATGCGGAATTCGCCGCTGGCATAGCCGTAGGTGGTGTTCATGATGAATTCGCCGATTTCGGCATCCACATCCAGTTCTTCCTTCAACTCGCGTTTCAGGCATTGCGGCAGCGTTTCGCCCGGCTCAAGCTTGCCGCCGGGAAATTCCCACACGTTCGGCAGCGGCTTGCCTTCCGGCCGCTGGGCAATAAAGATTTTACCGTTGCGGACAATAATGCCGGCACTGACGTCTTTCATGCTTCCGCTCCCAGTTTGGCCGACGCCGCGGCAATCCGCGCCAGAGTTTCTTGCCGGCCGAGCACGGCGGCAATCTCGGTGGCGCCGCCGGCAGTGGTTTCCCGGCCGCTCAGGGCAATGCGCAGCGGATAAAGAATCTGCCCGTTTTTCAGTCCGTTTTCGGCGGCCAGAACCTTCAGGCTTTCAAACAGGTTTTCGTTGTTCCATTCGGCAATTTCCGGCAGCCGTGCCGCCGCCAGCTTAAGCGCGTTTGCCGCAACCGCACGGTCGGTTTTCATCTTTTTGTTTTCATAAAGCGACAAATCGTATTCCGGCATTTTTTCCAGAAAATCGGTCTGCGCGGCAATATCGGCAAAGGTTTCCACCCGCGGCTGCAAAACCCGGCTCAAAATTTCGAGATTAAGCGGGCGGGTCAGGCATTTTTCATACCAGGGCAGCGCCTGACGGTGAAACTCTTCCGGCGACAAAGCGCGGATATAGCAGCCGTTCATCCAGGTCAGTTTGACAATGTCAAAAATCGCCGGAGACTTGTTCAGACGCTCGACGCTGAAAGCTTTTTCCAGTTCGGTCAGCGAGAAAATTTCGCGGTCGTCGCCCGGGTTCCAGCCGAGCAGCGCGATGTAGTTGAGGATTGCGGCCGGCAGATAGCCTTTTGCCACCAGATCCTGGAACGAGGCGTCACCGTTTCTTTTCGACAGTTTGTGCTGGGCGTCTTTCATCACCTGCGGCACGTGAACATAAACCGGCGGCGTCCAGCCGAATGCTTCGTAAATCAGGTTATATTTCGGGGTTGAGGAAATATATTCGTTGCCGCGCACGACATGAGTAATTGCCATCAGATGATCGTCGATCACATTGGCAAA
This sequence comes from Azospirillum sp. 51_20, assembly GCA_001917175.1. GTDB lineage: Bacteria > Pseudomonadota > Alphaproteobacteria > RF32 > CAG-239 > JAFUYI01. The sequence goes on from MNTV01000025.1 coordinate 55,776, forward strand.
GTTATAGGTCGGAAAACCGTCGGTCTTCAGCAGCACGCCCTCGTCCAGATCATCATAGTCAATTTCAATATCGCCGTAAACTTCGTCATGGAAGTGCGATTTGCCCTTTTTGTTGATCGTCTGGCGGACGGTATAGGGCTCGCCGGCGGCAATTCTTGCCCGTGCCTCTTCCAGCGACAGCCGCTTGCACGGATCCTGAAATTTGGCGGGAACGGCGTTTTCTTCCGCTTCGTCGTCTTCCGCCTCGTCTTTCGGCGCGCAGAAACAATAATGGGCACCGCCCAACTCAACCAGCTTATGGGCATATTCGGCATAGATCGGCTTTCTTTCCGACTGAATATACGGTCCGTAATTGCCGCCGATATCCGGCCCCTCGTCCCAATTCATGCCGACGGTTTTCAGGGTCGAATAAATGATGTCGGTCGCGCCTTCGACATAGCGCTTCTGGTCGGTATCTTCAATCCGAAGCAGAAAATCGCCGCCGGAAGATTTGGCGATCAGATATTCGTACAAAGCGGTGCGCAGGTTGCCGATATGCATATAACCGGTCGGAGAAGGCGCAAATCTGGTTCTTGCTTTCATTTTTTTCCTCATAAAATCAATTTTGCGAATCTTTGTCCCTAAAATAGCGCAATTTGAAATTTTCACAAGCATTTTTATGCCCCGGTCCCGGCCCCCGTTTTCAACAACGTTCTCTCGTCCGGACGGGAACGGAGGTTTTAGCCGGCAAATGCAAAAACCGTCCCGCGGCAAAACGGGACGGTTTTCGGTTTTACAACGGTTCCGGCGAAGAAAGTTCTTCCCTCTCCCCGGCTTTTTCTGACCGGTTCTGCGCGCCGGGTTCCCGGCGACGGTACTTTTCTTTCTCCTGTTCGCTGATCTCCTGAGGACGAAAGCTGCCGGGTTTCCGGTCTACCAGCTCAATGCCGATCCCTTTGCCGTAAAAATCGAGCAGCAGTTTGTAGGCGCTCCATTGGGCGGTGCTGCCAAGCTCAAGCTGGTCTATCATCTGCCACGGAACACCGCTTTGTTTGGCCGCATGCTCCAGGCGAATCCCGTGATTGCGACGGTATTCGCCCAATTTCCGGCCGATTTTTTGTTTGATGTGAAGTTTGGATTTCTTGATAAATTCAAGGTGAGGGAGTTAACGACTGTGCAAGAACAGTCCGGGTTATTCGCGCCTATAGCCTTATATCCCCGGCTCCCTCTGTGAGGAGTCGTTCTTTTCTTGCAAGGAGCCGTTACACTCCGCACCCGGCCTCCCGGATGCGGGATTGATATTAAAGAAATTACCGCCCGTTGGCAAGAGCTTTCTTTTAATCAACACTCCC
>MNTV01000026.1 GCA_001917175.1 Azospirillum sp. 51_20
TTTGTAAAAATGTCTTAGCTAATTGATATGTGTGCATTGTTGGTTCGTAATATTCTGGAGTAAGCAAAAGTTCGAAATTCGTTGCAAAACTATCACCAACACAAACGGCAGTTATTTAGGTAACTGCCGTTTCTTTTTTCCTGACCTGACGACAAATTCGGATAGCTTTTACCTAATGCATACCTCCCTTGTAAACAGGGAGTTTTTGCAATCGGATTGAGTTATTAATAATCATCCGAACCTTCACCAATATACCCAGCAATGACCACGACAGCTACTATTGCAATCATTATATACAATACGATCTCATCAACGTTTTCGTCATTGAACGCATTGTCAGATACACTGCAACTTGTCAAGAAGCCTGTCATTGTAACTAAAGCTGTTAATATTGAAAATTTTCCCAAATCCCGTATTATTTTATCAAGGTAAAAGAAAAACACATGAAACACGCAAAAATATTCATCGGCTGTCTTATGATTATATTGACCTCATGCAGCATAAACGAAAAATCTGCCCCCAAAACCGTAACCGGCACACTTGTTCCCGGCCACGAAGTGCGTTCGTTCAGCGAAGAAGGAAGGCCTAAAAGCTACTGGGTCGTTGACAAGACCGGGAAATTAATGTCCGAATACAAAAAAGCCGCCGCCGACTCCATAATCAACGCAACTCCCGTTTTGGCCGAACTGACCGTGGAAGAGGCGCCACAAATGCCGGACGGTTTCGGGGCGGATTATGACGGAACGTACAATGTGCTAAAAATTGCATCAATAACCCCGCTCCGGGTTTCCCTCTCCGGCTCCCGGACCGAACCGGTACCCGGTTTGCCCCGGCGCAACAGGGGGCTTGCTGAAAAGCGACGGCCGGGCGTCTTCCATCAATATGGCAACACTGCAATATCAAAAATGGCGGCCAGAAGGAAACAAACTCATTTTGTCGGGAAAAAGCACAGGCAGCCGTCAAACAATTGATTTCGTCGATTCATACGTAATTGAAGACATCGGTTTGCAAAAACTCGTTTTGCGAAAAAACAACAAAGTTTTTACTTTTCACAAACAACCGTAAATTTGCAAAGTTACATTCGGACGCATTTGAAAAACATTCTTTTTTCTTGCGGCGGCCGCCCTTTTCAACCCAAGGGCGGCGCATCCGGAACAAGAAAAATACCGGATTTTTATTGCAGGTTGGCTCTAAAAAACGCTTCTATTTTATCAAACGGGATTTTATCCGTCCGGTCATACAAATCCGTATGATTTGCACCGGGAATGATCATCAGCTCCTTATTGCCGCCTTTGAGCTTTTTGAAAGCGTCTTCGCTGAAATAGCGGCTGTGTGCCTTTTCCCCGTGCAGCATTAAAACCGCACTTCTGATTTCGCCGGCATAAGACAAAATCGGCATATTGATAAATGAGAGCGCATAAGTCATGTTCCAGCCGGTGTTGGAATTTTTTGAACGCTTGTGATAGCCGCGCGGCGTTTTGTAATAATTCCAATAATCTTTGACAAACTGAGGTTCTTCTCCCGTCAGTTTATCCGGCAGACCGGCTTCTTTGGCATAGGTTCCGCTTTTAAAATCTTCGGTACGCTGAGCATTGAGTTTTTGCTTTAAGGCATAACGGTCGTCTTCACTCATTGCGTCAAAATAACCGTTGGCGTTAACCCGGCTCATATCATACATGGTAGAGGTAACCGTCGCCTTGATTCTGGTATCCATGGCCGCGGCGTTCAGCGCAAAACCGCCAAAACCGCAAATGCCGATAATGCCGATTTTATCGGCGTCAACTCCGTCTTGAACGCTCAAAAAGTCAACTGCCGCGCTGAAATCTTCGGTGTTAATATCGGGTGAAGCAACCAGACGCGGTTCGCCGCCGCTCTCGCCCGTATATGAAGGGTCAAATGCCAGCGTAATAAAACCGCGCCCGGCCATTGTCTGCGCATAAAGTCCAGAGGCCTGCTCCTTGACCGCGCCGAACGGCCCGCTGACAGCTATGGCCGGCAGCTTCTCCGCCGGTTTGTCTTTCGGCATATACAAATCGCCGACAAGTTCAATTCCGTAACGGTTTTTGAACTTCACTTTCTCAATATTGACCTTATCGCTTTTGGCAAAAGTCTTGTCCCAATCACTTGCCTTTGCATTGTTCATAAAATTTCCTCCCGTAATTAATGTTGCCAGAACCAAAATATTCAATACCGCTTTAAATTTCATGTTGCTCCTTTCGCAATTTATTATCCGTTTGACATTCGTGTTCAATCAAGCCTTCACGGAAAAAAGACCGGTGGCATAATCCGCATCTTTCCGATTTCGAAGGATTTTATTTTTATCTTCGTACATCATGTCCGCCCCCCGTTTTTTATTATTTACAATTTTCCAAAAAATAGCAAATACTTATATTCAATGCTCAAATATGCTTGACAGGCATATCTTAAAAGGATACTGTTCTTATATGGAAATCAGAGTATTAAAATATTTTCTGGCCGTTGCGAGAGAAGGCAGCATAACCGGTGCCGCAAATTCTCTGCATTTGACGCAGCCTACCCTTACAAGGCAATTGCAGGAACTGGAAAAAGAACTGAGGCAAAAGCTTTTAATAAGGGGAAAACACAAAGTGACGCTTACGCTTGAAGGAATGATTTTAAGAAAAAGGGCGGAAGAAATTGTGGACATGGTTGAAAAAACAAAAGCCGAATTTCTTGCAATAAGCGGTACGACGGGCGGAAACGTTTATATCGGCGGCGGCGAATCAGATTCTATAAAACATGTGGCGGAAATCATTAAAGAAATTCGTTCGGATCATCCGGAAGTAAAATTTCATATTTATTCCGGAAACGCGGAAGACGTTACCGAAAAGGTCGATAAAGGGCTGCTTGACTTCGGCATACTGATCCAGCCCGTCGACGTTTCCAAGTACGACCATATTACACTGCCGGAAAAGGACGTATGGGGCGTCGTTATGAGAAAAGACAGTCCTCTCGCAAAGAAAAAACATGTTGAACTTTCAGACCTGCAAAACATTCCCTTGCTTAATTCAAGACAGGCAATCAAAAAAACATTTTCAAAAAACGAATTTATCGAATGGTTTCAGGGGAATTTTGACAAGTTGAACACAGCGGTTACCTTCAATCTCGTCTATAACGCCGCAGTCATGGTGAAAGCCGGGATCGGTTATGCCGTTACCCTGGACAAACTCGTCGACACCTCCGAAGAAAGCGAACTTTGTTTCAGACCGCTGAAGCCAAAACTTGAATCCGGATTGGACATTGTATGGAAAAAACACCGCGTATTCTCCCCGGCGGCCAAATTATTTTTGGACAAAGCGCTTGAAAAATTTGCCCCCGATACCCCGGCAGACGCATCCGGACAAACGGCAAACGCAAACTTTGCGGGCAAATCCGATACCGTTTTTTTACCCAAAGATATATTTCATTCATAATGCATTGCCGGTTGCATGGCAGAATTGTTTTCCTCAAACGCCGTCGGCCGCAACATGAAAACAGAAAAACGACAAAGGAACAAAAAATTCATAACCGAAACATCGGCCGATCGTTCAACAAAAAATTCCCTGACCCCAAAAGCGCGGAATCGTTTTGCCGTAATAAAAAAAGAGCTGCCCGCACAAACAGGCAACTCTCTTTATCAGGTTATTTACAAACCGGAGAATACAACGAAATGCCGTTTACTCTCTCATGTTTGACAACAGCCCCCTTTTTTACTTCCAGCCAAAACGGCTCCACCATCGGGTTTACCGAAATAAATTTTCCGTTGGTGAAAGTCACATTGGTAAGAATCTTACCCTGATATGACTGGAAATCGAATTTCCCGCTCGGAGACGTTAACAAGCCTCCTGACAGATATCCCAAAAACCTTCCGGTTTCTCCTTCATAAACGCTGATAGAAGCAACCTCCAGTTCTTCAGTTATATCTGCCGGGGGAACCAGCCGCAGATAATCGCTTTGGTATTCACCATAAACTTCAACAACCCAGCCCGGTTCCGCGTTCTGCCACAGCAAGACTTCGGGATCATAAAATTTTACTCTCTCCCTGTTCTCGTTTATAAAATAATGATTCCACCGATCGTTGGGATCTATACGCACCGCATATCCGTTTCTCAGATATACGTGAACTTCAGAAGATGTTTTTTCTATTTTAAACACCTCCGTCGTTTCCAATACTTTATATTCGGAACAACTTGCAAACAAAAACGCCATTCCACAAATAATAAGTGTGGTTTTAATAATATTTTTCATGGTATTTAATAATTTTTATTCTTTATCAGTATATCATTTTTTTTACAAAAAGCAACTCCTTTTGCCCAAAAACAAACGTTCGTCTCCGTAATCCGCTCATTTTCGAATCTCCCGGCAACCGGCCGGCGCACTTCCCTCAGAATATGTCCGGCAGCAAACATGTATCGAGTTAAATGAATAAACAAAGCAGCACTTGACCGAACTCTTTTTTCTTGTCATCTTCCCGATTTCGGAGTTTAATCGTTATTCGGAGGCTGTCATGAAAATTCTGATTATCGGTCCGCTCGGCGCAGGAAAATCGTCGCTCGCTTATGCAATAAACAAAAGATTCAACCTCCCGCGGTTAAACATCGACGAAGTCTGCCGCAATACGGAAGACGGAAGCTATTATTCCGTCGGGGAACAGTTTTCCCGGCTGAAGCTTTTTCTTTCGGAAAACGACGGCTGGGTTGCGGAAGGCTGCCAGAAGTACATCTACGAAACAATGCGGCCGGACCTGATTATAGACATGAGAATCTGCCGGCCGGTCGCGATATGGCGCTTTACCGTGCGTTTTCTGAAAGCAAAAAAGCTTATCGGCAGAAAAATCGACAAGGAACTGCCGGTTCAGGCTTACCATTATCGGAAAATAAGCCTGAAAAAGATCCGGGATTATGACAACTGCAACCGGGAAATCAATGCGGAAATTTCCGTTTTTTTAAAAAATGCAAAAATCCCGGTCATCAAATGCAAAAATTTTCGCCAATACGGAAAAGTTTTCGCTTATATCGAAAATTTCCGGCCGGTGCGCCCGATTTAACGAGTTGCGACAAGCGGACCTTTTCTTTTCAGAACGACACGGCCGATTTTTTGTTATACGATATTTTAACCCGGCAAAAGGTATAATGTCGGCGGAGGTAAAAATGAGACTGATAGAAACACCCTGTGCCGCCTGTCTGGCACAGATTGAAAAGCTGTATTACGAAGCGTTTCCGGTTGAGGAACAAAAACCGTTTTCCGTAATTCTGGAAAAAAACAGGGAAGGGTCGATGGAGATCCTCGCCGCCGAAAACAATCACAAGGATTTCACGGGACTGGCCATTACCGCGCGGCACCGCGATCTGGTCATGCTTGACTATTTTGCCATTTCGCCCTGTCACAGACAAGGGGGCGTAGGCTCAAAAGTTTTCCGGATGCTGAAAGAACGTTATGCCGGTCAACGTTTTTTTCTCGAAATAGAAAGCACGCTGGTCAAAGCGGAAAATGCCGAACAGCGCAAACGGCGCAAAGCCTTCTACCTTAAAAACGGCATGGTCGACATGCCCTTTACGGTTGACGCCTTCGGCGTGGAGATGGAAATTCTGGCCGACGGCTGTTCCCTTGAATTCGAAGAATACCGGGACTTGTACCACAGTCTTTTCGGCGCGTCCGCGCACGGCAGGATCAAACTGAAAACGCCGCTGCCGCAAGCGTCGAAAAAATAACCGGCGGCATATGAATTTGCAAAAACCCCGTTCGACAGACGGGGTTTTGTTTCATTTTCCGCCCCGGAAACATCAATTTCCGGCAGGCAGTTCTTCAAGCACTCGCGACACCACCAGACAATTATGGTAATGTTTGGCGCCGCGGATCATGGTAAAATAGCGGCAGCGCTCGCGGTCGGCAAATTCGAAAGAACGTTTGACCAGGTCGGACACTTCGGTCAAAGCTTCTTTGGAAAGGCCTGTCAATAAAAAACGAAGACGATGTTCGTCCGGTTCTTCAGTTGCCACAATCATCATGTGTTTCAACTGTTTTTTCAATTCTTCCGTTTTCATAACGATTGTAAAAATAATCTTTCAGCGGCTTCAAACTGCCATAGCTGACATCCGTTGTCAAGCTTTTCCGCAAACGGACGAAAAAACTTTACCGCCGTTTTTCTCCGTTTTACAATAAAGAAAAAAGAATCGGTGCACCATCATGACAGAAGATATTTTTTCCCGTCTGGGCCGTTCGCCTTTCCGCAGCCGCTTCCGGCTGAAGACGGCGGACATTTCCTATGTCCGGCAAAAAGGGCTCGACATCGTCCGCCGGCATGCCGAAAATTTTGTCGGTAAGCGGCTGGCGCCGGCGGAAATCGCCAACGACGGCAGGCAGACGCCGATGCGCGGCCACCCGGTATTCATCGCCCAGCACGCCACCGCCACCTGCTGCCGCCAATGCCTGTTCAAATGGCACGGCATTCTCCCGGGCAGAGAGTTAACGCCGGAAGAACAAAAATATGCGGTTGATCTGATTATGGAATGGATCCGCAGGCAAACGGACTGACGGCCGCTATTCGCGGACATGCTCCAGCGCCTTTTCCCAGATGATGCGGACATGATCGTCGTTTAAGGCATAGTAAACGTTTTTTCCTTTTTTGTCCGCCCGCACCAGCTTGGCTATACGCAGAATCTTCAACTGGTGGGAAACTGCCGACTTGGTCATGTCAAGCAGTACCGCCAGATCGCTTACGCACAGCGACTCTTTTTCCAACGCCCACAAAATGTTAATGCGGGTCGGGTCGCCCATAACCTTAAAAAAGTCGGAAAGACCGTACAACAGCTCTTCCTCCGGCATTTCGGCGCGGATTGCCGCCACGGTCCGGGGACGGAGGGCGGTGCAGTCCGCCTGAGTGTTTTCCATGCGACGCTCCTCTCAAGCGATTAAATTCTGCTTTTACAATAATCGAATCGCCGACGGCACACAAGCGTTTTTATCATTTTTTTATTGACAATTGAACGATTGCTCAACTATTATACAAACAAAGACGATTGAACAACTGTTTGAACGGAGATACGCTTATGTGTAAAGAACATCACCATTGCTCTCATCATCAGGCACAAGAATGCGGCCACTGCCATCATGAACACGGCAATGCCCGTCTGCCGCTGCAAATCGGCGCCGCCGTGCTGCTGTTTGCCGCGGCCGTCAGCGGTCTGCTGCCGCCGGCTGCCGGCACTGCTCTCTTTGTTGCCGCCTGGTTCGTTGCCGGCGCGGATATCGTTTATGCGGCGGGCAGAAACATTCTCCGCGGAAAATGGCTGGACGAAAACGCCCTGATGACAATCGCTACTCTCGGCGCCGTTTTCCTCGGCGAATATCCGGAAGCGGCAATGGTGATGATTTTGTTCCAAAGCGGCGAATATCTTCAGCACAAGGCGGTGGAAAGCTCCAAACGCTCAATCGCCGAACTGATGGATATCCGGCCCGACTATGCCTGCCGGGAAGAAAACGGCACGGCGGTCAGAAGACGGCCGGAAGAAATTGCCGTCGGCGACGTCATCATCGTTAAAAGCGGCGAAAAGATCCCGCTTGACGGTTTAGTTACGGACGGCGAGGCAACGGTTGACACTTCCGCCCTGACCGGAGAATCCCTGCCGCGCCGGCTGGTTCCCGGCAGCGAGGCGCTGAGCGGTTTCATCAACACCAACGGCCTGCTTAAAATAAAAGTGAGCAAACCCTTCGGCGAATCGACCGCCGCCAAAATCCTCGAACTGGTGGAACATGCGGACGCGCGCAAAGCCCGTACGGAAAAGTTCATTACCCGTTTTGCCCGCTTTTACACGCCGGCAGTGGTGGCTGCCGCTATATTGCTGGCTTTGGTGCCGCCGCTTGTCGTTCCCGGCACCGCGTTTGCCGAATGGCTGCAGCGCGCGTTGACATTTCTTGTTATCTCCTGTCCCTGCGCACTGGTCATTTCGGTTCCGCTCACCTTTTTTGCCGGCATCGGCGGCGCTTCCCGCAACGGCATTCTGATCAAAGGCAGCAATTATCTGGAAACGCTGGCAAACTGTAAAACAGCGGTTTTTGACAAGACCGGCACCCTTACCCGCGGCGTATTTGAAGTCAGCCGCATTCTGCCGGCTGCCGGCATCGGCGAAGACCGGCTGCTGAAAACCGCCGCAGCGGCGGAAAGCGCCTCCAACCATCCGATTGCACTGTCAATCCGCAAAGCGGCCGGAGAAAAGGAAACCGGCCTGCCCGGCGGACAGGCGGAAGAAATCGCCGGCTGCGGCGTCCGCATCAAAAAAGACGGAAAAGAAATTCTTGCCGGCAACCTCAAACTGATGGAAAAATTTAAGATTTCCGGAATTAAAGAAGCTGACGGCGGCACGGTTGCATATATTGCCGAAGACGGAAAATATCTCGGCGCGCTGGTTATTTCCGATACGGTTAAGGAAACCGCCGTCGGCGCCGTCGCCGAACTCGGAAAACTGGGAATAAGGACCGTCATGCTGACCGGCGACAACGAACCGGCCGCCGCGGCTGCCGCCGGACAGCTCGGCATTGCCCGTTTTTATGCCGGACTGCTGCCGGGAGAAAAAGTGGAAAAACTGGAAGAACTGATTAAAGCCCGCAGCGGCGGTTCCGTCATCTTTGCCGGCGACGGCATCAACGACGCGCCGGTTTTAACCCGCGCCGACGCCGGCATCGCCATGGGTACGACGGGATCCGACGCGGCAATTGAAGCCGCCGACGCGGTTATCATGAACGACGACCCGCAAAAGGTGGCGGAGGCGGTTAAAATCGCCCGCAAAACCATGGGCATTGTCCGCCAGAACATCGTCTTCGCGCTTAGTGTCAAAGCTCTTTTCCTCGGGTTGGGCGCCGCCGGCATGATGACCATGTGGGGCGCGGTTTTTGCCGACGTCGGCGTGACCATGCTGGCTGTGTTGAACGCTCTCCGCGCTTTTAGAAAGCCTATCTAGAACAAAAATGCAAAAATTTTCCGGCGGCTCTTGATTCTGCCTTTTGGCCACCCTACCTGTTTTAACAGAAGGATGATTGATCAAACAAGGAGGTTTAAAATGTCTGATTCATTGGTCAGCCGCAAAGAACACGGTCATCATGCCCCGCTGCGCTGCGGCTTTAACAAAGATTTTAACGATCTGCTCAACGGCTTTTTCGGCAACTGGCTCGATTTGCCGGAAGAAAAGAACTTTATTGCCAAGAACGAACCGAAAATAGAAGTCCGCGAAAACGAAAAAGAAGTAACGGTACGCGCCGAAATGCCGGGTATGAAGGAAGAAGACATTGATCTGGAACTGTCTTCCGACGGGTATCTGACAATTTCCGGCGAAAAAAAGCAGGAACACCGGGAAGAACACAAAGGAAGTTATTTTTCGGAAATTTCCTACGGCACTTTCAGCCGTACGGTTCCGCTGCCCTGGGAACTGAAATTTGACGACGCCAAAGCCGATTTTGAAAACGGCGTGCTCACCGTTACGGTTCCCAAATCTTCCGACGAACAGGGCAAAAAGCGCAAAATTGCCATCAACCGCAAATAATCCGGTCATGATGACGAACACCCCGGGAAATTCCCGGGGTTTTTTATTTGCCGCCCGACAGGAAAACCCGGGTTTGCCCGGGGGCTAAATGCTTTGGTGCCGGGATAACGCCGACTTATGCCTTTGATCATGCTCTGACCGTTGGGTTTGCTGCTGTTTTATTCCCCGCTTACCGTTTTTTTAACCGCGGCATATCTTGTCAAACACGATCCGCGAAGAACCGTCGGCAATATCAATCAGGCCGCAGAGGGTAAAGTTGTTTTTGCCAAGCACCCGGCGCATCGGCAGATTGTCGCGGTGGGTGTCGATTTTCAGATAGTCTATGTTGCGGGCAAGCGACAGCTTTTCGGCATGACGCAAAGCGGCCGAGGCCAGTCCGCGTCCCCGCCAGGCGGCGCCGACCGCCACCCGGTGAACGACGGCAAAACGCCCTTCCCGCCGCCAGCTGCCGTTATAGATTTTGTCATAATCGGCGTCGCCGTCAAAAGAAACGGCGAAAGAAGCGGCCACCTGCCCTTCCTCTTCCGCCACATAACAATTGCCGGCAACAATGTCCCGTTCAATGACGCCGGCGTTCGGATAGCTCCGCTGCCACTGGTTAATGCCCTGTTCTTTCAAATTCCGTCTGGCCTCGTTGATGATTTCCATAATTGCCGGAAGATCGCTTAAACCGGCTGCTCTGATTTTCATATCGGTTCTCCTTTTTCAAAAATTAAAGAAACAAAAAAGAAACCGCCCGGTTCCTTACGAAACCGGGCGGTTGAAAGTTTGATAAAAGCCGTAACAAACTATGCCGTTTTCCGTAAGGTCAGGAACGGGATAACGGTGGTAGTGGTAACGGTTACGGCGGCAAAGGAAACGGCTGCCGGCGTCATTACGGCGCGGCAGGCAAAACGCTTATTTTCGGCCAAGGCAAAAAACATGTTTTCCGTTTCCTTAAATAAATTAACGATAAGTTCAGATTAAAGACAGATTATCGGACTGTCAATCTTTTATTTATACGACTGCCTGAGAATTTCAACACATTCATTTTCGTCAAGCGGCGCCGGATCCAGGGCGAAAAGGCCACCCATCGTTTCACGCGCAGTTTGCGCATAGCGGCGCAGATTGCCGCCGTCGATGCCGTAGTCGGACATTTTCAAATCATCGACGCCGCAGGCCTTTTGCAGATCAACCAGCGCGGCAACGAAATCCTCTGCCTTGTCAGCATCTTTTCGGCCCAGCGCTTTGGCCATTGCAACCATCCGCTCGTCACAGGCATGCTTGTCGACAAAAGTCTGATAATAAGCGCGGCTGATCATGATCAACCCGGCGCCGTGCGGCAAATTCGGATGCCAGGCGGACAGCGCATGTTCCAGGCTGTGTTCGGAAATGCAGCAGGAAGTCGACTCGACCATGCCCGACAGGGTGTTGGCCAGCGCCACGTCGGCGCGCGCTTCCCGGTCGGAACCGTCTTTGACGGCTTTGGCCAGACTGCGGCCGATCAGTTCGATCGCTTTTATGGCGTAAATGTCGCTTATCGGGGTGCTGCAGTTGGCAAGATAGCCCTCGGTGCTGTGAAAGAGGGCGTCAAACCCCTGATAAGCGGTCAGATGCGGCGGCACGGTCATCATCAGTTCGGGATCAACAATCGAGAGCACCGGAAAGACTTCCGGCCAGCCGGCACCGATCTTCTCATTGCTGTCTTCTTTGGTAATCACCGTCCACGGATCGGCTTCGGTACCGGTGCCCGCGGTAGTGGTTACCGCCACAACCGGCAGCGGCGAATTTGCCAACGGCTGCCCTTTGCCGGAACCGGCCGCAATATAATCCCAATAGTCGCCCGGATTGGCCGCCATTACGGCAATCGCCTTGGCGGCATCGATCGGCGACCCGCCGCCGAGACCAAGCACAAAATCGCAGGCTTCCGCCCGGGCCAGGGCAGCGCCTTTTTGCCCGGCAGCTTCTGTTTGTGCAGATCGTTCAAACGGCCGGCACCGAACAAAATCCGGGTAGGAATATAATAGTCAAAATTCATCTTTAACCTCCTTTTACAATTGAGAAACTTTGGTTTCAGCATAGTGTCCCCTTTGTTCGTTGGCAAGCCGCAAAGGTATTTTTTCACCCGCAAACTTCCACCGGCCGGCGCAAGCGGCATTAACCGTTCCGAACGGGTTCGCCCGGCTCCAAAGTTTCGCAAGCCTTGCGGCCGCGCGGAAACTTCCGCATCCGCCCGCCCGTGCAGACGTCCGAATCATAAAAAAAAGCCCGCTCCCCGCAAGGAACGGACTTTTTATCAACCGGCGGCTCACAAAAGGCCGCTTTCTTTTTGCAAACGGACAATGTCCGTACAGTTATCACGCAGGGTGTCGTGTTTGTCCCACCCGGCCCGATGAATGTCAATGCGGATTTCAAATGCTTTTTCCGCTTTGCCCGCGACAATCAGCATGTCCAGAGAATCGGCCCCCAGATCAGCCGGCCGGTCGGAAAGCTTCAGTTCGCATTTTTCAAGCGACAACGCGTCAGTTACGAGGGGACAAAGCCTGGCAAACACTGCCTGAATTTCCTGCTCGCCGGCAGAAAATTCTTTGTCTTTTCTTTCTTTTCCCATAGGCAGACGATTAAACCGGCGGCTTACCGACGGTCGGTTTCACCTAACGTGCGGACAATGCCGGAACAGGTTTCGTACAAGGTGGAATTTTTGTCCCAGCCGTCGTTTTCATCAATATGAATTTCCAGCAGTTTGTCAACTTCCATCATCACATAGGCCATGTCCAGGGAATCGGCGCCCAAATCATCGCGCCAACAGGCGTCAAGCACAACGTCCTTCTCCTCGCATCCCACTTCTCTGACGATCACGCTTCTGATTTTGTCAAGCACGGTTTGAGCCTCTTCTCTGCTGACCGCGGATTTTTTTGCATTACAGTTTTCCATAAAATTATATGATAAAAAATTATTTTCCCGTCAGATATAGCATGCCGGCCGCTTTTTGTCAACCCGGAACCTCATTTTTCCGCTTAGACCGCCACTGAAAAAGGCGGCAAAAAGAATTTGCGTTTCGCCTTTTTTTGTGCTACTTTGGACAAAAATATCATATTAATGCAAACGGATTGCAACCATGTCTGACCTGCAGAAAAATTTAACCGCGGCCGGAGCCTCTGCCGAATCGGCCGAAAAAATCGCCGGCATAATCAAAGCGGCGGCCCAAGCCGCCGCCCTCACCCCCGTTGAGCTTAACCGCTGTCTCCGCATCGGTGCGGACGAAGCCAGACGCATTTATTACTGGGAAAAGAAACATGCCCCGCTGCTGCCGGCCGGCGGCGGCGAACGGCTGAAAGAAATAAAAAAACTTTTTACCGACAGAGGCCTTGCCGCAGACGATGAACGTTTCAAACACATTTTGCTTGAAGCGCCGTCGCTTCTGTTTCTGCCGGCATCGACAATTGAAGACAACATCAAAAGCCTCTGCCGCTTTCCCGGACTGCCGGCAATCGACGAGGAAACATACCGCCGGGCGGCCCTGAAACAGCCGCGGCTGCTTTGTCTGCGGCCGCAGACGATTGCGGACAACATCCGCGGACTGGTCAATCACCCCGCACTTTGCGGACGCGAAGGCAAACCGCTGCTCAAATGCCGGGAATACATCGCGGCGGCCCTCAAACGCCCGCAGCTGCTTTACCAGTTGCCGGAAACGCTGGCTGCCAACGTCAGCGGCGTCGTCAGCCATCCGGCGCTGAAAGACGATGACGGCAAACCGCTGTTTACAACGGAAACCTATCTGCAAACGGCGCTGAAAAAACCGCAGTTGTTTTTACACGCGCCGGAAACCGTGGTCGAACATGTTACGCGCTTTCTCCGGCATCCAGCCTTCGCCGACGAAAACGGCAACAGTCTGATCAAAGCCGGCGACTACCGCAAGGCGGTTCTCCGACACCCGGCGCTGCTGTTGCAAAATCCCGACCTGGCCGCCGCCAACATCAGCGGCGTCGTCAATCATCCGCTGCTGGCCGCCGCGGACGGCAGCCCCCTGACAAGCCGTGCCGAATATGTCAGGGCGGCTCTGAAACAGGCTTCGCTGTTTATCATTACGCCGGACACCGTGGTCGGAAAAATAAACGGCATCATCCGCCACCCGGATCTCAGCGGTACAGACGGCCGTCCCGTCATTGACAAGGCCGCCTGTCTGAAAGCGGCGCTGAAAATGCCGGCGCTGTTCGTCATTTTGCCGGAAACGATCGCCGCCAACGTCAACGGCGTCGTTCGTCATCCGGCACTGCAAAACGAACAGGGACAGCCGATGTTCAAACGCGAAGACTACATAAGAGCCGCGATCAGACAGCCCTCGCTGCTGGTACAGGCGCCGCAGACAGTAGCCGAACACGTAACAATCATCAAAGACCTGCTGCTTAAGGAGGAAATCTGCCCCGATACGGCGGCGGTCGCCGATTTCTGCCTGACCAACCCGATTACCATGGTGCTTGGCAGCGACAACCTGAAATCCCGCTATCTGTATGCTTACGCCAAGCGCCGCCGCGGGGAAAAGCCGGGCAAAAAAATCATTGCCGATACCAAGGGTAAAATGCGCGATTATCTGGCGCAAAGCGACTTTTCCGCAGATTTGCCGGAACGCGACTATGAACGACTTTACCGGCGGCACCGGATCGTCGTTGCGGACGGACGGGCAAACGTGCTTGCGCCGCGGACGGCTTCCGTTTACGGTATTGATATTATCCGCAGCCTCAGGGCGGGAAAAGAAAAATAACCGCCCTAAAAAAGAAAAATCCCCTTATTGCACAAAAAAACTTCCGCCGTCCTTTTCGGACGCGGAAGCTTTTTTCATAACGGAAAGAATTTCAGCCGACAAAGAAAGCTTTTCCGGCACCGGCATCAAACACCTTGTTGCCGACGGCGATTACCGCCCGGTCAAACAATTCTATTTCACCATACTCCTCAACGCATTTTTCCCCGTCAAAAAGAATCAGCGTGCCGTTTTTGTCGCTGTCCCGGTCATAAACCAGCACCGCCGGCAGATCGAAATTTTCCGGCAGACAGTCAGAGCCTTCGTAAACCTTTTTCCACGCGTCGCCGGCGGCAAACAGCAAAACGCTGCCGCCTCTCACCTGCAGTTTCCGATATCCGCCCTGCGGACCGGCCTTGATGCGGTAGCCGTCGCAAAACAGGTCACAGCGGCCGTCCGGATACTGCGCAATGCTTGTTTTTCCGTCCGCAGCCGGCGTGAAAGAAACGTATTTGCGCGTTTCAAAAGCGTCCGTTTCCTCATCAAGGGCGGAAACGTTCCAGCCGCCGCTTTCCGGACGCTCGCCGAAAACGTCGCCGGCAAGGATTTTTTTACCCAGATAAATATCGCCCAAAAACATTTCCCGGCCGTTTTCCAGCTTCTGTTTTCCCGGCCGGTGATTGAGCCAAAACCAGCCGTCGGTCAGATGATATACAAAATCGGCGCCGAAAAGCTTAAACTCAAAAACGTCGCGCGGACCGCAAACCAACGGTCCCGTCAGATTCCGACAGGGAAAATAAAAAAGGTCGAACACGCGGTCTTTTTTGCGCATCACGGCAACCGCCGCGTTTGCAAACTGCCAGTAGTTCAAACCGGACGAAACTTCGCACTCTGCCGCAGCCGTCGTTTTTTTCATCAGCAAACGGCAGCGCACTTCCCGGTTGTCATTCTCTTTTTCCAGTCTTACATTGTTTCCGTAAATCATAAGTTTTGTTATTTTTAATAATTAAACATAAAATATTATCGCGGACGGGAATTTAACAAAAAATTTCCGTCTTGGCAAGCAAATACATTCCGTTTTTCAAACCGTCAGCCGGGCAGTCTTCAGGCCGACGATTTCCTCCAGCGCGGCGAGCGGCGCCTCAATCTGAAAACCGATTTTGCCGGCACTGAAAATGATCGTCGCAAAGTCCGCGGCGGTTTCGTCGGCAAATGTCGGAAACGGCTTTTTCATCCCGAGCGGCGAACAACCGCCGTGAACATAGCCGGTCAGGCCGAGAAGCTCTTTTGACTTGACCATCTCGACCGACTTTTCGCCGGCGGCGGCCGCCGCTTTTTTCAGATCCAGCTCTTCCGCCACCGGAATCATAAAGACATAATGCTGATGCGACTTTCCGACCGTCACCAGGGTTTTAAACACCTGCTTCGGGTTCTGGCCGAGCGCCGTCGCCACTTCTATCCCGCTCAAGGCCCGGCTGCCGTCATAACTGTAGGATCGGTAGTCAATCTTATGCCGGTCGAGTATCCGCATGGCGTTGGTTTTGCTTTCCATCGTTTCCTCTCTTTTTAATTTTCCACCCGTATGGTCAGCGCCGGGAACAACTCGTCGTCACTGCCGAAGTGGCTGAAACGGATGTCTCCGGCAGCGTCCGCCGTCAGCAGCGATTTGAAGGGACGCGCTTCCCGCCGGCCCTCAAAAGAATAGCGGTGATAAGACTGTTCCGTATCGTTAAGCAGAAGAAAACTCAGGCTGCCGAACAACGGTTTTCTGACCGTCAGCACACCGTTTTCGGCCGTCGAAATTTTTACGACGGTCAATCCGGGGAACAGCTTTTCCACCTCTTCGGGCGACAATTTACGCACCTTGAAAGCGTTGTCGCGATATACCGTTTCGGTAAAATACAGATCGTTTTGGTTATATCCGATCAAACGGCCGTTTAACAGAAACTCATAGGTCGAAGCGGGCGAAAAGCCTGCTTTCCTTGCCGTATATTGCGAATAACTGCCCGTACCCGGCGAAACGGACCTGGTAAACACCGTGCGGTCTTCCGCCATGCCGCCTTCCGACCAGACGCCGGCCGCAGGAGAATAGACCACCTGCGCCCTGTCCCCGACCGCTGCTGCCGTCACCTCCGGCGGCAGCCGGTAACCGGCGGCGCAGCCGCTTAAAAAACAAAGGCACATCCCTGTGAAAAAAACGTTTTTCATTTACACCCCTCCGCAAACTTTGCGCATTAAAACTTTCATTGTATACAATTAAACCCAATATCTATGAGATTCAATAATTTTGTAGAGGTTGTATTGCAGGAGACGCACAACATATTAATTTTCTAAAAGGAGGAAGACCATGAATGAATTGCACTTTCTGATTCATAACCTTTCCGATCTGGCACCGAACCACGACCGCCGCCCTCATTGCCGGGTCGTCGACATTCTGGTGGAAAACTGGGCGGGCGGACAATACATCACCTACAATTACCGGGAACACATCATGCGGATCAGACGCCGACCGGAAACGGCCGTTGTCAAAAACTGAGACAAACGCGCGCCGCCGTTCCGCACGGCGGACAAAAAGGCAAAGTGTACTTATTTTTGGTTACCCCGCACCGACTTTTACCTACTACCGCAATTTTGCGACCATGGTATAGTTCGTTTTGTGATTGCCATAACTTAACCGAAAAAGGAGGGTATTAAAAAATGGGACAGGCGATAAAGAAAAAGACGATTCCGGGAAACGACGACGAGCGCGACATCATGCTCATCGGGAAAATTTACAAAAGTTTCGAGGCTCTGGAAGAAACGCTCGGAAAGCTGCAGCTTGAAGAGCCTCTGTTTATTACCTACATGGCAAAGAAGTCTTTTGCCGACACCGTTTTTTCACAAATCAAACATAATAACGAAAAAACGCAGATTCAACGTTTCATCAACTGAAATCAGCATTTTTTCCAGGTGGTGCCGGAAGGCGTGTCCTCCAGCACAATGCCCGCAGATTTCAACTGATTGCGGATTTCGTCCGCCCGCGCATAGTTCTTTTCCTTTTTGGCAAGGGCGCGCTCTTCTATCAAACGGTTGATCTCATTCTCGTCGAGCGGTCCGCCGGCCCCCTGCTTAAACCAGCTTTCGGGATCCTGATACAAAAGGCCGAGAACGGCAGCCGAGGCGACGAGCTTTGACTTGGCTTCCCTGCGCTCTTCCGCGCTTTCCGCCTTATTCAGGGTGTTGACCAACTCGTGGAGAACCGACAAGGCCAGCGGCGTGTTGAGGTCGTCGCAAAGAGCTTCCATCACTCTGGCATCCGGACCTACGCCGGCATCAACCTTGATATCTGCCGTTTTGAGCAAAGCGTTGTAAAACTTGTCCAAAACCGTTTTTGCCTGTTTCAGCCCGTCAAAAGTGAAATTGAACGGCTGATGATAATGGGTGCCGATAAACAGCAGCCGGAGAGCTTCCGCCGGATATTCTCCGATCAGCTGGTTAACGGTATAAAAATTGCCGAGCGATTTGGACATTTTGACTCCGTCCACCATCAGCATGCCGGCATGCACCCAGTAACGGGCAAAAGTGTCGTTCGGATGGGCGCACATCGACTGCGCGCATTCGTTCTCATGGTGAGGGAAAATCAGATCCGATCCGCCGCCGTGAATGTCAAACGAATTACCGAGATATTTTGAACTCATGGCCGAACATTCCAGATGCCAGCCCGGACGGCCGTAGCCCCAGGGGCTGTCCCAGCCGGGCTGCCCGGCTGCCGACGGCTTCCACAAAATGAAGTCGGCCGGATTTTTCTTGTAACCGGCCACCTCAATCCGCGCGCCGGCCAGCATTTCCTTCATGCTGCGGCCGGAAAGGAAACCGTAGTTTTTCATCGAATCGACGGAAAACAAAACGTGCCCGTCGGCCTCATAGGCATGGCCGTTTTTAAGCAGCAGTTCGACCAGCTCAATCATCTCGTTGACAAACTCGGTCGCCCGCGGACGAAAATCGGGATCGGCCACGTTCAGCGCATGCATGTCGTCCAGATACCACTGATAGGTTTCCCGGGTGATTTCACTGATCGGCTTGCCGGTTTCCTGATGTTTGTTCAAAATCTTGTCGTCAATGTCGGTAATGTTGGAAACGTAAGTTACGTGGTCTTTGCCGTAAACCTCGCGCAAAACCCGGTTGAGCACGTCAAAAACCACCGCCGACTTGGCGTTGCCGAGGTGCGCGCGGTCATAAACCGTCGGCCCGCAGACATACATGCGAACGTTGTTTTCATCCAACGGAACAAATTTCTCCTTGCGGCGTGTCAACGTATTGTGCAGATACATTTCCGGCATTTTTTTCTCCTTTTATGCATATTCGCCGTTCAAGCGGCGGAAAACCCGTTCGCGCCCGATCAACGGCAGTAAAATTTTCAGTTCGGGACCGTCTTCCGTCCCGGTAATCGCTTTGCGCAGCGGGTGAAACAAAGCTTTTCCCTTGCGGCCGGTGCGCTCTTTTACCGCATTTGTCCAGACGGCAAAGGTTTCCTCGTTCCACGGCTCGGGCGGCAACAATTCGGCGGCGGCGGACGTCAGTTCCCTGTCTTCCAGTTCGGGTCGAACCGGCCGACGGCAGATTCCCCGCCATATTTCACTGTCTGTTACAATATTCAGATTGCCGCGGATGGCATTCCAAAACTCCCTGTCTACATTCACCCGGCCTTTTACCGCTTCATAATCCAGCCCGCGAACCAGGTGGGTGTTGAAGCGGCGCAGGTCGTCTTCCGAAAACTTCGGCTGCGAACGCCCCAGCCTGGCAAGATCCAGACTTTCCGCAAGGCTGCACAGGTCGGCAAAAGGTTCCACCGCTTCCGAAGTGCCCAGCTTGGCAAGATAAGAACAAATTGCCATCGCTTCAACGCCTTCCGCCCGCAATTCGGCAACGCCGACGGAACCCAGACGTTTGGAAAGTTTTCCCTCCCTGCCGGTCAAAAGCGGCAGGTGGGCAAACGACGGCACCCGGCCGCCGACCGCCTCAAACATCCGTATCTGCGACGCGGTATTGGTCACGTGGTCTTCGCCGCGGACAATATGTGTGATTGCAAAGTCCGTATCGTCGACAACAGAAGGCAGATGGTATAAATAACTTCCGTCTTCACGAATTACAACGGGGTCGCTCAAATTTTCCGCCGAATAATGGCAGCGGCCGCGCACCATATCTTTCCAGACGATGTCGCCGGGCGCCAGTTTAAAACGGTAATGAGGCCGGCGGCCTTCCTTTTCATAAGCGGCAATTTGTTCTTTCGTCAAACTCAGGGCACGGCGGTCATAAATCGGCGGGCGACCCTTGGCCAGCAGTGTTTTGCGCATCAGTTCCAGTTCTTCCGGCGTTTCGTAACAAGGGTAAACCAATCCTTCCGCAATCAGTTTTGCCGTCACTTCCCGGTAACGTTCCGTCCGCGCGGACTGCCGGGCTTCGCTCGACCACACCAGTCCCAGCCACTGCAGGGCGTCGCGTATTTCCGCTTCATATTCTTTTTTGGAGCGTTCCTTATCGGTATCGTCGATCCGTAGCATAAAGCTTCCGCCCAGCTTTTGCGCCAGCAGCCAGTTGAACAGCGCGGTTCTGGTATTGCCGATATGCATGTGCCCGGTCGGCGACGGCGCGAATCTGACTTTGACTTCTGACATTTGAAATTATTCCCCGATAAATTTGAACAATTGCCGAGTATATAAGCATACCCCGCAGATTTCAAGACTTTTTTACCCCCTCGGCGGCAACGGCAAAACAAAATCCGCCGGCATAACAAAGCCTTTGCGAATATAACCGGTTACGCCGAGTATTTTCAAACCCCGTTCCCGTCGCCGCGGCGACGCAGCCTTTTTCCCGGCGGCACCGGGTACCGACGGCCGATACAAACGTCATCAACCGTTCTGAATATCGAAAAACCGGCCGCACAAGCTTGAAGATGAAGCAGCATCACATATCTGCTTTGATACCGGCTTGTTGTGCCTGCCTGATAAAAAGACTCTCCGTAAGCGTCAAAAACACTTTCAGGCTCGGCGTGTCCGGGGACTTATCGCTGCGGTACCTTCATTGTGATGCTGTGTTCATCCCATAAAAAAACCTCTCCGCCAGGAGAGGTTTTTCGTTTTTAAGCTTCGGCCTTTTTGCTCTTTTTCTTTACCGTTTTTTTGGCAGCAGCCTTCTTTTCTTTGGCCGCGGCTTTTTTGGCAGCGGCTTTTTCCTTGGCGGCAGCTTTCTTTTCGGCTGCTTTCTGCCTGGCCGCTTCGGCTTTTTTCCGGTCGGCTTCCTTCTTTTTCGCCGCAGCGGCTTTTTTCTTTGCCGCTTCTTTTTCCTTTGCGGCGGCAGCTTTCTTCTTCTCGGCCTCTTTCTTTTTGGCTGCTTCGGCTTTCTTCTTCGCCGCTTCTTTTTCTTTTGCGGCGGCAGCTTTCAGTTTTTCCGCCTCTTTTTTTCTGGCAGCGGCGGCCTTGGCTTTCGCCGCAGATTTTCCGGCTTTCTTCTTCACCGTTTTTTTCGGCTGGCTTTTCAGTTCGGTCCATTTTTTGGAAACGGCAATTGCTTCGTCCAGGTCCTTTTCCTTGCACAAACCGACAGCAACCGGATTCTTCGGCCGCAGGTTGGCCATGTCGCGGTGCGTGCCGTCCCGCAGAGAAGCAATGGTCGGCTTGGTGGTACCGATCAGCTTGCATATCTGGGAATCGATAATTTCCGGACAATTGCGCAAAATCCACAGAATAGCCGCCGGCTTGTCGCTGCGCTGCGACGGCGAAAGCACTTTTTTGTTCTTGCTGTTTTCCGCCTTGACGTTGCGTTCCGGTTCAACCCCGACAAGCGACGCGGAAGGATCCTGTTCGCAGCGGGCAATTTCGTCCGCCGTCAGCTGACCGCCGGTAACCGGATTCAGCCCGACGATGTTAAAAGCGACGTCGCCGTCGGCAATCGCCTGCACTTCCAGCTCGTGCAGTTCGCAGAAATCGCCGATTTGTTTAAAAGTCAAAGTCGTATTTTCAACCAGCCAGACGGCTGTTGCCTTGGGCATTAACGGGGCTGTCATTCTTCTGTCCTTTCTTTTTTGTTTTAAGCACACAGATTTTGTGAGCAAAAAACCCACATTCCATTATAGAATGCAGGTTAATTGAAAAAATTTAAGATAGTATTAAGATTAAATACTATTCGCCGTCGGAAGTTTTGAGACCGAAAGCGCCAAACTTGTTCTTAAATTTGGACAACTGACCGCCGGTGTCAACCAGACGATAAACGCCGGTCCATGCCGGATGGGATTTCGGATCAATTTCCAAAGTCATCTTGTCTCCGGCTTTGCCCCAGGTGGATCTGGTGGTGGCTACGCTGCCGTCACTCATTACATAGGTAATTTCGTGATAATCCGGATGAATACCTTTTTTCATCTTATTTTCTCCATATCGAATTTTCAGTTGTCGTTCTTATACATTAGAGTTTCAAATAAAGCAAGCATTAATTTAAAAAATTTTAAGCTTTTTCCATTAATCCGCCTGCTCGAAAACTTCCACCGTGTTTTGCTTGCCGCGGTTGTCGGTATTGACGATTTTGATGCCGAAGTTTTTATAACCGCGGGTCATCAGATAAGAACGGATTTCCACCGCCCGGTTCAAACTCAGACGCTTGTTTTTGAAATCGTTGCCGCCGTCGTTGAAGTTGTAGGCGTAGATGAGGATTTTGCTTTCGCCCGGCCGTTTGAAGCCGTCGGCAATTGCTGCCAGCCGCGCCGTATTTTCGGCCGAAAGCTCAAACACGCCGCCGGCAAAGGCAATGACGTCGGCGGCCGGTTCTTCTTCCGCCACCGGAATCAGCGGCTGCAAAGCCGGTTCTTTTTCCTTTGCAACGACCGGGGCGGAACTCGTTTTTTCAATTTTTACCGGAATTTTTTCCGCCGGTTTGTCTTCCGCGGCAAAGTGCTTTTCTCCCTCTTTCCTGCTCTCTGCGGCGGAAATTTGCGCTTTTACCACCGGAACTTCCCGCGACACTTCCGCTTTCACCGCCCGTTCCGTATCTTTCGCCCGTACCGTTTTTTCGACCTTAACGGTTTTGTCCGCGTCGGCCTTCACCGCTTTATCCGCCGCAGGTTCGGCAACGACTGACGAAACCGGCTGCCGGGACACTGCCGGCATGCTTTTCTTTTCAATATCCGCTTTTATCGCCGGTTTTTCTTTTACCGCCGGTTTGGCCTCCGGCTTTTTTCTCTCTGCCGCCGGCTTTTTTGTTGCGGAAACGATCGTGTTTCCGGACACGTTTTCCTTAACTGCCGCAGGCTTGGTTTCCGCCGCCGCGGGCTTTGCCGGCAATGCCGCCTTTTTAACGGTTACTGCCTTATCTTCTGCCGGCCTCTTTTTTTGTGCCGCAACAGGTTCGGCCGCCGGTTCGGACTTAACCGGCAGCGGACGTATATTCGGTTTGCGTTCGGGAACGGGAATCGTTTTTACCGCCGGTTCGGTTTTTGCTTTTACCGCAACCGGAGTTTTCTCCGGTTTACCCTTTATCTCAGCCGGCGCCGGCCTGACCGCCCGGGGCTTGTCGCCGATAACCGGCTTAGGCAGCGGACGCAGGGACGAATCGTCAAATACGGGGAAAAGCGGCGCATCGACTCCGGCAGGCGCGGCGTCCAGACCGTCCAACACCGAAAGATCAACATAAACGTCGTCGGCCGCCGCCCGTCCCCACAACAGGCAGGAAACCGTTACCAACATCCAGACTTTGCGCATTCTCTTCCCCCGAAAGACAAAAACACTATCCCGCCAGTCTGACGATAAACGCCTCCAGCGAGGTGTTGGTCGCCGCCAACTCGTCGGAAACGATCACCTGTTCGATTTTTTCCGGCGCAAATTCTTCCCGTTTCAGGTTATAGACGTAACCGCCGGCTTCGCGCACCAGCAACAGACCGGCAACCGCCGAATTCAGATTGCTGCCGAGGCTGAGGCAGACATCCATTTTGCCGGCGGCAACGCCGGCCAGCGAGAGCGCAACGGAACCGAGCAGCCGAACGTTTTCGGTTTCGGCAAACAAATCGCGGTAAGCGGCGGTATATTCCGCGCTGCCGTGCTGAAAGCCGATTGAGGCCGCCACCAGAGCCGCGGTGCCATCCTTGACGGCGGAAACGCGCAGACGTTCGTGGTTGCGGAAGCCTTCCTTGTAGGCGCCGCTGCCCTTTTCGGCAAAATACAGCTCGTCACTGGCACGGTTATAGACGACCGAAGCCTTGACTTCGCCGTTTTCGCAATAGGCGACGGTGGTGGCAAACACCGGAATGCCGCGGACAAAGTTGCCCATGCCGTCAATCGGATTGACCATAAAACAGCATCCGCGGGAAAGCGGCGGTTTGCCGTCGACAAAGACGGCGTCCGGCCGCAGCCGGGAAAGTTCGCTTTTCAGAGTCTGCGCCACCCGCTCGAAAGAACGGGAAACGAAATTCTGATAACCGCGCACCGAAGACTGCAGCTTCTCAATCTCGTTGAAGTCGCGGTCAAGCGACGCCGTTGCCTTTTTGACGGCGCCGACCAAAAGCGTGAGAGTTGGGGAAAGATACGACATTATTTGGCTCTTTCGACATAGTTGGCTTCGGCCGTGCCGACCACGACCTTTTCACCCTGGTTGATAAACGGCGGAACCATGATGCGGACGCCGTTGTCCAAAATCGCCGGTTTGTAGGACGAAGCCGCGGTCTGTCCTTTGACCACCGGTTCGGTTTCGGCAATGGTGCAGACGACCTGCTGCGGCAGTTCGACCGCCACCGGACGACCGTCGATGAAATTGATGTAAACGGTCATGCCTTCGACCATAAACGGACGGGAATCGCCCAAAATGTCGGCAGGCATAACAAACTGTTCAAAAGTTTCCGAATCCATAAAGGTCAGACCGAGAGCGTCTTCATAGAGGAACTGGCAGTCTTTTTCTTCCACCATCAGTTTTTCGACCGTATCTTCGGAACGGAAACGCTCGTTGGTTTTGGTTCCTTCCTCAACCGACTTCATTTCGACCTGCATAAAGGCGCCGCCCTTGCCCGGCTTGATGTGGGTTGCCTTAACGACCGTCCAGGGTTTGCCCTTGTATTCGATTACCCAGCCGATTCTGATGGATACTGCTTGCTGCTTCATTTTCTTATTCACTCCTTAATTTTTGATTTTTTGAATTTTATCAAGATAATTACTCTAAACTTTATTTTTTCGCAACTAAAATCTTATAGTCTTCGGGGCTTAAAATCACCATGTCCGCGGGCCAGGCGGAAAAATTGACGGAACCGTCCATCGGCTCGACCGCCGTCTGCAGCAGAAAAAACTCCGCATACCAGTCGGCCAGCGCTTTGGTTTTCTCCGCCCCCTCACTCCAGATGCGGAAAACAACAAAGTCCGGTTCGTTTTCGCTTACGATCATCGCTTCATGACGGCGGCTGCGGCAGATAACGCCGAGAAAACGACGGCCGAGCTGCCGGCGCAGGGCCGCCATCTCCTTTTTGATTGCCGTTGAGGCGCTCAGATCGGCAACAATGCCGTCGGCGCCGAGTTTAACCGCCAGCGCGGCGGCGTCTTCGCCTTCAAGCAGCGCAATTTTTCCGGCCGCCTCAATCTTCCGGATTATCCTGCCGAGGCAGTCCTCCGGCAGGGAAGCAGACAGAATGAAACATTCGACGTTCTTTTCGTCGATGCAGTTTTCGGCGCTTTCGGCCGTAATTTTGAGAATAAATTTAGGCATATCCGTTTTTGCCGCTTGAAAAAATAGTTAATGACCGGTATTATCGGGAGATTATAAGCTAACGGCATCGATAAAGAAAGAAAAATTTTACCATGGAAACAGAAATTTCGCGTTTCAAGGAAACGGCGGAAGCCCTGAACGAAATCGACGCGGCGCTCAACGAGCTGCAGCGGGCATTTGAAAACAAGCGGGAAAACGTTTCCCGCCTTAAAGAAACCGCCGCCCGTTCGGTTGCCCGTATCGACGAACTGATCAACAAACTGAACACGGCACGGGAGCAAAATGGCACAAGTAACGGTAACGATTAATTCCCGCGAATATCCGATTGCCTGCGAAAGCGGTCAGGAAGCGCGGATCATGCAGCTGGCCGGCGTTTTGGAAGAAAAGGCGCGGCTGTTGAAAGATATCAGCGGACAAATCAGCGAAAACATGCTGCTGGCAATGATCGGCATTCTGGTTGCCGACGATTTGCTTGAAGCGCGCAAAAACAACCCCGCGCCGGTTGCCCCCGCGGGGGAAGACGCCGCCCGGACCGCTGCCGCCGACCGCGAACTTTCCGCCCGGCTCAGGGTTGTGAGCGAAAAAATAAAAGCTGTTGCAAAACAGATCGAATCATTATAATATCGGTTTATGGAGAGGTGACTGTCCGGTTCGTAATTCCGCAGATCTTCCGAGCCAACGTAATTTTATCGGGAATTGTCCCTGGCAGGATCGTGGTCCTGTTATATGATGCCCACCTATTGAGATGCGGTTCGAGACAGAATGTACCTATACGGCCCGACGGTTCTCTCTTTTTTTGTTACCTTTCAACTCCGGCCGCCGGAGTTTTTTTTAATTAACGGAGAAAACTGTTGAAGATCATTTATTTGGGCGACGTGGTCGGCCGGGCGGGAAGAGACGCCGTCTTAAACAACCTGCCGCTGATGCGGGAAAAATACAAGGCCGACGTAATTATCGTCAATGTTGAAAACGCCGCCCACGGCTTCGGCGTCACGCCGGGAATCGCCCGCGAGTTTCTGGAACGCGGCGCCGACGTTCTGACTACCGGCAACCATGTCTGGCAGCAGCGTGACATCATCCCTTTCTTAGACGAGTGCAAACGCATTGTCCGGCCGCTGAACTATCCCGACAGCGCACCCGGCCGCGGAGCGGTCGAATTTGAACTGGCCAGCGGCAAAAAAATTCTTGTTACCCAGGTGCTGGGACGAGTCTTCATGGACAGCGTTGACAACCCCGCGTTTGTCCTCGACCGGCTGTTAAAGAACTATGCGCTCGGCCGCAACATTGCCGCCGTTTTCGTCGACGTCCATGCCGAATCGACCTCGGAAAAGCTTTCTCTCGGACACTATCTCGACGGCCGGGTTTCCATTGTTGCCGGCACCCACACCCACATCCCCACCGCCGACGCCCATATCTTAAACGGCGGCACCGCCTACATCACCGACGTCGGCATGTGCGGTAATTACGACTCCGTGCTCGGCTTTGACAAACAGGCGCCGATCGACCGGCTGTGCCAGCGTTACAACGGCAACCGGCTGGAAGTCTGCCGCAGCGGCGGCACCGTATGGGGAATCGCGGTTCAAACCGACGACAAAACCGGTCTGGCCGAAACAATCGAACAATTCAGCTTAAAAGGAAACGAATGATGGCGGAAAAGGAATATATCAGCTACGAGGAAATCAACAGCGAATGCAAAAAACTGGCTTATATTCTTGCCGGATGCGGTTTTAAACGCATTATCGCGGTCGCCCGCGGCGGGCTGGTGCCGGCCTGCGTTCTCGCCCAGTTTCTCGGCATCAGGGAAATCAGCAGCATCTCGCTGGCCAGCTATGAGGGCGAAGCCCGCAGCGAACTCAAATGTCTGGTGCCGCCCGACATCCGCATGGACGAGGAAACGCTGTTCGTGGATGACCTTTACGATTCCGGCAGCACTTACCGTTATTTGAAAGAAAAATATCCGCGGGCCAAAATCGCCGTTTTGTTCAGCAAAGACCCGGCAGCCGAGCTTGACTTTCCGGCCGCGCCGAAAGTTCCCGGCCGCTGGCTGGTATTCCCCTGGGAATTTGAACCGATTGAAAGCAGCAGCGGCAAATAGTTTTCGTTTTTCCGGACACGGGCGGATTTCCCCGTCTTTTTTCAAAAATTCCCCGCAGAAAGAACAACTTTCCGCTTGTCAAAAACCGGTGTTTTCTTTAATATCAGTTCTGCATCCGGGAGGCCGAATGCGGAGTGTCAGAGCTCCTTCATACAAAATAATATCCCCTGAAAGAGGGAGATGCTGAAATAAGCGCGCTTTCAAGCGTGACGAATAAGGTGTACTGTATTGTATGAACAGTTCTGAACTCCCTCACCTTGAATTTATCAAGGTGAGTTTTGTTTTAACCGAAGGTAAATAAGCAAAACGAGGAGTGGCTGGAGGAAAAAAGAAATCTCTTGCCAACGGGCGGCAATTTCTTTAATATCAGCCCTGCATCCGGGAGGCCGGATGCGGTGTCTAACAAACATCTTCAACGTAAAAATCCTTCTTCGGAAGGAGTGCCGGTAATATGCCGAATAACGGCGACTGCATACGTTGACAGTTTTTGAGCTCCTTCCGCCTAAGGGTTTTCCCCGGGCGGTTTTGTTTTTTTACCATAAACAAAATCAAGGGAGTTTCAAACTATGTTTAACAACAAAATCAAAAAAATAATCGGACAAGAGCTGCACAAATACCGCTGTGACCGTTTTCTGCCCTGGTATGTGATCGACAACATGGAGATAGGCAGCGTGCGCAAATGGGAACATTACCGTCATCTGCTTGAGTTTTACGGCAAAGAGCTCAAAATCGAACTGATTGAGAGAAGCGGGCGCATCGGGAACGGTACCGTGAAAAACGACGGCGGAAACAACCGGCGAGAAACAATGAAAAGATCGGACACGTCCGAAAGATGAAACAAAGAAAAAAAGCAAAAAAACAGCGAGAGAGAGAAAGAGGGAAAGATAAGAAAAAACAAGGAAAGGAAAGAAAAAGAAAAAAGATAAAGACAAATAAAGAGAAAAAACAAGAAAAAAGCAAAAAACGGAAAGAATAAACGAGTGAATAAAAGTAAAGAAGAAAAAAAAGGAGTAAGCAAGAGAGAAAGGAGAAGAAGGAAGAAGGAAAAAGGAGAAACAAAAAGACAAGAGAAAAAATCAACCCTTGTCCTTATTTAAAAAGCGACACGGCCGGACGAAACCGTCCGTGTCATTTTTTGTTTCAAATGTCTGAATAACCAGATAACCAATTTGCGGCCGGTCAAGAAATTCCCGAACCGGGCATTTGCTGCCGGAAACGGTTAATGCTGCCTGCGGGAACCGGCGGAAGTTTATTTCCGCCCGGACTTCAAAACCTGTTCGCCCTTTCAAGGGGGAAAAATCTTTTCGCACCGGCCGGCAACCGGTTTACGTAACTCCCGAACCGGGCATTTGCTGCCGGAAACGGTTAATGCCGCCTGCGGGAACCGGCGGAAGTTTATTTTTGCCCGACTTTTAAACCTGTTCGGCCTCTCAAGGTGGCAAAATCTTTCCGCACCGGCCGGCAACCGGTTTACGTAACTCCCGAACCGGGCATTTGCTGCCGGAAACGGTTAATGCTGCCTGCGGGAACCGGCAACCGGTTTATTGCGCCGCAACGATTTTGCTTTCTTCCGGTATCGGATTACCGCGGCCTTTTTCCAACTCAGATTCCCGGACAAAGCCCATTTCGCCGTTGTCAAGCATGATCCGGTACCATTTTTTGTCCGGCGTAAATCCGGTAACGCGAACGGTATGTCCTTTTTCCGTCGTCGTCATCACATCAAACTTGTCGCCCGGCCCGTACATCACTTTGCCTTCGCCGGTCAGGTGATAGAGCATTTTTTCGTCATAGACGTCGACGGGAATGTCAAAGATTTTGGAAACCACCACGTCGTCAAAAGTTTCTCCGCCGTCGTTGAACGTCACTTTCTGGAAATAGGTGATTTCATGCTGCTTGGTCATATATTGCCGGAATCCGCCGAAAACGGAATTGACGACCGGAGAAAGCAAAATCATGACCAGCACGAACGGCACCAACAGATGCGCCGTTTTCAAACGCAGCCAGCGCCAGCGGGGCAACGGCGGAATTTTGCAGTTCAGCCGGGCGATAAAGCGCTCAACCAGCGGCCGCTGTTCCGGCAAAGCATATTCCAGCGCCTGCGCGGCGGAATACGCCGCCTGACGATCCTTGTTTTCCTGATGATAGGCCAGCGCATTGTGCAGCAAAAGAGTCAGGTTGTCCTGCCGGTTGCTTCCGGTTTTGCGAAAATTTGCGGCAATCGCACGGCAGTTGGCGGCAAAGGCCTTAATTCCCCACCAACCGGCCAGCCAGTTGACAAGAGAACATTTCAGAATTTCGTTAAAAGCCTGTTTTTCGCTGCAAATCAGGCGTTCTTCCCGATCGGTGCATTTGATCAGCCTGCCGGTCACGTAACGCAGGTCAAACACCCGCACGTCGGGATTTTCCGCTTCCATCCGGTCTTTGAAAATGCTCAGCGCATCCATCTGCGGAAAATCGTCCTTCCCGTAGACACAGGCCAGCAAATCGTAGGTCAGGCGCTTTTCCTCATCCTGCAAAACGTCATAAGCCACCGAAATTTTCTGGAAATGCTCCATCGCGTTTTCCGCCTTATTGTAGTCGGGGTGCCATTCTTTGGCGCGGTCGCGGTAGCTCAGCTTGATCGTCCGCGCGTCGGCGTCGGGCGAAACTTCCAAAACCTGATAGTATTCCAACGGGTCACGATTGTACATTTTTTTCATCCTGTAAAATTTTTCTTGCAATTTCGATTACGTCCGCGGCCGCCTCCGAAGTCGGATAACGGCTGATGAGCGGCATCTGGTTGCGGATGGCATCGCGTACGCGCGCATCGCGGCGAACAATCCCTAAAAGCGGCGGCGAGATTTTGAGAAAAGTCTGGCAGGCCTTTTGCAGAATATCATAGGTCTGACGGCCTTCGCGCAGAGTGTCCGCCTGGTTGACCACGATCTCCAACCGGCATTTCGGGTACTGCATGGCCATCAGTTTGACAAAGGCATAGGCGTCGGTCAGGGCCGTCGGTTCGTCGGTGCAGACCACGATCACCCGTCCCGACATGCCCGACAAAATACGGATGGATTTTTCCACCCCTGCCCCCATGTCGAGAATCACCTTGTCGTACGCGCCGGACAAAAGCGCCAGGTCTTCGGCCAGAATCTGCAAACGGCCGACCGGCATCGAAGCCAGCCCGGCCGAGCCCGAACGTCCGGCAATGACGTCAAAACGGCATTTGTCACAATAGTGAACCACCTGGTTTAAGGTGGTGGTTCCGGTAACCACGCTGCCCAGATCAAACGGCACCATCAGCCCCAGCTGAACATCGATGTTGGCCATACCCAGATCGCCGTCGAACAACAGGGTTTTCTGCCGCAGACCGCTCAAAGCATGCGCCAGAGTGATCGAAAACCAGGTTTTGCCGACCCCGCCCTTGCCCGAGGCGACCGCAATCATCCGATCGGCTTCAAACCGCCGCGGACTGCAGATTCCCGCCGTCAAGTCTTCTTCCCGCATCCGTTTTCCCCTTTATATTCATGCCAGCAGCAACCGGGCAAGCGAAGGCCCGTCAAATTCCGACAGCCCGTTTGCCATGCTGGCGGAAACCGAAGCCCGTCCGAGCTTGAAACCGCCTTTAAGCGCTGCCGTCAGCACCCCGCCGATCCGCCGGCAGAGGTCGAGTTTGGTCGGCAGCAGGCAGTCCGCACCGAGCGAAGCAAACAACGCCGCCGCTTCGCCGGCGTCACAGGCATTGTATCCGGCGTCAAGAGTCAGCACCGTTTCGCCGCCGGCCGCTTTCAGCAGGGCGGACAGGCGTTCGCGCTCGGAATCGAGAAAAGGATTGGTGCCCGGCGTGTCAACCAGCACCAAACGGCCTTTTTCCGCACCGGCTACCGCCGCCGACAGCTGCTCCGGTTCCCGTGCGGCCAGAAAATCCGCCGACAAAACGGCCGCCAGGGACTTCAACTGAGCATTGGCGCCGGCACGCACGCCGTCGGCGCTGATCAGCGTGCAGGCAATGCCTTTACGGCAGGCAAGCGCCGCGGTTTTGACCAAAGCGGCGGTTTTGCCGCTGCCCTGAAGACCGGCAAACACCTTCACCGGATTTTTCCGATCCAAAAGATCATAAGCGGCAAACAAACGGTTGAAAACCGCGGTTAAAATCCGCACGTCGTCCTTCTCCCCGCCGGCCGCCGCCTCTTCCCGGCACAGCGCCAGCAGTCTTGCCCGCACCGCCGCGTCAGCTTCGTGATAGTCCAGCCGTTCGCGGATCAGGTTGTCGCTGTAAGCCGCCGCGTAAACCGCAGGTTCGGCACCGTCCGCAAATTCGATTTCGTCGGTTTCCACCGCAGCCACCAGTTCGCTGCGGCCGTCTTCGCTCTGCGAGGTGGAAACGATTACCGCTTCCGGCCCCAGTTCTTCTTTCACCCGCCGCATCAGACGGATCATGTCTTCGTCAACGAATTTTTTTATCCGCATGCGTTTTCCTCTTCCAAAACTTTTGTCACGGCAATGCCCAGCCGGCCGTTTTCGACCATCAGTTCGCCTTTGGCCACCACGCTGCCGTTGACGCAGACGTCAACTTCGTCGTTCACCCCGCGGTCCAGCTCCAGCACCGCGCCTTCTTCCAGTGCCAGCAGCTGCCCGATGGTAAGACGGGTCTGCCCCAGCACCACCGTCACTTCCACCGGCACGTTTGACAACGGTTCCAGTTTTTCCCGATCAGTCATTTTTCTCTCCCGTCAGCATTGCTTCCAGCCGGCGGATTTTTTCCCCGCCGCAAAACGCGGTTTCGCCCTGCTGCCAGCAGATCCGGCAATCCGCCGGCGCCAGCGTTTCGTCCTCATGCAGCAGGATGCGGCCGGCAAAACCGTCGGCGGCAGCCGTTTCCGCCAGAAACGGACGAACAACGGCAAGCGTCCGCGGATGGAAATAAAAATCGAGCGCCTTTTTCTCGCCGAGACGGGGGAAATTGTCGGCAATAAAACGGCTGACCACCGCCAAAGCATTTTGTTCCAAAAGCGCCGGAGAAAGTTCCCGCAGGATCATCCGGATCAGGCGCAGGTTGTCATTTTTCTTCCCGTCCAGCAGCAAATCCAGCCGCGCCCGGACGTTTTCCAAAACTTCCGCCGTTTCCGCCGACGACGTTTTTTCCGCCGCCGGAAACGACCGGCGGTTGACCGC
Source organism: Azospirillum sp. 51_20 (assembly GCA_001917175.1). Lineage (GTDB taxonomy): Bacteria > Pseudomonadota > Alphaproteobacteria > RF32 > CAG-239 > JAFUYI01. The sequence goes on from MNTV01000026.1 coordinate 32,210, forward strand.
AAGATCCAGTACCGCCGCGCTGCCGTCCGCAATTACGAAATTGTCAAACTCATAGGGCCGGCGGCTCATCAGACGCGTCCCCCGTTCATTTTCCGCAGGCGGATTTTGCCGACGGCCGCCAGCCGGGCGGCCTGTTCGATGATTTCATCCTGCGCGGCTTCCACTTCTTTCAGCTTAACCGGACCGAGCGCGGCCATTTCTTTCCGTATAAAAGCAGCGGCTTCCGGCGACATGTCGGCAAAAAAGCGCTGTTTCAGCCGTTCCGAAGCTCCGCGAAGCGCCACCGCCAGCCGTTCGGCTTCCACTTCGTCAAACAGACGGCGGATATCATCGTCGCTTACCGCGTTAAAATCTTCAAAATTAAACATTGTTGCCCGCAGCCGGCCGGCCAGCACCGGATCTTCCGTTTCCAGCACCGACAAAAGCTCCCGGCGACGTTCTCCCCCCGCGGCGGCAAACAGGGCAAAAGCACGTTCGCGCCCGTTGGGAACGCTTTGGGCAAAATCGCGCGACAGGGTTCGTTCAATCTCCGCGGCAATTTCCGGCACCACCGGCGCGGAAACCGCCATCGCCGCCAGCACGCCGGCAGCGAAGGGAAGCGGCAGCCCGTTCAGCACCGTTTCCGCCGTCGGCCGGTTCAGCCGCAGCAGCACATAGGCCGCAACCGACGGACTTTCGCCCGACAGGTAGGCCGCCAGCGCTTCGGCATCGGTATTTTCAAGCGTTTTCCAGACAGTGTTTTTTCCGCCGTCTTCCTGCCGGCGCCGGCGGCCGCGGAAAAAGTTCAGCCCCCACACCGCCAGCCCGGCGAGAGCGGCGGCCAGCAGCAGCGGAACAATCTGTCCCTTGCCTGCAAACGAAACGTTTTCGATTTGCAGAATGTCGCCCCGCCGCGGTTCAAAACCGATAACCGGCGCTACCATCGACGCCAACCGCACGGCTTCGCCGTCCCGGCAGACGCCGTCGGGACAAAGGCCGTCAACCAGCACCAGCGCGGACAACCGTTTGCCGCGCCCGCCGCTTTTTACCACGCGGCGGCTGTATCTGCTGATCTCATATTCGGCTTCGCTGGCGAAATTGGCCGCCGCCGTATAAGCGCGCAGCACCTGTCCGTCGGGATCAAAAATTTCTTCGCCGGAACTGACGGTGTCATAATCGATTTCAAGCCGCACTTCCGCCCGCACTTTTCCTTCGCCGACAAACGGTTCCAACACGCTGACGATGCGGCGGGCAAGATAAGCCTCTTCGGTGCGGCGGACGGCTTCGCGGCCGTTTTCCGCGGCTGTTGCCGGCATCTGCGGCCGGCTGAGCGCCAACAGCACCGCCACCACCGCCAGCCCGGCGGCAAAACTGACGGCTGCCGCCAGCAGCCCCTGCCCGAGCGGGCAGTTTGTTTCAGAACGTTGCAATTTTTCCACCTGATTTTTCAATTTTCTTCCCTGTTTAAGCAAAATAGCCTTTTCCGGCCGATTGTTAAAAGCAAATTCTTCAGATATTCACAAACTTAGCCAGCGAATTTTTCAGTTCCGCGACCGCATCGTCATCGTTTAAGCGGTGGTCGGAAGACTTCAGCAGCTTAACTTCCACGTTTTCGGAAGCAAGCGCCGCGGCAAAATCAAGAGCAAAATGCCACGGCAGGCAGGCATCTTTCATCCCCTGGATCAAATGCACCGGACAGCCGACCGGCCATGTTTTTTCCCCTTCGGGCAGACATTCCGCCGTTGCCGTGTCGATAAAACGCCCGGTTATGGTATAGGTAAAATCGTCGGTACCGAAAGTAAACCTGCCTTTTTCCCGCAGTTCGGCTTCCTGTTCGGGGGTCACCAGTTTGGCAAAACGCCTGACGAAATTCGGCGCCGCCGCCAGCCCGATCACGCCCCTGACCCGTTCCGGCCGCTCAATCGCCGCCAGCAGCGACAGCCAGCCGCCCATCGACGAACCGACGCAGACGATATCGCCGGCCAGCGCTTCGTCGATTACCTCAAGCACCTGCTCTTTCCAGATTTTGAAATCGGCCTTTGCAAAATTTTCCCGGTCCGAACCGTGGCCGGCATAGTCAAAACGAAACAGACCGACGCCGTGCGCCAGACAAAAGGCCTTGACCGTTTCCGGTTTTCTTCCCCAGCAGTCGGAACAGAAACCGTGCAGGTAAAGGACGGTCGGACGGCCGTTTTTTGGCGGAATATGCTCAAAATCTGTTGCAAAGGCGGATTTAAAAGTGTACTTTGGCATCAATTGACAACCCATAACGTAAATTATACAGAACTGTGAAGGATTATATTAAGAAAATGTCGAAAGGTAAAGAACAAAAACCGGTTATTCTGCAAGTGCTGCCGGAACTTGACCACGGCGGGGTGGAAGTCGGGACGGTGCAAATCGCCGACGCCCTCCGGCAACACGGCATCAAAAACTTCGTCGCTTCCGCCGGCGGACGCATGGTGCACGATTTGGAAAAAATCAAAGTGCCCCATATTACGCTGCCGCTGAAAACCAAAAATCCGATCAAGCTTTACCTCAATTCGCTGAAGCTGGAAAAAATCATTAAGGAAAACGGCATCAACATCGTGCATGCCCGTTCCCGCGCGCCGGCCTGGAGCGCCTATTGGGCGGCCAAACGCGCCGGCGTCAAATTCATGACCACTTTCCACGGCACTTACGGACTGGGGCCGAAGGGAATCAAGAAATTTTATAACCGGGTGATGACCTACGGACAGCTGGTCATTGCCATTTCCAACCATATCAAAAAGCATATCACGGAAAATTATCGGATCAACGAAGACAAGATCCGCCTTATCCACCGCTGCGTCGACATTGAAAAGTTTTCGCCGGCGGCAGTTTCCCAGGAGCGCATCATCCGCGCCGTGCAGGAAAACAACATTCCGGAAGATCTGCCGGTAATTTCGCTGATCGGACGGATTACCCGCTGGAAAGGCCAGCACGTGCTGCTCGAAGCCCTTTCCAAACTGAAAGACCGCGACTTTTTCTGCCTCATCGTCGGTTCCGACCAGGGGCGCGTCAAATATACCGAAGAACTGAAAGAACTGGTGAAAAAATACGGGCTTGAAAGCAAAGTCAAATTCATCGGCCAGAGCTTTGACATTCCCGCGCTGCTGATGGTTTCCGACATCGTGCTGTCGACCGCCGTCGAGCCGGAAGCTTTCGGCCGCGCCGCCATCGAAGGTCAGGCGATGGGCAAAATCGTGATTGCCTCAAACCTCGGCGGTTCGCTCGAAAACACCATTGACGGCGTGACCGGCAAGCTTTACGAAAGCAGCGACCCGCAGGCTCTGGCCGACGCAATCCGCTGGGCGCTTGACCTGCCTTTGGAAGAAAAGAAAAAAATTTCCGCCGCCGCAATCAAAAACGTAAAAGAAAATTTTACAAAGCAGATAATGTGTGATAAAACGATAGCGGTTTACAACGAACTGATCAACATGGATTAAAAATTTCAATTTAACAAAAAAGGATAAAGATAATGGTTGCTATTAAATTGCCGGATGGCAGTGTAATGAATTTTGACGGCGCCGTTTCCGGAAAGGAAGTCGCCGAAAAAATCAGTGCCGGTTTAGCAAAAAACGCTTTAGCGGTGAAGGTTAACGATAAATTGCAGGATTTGGCCGCGACCATCACCACCGACGCCACCGTAACCGTTATCACCGCCAAGGATAAGGAAGGACTTGCCATTCTCCGCCACTCCTGCTCGCACGTGATGGCGGAAGCGGTCAAAGAGTTGTGGCCCGACGTTCAGGTCACGATCGGACCGGCGATCGAAAACGGTTTCTACTACGACTTTGCCCGCAAGGAACCGTTTACGACCGAAGACTTTGCCAAGATTGAAGCCAAAATGCATGAAATCGTCAAGCGCGACGAAGAAGTCAGCCGCAAAGTGCTGCCGAGAAACGAAGCGATCGACTATTTCAAATCAATCGGCGAGCACTATAAGGTCGAACTGATCGAAGACCTGCCGGAGAACGAAGTTATCTCGCTTTACACGCAGGGAAATTTCACCGACCTCTGCCGCGGACCGCACGTACCTTCGACCGGAAAGATCGGCGACGCCTTTAAACTGACGAAAGTTGCCGGCGCCTACTGGCGCGGCGACTCCAGCCGCGAAATGCTGCAGCGCATTTATGCCACCGCCTGGGCAAACAAAAAAGACCTGCAGGAATATCTGACCATGCTGGAAGAGGCGGAAAAACGCGACCACCGCAAACTGGGACGCGAAATGGACCTTTTCCACTTTGAACCGGAATATGCACCGGGCGCGGTTTTCTGGCATGACAAGGGCTACAAGATTTACCGCAAGCTGATCGAATATATGCGCAACCGTCAGGAACACAACGGCTATATCGAAATTTCCACCCCCCGGGTAATGGATCGCGTGCTGTGGGAAATTTCCGGCCACTGGGACAAATACGGCGCCCACAACTACTCCGGTCAGACGGAAGACAAAAAATGGTTCTGCATCAAACCGATGAACTGCCCGGGCGGCCTGCTGGTTTACAAACAGGGCATCAAATCTTACCGTGACCTGCCGCTGCGCGTTGCCGAATTCGGCAAGGTTAACCGCTACGAGGCCTCCGGTTCGCTGATGGGGCTGATGCGGGTACGCGAATTTACCCAGGACGATGCCCACATCTTCTGCACCCCGGAACAGATGGAAGAAGAGTGCATTACCACGCTGAAACTGATTCTCGACATTTACAAGGACTTCGGTTTTGAAGACGTCAAGATCTACCTTTCCACCCGTCCGGACAGCATTTACCGGATCGGCTCCGACGAAATCTGGGATTTGTGCGAAAACGCCCTGGCCAACGCGCTGACCTCGCACGGCTATAAATTCGAGATCAACGAAGGCGAAGGCGCTTTCTACGGTCCCAAACTGGAGTTCATCCTGAAAGACGCCATCGGCCGCGAATGGCAGTGCGGCACCATTCAGGTAGACATGAACCTGCCGCAGCGTTTTGACATTTCCTACATCGGCGAAGACGGCGAGAAACACCAGCCGGTTATGCTGCACCGCGCCCTGTTCGGTTCGATCGAACGCTTCCTCGGCATTCTGATCGAAAACCATGCCGGCAAGCTGCCGCTGTGGCTGTCGCCGGAACAGGTAGTGGTTGCGCCGATCGTCAACGATTTTGACGGCTATGCCGAAGAAGTGGCGGATCGTCTGCGCAAAGCCGGACTTTATGCCAAGACCGACCTGCGCAACGAAAAGATCAACTACAAGATCCGCGAACATTCGGTTGCCAAAATTCCGGTCATCGCCGTCGTCGGCGCCAAGGAAAAGGAAAACGGCACGGTAACCGTCCGCCGTCTTGGCTCCGACAAGCAGGAAGTGATGAAACTCAATGATTTTGTCAACGCCCTGCGCGAAGAAGCGCAAATGCCGCATCTGCACGAATAAAAGAACGGCAGCATTAACAAACAAACCCCGGTTCGCTGAACCGGGGTTTGCCGTTTGTTTAAAACAGGGGCATTGGCTGCCGGCATTTGCCGTTTGGCGGAAGCGGGGCGTTGTTTATCAGGGTTTGCTATTTGGCTAAAACAGAAACATTGGCTACAGGTATTTGTCACTCGGAGGAAGCGGGAATATGGTTTGGCTAGATTAGTGATGACCGAACCGTCTTCTTTAGCCGTGCAAAACTTATTTCGGCAGTTTTTCCGTTATCTTTCCTGTTCCCCCGGGCAAGAACTTTTTCTCCGCACCGCAAAAAATTACAAGCCGGTCTCACACTTTTGCAGCAACGGGAGAACGTTCATTTCGACGCAGCGATCCCGTCTTTTTCCGAAAGCGGAGATGTCGGGACTTTTTCCATCAGATAATTGGTCAGCAAAACGCCGTCCCTCTCCGCCTGCTGTTCTTTCAGTACCCGATAGCCCCGTTTTTCAAAAAACGGACGGGCGGTAATTGAAGCATGAGTGGTAATACGGACAAAAGAAGCGGCATTTTCCAGTTCCCGGCAAAGGGCCGAGGCCGCTCCCCGCCGCTGATGATCTTTATGCACAAACAGCCGGTCAAGGTACCCGTCGTCATCAATATCGCCAAAACCGATAATTTTTCCGTCTTCAACAGCCACAAAAGAAAAGTGCCGCAAAAACCTTTCGTTCCAGGCCGTCAGATTCCGCTTTTCCGGCGCCCACGCTTCACATTGCCGGCGGCTGTAATCCCGCCGGTTGACATTATGTACGGTTTCGTAAAAAAGCGCTGCCGTTTCCCGGCAGTCCGTTTCTTTGTATTTTCTGACGATCATTTTTCTCTCCATACGTTAAGGATATCCGAAAAAAACTTTTCCGCAACAGACAAAAAAGAACGGCGCGGAAAAACCGCACCGTTTTTTCATTTGCATTTTCCCCGGCTTTCCCAAAAGCGGAGAACTTTCACCGCCAGACCGATGAAATTAAGGTACACCGCCAACGCGCCGCGCACAGCCAGCTGGTTGAGCCGGGTGCGATCGGAATCGGCGATAATCCGTTCGATTTCCTCACCGGAATAAGCAGTCACCGCGCCGTAGACGATAACCGCCGCCATGCTGACGGCCCAGTCGGTCAAACCGGAGGGAAACAGCCAGCAGCCGAGCGCGGTCAGCAGGGTTCCCCACACCACGGTCAGCAAAATGCAATGCCAGGAAATCATGTCGCGGCGAAAAACCGCCCCGGTCAGCGCCATGGCAAAAAACATCACGGAGGAAGTGAGCAGCCCGCGGGCAACGTCGGCTTTGACAAAAACCAGCGAGACGCCGCTCAGAGCCGCACCGATCAACCCGCAGAACAAACAGAACATCAGCAGCACCGCGGCAAAACTCAGATTTTTGCGTTCGGCGGGCACGGCCAGAAACATCACCAGCGGCAGCAGCAGCAAAATCCAGCCGCTGACGCTTAACATCAAATTGTTTTCGGCATCCGGCACCGCGAGGAAATCTCGGTATTCCGCCACTCTTGTCAACAGACAGGCGACCGCCGCCGAAAGCCCCGCACCGATCCCCATAAAAGCAAACAGGCGGACAACAATGCGGTTTTCCAGTTTTTTGGTCAGACTTTTCATAAACAATAATGCATTAATGATTACGTAACGTTTTTCATATAGCCGCGGATCTTATTTTTACAAGTCCCTTTCCGCCGTTTTTTCCTCAGCCCGGCACAAAAAAGGACGACCGCAGATACGGCCGCCCTTTTTGTGAAAAAAAGCAGTTGTCATTTCTTTTGTCCGAACAGACGGAGAAGATGCAGCAACAGATTGACAAAGTCGAGATAAAGCGACAATGCGCCCCAAATCGCGATTTTGGCGGCTTCCTCATCGTCATAACAATTGTCAAGCTCTTCCCTGATTTTACGGCTGTCATAAGCCGTCAGGGCACAAAACACGACAACGGCAACCAGCGAAATGACAAAGTCCATTGCGGCGGATTTGAAGAAGATGTTGACCACCATGGCAACGATCAGGCCGAACAAAGCCATCAGCAAAACGCTTCCCCACGACGTCAGATCCGTCTGGGTCGTCAGTCCGAAAAGCGCCATCGCGCCGAAAGTGGCGGAAGCGGTGACAAAACACATCATAATGCTGGCTTCGGTGTAGACCAGAAAGACGCTGCTCAGACTGGCACCCATCAGCGCACAAAAGAAAACAAACACAATCATCATTGCCCCCGCGCTCAGCTGCTTCATCAAACCGCCCGTGAACAAAACGATCGCCAACGGCGCAAGCAAAACGATCCAGCCGCTGACGGAAAGCGTCGTTTCGCCCGTTTTTCCCACGCTGTAAAGAAACTCGCGGCAATCAGGCACGTAAGCGAACATTGCCGCCGTCAGCGCCGAAACAATAAGGCCCAGAAACATGTAGCCGTAGACTCTGGTCATTACCGCATTCGCTGCTTTTTTTTCTGCTTCTGAATATCTCATAGTTTTTTGGTTTTGGTTGTGTCCGTTTATAAAAAAACATCACGGCGGAAACAACCGTCCGAAACATGAAATTTTTTAATAATAGGACACAATAGATTACACATATTTTCAGTATAGCAACTTTTGCCCAAACCGCAACAGGTAAAAAAAGACGCCGACCGGTCGTTGCGGTCGGAGAGAAAAACGCGTTCAAAACGCAAAACGAAACAAAAAACGCCTTATCGGCGGAGACCGGAAATCACATAATCGGGATAGGCCTCGATCATATTGCCGAGTTCCCGGGTTTTGGTTACGTCGGGAATGTAGCCTTCGCCCAAAAAGCTGACATGCACGCCCTTGCTGACCAGACAGCTCGAAATGCCGGCGGCCGACGCCGCCCGGATATCAGACGCCATGCAGTCACCGATCATCAGAATCCGTTTGCGCTCCGTCGGGCCGAAAGCGGCCAGCGCATAGTCAACCACGGCGGGATCGGGCTTGCCGACGGTAATGATTCTGCCGCCCAAAACCGCATATTGTTCGGCAACGGCGCCGGCGGCCGGCACCGTGTCTTCGCCGCAGACGACCGACGTGTCGTTGCCCGCGCACAAAAGCGGCAGGCCGAGGCTGGCGGCATGGTTCAGCACATCCAGATAATCGTCGACTGCACGGCCGGCGGGCAAACGGCCGACATAAAGGAAATCCGCTTTTGCCGGGTCTGCGGTTACGGCAAAATCCAACCCTTCAAACAAAGAAGCGCCGCCGTCCTCGTCAAGGCAGCAGCAGTTTTTTCCGAGCGAAGCGTAAACGCCGCGGCCGGCGGCCAGATGATGGTGCAGAATTTCCCCGGCGGTAACCATTGCGGAAAACAAACGGGGAGAAAACCCGTTTTGATGCATCAGACGGGCAATCTCTTCCACCCGGCGGCAATCGTTGCTCAAAAGCACGATTTTTTTGCCGCTTTTATAAAGACAAAGCAAAGCTTCCAGTGCTTCCGCCCGGAAAGAAACGCCGTCGTGAAGCACGCCGTTAAAACCGCAAAGGACGGCGTCATAGGCATCCGCAACCTTTGAAACGTTAACGATCGGCTTTATCATCTTCATGGCAAAACTCTCTTAATCTTTCCGTTGTCCGCATTTGTTGTTTTACATTATTTCCAGTAGTAACAGAGCATTATTAAAAAAGCATTTAAATTGCAAGCTTTATCGCGATTTATAACCCGACAAACGCAGAATCGCCTCGTTGGCGATCGTCAGGCCGAAGACGGCCGTCACCGTCGGCAGCGATCCCATGGTATGGCGCCGGCGTCCGCCGTCGGACGGCTTGTCTTCCATAAACAGTGCGCTTTCGGGCACCGAAACTGCCTCGTCGGAAGACACGCAGACGATTTTGTCAAGCCGGCAGCCGCGCCGTTTCAGCCGTTTGCGGACAAACCGCGCCAACGGACAGTTGCGGGTTTGGTCAAGCGTTTGCAGACGGATCTTCGACGGATCGGTCTTTAATGCCGCACCCATTGAGGAAATAAAGGGAATCTCCCTTTGCTGCAACGCTTCGATCAGGCCGCATTTGGGATTGAGCGAATCGATGGCGTCAATCACCAGGTCAACCGGCTCCGCCAGCAGTTCCGGCAAATTATCGGCATTGACAAACATGTCCCTGACCGTCACTTCGCAGGCCGGATTAATGTCGCGCACGCGCGCGGCGGCCACCTCGCTCTTTTTGCGGCCGACGGTCGAAGTCAGCGCCAGAATCTGGCGATTGATATTGCTTTCCTCCACCCGATCGAAATCGACCAGCACCAAATGTCCGACACCGGCGCGGGCCAAAGCCTCCAGCGCATAACCGCCGACCGCCCCGAGGCCGACGATCATCACTTTCGCGTTTTGCAGGCGGGCAAACTTTTCCTCGCCGAGCAAGGCTTTCGTCCGGCCGAAACTTTTATTTTCCATAAATAAACTCCTTCGCGTTGGCTTCCGCCGCGGCCGCCAGCTTTTCCGCGTCTTCCCGCCGCCAGCGGGCAAGCTGCGCCAGCAGTACGGGCAAAAACAGCGGCGTTTGTTCGCGCCCCTTTTCCGGCCCCTGATAAGGGCCGTCGGTTTCGATCAGCAGCCGGTCTTCCGGCACCAGGCGGACAATTTCCCCGGCGTCGCGGTTTTTCAATATCGAGGCGGAAAAAGACACGTAACCGCCGGCGTTTAAAATCGGCCGCAGATGTTCCGTCCGGCCGTTGAAAGAATGAATCATAAACCGTTCGGGCATTTGCGGCAAAAAGGCGGAAAGCGCCGCCACCGCCTTCACCGCATGGATAACGAGCGGGCGCCGCAGCTCTTTCGCCAATGCCGCCTGGACGGAAAAAACCGTTTTTTGCGCCGCCTGATCGCCGCGCAAACCGTCCAAGCCGCTTTCGCCGACCAACGCTTCCGGCGCGGACAGCAACCGTTTGTGAAGGCGGTGTTCCCAACCTGCCGCCGTTTCGCCGGCATACCAGGGATGGACGCCGAAAGCCGGCACCACCGTATGCGGATATTTCTCCGCCAGCGCCGCCACCGCCGGCCAGTCGCTTTCCGCGGTTGCCGCGCAGACCATCCGGCCGACGCCCGCCGCACGGGCGTTTTCGATAATATCCGTTGCACAGTTTGCCTTATAGTCTTGCAAGTGGATATGCATGTCGGTAAAATTCATGCAATTTGACTCTTCAACCAAAAAAGAAAATTGTTTCTGACGGAAAGGATAATAAGCAGATATGAGTGTTTTGACAAGACCGATTTTAGAAATCAACCTGGACAATCTGGAAAAAAACTACCGCTTTTTGCAAACTCTGGCCCAGGGGGCGGAAGCCGCCGCGGTGGTCAAGGACGACGCCTACGGACTGGGAGCGGAAACGGTTGCCGAAAGGCTTTATGAAAACGCCGGCTGCCGCACTTTTTTCGTCGCCCACGGCATTGAAGGGGAAAACATCCGCCCGCACGTACCGAACGCCAAAATTTACGTTTTGCAGGGAATCGGCGAAGACAGCCTGGCTTCCTTCGAGCGGTCAAACCTGATTCCGGTAATTGCCGGCAGAGAGCAGCTGGCCTTTTGGAAAGAACATAAAATCAAGGGCATTAAACCGGCGATTCAAATCGAAACCGGCCTTAACCGGCTCGGCTTCCGCGAAAACGAACTGACTGAAATGTCCCCCGACGACCGCGACCTGTTTTCGCTGGTATTGTCGCATCTTGCCTGCGCCGACGAACAGGGACATTTCATGAACGAGTATCAACTGCAAAATTTCAACCGCCTGCGGGAAAGATTCTTTCCCAGACTGCCGGCCAGCCTGTCCGCCTCCGACGGCACTTTTCTCGGTCAGGATTACCGGTTTGACGTTGTCCGTCTGGGCGCCGCCATGTACGGCATCAATACCGCGCCCTACCGGGAAAACCAAATGCTGCCGGTGGTTCGGGTGATGGCGCCGGTATTGGAAATTTCCGCTCTCAGCCGCGGCGACTTCGTCGGCTATTCCGCCACCTATCGCGCCGCCGGCAACCGCAAAATCGCCATCGTGTCAATCGGCTACGGCGACGGCGTTCCCCGCGCGTTGTCAAACGTCGGCAAGCTCTTCTTTTATAACGGCGGGAAAACTTCCGAAGCCAGAATCATCGGACGCATTTCCATGGACAACGTCATCTGCGACGTTACCGAAGTGGAAAACCTGCATGTCGGCGACATGGCTTTTATCGTCAACGAATTTTACACTCTTGACGACATCGGCCGCGACGCCGGCACCATCGGATATGAAGTGTTGTCCAGAATCGGCAAAAACCGACGCTTTGAACGCCGCTACCTCAGATAGGGAGCAGCAAACAGGACCTTGGTGCGCCCTTTTCCGCCGGCAAAACCCCGGTTAAACAAGTCCCGGTTAAAGCGGAACTTTGCCGTCAGACAAATATTCCCCGCTCAACCGGGGGGCTGATCGCGGTAAAGCCCATGGTTTAACCGCGATCAAAGGAACAAGGCGGGATTGCCCCCCATTTTGCACATTTGAATCACGATCGGGACTTGACCATGATCAAAGGCGCAAGGCATCGTTGCCCGGCATTTTAAGCATTCAGCCCAAGTAAACCCGTTTTTTTGTCAAAAACATAATAAACTTTCATTAGCTTATCCCAGCGATATTAGCCATTCCAAACCTCAAACACCCGGCCAAAAGCTTCGCAAGCATAGCAGCCGAGCCGAAAATCGATCTCTGCCTGCTTACGCAAACGTTCAAAACATAAAAAAAACGGCTGAGCGAACTGTCCGTTTTTCGGAGGACAGATCACGAGCCGTTTTTTTTGCTGTTTCAAAGAAGTCTCGTCGTTAACGACTTTCTATCTCTTTTTGCATCTTAGCAAGCTGCCTTAGTTCCCTACGGCTAAGATTTTGAGCTTCTGGAGAATTCGGATTCAGCTTCTGAGCTGCCTGAGCCCCTTCAAGTCCCGGACGTTTGCCGGACTGGGTAGTGGCGCCGACAGTATACTTTTCTTCTTTCTGTACGGAACGGGTAATGACTTCATCACCGCCGCGGTCGCCGTCCCCTTCCAGCTCCAGACGAATGTCGGAACCGCTGTTTTCTTCCGTGATAATAGTGGCGGGAATCGGTTTTTGCGGTTCAATCGGCTCAACGATTTTTCTTTCCTCGCCGCCTTTGACTTCTTCATACATAACCCGTTTGTCATCCGGACAATTGGTACCTTCACCGATAACGCGGATCCGGCGGGTCATGGTCAGGGTACCATCTTCATCAACCGGCAATCCTTTGTAACCGGCGCCGGCTACGGCGAAGAATTTATCCGCATCCATCCGGCCGTCAGCTCTGCCGGCTTCGTTTAAGGTACAGATGTCAAGCGTTTTGCGGGCGGTTTCCATCTGCTCGGCCGTCAGCTGATCGCCGCAGCCCAGCAGATGGTAAATGTCTTCCAACTGCTTGCCAAGGGAACCGGTGCCGATGGTACCGAACTCTCCGCTCTTAACCGAAGTGATCGCCGCCAGACGGGAGAACTTGAACAGTACCTGTTCAGCCGTCATCGGGTTGTCGGAGTCAACGCTCAACTCGGCCGCATAGTGGGCGGCATGTGAATAAAAACGATCCATACCGGCGCCGTCGGTGGTATCCAGTTTATCATACCAGCTTTTCAGGGTTTCAAACTGACGACGGCTGATGCCCATGTTTTCGTTCCATTGTTCGGGGAAATCCTTCATTTCAAAATCATCAACGACAGACGTCTGTTCGGTTTGAACCTCTGCTTCCCGGTTGTCGGCCTGCGCTACCCGGATATCGGCGTCACTCTGTTCCCGCGCATCGGTAAGATTTTCACCTTGCAGCGTCTTTCGAACATTGAGCGTATCGGTTTGCGCTTTTTGAACGGTAATACTGTCCGTCTGTTGCTCTAATGTTTCCGAATGCGGATCAGTCAGCGTATCTGACCGGGTTTCGCCGGCATGAGCGTCACTGCAGGCCTCGGCCACAAACATGGTTACCGCGGCGCCGAGAGCAGACATTCCCAGACTCTTCCATTCTCTTTTGCGTTCTTCGGCGTCTTTGGCCGTTGCTACGCCGACGATATTGCTGGTTACTGACCCGGCAATCGTTACCGCGCGTTTGGCCATTTTCTGTGCGGCCAGTTGTTTGGCAACTTCCGCCGCCGTCTGAGTTGCCACGTCGGCACCGACCGAAGCCGCCGTGCCGGCAATGCCCCAGCTGACGGCCGCCGCACCGACCGAAAACACCGCTTTGGTCAAAAACTTGCCATTGGTATAAATTTCTTTGTAGCTTTTGTCCGGGTGTTCCTTTTTCTGCTTATACGCTTCGTAGATAACCCGGCGGCCGACGGTATAGGCGGCATACGCGGCGCCGCCGACCAGCGCGGCCGTTCCGCCGGTGGCGACCGTTGCGGCAAAACCGGCGGCGGCAACCATGTCGGCCCCGATTTCATATTTATTTTTATAGATGTTTTTGGCAACGCTCAGGGCAATTTCGTATTTGTTTTCCCAAACGTGTTTGCAGCCTTCGTTGAAAGCGACGATGCCGTCCGACATCTTTTTGTTGCAGCTTTCAAAAACCTTGTTGGCGCCGGCTCTCGCCTTCTGCCACTGATTGCGCAACGTTTTGCCCTGATCTTTCAGCTTGGCAAAACCCCGATTGATTCGGTCGGCGATTTTTTTGACATTGTTTTTATACTCGGCCAGCCGCTCTTCCGCCTGAGCCGACACTTTGGCGCAATAGCCGATGGCGCCTTCGACGCCGATCGACAGTTTTTCCGCGCCCGATTTGCCGATATTGGCAATCTTTTCCTTTATTTCCTTGGTTCGGGCGGAAAGCAGAATTTTTGCCTCTTCGTCGGCCTTTTTTCTGTCGCCGGAATATTTCTTGTCCATTTCCCGGTTGATTTTGGTCGTTTCGGCAACAAGAAAGCTCTGCAAAAGCGCCAAATCGATTTTTTCGTTCAGGGTTTCCCGGTAAACGGCTTTTTTGGCTTCCGCATCAGCCGCGTTCATAAACTTTTTGGCCGCCGGAGATTCCGGGCTGCTGGCGCCGCGGAGCTCGCTGTCGGCTTCCAGCTTGGCCGCGGCAACGATCTGCGCGATCATTTTGTCACGCTCTTTGCCTTCCACGGCTTTGCTTACTTCTTTACCGTTTTCGCTGACGGTCTGATACAGTTCGACTTTTTCCAGCCGTTTGCGGGTATCGGCAAAAGCCGGATCTTTTTCGTCCAGAGGATCGGTTGCCGCACTCAGTTCCTCCACCGCTTTGGCCGACGTCGCCAAACCGGTATACAGACTCATATCCAGCTTTACTTTGGTTTCGATGTGCTGAAGCAGCCTGGCAAATTCGGCGCCGTACTCTTTTTGTCCGTTTAAGGCGTCGTAGAGCTCGTCGGCATCGTTAAAATTGCCGTTTCTGATCAATTCCGCTGCTTGCTTTGCATTCATTGCCATGAGTTTTCTCCTCAAAATCCCCATATTCTACATATTTGCCTGCACTATACCACAGAAAGTATGTGCAGGCAAGTATTTTTTGTCAATTTTTGTATTCTTTTACAAATTTTTAATAATCGGCATGATGAATTTTCAAACCCTTTTATTGCAGAGTCTGTCCTTTTTTCTCTTTCATGGCTTCCAAGACCGCCGGATCCATTTCCCGTTTTTTCGGGAAAGCCTTCTCCATGGCGGCGTTAATGTTGACCTTTTCTTCTTCCGTCCGCTCGCCGTAAGGTTTGGTTTCGACAACAAAAGAGCCACCGTTTTCCGGCTTGCGTTTAATGCTGTCAACACCATAACGCTGCAATGCGGTTTCATAAAGCGCCTGCTTGTCCTTGTCTCCGTCATATTCAGCTTCAACATATTTCATCATAAGGATCTTCGCCTTCAGCGCATCTTCCTTGTCACCTTCCAACACACCGCTTTTCAACTCTTCTTCTTTCTTTCTCAGACTATTTTCAAATTCATCCGTATCATCTCTGGAATCTAAGTCAAGGTCCCTCGAGTAACGCCCCAAACATGACTGAACCACATTACTTTTTACGGAATAGGATGTCTCTTTTTCCTGTTTTTCTTCTTTTTTCTCTTCCGTCTTTTCTTCTTTCGGCACAAAACCGTTATAGACTGCGCGGTCTTCCTCGCTTAAGTTCTGGATTTCGACCCCGCCTTTGGCACAGGCTTCGATCAGCGCGGCCTTGAATTCCGGCGTCATGGTCGGACCGAGCTTGATATCCTGTCCGTTTTCTTTGGCCAGAGCGATAATTTCCTTAAAATGATCAGCATTGGGCTTTTCGCCTTCCGGCGTTTTGACCGACAGTTTGTCCTTGTCGGCATAATGAACCTCGGTACCGTTTTTGAACTTGCCTTTCAAACCGGCCGGACGCTCGCCGTTCTCATCGGCCTCGTTATCGCGGGTCCACTCGTTGCCGTTTTCCTGACCGTATCTGGTTAAGGCCGCGTCATATTTCCTGACCCAGTCGGGATCTTCATTTTCCGCCGTGCGCGGACCGTTGCCGTCCGCTCCGTCGACTTCAATGGCAGAACCGTCGCCGGCCGCCGCAGTGCCGTCGTTGCCTTCCCCCGTATCCTGCCGATCGTCGTTGCCGTCCTTTTCCAGCTCTTTATGCCGCTTTTCCAGCTTTTCAAAATCTGCTTCGCTGACTTTACCGTCTGCAATCTTTATTTCCAGATCTTTAAACTTTTCCTCATCATAATAGCCGGGAAGATCGACCATGTGGTCATTTTCGTTGTCCGCGGCGGCGCTGCCGGCCGGAACATTATCTTCAACTTCCGGTTGCTTTTTGTCTTCGCTCATTTGTTCCTCCTGTGACGATATTCCCAAATAATCTTTCAAACTTCCGGGTTTAACATACAATTCCCGGTAAATGGCATCATTAAACTCCACATCTTTCAAAACGCCGTGCAGTTTCCGCTGTTTGAGTTCGGCCTGCAGCATGTTCTGTACTTTCTTCTGTCCTTTGGCAGTCGCGTTCAGATAGTGCGGTATTTTATCGTTGCGGAGCATTTCCCCGATTCTGGCAAAGCCATCGCCTTCGCCTTTCTGCGAAGCCGCACGTTCCAAATTCACCCTGACGCCGGCCATATAGTTCTGATAAGGTCTAGAAACCTTGACTTTGTCAACGACCTCAAGCAGCGCGTCCGTTTCTTCGGTTGTCAGATTGACTTCGGCCATTGTCAGCACCTCTTTGTTGTTTGCTTATATCGGCAAGATAACACAAAAAAACGTTTTTGTCCACTTTTTTGTTAAATATCAATTGCGATTATAAAAAAAACGAGCCGCAAAAGCAACTCGTTTTCAAAAGGTTGTGACAAAAATCAGCGACGGACGTCAAATACCCGGAAGCAGGCACGAAGATGCTCGAGCAACTCCTTGTCGAGAAAGAAACGCTCACAATCGGCATCGGTCGAGGTTTTATCGCTTTCAACCGGGCGGTACTTTTGCAGAAAATACTTTTCCACTCCCCGCGCCTTTAGTTCCCCGGCGATCATATAAATGTCCTCAATTGTCAGAATCCGCGGGTCGCAGGTAGTGCGGCATTCAAAATCGACACCGCTTTCCGTCAGCAGCTTCAGGCTTTCCTCCGCTTCATGCAGATGATCGGCACCACCTACCGCCGTTTTGTATTTTTCCCGTTCAAACGGCGCCTTGACGTCAAAACCGATCCAGTCAACCAGCGGCAGAACTTCCGCCAGATGCTTCGGCCGGTAGCCGCCGGTATGCAGTCCGATCAAAAAGCCCAGTTCCTTCACTTCGGCGACGGCCGCCGCCAGACCGTTTTGCATCAGCGGCTCGCCGCCGGAAAAAACGACGCCGTCCAAAATGCCGCGCCGGGTTTTCAGAAATTCGACAAACTTTTCCCAGACGAAGTTGTCCGCCGCCGAGGCGTCCTGCAAAAACGCGTTGTGACAGAACGGACACCGCCACGGACAGCCCTGCATAAAGACAACAGCCGCTATCTTATCAGGAAAATCGACGGTGCTGAAAGTTTCAACACCGCCGATCTTAACCGGGTTTACCATTGCCGCCGGCTCAAAGGCTATTCGGCCGCAACGTTGACATAGGTTGCACAGCCGCAGCCTTCGACCGCTTTGGCTTCGGTGAAATACTGTCTGGCGTAAAATTCCGACTTTTTGCCTTTGTTGAATTCGGATACCGGACGCAGATAGCCCATAACCCGGGTCCATACTTCGCAGGGCTGTCTTTCTTCGTCGCTCAGTTTTACGTCATTGATATTTACAACTGTCATTTCTCTTCTCCAAATTTAATTGTATCATAATGTTGATGTTTATGCAACTTCGGATGAGGCTGCGGCTCTTCTTTTTTCTGCCATCTTCTCTTCGTCGCAGAAGGGGCAGTATTTGTGTTCTCCGGAAATGTAACCGTGCTTGGGGCAAACGGAAAAAGTCGGAGTGATGGTAATGTACGGTAAACGGTAGTTGGTCAGCACGCGTTTGACAATGTCGCGGCAAACCTTGGCCGAAGACACACGCTGCCCCATATAGAGGTGCAGCACCGTGCCGCCGGTATATTTCGACTGCAGATCGGCCTGCAGCTCCAACGCCTCGAACGGATCGTCGGTAAAGCCGACCGGCAGCTGCGAAGAGTTGGTATAATAGGGGTTCTCGCTTGTACCCGCCTGAATGATGCCGACAAAGCGCTTTTTGTCTTCGCGGGCAAAGCGGTAGGTGGCGCTTTCCGCCGGAGTGGCCTCAAGGTTGTACATATGGCCGGTTTCTTCCTGGATTTTGACCAGACGCGCACGGATGTAGTCCAAGAACTTTTCGGCAAAGGCGCGGCCCCATTCGTCGGTGATGTCATGCTTGCCGTCGGTGAAGTTCAGGATCATCTCGTTGATGCCGTTGACGCCGATGGTCGAAAAATGGTTGCGGAGCGTGCCGAGGTAGCGTTTGGTGTAGGGGAACAAACCGTTGTCGATCAGACGCTGAATCAGCTTGCGCTTGAGTTCCAGCGAAGTGCGGGCAATGTTCATCAGTTCGTCGACGCGGGCAAACAGGCCGGCTTCGTTGTTTTTGTAAACAAAGCCCAGACGCGCACAGTTGAAAGTGACGACGCCGATCGACCCCGTCTGCTCGGCCGAACCGAACAGGCCGTTGCCTTTGGCCAGCAGTTCGCGCAGATCAAGCTGCAGACGGCAGCACATGGAACGAATCTGTCCCGGCTTCAGGGTCGAGTTGATAAAGTTCTGGAAATAAGGCAAACCGTATTTGGCCGTCATTTCAAACAACAATTCGGTGTTCTCGTCTTCCCAGGGGAAATCCGGCGTCATGTTGTAAGTCGGAATCGGGAAAGTAAACGGCCGCCCCTTGATGTCGCCTTTCATCATGACATTGATGTAGGCTTTGTTGATCATGTCCATTTCCGGCTTGAGGTCGCCGTAGGTAAACGGCTGTTCGACGCCGGCGATCAGCGGATGCTTGTCGCGCAGATCTTCCGGGCATACCCAGTCAAAGGTAAAGTTGGTAAACGGCGTCTGCGATCCCCAGCGGGAAGGAACGTTCAGGTTGTAAATCAGTTCCTGAAAGGCCTGTTCAACCTGTTCATAGCTCAGATTGTCCGCCCGGATGTAGGGCGCCAGGTAGGTGTCGACCGAAGAAAAAGCCTGTGCGCCGGCCCACTCGTTTTGCAGCGTGCCCATAAAATTGACCATCTGGCCGACAGCTGCCGACAGGTGTTTGGCCGGGCCGGCCTCGGCTTTGCCGGGAACGCCGTTGAAACCTTCGTGCAATAGGTTTTTCAACGACCAGCCGGCGCAATAGGCGGCCAGCATGTCCAAATCGTGAATGTGAATGTCGCCGTTGCGGTGGGCTTCTCCGACTTCCGCCGGATAAACGTGGCTCAGCCAGTAGTTAGCGGTAACTTTGCCGGCGACGTTTAAGATCAAACCGCCGTTGGAATAACCCTGGTTGGCGTTGGCATTGACGCGCCAGTCCAGTTTTTCCAGATATTCGTTGATCGAACTTTCAACGTCGACCATCACCTTTTTTTCGCCGCGCAGGCGATGGCGCTGCTCGCGGTAAAGAATATAAGCCTTGGCGGTGGTGAAATAGTTGGCGGAAATCAGCACCTGTTCGACCACGTCCTGAATGCATTCGATCGTCGGCAGGGTTTCCGTAAATTTGTGTTCCAGCACTTTCAGAACCTGAGCCGTCAGCAGATAGCTCTCCTGTTCGCCGAACTCGCCGGTTGATTCACCCGCTTTGCGGATGGCGTTGTAAATTTTGTCGCTGTCAAACGGAACCATGGTGCCGTCCCGTTTGATCACATTGGCGATTTTGGTCTCCTTGGCTTTGGAAACGCTGTACTTTTCTTCGGACATCGCTTTTGACATTCCTTCCCGTGGCTAGTGGTTAACTCAATTTCGATCTACCATATATAGTTTAACAAAAAGTAAAAGCCTCTATATCTAGTATTGCACAACTTTTTATCAAATTCTTTTTTACGGCATGAATCGGTCAGATGACATGCTTTAGATACTGCAACAAAGCCGCGGTTTCATCAAGCCGGAAAAATTTATATTTGCCCCCTTTTTACTCTTGACATAAGGCATGCCTTTAGAAAGCGGGAAAAATTTTTTTTGCCCTCTGGTGGATAAAATTTTGCAAAAAACTCTTTTTGTCACAAAAACAACCGTTTATAAAAAAAGTTAATATACACAAGCAGTTTGCGGCCGCGGACCACCCGCCGCCCTTTTATCCACAGACAATTTTTAGACGAAAAAGATAATCCTTTGCAAGTTTTCCGTCCGCTGCGGGAAACCTTCAGCCGCCTTAAAAAAACGCCTTTTGCGGAAACGGCGAGCAAAAAGGTTGTAATGTGCGGACAAGTCAATTATATTTATCTTTAGTTTTAATTCAAACAGGTTTTATAAGGACAAAGGAATGAAGATTTTATACGCCGCGGCGGCCTTTCTGCTGTGGCTGCCAGCCGCAACCGCCGCCGTGCCGACCAGCAGCGACATCGGAAAAATCGAAAACTATCTCAACTCGGTCAAAACGCTCACCGCGCGTTTTGTGCAGAACGCCAGCAACGGCAACGTCGCCGAAGGCAAACTGTGGATTGAAAAACCGAACAAAATCCGCATGGAATACGGCGCGCCGACCAACGTGCTGATCGTCGGCAACGGCGATTTTATCGTTTACCACGACAAAGACCTTGATCAGGTGAGCAACATCGACTATGAGGACATTCCCGCCAGCCTGATCCTCGGCAACGATATCCGAATCGACGGCAAAAACATCAAAATCACCGATTTTTATCAGGACTCGGGGACTACCATCGCCACCTTGGAATATGCCAAAGGCGGCATCGGCCCGATTACCCTGGTGTTCAACAACCAGCCGTTTGAATTGAGGCAGTGGAAAATCGTTGATCCGCAAAGCGTGGAAGTGACGGTTTCCCTTTACGGCAGCAAAACCGACGAAAAATTGCCGGCCTCCCTGTTCCGTTTCCGCAAGCCGAATAATCCGCTTAACAACAAAAAAGGACGTTAATGACTAAAATCTTAAGCTGGAACGTCAATTCGCTGCGCATCCGCCTGGCGGAGCTTGAACGAATCGCGCACGAAGAAAATCCCGACGTCGTCTGCCTGCAGGAAGTGAAAGCCAAAGAAGAAGACTTTCCGTTTGCCGCCGTCAAAGCGGCCGGTTTTGAACATATCGCCCTTTACGGCATGGCCGGCTACAACGGCGTGGCCATTCTTTCCCGCCGTCCGCTGACCGGCGTCCGCCGTTTCGACTGGGCGGGAAAAGCCGATGCCCGTCACATCAGCGCGGTAACGGAAGAAGGAATCGAAATCCACAATATTTACATTCCCGCCGGCGGCGACCTGCCCGATCCGGCCGCCAACCCGGCCTTTGCCCGCAAGCTGGCTTTTATTGAAGAACTGGACGCCTATTTTGCCGGCCGCAAAGCCGAAGGAGCAACACGAAAAATGCTCGTCTGCGGCGATTTTAACGTCGCCCCGTCGGAAAATGATGTCTGGAACCACAAACAGCTTCTGAAAATCGTTTCCCACACGCCGGCGGAAACGTCAAGACTGCAGAAATGGTACCGGGAATCGGGACTGGTCGACGCCGTCCGCCGCTGCCGTCCGGAACCGGAAAAAGTCTTTTCCTGGTGGAGTTACCGCAACCCCAACTGGCAAACCAACGACAAAGGACGGCGGCTGGATCATGTCTGGATCAGTCCGGCGCTGGCGCCGCAGCTGCAATCTGCTTTTGTCTTAAAAGAATACCGCGGACACGAACGTCCTTCCGACCATGTGCCGGTCGGCGTCGTGCTGGCATAATTGCCGGCATGAAAAAGCCCCCGCGGACAGGGGTCAGGCGTTTTCCTTCTTGAGCCTGTAACCGTTGTCTTCGGTCATGATAACCTGTTCCGGCCGTTCGATTTTCTGACGCAGGCGGTAAATATGGGTTTCCACCGTATGGGTGGTGGCTTCCGGATTATAACCCCACACTTCCGCCAGTAATTCGGCCTTGCCGACGATCTTGTCGCCGGCCTTGTACAGATATTTCAGAATTGCCGTTTCCCGCTCGGTCAGCTTGATCGGCTCCCGGCCGTCGGGATAGCAGACTTCCCGAGCGGCAACATTGAGCCGGCAGCCGCACAGCGGCAGTTCGCCGCCGGCCGGCGGCGCGGCATTGACCGCCGTATGAAGGGCATCAATCAGCGCCTCCAGCCGAAACGGCTTGCGCACGACACGGACACCTTCGTCTTCCGGCAGTTCGGTTTCTCCCGACCACAGCAAAAACAACGGCGTCTGCAACAGTTTTTCGTGCAGGCTCCGCAGCTTTTCGGCGTCATCGTCAACCACGGCAGCATCAAAAACACCGTCTGAATCGTATTCTTCGCGCACCTCCCAGTCCGGGTGCCGCTCCAGCTGCGACTTCAGATCTCCGGCAAAAACGGCGTTGGCGGAAATCAGCAGAATTTTGGCCATGGGCACCTCCTAAAACTTAAAGCCGATACCGGTGACAAAGGCATAGCCTTCGTTGCTTTCCGCCGCGTCGTATCCTTTAAACTCGCCGCGGGCAACCGCCGCTTGCAGCTCAAAATGCCGGTTCAGCTGATAGCGGCCGGAAAGCTGCACGATTTTGTCTTCATAATCGCGGCCGTCAGCCTTGGAATAAAAATAAGTCAGCGCGGTTTTGACCGGACCGATCTCATAGCCGACGCCGATATTGGCCGCCCAGGCGTCGCGATAAGCGTCAAACCCTTCCGGCCGGCGGGGAGAACGCACGTTCATGTCCGCATATTTGTGACTGACGAACGTCCGACGGATGCCGCCGCCAAAAGTCCAGCCTTTGTAATACAGGCTCAGACCGGCCGACAACTCGTCGTCAATATCTTCAAAATGAGCGGCGGCAAGCGAGGCCGACAAGCTGACGTTGCCCAGTTCGCGGTTATGATAAACCGAAGCAATGTAACCGGCTTTGTCGTGATAAGGCGCATAACGGCTGATCAGACCGTCGCGGCTGAAACTTTCCGGCACAAAAGTCAGGCCGAACATGGTGCCGTCGAACTCGGGGCTGATATAGGTAATTTTGGGCGCGGTGCCGTCGGTGTTGATGTCGGTCGAATTGAGCGTGCGGTAGGCGGTGCCGCGGCGATTGCGCTGCCAGTTGGGGTTGGCGACAAAATTGACCAGATCGCTCTGATTGACGCCGAGAACGCCGGCATCCGGCGCGCCGACTCCGAGCTGATAAGCGGCATTGTAACTCTGACCGCCGACAACCCGGCCGAAAGGCGCATCCAAAATCAAATATGCCTCTTCGCCCCACGAACCGTGGTTGTAATCCTTCAGCTGCTGATCAAAACCATAGGCCAGATCAAGGTAGGCTCCAAGCTGATAGGAATCGTCAAAACTGTATTGCGCCAGCAGGCTGAGGTTGAAACGCGTCGGTAGATGGTAACGGGACCGGTGATAAGAATAGCGGGAATCGGGATGGCCGTATCCAAACAGCGTCCGCGCCTTTCCCATTGCCTCAAAAGTCCATTCCCCGGCCTCGGCCGCGGTACTGATCAAAGCCGCGCAAACGGCCGCTATCGCTGCTTTTTTCATCGTATTTTCCCCGTTTATTGCTTATTGCTGCCAGTCTAAGGACTATTTTTCCGCTGTCAATAAAATATTTACTGGACAAAAAAATGCAAGCGTTGTAAAATGAAAGTATGAAAACAATTATTAAAAATAACTACTATGTGCAGAAAAGAACAGGAATTGGAGTATCTCCAAGACGAAATCAGAGACGAATATTTAGATATGAACTGCTCTGAATTACGCGATCAAATTGCAGCCCTTCAACAGGATCAGGAAATGGACAAATACGAACGCAAAGTACGTTTGTCGGTCTTAAAAGAACTGTTGCAGGACGCCCGCATCGACCGCGACACGTTCTTTGAGAACGACTGAGATTTTCTTAAAAAAAAACAAAAGCTCTCCGACCGCCCGGTTTGAGAGCTTTTTTATGGCTGCCGCATAAGCGGGCAAACGGGCGGTACATCTGCCGGAATTGCATCGTTTGCAGACTGGAAAGGCGGGGCAAAGCGGTCAACAGCCCGGCCTCGGCCGGTGAAAATTTATTTTCGGACAGATACGGCATTTTTTGCTGGAAAGCGGAGAAAATAAGTATATATATAGAAAGAGTATCAATTTTATAACAGGAGAAACCATGAAAAAATTATGCGCTCTTTTTCTCGGCCTGATGCTGGCCGCGTGCAGCAAAGATCCGGCCTCGCAGATCAAAGGCAACGATTATATTCTGCTCGACGCGCCGGAAGGAATGGAAATTTCCCTCTCGTTTGACGCCGAAGCGCCCAAATTTTACGGCCAGGCCGTCAACCGCTATTTCGGCAACTATGAATTAAACGGCGACAAGATCAAGTTTTCGGCCATCGGCTCGACCATGATGGCGGCGCCGGAACCGATGATGAAGGCGGAAACCGAATATTTCAAAAACCTCGGCAACATCGAAACCGTTTCTTTCGAAGACGGCAACCTGGTACTGAAAGGCGGCGACACGACGCTGAAATTCGAACAGGTCGACCCGGAATAATACAAACGGAAAATCTGCCCGGACATCCGGTGCGGCAGGCGGAGAAAACGAAATTTCCCCGCCTGTTTTTATTTGCAAATATTTTCAGGAACCCACCGGTTTTGTATATTAAGCATTTACTTTTGTAACATTTTATGTTATACATATAATGTTACAAAAGTAACATGGTTTTAACATAAACACTTAAGGAACATAACATGGATTATAACAACAAATGGGTACGAGACGCCGCCCGGCAATGGATCAACGATTTGGTGCAGGATGGCACAATTCCGGCCTCTTATGCCACAAAAACGCATACACCGGACTACCAACCACCGGTCAGCCCATCACAAGCACCTCATCAGCCATATTCAGAACAAATAGCAGAAAAGATTGCAAGAAATGCCAGACATATATTTTTAGAAACCAATCCGGTTTATCGAGTTGGTGAAACTTTCGGAACATTACATGCAGCTAAACAGGAAATGGACGCCGTAAATGCTGTCGGTTATGACAATTACGCACACAGACTCGGAATGTGCATTAACGGACAGGGAGGTCCGGACCAATATATATATGGTGCCTTTTTAGGCGGCCTAAAAGAAGGTTACGATATTGTTCGAAAAATATGGAAAGGGCATCCTGTGATAGAAACATTACAAGATTCTTATAAGGATATGGACAATAATATTGAAGCTCTGAATTATGGTCTGTTGCACCCGAATGACAATTGCAGAAACTGGTTAAAAGATTTTGATTATAAAAACAATCGATGGAGAAAATGACCATAAGTTTTTTCAATTAAATAAGGAACCGACAACGGTTCCTCATTTTTTATTTGCAAATATTTTTTTTTATTATACACTAACGACAAGGAAATTCATCAACGGCCGGTTCATCAACGGTTTTCGGGAAAAACAACGTGGCAGAAGACAATCAGGAAATCAAAAGTTCAAAATTTTACCGCTTTCTCAAAAAAATCGGTTTAATTTATTTGAGAATATCGCAAGTTATTCTGATTTTAGGCCTTTTGCTGGTGTTGTACGGAATGTTTGTTTTTGAACCGCAGCACCAATAAAAGAAAGCAAACTTCATGTCTGAAAACAAAACAAACAAAAGCCGGATATGGGAAGAATTCAAAATCTGCTGCAAATGGACCTTTAATGCCGCGGCAATAATAATAGTTACCGCCGCCATAGTCGGCGGCTTTATTTTATCCTTATAAACAACGGACAAACGCGGAAGAGTTCCGCCGGCACATATTTTCGGCAGCTTCGGAGACCGGCTTCGCGCAAAAAGCCGGGCAACAAATTTTTACCGGCAGGCACAGGCATTTGAAACATAAATTTCTGCCGGTTGACGCAGGGAGTCCAAACTCAAACGCCCGGCAGAGCATCCTCTGTTCGACAAGATATGCGACAAAACACAAAGCGTATCTGCCCCGAAACATAAATTTTCATTCGCCGGAAAGAGCGGCGATGACCGTTTCAAACCGCAAAAGCCCGGCTTCAATACTCCGCGAATTTACCGGACGGGTCGAGATGTCCGCATTCATCCGCCGGACCGGGCGCCTAAAGCATAAAAAAAGGGAGATGAAAATCTCCCTTTTTTATTTTATCGTTGCTGCAAGACGCCGACTATTTGGCAGCGGCCTTTTTCTTTTTGGCCGGCTTGGCATCTTCGTCAAAAGAATACAGTTCTTCGACCGAAACGATTTTTTCTTCGACCTTGGCCTTGCCCAGCACGAAGTCGATGATTTTTTCTTCAAACACCGGCGCACGCAGAGCTTCTACCGCCTTGGCGTTTTTCAGATAGAAATCGAAAACGGTCTTTTCCTGTCCCGGATATTTCTTCGCTTCGTTCATAATCGCCTTGTTCAGGTCGTCGGCGGTTACGGTAACTTTGGCTTCGGCGCCGACTTCGGAAAGCAGCAGACCGAGTTTGACGCGGCGGACGGCAATCTGCTTATATTCCTTCATCAGTTCTTCTTCCGGGGTATTCTTTTCGTGCTCGTCAAGCTGGTTCAGCTCCTTGGCGCGTTTATACTGGGCTTCGATCGATTTGAACTCTTCTTCGACCAGGCTTTCCGGAACGTCAAATTTGTAAGCTTCGTCAAGCTTGTCCAGCAGGCTGCGTTTCAGCTTCAGTTTGGAGGCGTTTTCATAATCTGCCTTAATGCGGTTTTTGATGCTTTCCTTCAAAGCGTCCAGGCTTTCTTCGCCGACGGACTTGGCAAATTCATCATTAACCTCAATCGCTTTCGGTTCGCGGATTTCCTTTACCTCAACCGCAAAAACGGCGTCTTTGCCGGCCAAGTCCTTGGCATGATAGTTGTCGGGGAATTTGACCTTGACGTCAATCTTGTCGCCGGCTTTGGCATTGATCAGCTGGTCTTCAAAACCGGGGATAAAAGTGTTGGAGCCGAGCTCAAGCGGATAGTCGCTGCCTTTGCCGCCCTGAAATTCGACGCCGTCAATCGAACCGCAGAAATCGATGACCAGGGTGTCGCCTTTTTTGGCCTGACGGCCGGCATCTTCAACTTTTACCGTTTCGCGGCGGGAGCTGACGATATACTGCAAAGCCTTTTCGACTTCTTCGGCAGGAACTTCGGCCATCAGCTTTTCGACTTTGACGTCGGAAAAATCGCCGACTTTAATTTCCGGCAGGGTTTCGGCTTCCATATCAAATTCGATGTCTTTGCCTTCGTCAAATTTGGTGATGCTGATGCTCGGACGCAAAGCCAGTTTCAGCTTGTTTTCCTTGACCACTTCGTCGGCGGCGTCGCGGACCATTTCGTCCAGAGCCTCGCCCATAACCGAAGCGCGGTATTTCTGTTTCAACATTTCTTTGGGGGCTTTGCCCGGACGGAAACCCGGAAGTTTGACGTTTTTGGCGACTTCGTTCAGTTTCTTCTCGACTTTTGCCTCAAAGTCTCTGTTTTCAATAACCACCTGATATTTTTTCTTCAGGCCTTCTGCTTTTTGTTCTGTTACCTTCATTTTCTTCTCTGTCATAAAATGTTGAAACCAATGTCTGGTGCGGGCGAAGGGACTTGAACCCCCACGACTTGCGTCATCAGAACCTAAATCTGACGTGTCTGCCAGTTCCACCACGCCCGCACTTAAATAAAATTCTTCAAAATACTACTCAAAATATTTTATAAATCAAGCCCTAAATCGCAAAAAGCCACCGGAGAAGCGTTCTAAGCACTTGCAAAATGTGAAGAAATATGTAATATGCCGCTAAACGGACGAAACAGATTTTTTTTACAGGAAAAACATGAGCAGCAACAATACCAACCCGCGGAAAACTTTCGCGATCATTTCCCACCCCGATGCCGGTAAAACCACGCTTACCGAAAAACTGCTGTTGTTCGGCGGCGCCATTCAACAGGCCGGCGCGGTCAAAGCCCGCGGCGAAAACCGGCGCGCCCGCTCCGACTGGATGAAAGTGGAGCAGGAACGCGGCATTTCGGTCGCTTCTTCGGTGATGACGTTCGACTACAAGGACATCACCTTCAACCTGCTTGACACGCCGGGACACGAAGACTTTTCCGAAGATACCTACCGGGTGCTGACGGCGGTCGACTCCGCCGTAATGGTCATCGACTCGGCCAAAGGCATCGAAACCCAGACCAAAAAGCTGTTTGAAGTCTGCCGGCTGCGCAACGTGCCGATCATCACTTTCATCAACAAACTCGACCGTGAAGGCATGGATCCGTTCAGCCTGCTCGACGACATTGAAAAAACGCTGGCGCTCGACGTTACGCCGGCCAGCTGGCCGATCGGCATGGGCAAGGACTTTCTCGGCTGCTACGACCTGATCGGCGATCAGCTGATCCTGATGAACAAAAACGGCGACAAATCGCAGAAAAACGCAACCATCGAAACCTGTCGCGGGCTCGACGACGAAAAACTCGACCGTCTGCTGCCGGCGCATGCGGTAGCCAAGCTGCGCGAAGACATCGAAATGGTGCGCGAACTGTGTCCGGCCTTTGACAAGGAACTGTATCTGGCAGGCGCCCTGACCCCGGTCTTTTTCGGCAGCGCGATCAACAACTTCGGCGTGCAGGAAGTGCTGGAAGGCCTGCATAACATGGCGCCCTCCCCGCTTGCCCGGCCGGCGGCGGAACGACTGATTCTGCCAGAAGAAGGAAAAGTTACCGGCTTTATTTTCAAAATCCAGGCCAACATGGATCCCAAACACCGCGACCGCATCGCCTTTATGCGTATTTGCTCGGGGCATTTCAAACGCGGCATGAGCCTTTATCAGGTTCGTACCGGTAAACCGGTAAAAGTTGCCACGCCGGTCATGTTCCTGGCACAGGAACGCGAACTGGCGGAAGACGCCTTTCCCGGCGACATCATCGGCATCCCCAACCACGGCCAGCTGCGTATCGGCGACTGTCTGACCGAAGGCGAAAAACTGCATTTCACCGGCATTCCGAGTTTTGCGCCCGAACTTTTAAAAAGCGTGCGGGCGCTTGATCCGCTGAAGTCAAAACACCTCGGCAACGCTCTCCGGCAGATTGCCGAAGAAGGCGGCGCCAGCGTTTTCAAACCGGTGATCGGCGCCGAATGGATCGTCGGCGTAGTCGGAGTGCTGCAGTTTGAAGTGATGGCCGACCGCATCCGCACCGAGTTCGGTATTCCGGTCGCTTTTGAACCGACGCAGTATTTTACCGCCCGCTGGCTCGAGGCCGACGACAAGGACGAACTGAAAAAGTTTGCCGACGCCAACCGCGCGTCGATGGCCACCGACCACGACGGGGCGGAAGTTTTCCTGGCTCGCAATGCCTGGCACCTGAACAAGGCGCAGGAAGACTTCCCGAAAGTGCGTTTAAACAAAACCCGCGAACAGATTTTTTAAAACGCAACTCCCCTGCAGCCGCCGGCCGACAGGGGAGTTTAATTATTGCCGAAGCTGACGTTCATTATACATCACGGCAACAATAACGATTTTAAAACGCATTGCATCAACATGCACGGTTTTGCTACTTATTAATGCCTTCGAGACCTTGCAGCCAATAAATACATATCCAAAATCCCATACACACCACCACTATGATCTTCAGCAGCAAAGCCAGTTTGTTCCGTTCTGCAACAAACGGCATTTTCAGAAGAACAAGCGCAGCCGACAACAGCAGCACGAAGAATACGAAAATTGTTCCTATTTCCATAAATTTTGCAATATAAAGGTTAATAATTATCATTATAAAAATTTTATCAAACAATCCGAAAATAACATTTTTTAAAAAAAAGTCAACCATTTTGGACAAAAAAAACAAAAATCACCGGTTCCACGGACGGCGGCCGATATACCCGCGCACGGTTTCCATCCGCAAGTGACCGTCACGTTCATAAAAGCCGGCGCCCAAAGTTTCGTTTCGGTCAAAAAAGCGGCCGTCGACCAGCACGCCCCTGCCCGGCACCGGTTCAACCCGTCCGGGATACAGCGGATTATAAATATCCCGCCGGTTCTTTTCCTCTTCCGCCGCATATTTGCTCAGCCAGTTCTGCTTGTTCCAGCGGGAAGCGCCGGGCAGGAAAAAGTATTTGCCGTTGCGGCGGTTCAAAACCACCATGGTTTTGCCCTGCCGGTCGACAATAATGTCCGGCTTATCCACCGCCGCCATGGCAAGCATGCCGACAACAACGGCCGCCGTTCCCCATATCCGCCAGCTTCCGCGCCACAGGCAAAGCCAGAGGCCGCCGAGACTGATCAGCACCAACGCCCAGACCGGCATCGAAACGGCGCCGCCGGTCGCATGAGGCAGCGAAGCCACCCAAACCGTCAGCCGGTTGGTAAGCGACAGGCCGAAGCCGACGATTTTGAGCGGCAGCCATTCCAGACCGAAAGGCATGGCCAAAAGAAACACCAGCACAAAGGGCATAATTACGAATCCGATCAGCGGACCGGACAGCAGGTTGGTCAGACTGCTGTAATAATCGAGCTGGTTAAAGTGATAAATGCCAAACGGCAGGGTGGCAACCGAAGCGACAAGATCGGCAATCACCGTGCCGGCGAAATAGGCAAACAGCCCGCGGCCGATTTTGGCCGGCAGAGAAACTTCTTCTCCGCTCAGAAAGCGGTTGAGGCGGCCGGCATATTTTTCATAAAAAGCCACCAGCGCAAACACCGCGGCAAAAGACATCTGAAAACTGGCGCCGACAAGAGCTTCGGGCGTGACGACCAAAACGATCAGCGCCGCCCATGTCAGCGTGCGCACGGAAATCGCCTGCCGCTCGAACAATACCGCCAGCAGCACCACCAAAGTCATGATAAAAGCCCTTTGCGCGGGGATCGCCGCGCCCGAAATCACCAGATAAACCGCGCCGATGAAAATGGCAAGGACGGCGGCAACCTTTTTGGAATTATAGCGAAGCGAAAGCGGCGGGATCAGAGCCATCACCATCCGCACCAGGAAAAACATCAGTCCCGCCAGCATGCTCATATGCAAACCGGAAATGGAAAGGAAATGCGCCAGACCGGAATTGCGGTAAGCGTCAATCAACGGACGGCTGATTTTGGTCTGGTCGCCGGCGACGATCGCCACCGCAACCGCAGCTTCATCCGGCGGCAGAATATTGTAAATCCGCTCGACGATCGACCGGCGCAGCGCCGCCGCGCGGTCGGCAAGCCGAGGAGAAGAATCCGGACACTTAACCGGCAGCACTTCACTCGGAATATAACCGGTGCCGGTTATGCCGTCAAAAAACAGCCGGCGGTCGAACTGATAGCCGTCGGCCAGCGACGGAGGAAACGGCGGAGAAACCGCCGCCACCATTTCCACGCAGTCGCCGACTTCAAGCCCCGGATCCCGGTGGATCATGCTCAGCCGATAGCGCCCGGCGACCGGATTGTCTTCAAAATCGTACATTTCTCCGAGCACGATCCGGGGACGCCCGCGGTAATTGGTGTCAAGCCGGTCAATGCGGCCCCGCAGGTAAAGCTTGCCGTCTTCAGCCGGCGGCGCCTTGCGGGAAAGGCAAAAACTTTTCAACTGAACGTCGGCAAAACCGGCGGTTGCCAGCAGCAACAGCAAAACGACACCGCGGACAACCGGACGACGGCGGAAAAGCCACAAGAGAGGCAGCAGGGCAAACGGCGCGGCAGCCGTCCACAGCGGCGGTTCCGAGGGCAGCGCGAAATAAACGCCGATACCGGCGGCAAAGAAAACCGGCACCCACAAAAACCAACGGGTCCGTTCATATAAAAAGCAGGATTTCAGTTCTGACCACAACGGCGGTTCCTTCGGCGGTATTTTTTTATTCCAGATTTAGCGCATAAATAAAAAAGTGCCAAACATTTTTTGTTCGGCACTTTTCGTTTCGGCATTTTACATACCGTCTGCAAATCAGTCCAGCAGGATTTCCAGCCGTCTTCTCGCGTCTTCAAGATACGCCGCGCCGACAATGATGACATTGACGGTCAGGCTCGACACGAAAGGCATCAGGTCTTCGCTGACGATAACCGTGCCGGCGTTTTTGAAAGCGGGCATGTTGAGCGGAAAATCGTCGGCAACGAAAACGGCCTCGGCGTCATAATAAGAAAGCCAGGGATCAGCCATGCGGTCTGCTTCCAGTCTTTCGTTTCCCTGAAAAAGTTCCGGCGAGAACTCGGACAATTCTGCTAAAATTTCTCTTATCGTCATACTCTAATTAATTAATAATGTTTATTGTTTTTAAGTATAACGCATTTTCTCCGGTTGTCAATCCGTTCCCGAAAAACGGCTTTTCAGGCGGATAAAACGGCATTGCCCGTAACCGTTGTCCGACAACGCCGCGGTGCCCTGCCCGATCAGGCCGATCACCGTCGGACTCCGGTCATAGTCCTCATGGGCGGAAACCGGATTAACCACGCCGACTCCGAAAGCGGAAACCGCATCGGTTACGTTAACGCTGACGTTGGTTACCCGCGGACAAATGCGGGAATCTATGTAGCGGTCGACAAAGTCCGGGCGGACGGCATAGGTCAGCAGATCGTCGGGATCGTTAAAGGCGACGATATTCAGACGGCTGATGATCCGCCGGTCGTAATCGCGTCCGTCCGGACAGCAGTAAGAGGCGATTTTGCCGTTGACTTTTGCCGGATCCGACCAGATGTGCAGCAGCGGCAGCTGGTTGGCCATCATAAACACGGTCAGCCTTTTGTCCCGCACCCGGCGGACGGCGGCCGCCGAACCTCCGGCTTCCGCCTTTTGCATATCTTCGGCCAGCGCGGTGAAGGCGTCGATAAAAATCTTGCTGCCCAGACTGTGGGTGATAAACAGCATCTTCTGCGCCGCAACCGCCCGCACCTGTTCTGCCGGAGACATCAGACAGACGCCCTTTTGAAAGTCCGGCAGCGTCTGCCAGTCGGTTTTGAGCATCCAGCACATTGCCTGTTCCGCCGACTGCTGTATCAGCCGCCGGCGGCTGCCGATGTAATAAACCGCATCGGGCAGGGCATTGTCGAGAAACTGTTTCATCATGCGGTTGAAAACGACCCGCCGGTCGGCATAGAGGGAAGAATAGTCGTAGGCCAGCAGCTCTTTCTGCGGCCGGGTAATTTCCGACCAGGTGAGTTCATAAAACAAAATCCTCTTTTCGCCTTTTTCGTCGGTCAGAAAAGTCACCCGCAGGTTGCCGAGGGCGGTTTGCGGATCTTCCGGACTGCGCAGGCCGATGTTTCTGCCGGTCCGCGACATCACGTTTAAGCCGAGGTTTTTCGCCAGATTTTCCTGCAACAGCAGGGAATAGCCCGGAGAATGGGTGCCGATGCCGTGGATCATCAGGATTTTGACCGTTTCGCCCGGATGCAGGTGGCTTTCCGTTCCCGGCACCCGGTAACCGGTAACGACGCAGCGGCCGGACTTTTCAACACTCCGGCTTTCGTCCAGCAGCTCGGCGGCAATGCCGCGGCCGACGGCCTCACAGCCGGCAAGCAAAAGGCACAGCAGCAGCATAAAAACGATTTTCGGCATTTTAAATATTCCAAATTTGCAAATTATAAGTTATGATCGGATATAATCTTATTTTAGCAAAATTAAATATTGTGAGGATTAAGAAAATGGCCGCCGATTTTTCCATGCAGGCAATCATCAGCCAGCAAATTCAAAATTTATACCGTCAGGTCAAAAGCCTGAGCTGCAGCAACACCACCGAAATTTTGAAAACCGGGGCAATGGTGGACAAGATGCTGATGCAGTACCGCGACAACGTCGAACTGCTGATTCTGCAAACGCATCTCGAAATCCTCAACTCCCGCGAACAGAGGGCGCGGGCAATCGCCTCCCGTGTCTGGGAACTGGGCGGCAACATTTCCCTCGTGTTTGAAAAAATGTACCTCGACGACCTGATCAACCTTGGCATGCTGGAAATGTCAATGCTTCTGATTAAGCCGCATTTTGAAAACCTGGAAGAAGACATTGAAGTCTTTCCGCTGGAAATGATCAAGTTCGCCCTCATCACCGGCAGCATTCCGCTGCTGAAAAAAATCATCGCCGTCGCGCCGGCAGAGCCGCTTTATCAGGCGCTGAACCAATTTGCCGACTCCTATCGGCTCAACAACTACGAGGAGCATTTCAAAAACATTCAGCGAATCGTCGTCGAAACTTTCGGCCGGGAAATCTGCGCCTATGACTACAACATTTATACCGACCGCGGTTTCACCGACCTTGAAGTCCTGCTTTATTTCAGCAATTACAATATGGAACTGAAAAAATACCAAACATTGCTGGAAACGAAAATCGACGGCTATTTCCTGACCTCAGGCGTCAAACGTATTTACAATCTCAGTTTTGCCTGTCGCAACATCAAAGATCATCCGAAGTTCTGAAACATCCGGCAGCAGAATATTTTGCGATCGGCAAATCGAACGCAAAAGCTTGTTTGCAACGGAAAAATTCAGCCGCAGCCATAAAAAAGGGGAGGCATTTTGCTTTCCCTTTTTTATTTTTTCCTTTCACGTTATTTTTCGGACTTGCCCGGCCTTTCCGCCGTTTCTCGCCGGTTGTTTCCGCCGCCGTTCCCGACGTTTTCGGTTTTTCGGACCAGTTCAATTTTGACGTCCCGGCCGTAGAACTCAAGCAGATGACGGTAATGTTCCCATTTGCGCACGCTGCCTATCTCCATGTTGTCGATCACGTACCAGGGGATCCCGGTTTTGGCCGCCACCGTTTTTAATTGCAGAAAACGGTCACAGCGGTATTTGTGCAGCTCTTGTCCGATTATTTTTTTGATTTTGTTGTTAAACAACTGTCAAAACGCAGTCTGCCTTATTCGTCATACCATTAAAGGTATGCTTATATCGGCAGCTCCCCTTAAGAGGAGTTTTTTTGTTTTGATGGAGCTCTGACACTCCGCACCCGGCCTCCCGGATGCGGGATTGATATTAAAGAAATTACCGCCCGTTGGCAAGCGGAAAATTAATCAGGCTTTTTTTGAAGGGGAGAGAAAACGAAAAAAGCCTGGCAAGAGGGAACAGAGGAAGAGGAAGAGGAAGAGGAA
>MNTV01000013.1 GCA_001917175.1 Azospirillum sp. 51_20
TTTTGACGACTGTTCCTCCAAATGCGAAAAGGCTTATTCCGATAATTGCAGAAACCGCAATGCGGTCTCCGCGCCTTACGGCTGCCAGCAGGTTTACGGCGACTGCCAGTCAAAGTGCGAAGTGGCCTATCCGGACAACTGTCATAAACAGAATGCTGTTTCTATACCCTCAAACGCCTCTTGTTCTTCTTATTATTCCGACTGTTCGTCCAAATGTTCTGCGTGGAAATGTAACTCGGGCTATAAACAGTCAGGAAACGCTTGCGTTGTTGAAAATCCGTGTCCGGGTTATGAAAAAAAGAGCAGTTGTTCAAATAAATATTATACGAAAGAGGTCTGCAGTAAAGACAGTTCCTACATCAAATGTACGGCAACCTGCGGTTCACGGATAGTTGATGATAATCCGTCTTATACCGTAGATGAATACGGAAGCGTCGTCGTTGTGATTACCAAAGACGGAACATATCTCCCGGGGAATATCGTTTACTCTAATATTAATTTTCCGCAGTATGCGGAGTGTAAGGCCTTGCCTAAACCTAAAATTACTTTAAGTGCCAGCAACGGACGTGCGGTAAGCCTTTCCAAAGAAAGAATGGAGAATATTGATATTGTGGTCAATTTCACTCCGTTTACGGCTCCGGAATATTGTTCAAACGCAAGCAGTTTCAGAAACTCGTCTTTCTGTAACGGCAGTTCCTCCGGCTATGGTACTGACTGCGAAACGAAAAGCGGCTGTATGTCCGAAGAATATTGCCGGAGTTACAGTTGGCAGTGTCAAACATATTATGAAACAATGACCAAATACGGCTACATAGATTTATGCAATATTGCCGAAAATTATGACAGCTATTGTTCTGCTCCGCAAAATCCGACAATCGGGTTGGAATTGGATCCGGCCAAACAGGTCAGAACCGAAACCTATACTAACAACGGCAAAAGCAGTACGCGTTACTTCTATGAAGGCACTTATAAAAACGTTAATATAACAGTAAACGGAAATCCTCAAATTGCCGTTGAAATCGGTGGCGGTGCTCATATTGATAAAACGGTTAAATTTGAAGGCAGCAATTCCATCAGCGGCGGCAGCCGGTATAGTGTCTGGGCCAGAGGACATAATACCTACGCATATGGTATTGTCCGCGGCGTTCTGCAGGTTAATTCCGGTGCAACATTATCTTTGGGAAAAGCAGCCTGCATTTACAACCAGTGGAACGGAGCAGTTGTCCGAAACGGCACGATTTCCGGAACCGTGACACAAAACTGCAGTACCTATACTCTGAAATGGTAAGGATATAAAAAAAGCCCCTCTTTGGAGGGGCTTTTTTTATATCCAAATATTTAGCTTCGTTAGTCTCAATAAACCTCATTGCTCATATTATATTGACATTACTTGCCGAATCTGCTAAAGTAAGAGTCAAGCTTTGGTCTAGTTATATGTATGAGGTGTATTATGAATGTACTTCCCGTCGGCATTGCCTTATGCCTTGTTTCCGTGCACGCTTCTTTATATGCCAACCTCACAGATATGAATCAAAATCAAGCCTTTAGGCCAAAGCTGCCTGCTGCTCCGGCTTCGTCTTTTAAGTTGGCCAAGGTTCATTTTGTTGTCGATACCGCCGACAAAATCGGCTTCGATGACATCGAACAATCTTTTGACCACAACAATGCGCAACGATGTAAAGATTTAGGTTTTACCAAGACTGCCGCCTGTGCCGCTAATCAGTTTAAGGCAAGGCTCTGTCCTTATGACGACGCCTATTATGACCGTTGCTGTGACAACGACTATAAATACACCAAGACTATCAGTTCGACTTCCTGCGGCGGCAAATACAAATGTTACTGCGACAGGTCTCTCTATAAGTTTGACAATACAAATTGTTCAACGCCGAATATTGCCGAAGACCGCTGCATGGACGACAGCGGAAATTATTATTCTCGTTGTACTTGTCCGTCATCTTGGACAATTTGTGACCCGGAACTGAACCTGACCGGAAACGGAACGGTCTGCCGGGAGAACGGGGAAGAGGACAAATATGCTTCATGCCGCTGTGAAAGCGGATATACCCAAACTTGTGATGATTATGGCCCAAAATCACCGGCAGATTACTGTTTCTTTAAGGGAACCAAATACTACAAAGACTGTAAAACCGCCTCGGAAGTTTGCGAAGGGCTGGGCTTTACCCATTCGGCAGACAACCCCTGTTCGGCGGACGAAGTCCCTGACGCCTATTGTCCGAAAAACGGAAGCTATTTTTCCTGCCGCATAGATCCTGACAAATATTGCAAAAACCATGGGTTTATTACGGGGGCCTGCGGAAACTATCAGCTTCTCAGTTCGGAAAAATGTCCCTATGACACGGCTGACATCTATCATAAATGTACGCATACCTGTAAAAGCCGCATTTATGAAGAGACCGGAGGAAAAATCAATTTTGACGGCGGACTTTCCTTTGCTGGGGCACCGATGGTCTATCTGAATTCTCTGACGGATAATAATTTCGGAACTTCGGCAAAGATATATCGCGGGCCGCACAGTTATAATTATGAAGAATGCCGGAGCCTTAGCCGGCCGACGGTTTCTACGGCCAACCACGCCGAAACATTGTTAAACGGGCTGACATTGTCTGACTTTAACCTGAATTTGACCACTCGGACCTTTAACGACTTTATCGTTAAAGAGAAACTGACGCTGACCAGAATGAAAATAACCGCTCTTTATTCCAATGATGATGTTGATATACGTCCGTTTGGAACCACTGTTGAAATCAATAACGACAACTGTTATTCGGCCTCTTGTGATTCGCAGACGATTTTTGACCGTGTTGAACATATTGCCTTGCGGGAGAATGCAGTGCTGGAGATTAAGGATGCGTCGCTCTATGCCCCTGAAATGTATATTTATGTCGGCAGCGGCAGCAGCCTGAACCTGCGAGGCGAAGACAGTCATATCAGCACGATTGCTTCGCTGCGGGGTGAAAACGGCAAAATTAACATTTATGACAGACAGTCGCTCCGGGTTTTCGGAAAACTGCCGTATAAAGAATACAGCTACCTTGGTTTGCAGTCAGACTGCGGAGCCAGCATTGTGGCGGATAACTCGGACATCAACCTGGTCGGTCTTTTGACAACAGACGGAGCCGCATATTCGTTTAATTCCCATTATTCAATCGGCAACAACAGCGGAAGATTTTGCGCCTATGACCATTGTTTCAAACACGACGGAAATCAATCAATAGTCGGTATGACAATCAGGGGCAAAGTCTATTCATACAAGCGCAAACGCTACCACTATAATTATCTGAGCAGCGGAAAATGTTCAATTTATCCGTTTTCAGAGCGTCCAAATCAGTGGCAATGTTTGGATGATATGGATTTAAACTGGGATGGTCGTTATCCGAACGGCAACTGCTTCACATACGATTCTATTCCTCAGGCGACCTACGGGCGGGAGTGCAGCATTCCTTCCTATCAATAAAAGAAAGCCCCTCAAAAGAGGGGCTTTTCAGGCTCGGCTATTTGTAATACCAGCCGCACCAACTGGTTACAGTATTATAATCTGTTTTATACCAGTCTTTGTAGCCGGCCCAGGCCCAGTCACAGTCACCCTTACCCGGAGACGCATGATAGGCCGCGGCGCCGTATTTGCAATGTGCGGTTCCTGATGAACAAAGTTTGCTGCCCGAACCGATGCAGATACGGTCTTTGTTGCAGACGCCGATAGTCTCCCAATCCTGAATAACGGTAGAATTGCCGTAAATAGACAGTTTGGAGTTATACATTCGCATATTGCCGGTTACGTGAAGATTGCTTTTGTTGGTAACATGAAAGTTTTCATGAGCGGCAGAACTGCCATCAATCCAAATTTTATAAAAGGTTGCATCGGCATTGCTGAGATAAAGCCAGGCCTGGCCACCGTTTGTTCTGAAACCGCTGTTTGTCTGCTTAAACGTGGCATTGCCGATAACGAATTCTGCGCCGGCAGTGGTTTCATATTGCAAAATCGGAACACCGTAAAAGTTGGTCGTACCGCCTTCAATGTGCACTTTACCGCCGCCGTTGACTTCCAAGTGAAACATGCCGATTTTTTGATTGTTGTCTTTGTTAATCGTCCAAACCCAGGAACCGCTCGAAAACGTATTGTTGCCATTAAGCGTCAGCGTTCCGCCCACGTGCAGACGTGTACTTTTTTTCATAACATGGATATCCCCGTAAGCATCTGAGGGCTGGTCGCCGAAACCGCTGGTGTTGCTCTCGGTAATATAAACATCCCGCCAGGAGCCGCCGGCACTTAATCCGGTGTATCCCAACCCCTCTGTTCCTGCATGGTCGATGGTAACATAAACGTTGTTCAAATTCTTGGTCAGCAAGGTATGCCCGCTGTTGGAACCGATTGTTAATGTGGGTTTGTTCCAAGAAGAACATTCGCTGTACCCGTCATATTTATTTAAAGCCGCTTCACCTTTAACATCCGTATAAGCCGAACCGAGCGGGTTGGTAAGATTGATATTGTTAATATCTTTGAAGACGACGGCGGTAGTACCTTTATACCACAAACCTTCGTTGATTTCTTTGTAACCGGCATTGGCCAGACGGCTCTTGCAGGTTGCGTTGCAT
>MNTV01000014.1 GCA_001917175.1 Azospirillum sp. 51_20
TAGCATTACTTCGAGGTGTTAACGTTTAAAAAATCATCTATCGATGAAATTTTTTTAAAAAGTGCTTGCGTGGATTTCAAAAATCCCTATAATACGCCCCACCCAACGACGCGCTGTTGTGAGTCTTAAGAAAAACCAGTGCGTCGTTCTTTTTTGCTCTTTAACAATATATCAGACAATCTGTGTGGGCACTTGTTGATTGACTTGTTTTAAAAATATTTTTTAATTTTGAAGTCTTAATAGGTGCTAACTAGAAATTCATAATACTTTTTAAGTAGTGACATTTTATGTCAGCAGTATTGAGCGATTGAACTTGAATTGAAGAGTTTGATCATGGCTCAGATTGAACGCTGGCGGCAGGCTTAACACATGCAAGTCGAACGGTAACATAAAGAAGCTTGCTTCTTTGATGACGAGTGGCGGACGGGTGAGTAATGCTTGGGAATCTAGCTTATGGAGGGGGATAACTACGGGAAACTGTAGCTAATACCGCGTAGAATCGAGAGATGAAAGTGTGGGACCTTCGGGCCACATGCCATAGGATGAGCCCAAGTGGGATTAGGTAGTTGGTGAGGTAAAGGCTCACCAAGCCGACGATCTCTAGCTGGTCTGAGAGGATGACCAGCCACACTGGGACTGAGACACGGCCCAGACTCCTACGGGAGGCAGCAGTGGGGAATATTGCGCAATGGGGGCAACCCTGACGCAGCCATGCCGCGTGAATGAAGAAGGCCTTCGGGTTGTAAAGTTCTTTCGGTAGCGAGGAAGGCATTTAGTTTAATAGACTAGGTGATTGACGTTAACTACAGAAGAAGCACCGGCTAACTCCGTGCCAGCAGCCGCGGTAATACGGAGGGTGCGAGCGTTAATCGGAATAACTGGGCGTAAAGGGCACGCAGGCGGTGACTTAAGTGAGGTGTGAAAGCCCCGGGCTTAACCTGGGAATTGCATTTCATACTGGGTCGCTAGAGTACTTTAGGGAGGGGTAGAATTCCACGTGTAGCGGTGAAATGCGTAGAGATGTGGAGGAATACCGAAGGCGAAGGCAGCCCCTTGGGAATGTACTGACGCTCATGTGCGAAAGCGTGGGGAGCAAACAGGATTAGATACCCTGGTAGTCCACGCTGTAAACGATGTCGATTTGGGGGTTGAGCTTTAAGTTTGGCGCCCGTAGCTAACGTGATAAATCGACCGCCTGGGGAGTACGGCCGCAAGGTTAAAACTCAAATGAATTGACGGGGGCCCGCACAAGCGGTGGAGCATGTGGTTTAATTCGATGCAACGCGCAGCTCGTGTTGTGAAATGTTGGGTTAAGTCCCGCAACGAGCGCAACCCTTATCCTTTGTTGCCAGCGATTAGGTCGGGAACTCAAAGGAGACTGCCGGTGATAAACCGGAGGAAGGTGGGGATGACGTCAAGTCATCATGGCCCTTACGAGTAGGGCTACACACGTGCTACAATGGCGTATACAGAGGGAAGCGAGAGTGCGAGCTGGAGCGAATCTCACAAAGTACGTCTAAGTCCGGATTGGAGTCTGCAACTCGACTCCATGAAGTCGGAATCGCTAGTAATCGCAAATCAGAATGTTGCGGTGAATACGTTCCCGGGCCTTGTACACACCGCCCGTCACACCATGGGAGTGGGTTGTACCAGAAGTAGATAGCTTAACCTTCGGGAGGGCGTTTACCACGGTATGATTCATGACTGGGGTGAAGTCGTAACAAGGTAACCGTAGGGGAACCTGCGGTTGGATCACCTCCTTACCAAAAACGAGAGACAATAAGTGTCCACACAGATTGATTGATATATTGTAGAAAATGAATGAAGAGAGAAAAGTGCGTAAGCAAAGTGTAAGATAGAGTATCTTTATTTGTTGTCCCCATCGTCTAGAGGCCTAGGACATCGCCCTTTCACGGCGGTAACCGGGGTTCGAATCCCCGTGGGGACGCCAAATAAAGATAACTTTATTATCTTCTGTTCTTTAACAACCAGGAAACAAGCTGAAAAACTGAAGAGACTTTCAAGTCCTTTAAAGGGATAAGAAAAAGTCTGAGTAAGAAGAAAATCTTGATTGAACAAAAGCAATCAAGTGTTTAGTTGAAAACGCAACATCAAGAATTTTTGAGGTTGTATAGTTAAGTGACTAAGCGTACAAGGTGGATGCCTTGGCAATCAGAGGCGACGAAGGACGTGCTAATCTGCGAAAAGCTTGGATGAGTCGATAAGAGGCGTTTAATCCAAGATGTCCGAATGGGGAAACCCAGTAGATGAAGAATCTACTATCACTTACTGAATCCATAGGTAAGTGAGGCAAACCGGGAGAACTGAAACATCTAAGTACCCCGAGGAAAAGAAATCAACCGAGATTTCGTTAGTAGCGGCGAGCGAACGCGAAGGAGCCTGTTAGTGATAATGACAGAGACAGAGGAACAAGCTGGGAAGCTTGGCGATACAGGGTGATAGCCCCGTACTCGAAGTCCAGGTCATGGTACTAAGCTAACGACAAGTAGGGCGGGACACGTGATATCCTGTTTGAAGATGGGGGGACCATCCTCCAAGGCTAAATACTCCTGATTGACCGATAGTGAACCAGTACTGTGAAGGAAAGGCGAAAAGAACCCCGGTGAGGGGAGTGAAATAGAACCTGAAACCTTGTACGTACAAGCAGTGGGAGCCCTTTAAGGGTGACTGCGTACCTTTTGTATAATGGGTCAGCGACTTATATTTTGTAGCGAGGTTAACCGAATAGGGGAGCCGAAGGGAAACCGAGTCTTAACTGGGCGTCTAGTTGCAAGGTATAGACCCGAAACCCGGTGATCTAGCCATGGGCAGGTTGAAGGTTGGGTAACACTAACTGGAGGACCGAACCGACTAATGTTGAAAAATTAGCGGAGGGTGAAAGGCCAATCAAACCGGGAGATAGCTGGTTCTCCCCGAAATCTATTTAGGTAGAGCCTTGAGCGGACACCTTCGGGGGTAGAGCACTGTTTCGGCTAGGGGTCCATCCCGGATTACCAACCCGATGCAAACTACGAATACCGAAGAGTGATACTCAGGAGACACACGGCGGGTGCTAACGTCCGTCGTGGAGAGGGAAACAACCCAGACCGCCAGCTAAGGTCCCAAAGTCTATATTAAGTGGGAAACGAAGTGGGAAGGCTTAGACAGCTAGGATGTTGGCTTAGAAGCAGCCATCATTTAAAGAAAGCGTAATAGCTCACTAGTCGAGTCGGCCTGCGCGGAAGATGTAACGGGGCTCAAATATAGCACCGAAGCTGCGGCATCAGACGAAAGTCTGTTGGGTAGGGGAGCGTTCTGTAAGCGGATGAAGATGGCTCGAGAGGGCTGTTGGACGTATCAGAAGTGCGAATGCTGACATAAGTAACGATAAAACGGGTGAAAAACCCGTTCGCCGGAAGACCAAGGGTTCCTGTCCAACGTTAATCGGGGCAGGGTGAGTCGGCCCCTAAGGCGAGGCTGAAAAGCGTAGTCGATGGGAAACGGGTTAATATTCCCGTACTTGGATAAACTGCGATGTGGGGACGGAGCAGGTTAGGTTATCGCACTGTTGGATATGTGCGTTTAAGTTGGTAGGTGAGAAGTTTAGGCAAATCCGGACTTCTATAACACCGAGAGATGATGACGAGGCTCTACGGAGCTGAAGTAACCGATACCACACTTCCAGGAAAAGCCACTAAGCTTCAGGTTTATCTAAACCGTACTGAAAACCGACACAGGTGGTCAGGTAGAGAATACTCAGGCGCTTGAGAGAACTCGGGTGAAGGAACTAGGCAAAATAGCACCGTAACTTCGGGAGAAGGTGCGCCGGCGTAGATTGTAGTCCCTAGCGGGCGAAGGTTGAACCGGTCGAAGATACCAGCTGGCTGCAACTGTTTATTAAAAACACAGCACTCTGCAAACACGAAAGTGGACGTATAGGGTGTGATGCCTGCCCGGTGCTGGAAGGTTAATTGATGGTGTAATCGAAAGAGAAGCTCCTGATCGAAGCCCCAGTAAACGGCGGCCGTAACTATAACGGTCCTAAGGTAGCGAAATTCCTTGTCGGGTAAGTTCCGACCTGCACGAATGGCATAATGATGGCCAGGCTGTCTCCACCCGAGACTCAGTGAAATTGAAATCGCCGTGAAGATGCGGTGTACCCGCGGCTAGACGGAAAGACCCCGTGAACCTTTACTATAGCTTGACACTGAACATTGAATTTTGATGTGTAGGATAGGTGGGAGACTTAGAAGTAGTCACGCCAGTGATTATGGAGTCGACCTTGAAATACCACCCTTTAACGTTTGATGTTCTAACGAAGATTACGAAACGTGGTCTCGGACAGTGTCTGGTGGGTAGTTTGACTGGGGCGGTCTCCTCCCAAAGAGTAACGGAGGAGCACGAAGGTTTGCTAATGACGGTCGGACATCGTCAGGTTAGTGCAATGGTATAAGCAAGCTTAACTGCGAGACAGACAAGTCGAGCAGGTACGAAAGTAGGTCATAGTGATCCGGTGGTTCTGAATGGAAGGGCCATCGCTCAACGGATAAAAGGTACTCCGGGGATAACAGGCTGATACCGCCCAAGAGTTCATATCGACGGCGGTGTTTGGCACCTCGATGTCGGCTCATCACATCCTGGGGCTGAAGTAGGTCCCAAGGGTATGGCTGTTCGCCATTTAAAGTGGTACGCGAGCTGGGTTTAGAACGTCGTGAGACAGTTCGGTCCCTATCTGCCGTGGGCGTTGGAGAATTGATTGGGGCTGCTCCTAGTACGAGAGGACCGGAGTGGACGCACCACTGGTGTTCCGGTTGTGTCGCCAGACGCATTGCCGGGTAGCTAAGTGCGGAAGAGATAAGTGCTGAAAGCATCTAAGCACGAAACTTGCCAAGAGATGAGTTCTCCCAGATTTAAAATCTGTAAGGGTTGTTTAAGACTAAGACGTAGATAGGTCTGGTGTGTAAGCGGTGCGAGCCGTTGAGCTAACAGATACTAATTGCCCGAGAGGCTTAACTATACAACGCTCAAGGGTTTTGGGTGTTGGATAAACGAGACGAAGCTCAGAAAAGAAAGAGAAAGTTTTAGGTGAATCAGCTTG
Source organism: Azospirillum sp. 51_20 (assembly GCA_001917175.1). Classification (GTDB taxonomy): domain Bacteria; phylum Pseudomonadota; class Alphaproteobacteria; order RF32; family CAG-239; genus JAFUYI01. Next base: position 5,099 of record MNTV01000014.1, read on the forward strand.
TTTGGTTGTGAGCACTAGAGATAGTGAGAGCAGAGTAGAGAAAAGTTATTAAAGGAATAATCCTGGCGGCGATAGAGCGGTGGTCCCACCTGACCCCATACCGAACTCAGAAGTGAAACGCCGATGCGCCGATGGTAGTGTGGGGCTTCCCCATGTGAGAGTAGGACACCGCCAGGTACTGAATAGAAGAACCCCGAGCTGAATGGCTTGGGGTTTTTGTTTATGGATTTTTCAATATTTTAGCAAAGCGTTGATTCTATGATACAATCAGCGCTGTAATTTTAATAAAACAAGAGAAAATATGACCGCACTTAATGTATTAATTTATCCAGATGATCACCTAAAGGTTGTTTGTGAGCCAGTTACAGAAGTCAATGATGACATTCGTAAAATTGTAGATGATATGTTTGATACGATATATGAGGCAGAGGGCGTAGGTCTTGCAGCTCCTCAGGTTGGTATTTTAAAACGTATTGTAGTCATTGA
>MNTV01000015.1 GCA_001917175.1 Azospirillum sp. 51_20
ACTCTGATAGGACTGCCGGTGACAAGCCGGAGGAAGGTGGGGATGACGTCAAGTCATCATGGCTCTTACGAGTTGGGCTACACACGTGCTACAATGGCAGCTACAGAGAGGAGCGAAGCTGTGAAGCGGAGCCAATCTTAAAAAGCTGTCTCAGTTCGGATTGTTCTCTGCAACTCGAGAACATGAAGTTGGAATCGCTAGTAATCGCGGATCAGCATGCCGCGGTGAATACGTTCCCGGGTCTTGTACACACCGCCCGTCACGCCATGGGAGTTTGTTCTGCCTGACGGCGTTGAGCTAACCTGCTTGCAGGAGGCTGGCGACCACGGTAGGGTAAGCGACTGGGGCGAAGTCGTAACAAGGTAGCCGTAGGGGAACCTGCGGCTGGATCACCTCCTTTCAAAGAAGAAGAGCCTTAGGTTGTACTGTCCACATATCCTTTAGTGATTGCGAGAGCGGGTTTGTAGCTCAGGTGGTTAGAGCGCACGCCTGATAAGCGTGAGGTCGGAAGTTCAAGTCTTCCCAGACCCACCACTTAATTGGGGGTATAGCTCAGCTGGGAGAGCACCTGCTTTGCAAGCAGGGGGTCAGGAGTTCGAACCTCCTTACCTCCACCAAGAGATTGAGTGGGGGTAAGCAATCGGGATAGTTATAACAAAGAGTAAATAGGAAGAGAAGCAAAAAGAATTAGATGAAAATCTAATGGAGTATATAAGAGTAGAAATACACCTTTTTAATCTATGTAGACATAGGATAAAAAGCGGGTAGATTTTACTGAGTATACGGTATAGATGAGCTTAAATGAATTTAAGTTTATTTATACGTTAAGAATCAAGCGATAGGTAAGGGCATCTGGTGAATGCCTTGGCAATCAGAGGCGAAGAAGGACGTGATACACTGCGAAAAGCCGTGGGGAGCTGTGAATAGGCATTGATCCGCGGATCTCCGAATGGGGAAACCCACAGAGTAATCTGTATCAATATCTGAATCTATAGGGTATTGAAGCGAACGCAGGGAACTGAAACATCTAAGTACCTGTAGGAAAGGAAATCAACCGAGACTCCGAGAGTAGTGGCGAGCGAAATCGGACCAGCCAATTTGCGATTAGATAAGAACCGGAAGTGTCTGGGAAGGCACATCATAGAGGGTGATAGTCCCGTACGGGTAGAAAGTTTAATTGTAAGAGAGTAGGGCGGAGCACGAGAAATTCTGTCTGAAGATAGGTCGACCACGATCTAAGGCTAAGTACTACTGATTGACCGATAGTGAACCAGTACCGTGAGGGAAAGGTGAAAAGCACCCCGACAAGGGGAGTGAAAGAGAACCTGAAACCGGATGCCTACAAGCAGTCGGAGGGGCATTAAGCCCTGACGGCGTACCTTTTGTATAATGGGTCAGCGAGTTAGTTTATGTAGCAAGCATAAGCCGATAGGTGGATGCGTAGCGAAAGCGAGTGTTAATAGCGCGTTAAGTTACATGAATTAGACCCGAAACCGAGTGATCTAGCCATGAACAGGTTGAAGGTTGGGTAACACCAACTGGAGGACCGAACCCACTCCCGTTGAAAAGGTAGGGGATGATTTGTGGCTAGGGGTGAAAGGCCAATCAAACTCGGAAATAGCTGGTTCTCCGCGAAAACTATTTAGGTAGTGCGGTAGGCGAACACCATGAGGGGTAGAGCACTGAAAGAGCTAAGGGGGAGCGATCCTTACTAAACTTTATCAAACTCCGAATACTCATGAGTGATACTTACCAGACAGACAGTAGGTGCTAAGGTCTATTGTCGAGAGGGAAAGAGCCCAGACCGTCAACTAAGGTCCCTAAATTATGGCTAAGTGGTAAAGGAAGTGGGATATCCAAAACAGTCAGGAGGTTGGCTTAGAAGCAGCCATCCTTTAAAGAAAGCGTAATAGCTCACTGATCTAAATAAGACGTCCTGCGCCGAAGATGTAACGGGGCTAAAGCCATATACCGAAGTTACGGGATTGTATTGCAATAGATACAATCGGTAGCGGAGCGTTCTGTAGGCCTGCGAAGGTGAACCGTAAGGTTTGCTGGAGGTATCAGAAGTGAGAATGCTGACATGAGTAGCGAAAAGAAGAGTGAGAGACTCTTCCGCTGAAAGTCCAAGGTTTCCTGCGTAAAGCTAATCTGCGCAGGGTTAGTCGGCCCCTAAGGCGAGGCAGAGATGCGTAGCTGATGGGAACACGGTTAATATTCCGTGACCAGTTAGGAAGTGACGGATACAGTAGTTTGTACATGCTTAATGGATTGTGTGTGCAAGTGATGTGTCCCGGGAAATAGCCCTAACGAAGACCGTACCCGAAACCGACACAGGTGGACAGGTAGAGTATACCAAAGCGCTTGAGAGAACTATGTTGAAGGAACTAGGCAAAATGCTTGTGTAACTTCGGGATAAGCAAGCCCGGTTTTAAGGCAACTTAAGGCCGGGGGCACATACTAGGGGGTAGCGACTGTTTAACAAAAACACAGGACTCTGCGAAATTGAAAGATGAAGTATAGGGTCTGACGCCTGCCCGGTGCCGGAAGGTTAAGGAGAGATGTGAGAGCATTGAACTGAAGCCCCGGTAAACGGCGGCCGTAACTATAACGGTCCTAAGGTAGCGAAATTCCTTGTCGGGTAAGTTCCGACCTGCACGAATGGCGTAACGACTTCCCCGCTGTCT
>MNTV01000016.1 GCA_001917175.1 Azospirillum sp. 51_20
ACGTTTGCCGGAACTCCAAAAATCGACCTTTTCTCATCCGCCCGCCTCATAGATACGAATCAAAGCCAAAGTCTTGAAGCCGTATCAACGGCAGACGGAGATTTCCGTCTGCCCTCCTACAAGCTCGCCGGCGTCTATTTTATTACCGGCAATAACGGACAGAGTTTTGACAACGAGGCTAAAGACAACGACTTTACCGACCCTACCGGTGACAACTGCAAACGTCTCGGCTTTGCCGTACCGTCCTGCGCCCCCGGGTTGTTTAGCCGTGCCTGTCCTTATAATGACAGGTTTTATGACAAATGCTGCGAGGCCTCTTATACTTATGAGGCTTCAAACTGTCCTGCTCCCCGCAAACTGAGTTCGGAGACCTGCGGCGGCAAACACCGTTGTTACTGTGACACCGCGCAGTATCCTTTCGCCTCCTGCAGCGACCCCCAGATTAAAGGAAATGCCCGATGACGGCGGCACCAGATATGCGACCTGCGTCTGCCCCAATACCGTCTCAACTCCGTACGGCTGTGAAACTTATTATGCCGCTCCCTGCGGAAGCGTCTGCAAGAAAGCCTATGCCGACAACTGCCGCAACCGAACCGCGGTTCAAACCCCGTATGGCTGCGAGAAATCTTTTGACGACTGTTCTTCCAAATGCGAAAAGGCTTATTCCGATAATTGCAGAAACCAAACGGCAGTGATTGCAAAATGTCCTGATAATGCAACCTGTACCTATTTTGGGGATTGTAAATCCAAAATCCAATCATGGAGCTGCAAATCAGGTTACAAACAGTCGGGAAATGGCTGCGTTTGTGCAACGAGCTGCAATAACACCGTTACATCAAAGCCTGCAAACTCTTATTATACAACATCAAACTGTACGGCTTGCGGCGTCTCTAAAACAATTAATACCGGATACCGGATGGGCATGCAATTCCGGGTATTATAAATCCGGCAGTTCCTGTCTGAAATCTTCTTCAGGAGGATCTTCCGGCGGAAGCGTGGGAGATTCTTGTTCCCCTAATGCTAAAAGCTGGTGCTATTCTCATGGGTATCGTTTTGTACAATGTACAATCTATCAACAAATGGATTTATGCCCTTGTGATCCCAGTTATGCAAGGTGTCTTTGATTAAATAATAGAAAAAGAGCCGGATTTCCCGGCTCTGAAATTTTCATAATTTATTGCTGATAATCAGCAGGATGACGGCGGCCAGACAACCGGCAAACATATCGTCAAGCATAACGCCCCAGGCGTTTTTCAGTTTACTGTCAGCCCACTTGACCGGTCCCATTTTTACAATATCAAACAAACGGAACAGCGCAAAACCGATAAGATAAACATACCATAAGTTCCAATTGCCGATAAGATAATTTCCCACCAGAGCAAAAGTTAAAGACTGCCCGGCGACTTCGTCGATAACCACCATTGACGGATCTTTATTGACCTGATTTTTAATCAACTGATGTGTTGCCCAGACGCCGATGAAAAAAGCTGCAAAAGCCAGCAGCAAAATACCGGCCGTTCCATAGAAATAAGCCGCAGCGGCAACCAACGGCAGTGTTCCTAAAGAACCGACGGTGCCCGGAGCTTTCGGTGACAGTCCCAGCCCGAAATAAGTGGCGATAATCTTGGCAACTTTTTCCATTTTTTTATTCCTTTGTTTAATTGCTCTCAATGAGCCTATCATATAAAACATCTTCCTTTTTGCAACCGAAAAGCCTAATTTGTTGACAAATTACAAATAAAGACGTATAAATAGACAAAATTTCTTATTGTGTAACTTAAAACATACAATTATGTGTAAATTAAAAAATCAGTCAGAAGAAGTATTTGTGCTGGCCTTCGGTTATGCCCGCTACGCTTTTCAGCGTTACCGTAATGATGTTTACCGCCTTTTGCCCAGAGCGGAAGCCAAAAAATACATCGGACACGGAGCCCCTTCGCAGAAATTGTTCTTTACCGATAATCGGGAAGCTCATCGGATTTTTCGGGAAGCAGAATACTTAAAAGTTTCAGACGACGGAGAGTTGATTTTGGTACAGAAAGGATCCGTCTGCCGCGGATATCTTTTTAAGCCGGCCGTCAACAAGTATGAACAAGCCTTTGAGGAAACAACGTCTTATTGCGAATTTTATTGCGGCGGCGGAGTTATTGTCCTTGGTTTTGAAACATACAAGACCGTGCTTTACCGCGGCAAAGAGAACAAGCTTTACGAGTTAAGTGATCGTTTTCTGACCGTTGAAATCAGCAGTGAAGATAAAGTTTTCGTTACGAATGCGGCTAACAAATCTTCGGTTTATTTTTATGACCGGGGAATGAAACAGGTCGTTATTCTGGGCTGAAAAAAAGCAACTGAAAAAGGAACTCAAACGAGTTCCTTTTTTTATTTTAAATTTCCCGGATGTGAATACTTTTTATTTTGATTTGACATAGCATAAAAGCTGTTATATTTTATGTCCAATGTTCGGGGAACTGAAATCCATGTCCAGAAATGCTTTTGCATTTTAAAAGATTTCAGAGTTGTCATATCCGGCAACCGTTCAATTCCCCGAACATATTGTTCTGAGCAACAACTGAGAGGAAGGCTTATGAAAACTTATTACATAGTCAGCGGCGGTTTTGATCCGATACATGAGGGACATATAGAGATGATAAAGGCGGGAGCTGCTGCGAGTGACGGAGTTATTTTGCTGTTAAATTCGGACGCGTGGCTTTGCCGCAAGAAAGGCAAGAACTTTATGAATTACAACACGCGTCGGGTAATCTGCGAGAACCTGAAAGGGGTAATAGACGTTCTGGCGTTTAATGATGATGACAATTCGGCCAGCGACGGCATTCGGCGCGCCCGGGAGAAATATGCGGACTGTAATTTGGTTTTTGCCAACGGCGGCGACCGCACCAAAGATAACATTCCTGAATCTGCAATATGCAAGGAATTGAACGTAAGTCTGGCCTTTGGCGTCGGCGGCGAAAACAAAGCCAATTCCTCCTCCTGGATTTTGGATAACTGGAAAAAACAAGCAATATAGTAAGCGAGGAGAAGAGATGAAGAAAGCGCTGATCACGGGGATAACGGGACAGGACGGTTCATATTTGGCGGAGTTACTGTTGGATAAGGGCTATGAGGTGCACGGCATAAAGCGCCGTTCGTCGTTGTTCAACACGGGCCGGATAGACCATCTGGCAGGAAAGGTAAAGCTGCATGACGG
>MNTV01000027.1 GCA_001917175.1 Azospirillum sp. 51_20
TCAACGTCGTCTTCCCGTGGTCTACGTGACCGATCGTCCCGATGTTGCAGTGCGGCTTGCTTCTTTCAAATTTCTCTTTTGCCATCTGTGCTTCTTCCTGTTTGTGTTGTTAAAACCAAAATCTTGATCAAAAATTTGGAGCGGGTGAGGGGAATCGAACCCCCGTCATAAGCTTGGAAGGCTTCTGCTCTACCATTGAGCTACACCCGCGCAAAAAATGTTTTTGCATCAAGCCCGTCGAATTAAAAAATGGTGGAGGGGGAAAGATTCGAACTTTCGTAGACTAAAGTCGACGGATTTACAGTCCGTTGCATTTGACCGCTCTGCCACCCCTCCATAGAAAATTCCGACTGAGGGAAAGGAACTGACTTCCTTTTTGCAAATTTCATTCTTGCAAATAATAGCATTTTGCCGCGATTGTCAACATCTTTTTTATTTTTGCCTGTGGATTTTTGTTTCCGCGGCCTTCAGGGCCTCCGGCGTGCCGACATGGAAAAACTCGGCGTCGTTGAGAACAAAGCCAAGCCTGCCGCGGCTTTGCGCCAAATCGAAAAGGTCGCGCAGAGAAAATTTTTCGCGCGTTTCGCCGGCAAAAATTTTGCGGCTGACGATCGAAATGCCGCCGAACATGTAGGGATAACCGGCGGTTTTGGCGGCGTTGCGTTCGATTTTTCCGCCGGTGCCGACGCGGTAGTCGCCGATGCCTTTGTCGCCGCAGACGTCTTTTAAGTCTTGCAGAAGCAGCAGAATGTCATATTTTTTTTCGTCCCAGGCGTCCGCCATCCGCCACAAAACAGGTTTGTAGCCGCGGTCGACGAAAAAGACGTCGCTGTTGCAGACGAAAAAGGCGGGGTCTTTCAAAAGCGGCAGCGCTTTTCTGATGCCGCCGCCGGTTTCGAGAGCTTCGGCTTCTTCGGAAAAGACGAGGTTGAAATCCGGACGGGCGGCGGTCAGGTGTTTGCGGATCATGTCCCCTCTGTAACAAAGGTTGACGACCGCGTTTTTGATGCCGGCTTCCGCCAGGCGGTCGAAGTTGTAGTCAATCAGCGCTTTGCCGCCGACTTTAATCAACGGTTTGGGCAGACTGTCGGTAAGGCTGCCCATCCGCACGCCGCGGCCGGCGGCCAGCACCATTGCCTGCGTAAAAGGTTTGCGCGCCGGCGCCCGCCGCAGTTCCCGCGGCAGGTATGCGTCAAGCCAGTTTTTGACTTCCGCCAGTTTGGGATATTCGAGGATTTGGTCCAGCATTTTCCACATCTGGGGAATATAGTTCAGGTAGCGGGTTTTGCCGTTGATCATCGAAAGGGTGGTAAAACGTCCCAGCACCCGCAGGTGGCGGAACAGCGAAAGAAAGGCAAACGAATCTTCAAAATCTTCGCGGCGGACGTTTTCAAGACTGTTGAAAAAATCGTCTTTGACCTGCCGGATGACTTCCGGCGAGGCCGGTCGGCGGTCGGCGGCCAGCAGACTCATGACGTCGTAAGTGAGCGGTCCCCACATGGCGTCCTGAAAATCGATGATCGCGCATTCTTCCGCGTTCGGCGGCAGCATGATGTTGTCGATGTGATAGTCCCACAACACCAGCCGGTTCGGTACCCGGTAGGCCAGTTCCGCCAGCCTGTCGGCAACGGCGAAAAATTCCGCGGCGGCCCGTTCGGGCAGCGGCTGTCCGGCGGCCATCGGAAAATACCAGTCGGTAAACAGGCGCAGATCGTCGAGAATTCTGCGGCGGGAAAGCTCGTTGACGCATTGCGGACGTTCGCGCACGGCGGCAACTTTGGCGGCGGCGCGTCCGGCCATGCGGTAAAGGCGCATTTCGTTGTCGTCTGTCAGCAGTTTGGTTACGGTGTCGTCGCCCAAGTCTTCCAGCAGCAGAAAGCCGTTGCCGAAGTCTTTGTTTTTTACTTCGGGGACATAGACGCCGCGGGCGCGGAGAAAGGCGGAAAGTTCGACAAATTCGCGGGTGCGGCAGCGGCAGCCTTCGTCGTCCATGATTACCGCGCTGCCGCCGTTGTTAAAACGCATGCGGTAATATTTGCGGCTTGAAGCGTCGGTTGAAAGCGGGTTTAAGACAAAGGCGGCGCCGTTTGCGCAGGTTTCGGCGAATTCCTTTAATTTTGCCGGGCGGTCGAGATTTTCCATTGACCACGTCTCCTGAAATGTTATTATTCGTTAAGTCTGAAGCTTAGGCTTTAAGCTTTAAAATATAATTAAAGGCATGAGGAGGGGCGATGAAGTACAAATATGCGGTGTTTGACTGGGACGGCACTCTGGCGGACACTTATCCGGTGATTTCGGCGGCGTACGACTATACTTTCGATAAAATGGGGCTGCTGCGGATTCCCTATGACGAAATCAAACGGATCACCAGCACCCTGCAGAACAAAGACACTCTCGGATACGTTTTCAAAGAGCGGCGGGACGAGGCGGCAGGGTATTTTTACGAATATATCGAAAAATTCCACACCGACCGGCTGGCGCCGATGTTCGGCGCGGAAAAGCTGCTCGGTTTCTGCTGCGAAAAAGGGCTTGAATGTTATCTGATTACCAACAAAAAAACGCGCTTTATCAAAGAAGAACTGGAAAAGCTCGGGTTCGGCAAATATTTTAAAAAAGTGGTGGCGGCCGGCGAATATGCGGAAGACAAGCCGCATCCCCTGGCCTGTCACGCGGTGTTTGACAACCGGCTGCCGCCGGCCGGCGAAATCGTGGTCATCGGCGACGGCGAAGCCGACGTCAAAACCGCGGCGGCTTTTGAGCATGACGGCGAACGGGCCGAATGCATCATTTACGATCCCAAACGCAAATACCGCGGTCCCGAACCGGACCATAAGATAGAAAGTCTGATTGAAGCGGCGGCAATTTTGGAGAAAGAATAACCATGCAAAACAAAAATCAGGTAGTCATTTACGGGCGGCACGCCGTTTTCGCGGCGCTGGCCAACCCGCGGCGCAGCATTGTCCGCGTCGTTTGCCTGAAAGAAAACGCTGCCGAACTGCGGGGCAGAATCGGCGAAAAGAAACTTTCCGTCGTCGAGCGCCGGGAACTGGAGAAGATGCTGCCGCGGGAAGCGGTGCATCAGGGAATGGCGGCGGTGGCCGAGATGCTGCCGGGCATTTCGCTGGAAGAACTGTGCGAAAAGGCGCGGGAAAAGGAAAACTGCCATCTGCTGGTGCTTGATCAGGTGACCGATCCGCAGAACATCGGGGCGATCATCCGTTCCTGCGCGGCTTTTGACGCGCTGGCACTCATGGTGCAGGATAAAAATTCGCCGCAGGAAAGCGGGGCGATGCTGAAGGCGGCGGCCGGCACTTTCGAACTGCTGCCGGTTTGCCGGGTGACCAACCTGTCGCGGGCGGTGGAAAAACTGAAAAAGGAAGGCTTTTGGGCAGTCGGTATGGACGGTTATGCCAAAACCGACGTTTCGGCTTTGCAAAAAGGCGGCAAACTGGCGGTGATTATGGGCAGCGAAGGCGCCGGCATGCGTCGTCTGGTGGAAGAAACCTGCGATCTGACGGTGCGGCTGCCGATCAATCCGGAAGTGGAAAGCCTGAACGTTTCGACCGCGGCGGCGGTGGTGCTGTACGAATTGAACCGGAAATAGGAGATGACAATGCCGGCAAATGTTGAAGTTTGTTGTTTGTGCAAGAACTATGACCGAATCCGCGCGGTCGACAATGTTTCCTTTAAGGCCGGAGAGGGGGAAGTGATTGCCCTGCTCGGGCCCAACGGCGCCGGCAAGTCAACGCTGATGAATATGATGGCCGGTTATCTGGCGCCTTCCGCCGGCGATATTTTCATCTGCGGCCGCAATATCCGGGATTTTCCGCTTGAGGGCAAGCAAAACATCGGTTTTCTGCCCGAAGGCTCGCCCTTGTATCCGGATCTGACGGTGCGGGCGTTTCTTAGCTATATGGCCGGTCTGCGGCTGCTGGACAAAAGGGCGGCCGATCGTGCGATTGCCCTGGCCAAAATAGAAAACGTGGCGGAACAGAAGATAGAAACCCTGTCAAAAGGCTATCAGCGGCGGGTGGGCTTTGCCCAGAGCATTCTTTCCGATCCGCCGGTACTGCTTTTGGACGAACCGACCGACGGTCTGGATCCCAACCAGAAACGGCATATCCGCAGCCTGATCGGGCAGATGGGCAAAAAAAAGACGATCATGATTTCCACCCATCTGCTGGATGAGGCGGAAACGGTGTGCAACCGGATCATTCTGATCAACCGCGGGCGAATCGTTGCCGACGGCACCGCCGGGGAAATTATCAAAAAAGCCGGCGCAAAAAATCTGGAAGAAGCTTTCTGTCAATTGACAACCACGGAAGACGAGGCATAGATGAAAAAATTATGGATCGTGACCAAAAACGAACTGCTGCGTTATTTTATTTCGCCGCTGGCATATGTTTATCTGGTGGCTTTTTTGCTGCTGAACGGGTCTTTTGCGGTATATTTCGGGCATTTTGTCGACCGCGGCATTGCCGGCCTCGGTTCGATGTTTGCTTTTCAGCCGTGGCTTTATCTGCTGTTTATTCCCGGCATTTCGATGCGGCTGTGGGCAGAGGAATTTCGCAGCAAGACGGTGGTGCAGCTTCTGACCATGCCGGTTTCCGTTTCCACTTTGGTATGGGGCAAGTTTCTGGCTTCCTGGATTTTTGCCGCCGCGGCGCTTGTGCTGACGTTTCCCTTCTGGCTGACGGTCAATTATCTGGGGGCGCCCGACAACGGGGTGATTGCGGGAAGCTATCTCGGCAGCTGGGTTCTGGCCGGCTGCATGCTGGCCATTTCGCAGACGATGTCGGCGCTGACCAAAAACCAGGTGATTGCGCTGGTGCTGGCGGTGATTGTCAATTTCCTGTTCTTTTTGAGCGGGGTGGAATATGTGCTCGGCTTTTTCAGGATGTTTGCGCCGGCGGCGGTGGTCGACATGGTGGCCTCGTTCAGTTTTCTGGTGCATTTCGGCACCATTGCCGGCGGGCTGCTGGAAATGCGCGACGTCGTCTTTTTCGTTTCGGTCATTTTGCTGTTTAACGTAACCACCATTCTGGTCGTCAGCTTCCGTACTTCGGGAACCTCGCGCTGGCTGAAGTCTACCCAGGCAGCCTATTACGTCCTCTTCTTTTTGCTGCTGCTGACGGCTTTTACCGGGCTCAACCTGACGGCCAACCGGTTTTTGCGTACCGAACAGTACGATTTTACGCAAGAAAAGCTGCATACGCTGACCCCTTCTTCCCGCCGGGTGCTGGAAAACCTGCCGGAACCGGTGACGGCCAAACTCTACTATTCGCCGGTTTTGGGACAGAGAAACCCGGAACTGCGGCTGATGTACGACCGGGTGCGGCTGCTGCTTGAGCAGTTTGCGCGTCTGCAGCCGGAAAAATTCAGCTATAAGATATATAATCCGCAGCCGCTTGACGATTTGGAAGACCAGGCGATTGCGGCGGGACTGCAGCCGCTGCCGCTGGTTGACCTCAACCAGAACGGCTTTTTCGGGCTGGTTTTGACCGACAGTGCCGACCGCCGCGAAATAATACCGTTTTTTGCCCTTGAGCGATACGGTTATCTGGAGCAGGATCTGACGGAAAAGGTTTATCAGCTTTATCATGAAAAAAAGACGCTCGGGCTGATCAGCAGCCTGCCGGTGTTTGACACGCCGTTTGCCGGCGGTTACGTTTCCCCGCGCTGGAACATCATGACCGAGATTGAAAAGTTTTATGAGGTTAAAATCATCAACAGTGCGGAAGACCTGGCAAAAATCGACCTGCTGATGATGATACATCCGCAAAAGCTGCCGGATGACGTGGTCGGGGCGATCAAACAGTATTCCGAACTCGGCGGCAAAACGCTGCTGCTTTTGGATACGGCGGCCGAGGCGCCGCGGATTTTCTCGCCGGACAACATCGAGTTTTATCCTTCCAACCTGAACGGTCTGGACAAGTTCTGGGGATTCCGCTTTTACAACGAACTGGTGGTGGCCGATCTTGACAATTCAATCACCGTCGACGCCACCAAAAACTATTCCACCAATCCGGTCTTTACCCAGGACGTGGTGCAGTTCGTGGCGCCGGCTTCAAGCATGAATCCTGATTTTCCGGTCACGAGAAACCTGCAGGGGATTTTGTTTGCTTCGGTATCGGCGGTGGTGCCGGACGGCGGGCGCAGCGCGTTTCTGCCTTTGATCAAAGGCGGCGATCAGTCGGGGGTTTTGAGTTCGGGAGTGGTTTATGAGGGAAAAAATCCGGCGGACCTGCTCGGCATGTTCAAACCCGACGGCAAGCTGAAGTTTCTGGCGGCGCTGTTGATCGAAAAAAACAAGAAGAATCCGTTTGAAGTGATCGTGGCGGCGGACACCGACTTCATCTACGATACGTTTTGGAGCTCGGGGCGGACGATCTTGGAAAACAATTATTTCATTCCGCTTTATGACAACGCCAATTTTATACTCAATTCGCTTGACTATCTGGCCGGCGACGAAACGCTGATCGATTTGCGCGGGCGGACGCAGAAAATCCGCCGTTTCGAGGGAATCGAAAACATGCGCAAGGAAAATCTGCGCAATTTCCGGATCAAGGAAAACGACATTTTCCGTCAGATTGACAAGACCAAAAAGGCGTTGCAGGAAGTTTTCGGAAAAAGAGAGTTTGAAGAACGAAACAACTTCACTTCCGACGAACTGGCGGTAATTGCGGGAACGCGGCAGCGGCTGGATACGCTGAGAAGCGAGCTGGCGGCGATCCGCATGAACATGCACCGCAACATCGAACAAACCGGCATGATGATTAAGTTTGTCAACATATATCTGGTGCCTCTCCTGATTTTGCTGCTGCTGGCGGCGGCCGGGGCAAAAGGTTTTTATCGCCGCGGCGGTTTGTCGGGCAAAGTCAGAATATCTTTTAACCGGGAATTTAAGACGGCGGCCGTCGTGACCGTGCTGCTGGCGGCGGCCGGCGGCGTTTCCTTCCTGCTGACGATGAGCGACGCCGGCGACGGTTATGAGAACCGGCCGGTGTTTGAAGGACTGACGGAAAAGCTGAACGACGTGGAAAAAGTCGTTTTGACGTCGGCCGAAGGGGAATTGAGCTTCTTTAAGGAAGACGGGGTATGGAAACTGGAAGGGGAACCCTGCGCCGTCGTTTATCAGGAGCGCATCGGCCGTTTTCTGGCGGTGCTGGCCGACGCCGTTTATTATGAAAAGAAATCGGACAAGGCCGAATATTTGTCCCGCTTCGGACTGGCGCCGAGTTCGGCGGAAGGGTCGGAAAGCGTGGAAGTGCGGCTGGAAGGCGCAAAAAATTCGGTGTTGGCGGACTTTTCCGTCGGCCGTTACGACATAGACATCGGCCGCGGCGCGCGGGCGGCATATATCCGCTTTGCCGACAAGTTCCAAGTCTGGATGATCAAGGCCGACCTGATCGATTTGTCGACCAATGTCGCCGACTGGACGTACGGCAGCCTGTGGAACCTGCGTTTCGGGCGTCTGAGCGGCTTTAACCGGACAAGCAACCTGAACCGTACCGCGGAGATGGTCAAAACGCTGCTCAACGTCGGTTTTGTGTCTGCGGCGGAAGGGAAGCCGGAAGGGGAAAAAGTTTTGTCGCTTGAACTTGAAGTTGAAGGCAGCCGGCAAATCGGAATTGACTTTTTGCAAAATAAGGAGCATATCTACGCCCGTTATCAATTCCGGCCGGAAGACGAAAGCGGTTACCTCGGCTTTTTTGCCCGAACGGCGGAAAAATGCCATTATGAAATCAGCAAAGAGAATTTTGAGAAGATAGACAATGTTGCCGCAACCGTCCGCTGACCGGAAGAACATCAACCGTTTGAAAAAAATCGCCGTTACCGCCAGCGTGTCGGTGTCGGCCGGGCTGGCGCTCATCAAACTGGCGGCCTCGCTTTATACCGGGTCGCTGGCGGTACTGTCGTCGATGGTAGACAGTCTGTCGGACATTTTTTCGTCGCTTATTTCCTTTATTGCGGTTAAATTTTCCTCCCAGCCGGCCAGTGTCGAGCACCGGTACGGCTTCGGCAAGGCGGAAGCCCTGAGCGCGCTGGTTCAGTCGGCTTTTATTGCCGGTTCCGGCGTGTTTGTGGTTTATGAGGGCGTCAGCCGTTTCATTTCGCCGCGGCCGGTGGGGGATACCGGCGTCGGCATTCTGGTGATGGCCGCCAGCACGGTAATCACTTTAGGGCTGATCGCTTTTCAGAAGTATGTGGTGAAGAAAACGGCTTCGCTGGCAGTGGCGGCGGACAGTGCCCACTATCTGGTAGACATTGCCACCAACCTGTCGATCATGATCAGCCTGATCGTGGTCAGACTGTTTGAAATCTACTGGTTTGATACGCTGGCGGCGTTGTTTGTTTCCTTTTATCTTCTGATCAATGCCTACAAGATTGCCCGCGAAGCGATTGCCCTGCTGATGGACAAGGAGCTGCCGGAAGAAGTGCGGCAGGACATTTTCAATCTGGTCAACAACTGCGGCTTCTGCCGCGGCATTCACGATTTGCGTACCCGCGATCTGGGCGGGGTTTACATGTTTGAGTTCCATTTGGAGCTTGACGGCGGCCTGTCGCTTTATCAGGCGCATGAACTGACGGACATTGTTGAAAACGAAGTCAAAGCCCTGTATCCCGGTTCTCAGGTGATTATCCACCAGGATCCGGCTGGTCTTGACGAGGAACGGCTGGACAATCGTCTGACCCGCTGACTGCGGTTCGGGGGTTAAAGAACGATATCGGCTTCGTAAGCGCGGACGATTTCGACGTCCTCTTCCTTTTCTTCGCGGCTCAGTTCGCAGACCATCAGGCTGTCGGCATCCTGCAGGCTGTCGAAAGCGTCGTCGGGAATACGGTCGATAACCACGCCGTCTTCTTCGTTGCGGTAAAGAACCGCCGAGCGGTTGCCGGCGTCGATTTCGATGACGGCGTCTTTGGCTTCGCCTTCGCGGGCATAGAGCAGCAGCATCACTTCGTCTTCTTCGTTGATGATAAAGTCAAAGGCGTCAAATTTATCGTTGTCGTTCATTAGAAAAACTTTCCCTGATAATTAAAATATACGTTTATTGTAAGAGGTATAATTATATTTACAAGAGGAATGTTGATAGATGCGTTAATTTTGATGAATTTTTGCCGCGGATGACTTATAGTCGTTTTCATGAGTACGATATTGGACAGGATAATCGGCCTGCTGAAATGGCCGGCGGCGGTATGGGCATTGTGGTCGGTGCCGGCTTTTTTCCAGTCGCTGGAATATTTTGACTTCAAAACGTTGAAATTCGTGGCGCTGTTCGGCGGTTTTTTTCTTTTTTTCGTGGCGCGGACTTCAATGGAGGCTTCGATCCGCACGTCAATGCAGATTATTGCCCACGAACTGACGCACAGCTTTTTTGCGGTGCTGACTTTTCACAAGGTGAAACATATCCGGATCGAGGAAGACAATTCCGGCGGTTCGATGGGGTTTGAAGGCGAGGGCAACTGGCTGATCATTATTGCGCCGTATTTTTTTCCGCTGTTTTGTTTCTTTTTTATGGTCGGGGTCGGCATCTATATGAAGTTTGCCGCGCTTAACTGGATCGTCAGTGCCGTGTTCGGTTATTTTATCGGCTATCACGTGGATACGGTGGCGTCGCAGATACATGAAAAGCAGACCGATCTGCCGAAGGTTTCCTATCTGTTCTGCGCAATGTTTCTGCCCGGCGCCAACCTGTGGATTATCGGCAGCATGCTGGCGTTTAACAGTTACGGCTGGGACAGTTTTTTCAAATATCAGGAGCTGATGGCGCGGCTGAACGCCGAAAACCTGCAGCAGCTGGTCGGTTTAGTCTTTAATTTTTAGAATGCAGCTGCCGGCATCAAGCGTAACGCGGGCGCCGAGCGGAACCGTTTTGCGGGCGCGGACGTGGCCGAAGGGAAAGTTGCGGATAACGGGAATTTTGACCGCGGCCGCAAATTCGTCGATCACCCGGTTGGTGTCCTTATCGTCGGGATGGTTGAGGCGGATGTCGGTGAACTGGCCGAAAACGACGCCGCGCATCCGTGCAAACGACGGCTGCTGACGAAGCTGCAGCAGCATTCTCTCAATGCGGTAGCTTTTTTCGTCGACGTCTTCCAGCAGCAGGATTGTATCCGTAAGGTCAGGGTAATAAGGCGTTCCCGCCAGCGACTGCAAAACGCAGAGGTTGGTGCCGACCAGCCGGCCTTCGGCGGTGCCCGGGTTGACGACGGTGCCGCCGCGGATATCTTCAAAGCGGCCGTCCATTGCCCGCAGAAAACTTTCGGCGGTATAAGGGTGGACGGAAGCGCCGCGGCCGAAATCGTATTTCAGCAGAATGCCGGCATAGCAGACGTTGCCGGTGCGGGCAAAAATGCCTGCCTGCAAAGCGGTGGTGTCGCTGAAGCCGATCAGCGGTTTGGGATTCTTTCTGATAAGGTCATAATCGAGCAGCGGCAGCAGATACTGTGCGCCGAAACCGCCGGCAGCGGCAAAAACCGCTTTGATTTCCGGATCGGCAAAAAAACGCATCAGGTCTTCCGCCTGCTGTTCGGGCGTGCCGGCCATGTGGTTGAGCCGGTCGTAGACGTGCGTGCCGAGAACAACCCGGTACCCGCAGCTTTCCAGCCAGCGCAGTCCGTCGCGGATGTCTTCCGGCGAATCGAGCGCCGAAGACGGGGAAACAATGCCGACTTTTGAGCCGCGGGGAACCGGGTTGATCATGGTTTACAGCTCCGTCAGCAGCTGCCGGCTGAAGTCGGGCAGCGAGTTGTCGCGGGCGCCCATGATAACGACGCAGTCGCCGTCTTTGGCGTTCTCAAGGATAAATTTGTGCACGTTTTCCCGGGTGTCGAGAAAATAAGCGTTGTTATGACCGTTTTTGCGCACGGCGTCGACGATGTTTGCGGCGGAAATGCCTTTGTCGACGTTTTTATCCAGCATATAGACCTCGGGCATGACGAAGATGTCGTCGGGACCGAGTACGCGGGCGACTTCCGCCGCCACTTCGCTGCCGGTGTTAAAGGCGGAAAACGGGCTGTGCGACTGGTACATGACCAGAAGGCGCCGCGGATATTCCTTTAAGGCCGAAAGCGAAGACGCGATTTTGCTCGGGTTGTGGGCAAAGTCGTCAATCAGGGTAATGCCGCGGCCGGTGGTGCCGACGATTTCCAGCCGGCGTTTGATGCCGGAAAAGCCTTCCAGCGTTTTGGCAGCCGCCAGCGGATCCAAACCGGCTTCGGCGCAGACGGCAATTGCGGCCAGCGCGTTGCTGACGTTGAAAGCGCCGAACAAATTGAGACGGAAGGTCTGTCCGCGGAAATTGTATTCTACGCCGTCGGGCAGGCATTTGATGCCGTCGGCAAAGAAGTCCGCGGCCGGATCTTTGACCGAAAAGGTCGTTTTGCGGTCGTGTTTGAGGTTGCGGGTCAGTTCGCAGTCGCCGTTGACGACCAGCGTGCCTTTGGTGTTGTCGGCAAAAGTCTGGAAATAACCGATCAGGTTTTCCATTGAAGTGTGGTCGTGCGAAATGTTGTTGACGAGCGCGATTTGCGGATGATATTTGCAGATGGAGCCGTCGCTTTCGTCGGCTTCGATGATGCAGAACCTGCCTTCGTTGTAAATGAAGTTCGGCAGGCCTTTCAGCTGTTCGTAATTGCGCAGCATGCCGCCGTTGACCAGACAGGGCTTTTGTCCCAGCATGTCAAAAATATAACCGATCATGGCGGTGGTAGTGGTTTTGCCCGAGGTGCCGCCGACGGCGATGCCGAAGGGGTAACCGTGAAAAACTTCGGCCAAAAGGTCGGAACGCTGTTTGACCGGGATGTTCAAAGCGCGCGCGGCTTTGATGTCGGGGTTGTTTTCGTCAAGCGCGGCCGATACGTATACCGTTTCCGTGTCGGCGGTGATGCCGCTTCCGTCCTGAGAAACGAGTTTTATATTCATGTTAAGCAGCGCCTGACGGTTTTTGCCGTCGCGGCCGGCGTCGAAGTTGCGGTCGCTGCCGTAAACTTCGCAGCCTTTCAGGCTCATGATCTGGGCGAGCGGACTCATGCCGTTGCCCGAGATACCGCAAAAACAAATTTTAGTCATAATTTATTTTTTTCCTTTTATTGTTTATCTTTAAAGAGCGTCGAGAGTTTGTTCCTCACGCTCGCGGAAGATCCGGAGGTTGGTATAATCAATGATGATGTAGCTTTTGCCGTCTCCGTCGACGTTGACGGCCAGAGCCGCGCCTACGTCCTGACCTTCAAAGGTCGCGTACAAAACCGCCTGACCGCTTTTCAGCTCCGCCAGAAAGTCGGCGCCGCCGATCGGTTCGGAGATTTTTTCTATCTCGACCTTATCTACTCCATACTCGTCTTTTACCTTTTTTTCAACAGTTGTGATTTTGGGGGTGAAAAACTCTTTGGCGTTGCCGTATTTTCTTTCCAGCAAACCGTAATATTTCCGGTACAGGTGCAGGGCTTTTGAGGCCGAGGCGTCGTCGTTGAGAAGGCGGCCGTAGGCCGTGAGCCGCCACAATGAGTTGTTTTCGCCGAAGCTGACGATCACCTGGCGGAAGTCGGCAATCGGCTTGGGCAGTTTGGTGACGATGAAGTCGTTGACGCTGTCTTTGCGCTCAACCCGTTCCATGTCGACGCCGAGCGCTTTGGTTTGGTTGTAGGTGGCGCCCCAGGAAAGGCCGAACGGCGCTTCTCCGTATTTGGTGGTGGTGTCGATCGGTTTGCCGCCGACAGGCGCAGCCGGCGCCGCTTTCGTGCGGGCAGAGCGGAACTGCAGCGGTTCGCCCTCGATTTTGATTATTTTCGGCTTCTGGTCAAGCAGGCTGCTGGCCTTTTCCTTGGCGGAATTCGAACTGTCTTCCATTTTTAGGTCGTCGGAGATCAGTACGTCTTCGTAAAACTTTCCGTCTTCGAGTTCGGCCGCTTTTGCCGCGCCGGCGGCGATCAGCGGGATAACAACTGCTAAAAATATCTTTTTCATTAAAATATTCCCCTCAAACGTCAAGAAAAAAATTGAACACCGTTCGGAATTGAATTATTATAATCCCATATTGCAAACAATTGGTTAAAAAAATATATGACGCAGAATGCAAAAGACAACGTCCGCCGGCGGCTGCTTGACACCGGGCGCAGGCTGGTAACCGAAAAAGGGGCGGAATATCTGACCGCCCGTAAGCTGTCGGAAGCTTCCGGCTGCTCGATCGGAACGATATACAACCAGTTCGCGAAGATGGACGACTTCATCGCCGAACAAAACGAAATGACTTTGGCCGAATTGTACGCTTATCTCAGCCAGCTCGGCGGCGACCGCCGCGGGTTCGGCAACATCAATCTTTATGCCGGCTGCTTCCGGCAGTTTGTTGCTTCCCACCGGCCGTTGTGGTTTTTGTTTTACAACTTTCATCTCAATCTGAAAGACTATCGTTTGAGCGTTTCCTACCGGCGGCGGCTGGTGCGGCTGTCGCAATTGTTTGAGCCGGATCTGGCGGCGATGTTTCCGCGGCTCGGCCGGCGGCGGCTGAAGATGTCGCAAAAGGTGCTTGAAACCGGTCTGACCGCGCTTTCCGCCCTTTCTTCCGACGGCCGCGGCGACAAGCGCTCCGAACTGCTGCTCAACACTTATCTGGCCGGCATGATGATGTTAAACAGGGAGTAAGACGACAATGGACTTTTTAAACCTGATGTACCGGCGATGGATATATTTTTCCACCGATCCGGAAGTTCTCGCCACTTTTTTCAACAACCGTTTTCTGCTGATTCTGCTGGTGATCGTGCTGATCAGGATTAAATACACCACCTACAGCAGCATGTGGGCGAGCGCGCTGGTCAACATTCCCGGCACCATTTTGCACGAAATGATGCACTATATCGTCGGTTTGGTTTTGAACGCCCGTCCCTGCAATTTTACCATTTTTCCGCGCAAGTCGCCGGACGGTTATTACGTGATGGGCAGCGTCGGTTTCCGCAACGTCACTTTTTACAACGCCGTGCCGTCGGCAATGGCGCCGCTTTTGCTGCTGGTGATCGGCTTTTATCTGAACCGCTATTATCTGCCGCTGATGCGTCCGACCATGCTGAACTATGTTTTGTATGTTTTGCTGCAAACCATCATTATCGAAAACGCCATGCCTTCGGGCGCGGATTTCCGGGTGGCGGGAATGTACCTCAAGGGTATTCTTCTGTACGGCTTTCTGCTGGTGGCGCTGCTGGTTTTCATGTAAGGCTCCGCTTATTTTTCCAGCTGTTTAACCACCGCTTCGGTGACGGCTTTGGCGTCGCCGTAGAGCATAATGGTGTTTTCGTTGTAAAACAGCGGGTTGTCAACGCCGGAATACCCGGAAGAAAGCGACCGTTTGACGAAGAAGACGGTTTTGGCGGCGGCGACGTCAAGCACCGGCATGCCGTAGATCGGCGACGAAGGGTCGGTTTTTGCCAGCGGGTTGGTGATGTCGTTGGCGCCGATGACGTAGGCGACGTCGGCGTCGGCAAAGTCGCGGTTGATATCGTCCATTTCAAAAATTTCGTCGTAAGGGACGTCGGCTTCGGCAAGAAGAACGTTCATGTGTCCGGGCATGCGGCCGGCCACCGGATGAATGGCGAAGCGCACCTGCACGTCATATTTGCGGCGCAGCAGGCCGGCCATTTCCTTTAAGGCATGCTGGGCGCGGGCGGCGGCCATGCCGTAGCCGGGAACGATAATGATTTTTTCCGCGTTTTCCATGATGAAGGCGGCGTCTTCGGGGCTGCCGCTGCGGGCAACGCCCTTTTCCCCGCTGCCGGTTTCGGCGTTTTGCCGGTTTTTCGCCGCCCCGCCGAGCATGACCTGAACAAGCGACGAGTTCATAGCCTTGGTCATGACAAAGGCAAGAATTGCGCCGCTGGCGCCGACGATGGTGCCGGTGATGATCATCAGCGTCTGGCTAAGCATGAAACCGATGCCGACCGCCGCCCAGCCGGAATAGGAGTTTAAGACGGAGATGACAATCGGCATGTCGGCGCCGCCGACCGGCAGCACCAAAAGCAGACCGAGCAGCAAAGAAACCGCGGCCAAAAGCCAGAACATCCATTCGGCATGAGTGAAGGAATAGCCGAAAAACAATAAAACGGTTATGATCGAAAGCAACAGGTTAAGCGGATGCTGGAAAGGAAACAGCAGGGCTTTGCCCGGCAGCAGCCCCTCAAGTTTGGCAAAGGCGACCATGGAACCGGAGAAGGCCAGCGCGCCGATGACCAGGCCGACGGAAGAGGCGAAATAATGGGTGCCGTCGGCGGCCGCTTCGCCGGCGGCGAGAAAAACCGCCGCCAGTCCGCCGAGACCGTTGAAGGCGGCAATCATCTGCGGCAGCGCGGTCATCCGCACCTTCTGTCCGCTGACGACGCCGATCACACCGCCGGCCGCCAGCGCCAGAACAACCGGCAGCAGCCGTTCGGGAGGAATCAGGGCCAAAGCGGCGACGATGGCCAGTGTCATGCCGGCAATGCCGAGGAAGTTGCCGAGGCGTGCGCTTCTCGGCGCGCTGAGCCCGCGAATCGAAAGAATGAACAAAACGGCCGCCAACAGGTAAATCAGTTCGCTCATTGCTTTTTCTCCTTGCTTTTAAACATTGCCAGCATGCGGGCGGAAACGGCGAATCCGCCGAAAATGTTGACGGCGGCAAGGACGACGGCGGCCAGTCCGCAGATTTCGACAAACATGCTTTCGGCGTTTCCCGCAACGCCGATCGCGCCGAGAATGATTACGCCGGAAATGGCGTTTGACACGCTCATCAGCGGCGAGTACAGCGCCGGGGTGACGCCCCAGACGACGAAATAGCCGATGAAGGCGGCCAGCACGAAAATAATCAGCAGTTCATTCATGGCTCACTCCCTTTTTTCTCCCTGCCAGCAAATGCAGGTGCGGTTGATGACGTCGTCGGCAAAATCGGGGGTTTGGCCGGCGGCCGGACCGCTGCCGAGCAGACGGAAAAAGTTGCAGAGATTGTTGGCAAACAGCCGGCTGGCGGTATCGGGCAAAAGCGACGCCATTTGCCTGTCGACGGTAACGACGGCACCGTTTTCGGTGGTAAAGGTTTCCGGCGAACCGGGTCCCTCGACGTTGCCGGAAACGTCAATCAGCACGCTGCCGGCCTTAAGCAGGCCGATTTCCCTTTGTTTGAACAATATCGGTGCCCGGGGCGGCGATCCGGCGGCGGTAATGACGACGTCCGCTTCGGCAATCGTTTCGTTCAAACGTTCCGGTTCGACAAAGCGGGCGCCGAGGGATTCCGCCTGTTCGCGGGTTTCCGGTCGGATGTCGTGGGCAAAGACGACGGCGCCCAGCCTTTTGGCGGTGGCGATGGCCTGCAGGCCGGCGACGCCGATGCCGACAACGAGAATTTTGGCCGGCATCACCGATCCGGCGGCGGTAGTCATCATCGGTACCGCGCGGTTGAGCATGTTGACGGCCTCGATTGCCGCTTTGTAGCCGGCCAGATTGTCCTGCGAAGACAAAATGTCCATGTCCTGTGCGCGGGAGATGCGGGGAATCCGTTCCAGGGCGAACAGGCTGAAGCGGCGGTTTTTGATCAGTTCCCAGTCGGGGACGAACGTGCGAAAATCGGCAATCACCGTCAGCCCGTCGGGCAGCCGTTTGGTTTCTTCGGCCGAAGGAGCACGTATTTTAAACAGCAGGGAGGCGCCTTTCAGGGCGGCGGCGGCGTCTTCGGCAATTTCGACGCCGGCGTTTTCATATTCTTTA
Organism: Azospirillum sp. 51_20; assembly: GCA_001917175.1. Taxonomy (GTDB): domain Bacteria; phylum Pseudomonadota; class Alphaproteobacteria; order RF32; family CAG-239; genus JAFUYI01. Next base: position 16,727 of record MNTV01000027.1, read on the forward strand.
TCGGCAAATCCGGCCGCTTTGCCGGCGCCTTTTTCCATTTTTATTTTTGTACCGTCGGCAGTCAGCTTTTGTGCTGCCGGCGGGGTGAGGGCAACCCGCCGTTCGTAATCGGCGGTTTCCTTTAAAACGGCGATGATCATTTTGTCTCCGTTTGTTTAACGATTATGAAAGCATATGTTTATATAATTTCATTTTAAGGTTTTTGAAACGGAGAACAACAAAAAATGTCGGTTTTATGGAATTTGTTTACAACATTCTTCAAAATCGGGCTGTTTACGTTTGGCGGCGGCTATGCGATGATTCCGCTGCTTTCGGCCGAACTGGCAAAAAAGAAACGATGGACCACCGACGAAGAGCTGATGGACTATTATTCAATCGGCCAGTGCACGCCGGGGATCATTGCCGTCAACGTGTCGACTTTTATCGGTTACAAGCTCAAGGGTGTTTCCGGCGCGGTTGCGGCTACCGCCGGCATGGTCGCGCCTTCGGTCGTCATTATTATAGCGATTGCCAACGCCGTCAGCTTTTATATGAAAAACGAATATGTGGCGCATGCCTTTGCCGGCATTCGAATCGTTGTGATCGCGCTGATTTTCGACGTGGTGCTCGGCATGTGGAAAAAGGGCGTCGGCAGCTGGTTTCAGGGCATCATTTTCTGCCTGTCGCTGCTGGCGCTGGCATGGCTGTCGGTTTCGCCGGTAACGGTGGTGCTGGCGGCGGCGGTAATCGGTCTTTTGATCAGGAGTTAGGCAGATGACGGTTTATGCCCTGTTGTTTTTCGAGTTTTTCAAAATCGGTCTGTTCGCTTTGGGCGGCGGGCTGGTTACGGTGCCGTTCCTGTTTGACCTGAGCACCCGCTATCCGTGGTTTACTTCCGAACAGCTGGTCAATATGATCGCGGTGGCGGAATCTTCGCCCGGACCGGTCGGCGTCAACATGGCGACTTATGCCGGTTTTAAAGCGGCGGGCGTTTCCGGCGCCCTGACGGCAACCTTCGGACTGGTGCTTCCGTCGCTGATCATTATCGTGATTATTGCCGCGCTTCTGGACAAGTTCCGGCAGACGGACTTTTTTCAAAATCTGATGTATGCCGTCCGGCCGGCGGTGATTGCGCTGATTTTGAACGCGGGGGCGGAACTGGGCAGACTGGCGTTGACGAATATGGAAGCCGCCGCTTTGTGCGCAATATTTTGGGGCGCAATTCACTTTTTCAAACTGCACCCCATTCTTTATATCGTTCTCGGCGGAATTTTAGGCGTTGCGCTCGGCTTATAAATCAAGCGCTTTGCGGTAGGTGTCGAGCAGGAACTCCTGTTCGTCGCGGTCGGCGGCGTTCATTTTGCGCAATTTTAAAATCGCCCGCATGATCTTGACGTCAAAACCGGCCGATTTGGCTTCGGCAAACACGTCGCGGATGTCGCCCGAGAGGGCTTTCTTCTCTTCTTCCAAGCGTTCGATGCGTTCGATCAGCGAGCGCAGCCTGTCGGCAGCAATGCCTCCAACTTCTGTCATTTTTTTATCTCCCGAAAAATTTTTTTTGGTTGTAAGCGAGATTAGCAAAAGCTATATCTTTTGACAAGCAAATAAATTGTGGGTACGAAAAAATCTTGTAGAAGTTTAAATTTTAGCGCCTATAATGCCGCTATAATAAAAAAACGTGAGAGAGGATGAAAATGCCAAAAAAGACATATACGCGTATTCTTGCCACAATCGGGCCGTCTTCCGCCGACGAACGGACCATTTCCGCTCTGCTTGACGCCGGCGCCGACGCCTTTCGTTTTAACTTCAGCCACGGAACCCGCGAAGAACACAAACAACGTTATGACATTGTTCGCCGCCTGGCGGAAGAAAAGGGACTGTTTACCACCATCGTTGCCGATTTGCAGGGGCCGAAACTCCGCGTCGGTTCGTTTGCTACCGGCAGCGTGGTTTTGAAAGAGGGCGGCGAATTTGTCCTCGACATGAAGGAAGAACCCGGCAATGAAGCGCGGGTGACGCTGCCGCACAAGGAAATTTTCGCCGCGATCAAACCGGGCGACGACCTGCTGCTGAACGACGGCAACATTGTTCTGACGGTCAAATCATGCGATGCGGCGAGCGCGGTGACGGAAGTTAAGGTCGGTGGAGAACTTTCCAGCCACAAGGGCGTCAATCTGCCGAACATCAAACTGCCGATTTCCGCAATTACCGAAAAAGACCGGAGCGATCTGGAATTTGCCCTGGAAATGGGCGTGGACTGGGTCTGCCTTTCGTTTGTTCAGTCGGCCGACGACGTGCGGGCGGCAAAAGCGCTGATCGGCGATCGGGCGTTGATTATTTCCAAGCTTGAAAAACCGAGCGCGATCGTCGAACTGGAAGATATTATCAAGCTTTCCGACGGTATTATGGTTGCCCGCGGCGACCTCGGGGTCGAGTGTCCGCTGCAAACGGTGCCGGTTCTGCAAAAGAAGATTGTCAACGCCTGCCGCAAATATGCGCGGCCGGTGATCGTTGCCACCCAGATGCTCGAATCGATGATCGAAAAACCGACCCCCACCCGGGCGGAGGTTTCCGACGTGGCGACCGCGGTTTATGACGGTGCCGACGCGGTAATGCTTTCGGCCGAAACGGCGGCCGGAAAATATCCGGTGGAAGCGGTGAAGATGATGAACAAGATCATCACTCAGGTTGAGGCGGATCCGCTGTTTTTCCAGTATATGAAGAATTTGCAGTCGGTTTCCTGCTGCATGGGCGAGGCCGATTCGATCACTTACGCGGCGAGCGAAATATCCAAGGTTCTGAAAAACGTCAAGGCGGTGGTAACTTATACCAGTTCGGGCCGGACAACTTTTCTCGTTTCCCGCGAGCGGCCGGATATTCCGATCGTTGCCGTTACCCCGAACATTAAGGTTGCCCGTCAGCTGGGGCTGGTCTGGGGTGCCCGGCGCTTTATCAACGAATCGACCTTTCAGAGTTTTGACCGTTTTGAAGACGTGGCCAAAACCGTGGCGCTTGCAAGCGGCGCGGCAAACAAAGGCGACCACATCATCATTACCGGCGGTTTCCCGCTCGGCGTCAAGGGACGGACGAATATGCTGCATACGGTGTATATTGATTAAGCCGGTTAACTTTCCGGAGTTTCGACCGTTTTGAAGATGTAGCCAAGACCGTGGCGCTTGCAAGCGGCGCGGCAAACAAAGGCGACCACATCATCATTACCGGCGGTTTCCCGCCCGGCGTCAAGGGACGGACGAATATGCTGCATACGGTGTATATTGATTAAGCCGGATTCTGTTTTGCAAAGGCGGGGAAAGCATTTTTGCTTTCCCCTTTGTTTTTTTTCTTCTTGTTTTGTTTTTCTTCGTTTTTTCTCTTCTTGTTTTACTTCCTTCCGGTTGTTGTTTTTGCATGCTCTTTTTGCTTTTCCTCTTTGTTTTTTGCTTTTTTTCTTTTGCCGTTCTTCTTATCTTTTCTTGCCTTTTTGTTTTTCTTCGTTTTTTCATTCTCCTTATTTCGTGTTTTCTTTTGTTTTTGCTTTTTTCTTGCTTTATTGTTTTTTATGCCTTTTCCTTCCTCTTGTCTTTTCCCTTCTCTTTTTCTCATTTTTCTTTATCTTTTTATTCTCCTTGCTTCTTCTTTCTCTTTATCCTTTTCTGCTTTTTCTTTACTTCGTCTTTTGGGGTTGCCCGTCCCTTCCGCCGTTTTTCGCCGATTGTTTCCGCTGTCCTTTTTTGTAATGAAGTTTTCGCTTCTGTTGATCGGTTCGATTTTGATTTCCCTGCCATAAAACTCCGGCAAACGGCTGTATGTGCTGCCGATTTCCATGTTGTAACGCACCATAAATCCAGATTTTGGCTATCACCGTTTTCAATTGCAGAAAATGGTCGTTGCGGTAAGCCGGCTGACTGATGTTGATTTTTATTTTTACGGCATAAAAAAAGCACCTTCCGAGAAAGGTGCTTTCAGGCAATCTTATTGTAAGCAAAACTATTCAGCAGCTTTGGCAGCCTTTTTGGCAATGCGGGCCGGAACGGCTTTTCTGGCAGCGGAAGCAGCCGGTTTGGCAGCCGGGCCTTTTTTCTTGGCAACCGCTTTTTTGATTTTCAAAGCTTCTTCGCTGAGCTTGTTGCCGGAAGTGGATTCCAGATAAGAATCCAAACCGCCGTTGTGCTCAATCGAACGCAAAGTTTTGGAGCAGATCTTCAGCTTGAAAACTTTGTTCAGAGCTTCGCTGAACAGAGAAACAACTTGCAGATTCGGCATAAAACGACGGCGGTTATGGTTGTTAGCATGGCTAACGCTGTTCCCGCTCATAACGCCGGTGCCGGTAATATCACATTTTTTAACCATAATTTTATTCCTCAAAAACAAACTCGTTGCTTGTTAATAGCCAGAGTTTGCGAAAAAGTCAAGAATTATTTAATAAAATAAAAAAAATTGTAGCATTTTTTTTTGAAATGTATTATTAGTATCACGAACTGCAAATATTGTACCCGTAGCTCAGCTGGATAGAGTGTTGGCCTCCGACGCCAAAGGTCATGGGTTCGAATCCCTTCGGGTACGCCAATTTATGAAAAAACTCCCGCGTTTGGCCGGGAGTTTTTTTATGTGGCTTTATATATTAGGGAATTGAATTGACAGCTTGGTTGCCCAAGTGACTTTTGCCATAAATGTGTAAATTTGACGGTCTTTGGCCCGCAACGGTCCGTTAGTTGGAACGATTTTCTGGCCTGCTTGATTTTATAATATTTTTTCTGTATATTTTCCTTGTCGGATAAACGATGGTTTATCTGTAACAATAACTGGTATGAGGTTGTATTTCATGGAAAAATGTTTTATTCAGATGCGGGCTTATAATGACGAAAAAACGATAAAACGGGCGATAGATTCTGTTTTGATGCAGGATTATCCGAATGTTGAACTGATTGTCCTTGACGATGGGTCGACGGATCACACAGGAGATATCGTGAAGGGGTATGACAATCCAAACGTTCATTATGTTCGGCAACAAAACAAAGGACCGGCCGGGGCTTTCAGGGCGATTGTTGCGGAAACGCTTCGCCGCGCCGATGAAAACGATTACATTTTTTCTTTGGACGGTGACGATTTTTATACCAGAAGGGACGCCCTTTCCGGAACCGTGAAAAGAATGAAGGAAGCTGATGCCAATTTATGTATTATCGGCATGGAATTCAGCGGCGACAGAAATTTTATTTTGCAGCCTGACGCCGGTAAAAAACATAATGGTGTGGTTGAAAGGCTGGCACGCAAAGGCAAAGCCGCAAACATAATGACGGCGCCGTTCATTATTGATGCCGACACGACTTTGTGGAGTAAGGTGTACAGAAAAGACATGCTTGAAAAATATGTCGGGATGCTGCCGGAGTTTGCTCCCGATTTGAAAGTCTGTGAGGATTTTCCGGCGACGGTGATGTTGTTGATGAAAGACGCGAAAATTGTTGCCAATCCGGATATATTTTACGGTTTTTACAAACGGAGTGACAGCATTACTTCCAAGCCGACGGTAGCGAATTTTGAACGGGACAGAATTCAGTTCATAAAAATGACGCAGCAGATTGTTGATGAAAACCGCGGCGAATTTTTCGGAGTGGCGCCGTATTTTATCAAAAGTTTTGTCAAAGCTAAATACGACATTATTTCCGGGATTGTTGAAAATAAGGTGAAAAACGGGGATTTGCCGGCCGACTACGGCAAGGAAAAGTTTCAGGAAACGTTCAGAAGGGAAATCAGGTGCGATTTTTTGGAGACGGAAGAAAAAAACAATGCGGAAGAGCGGCGGCCCGTTTCTGCCCGGCAGGGCTTTTTATCCGGTTCGGTGAAAGCGGGAACGGAACGCTGACATTTGATAGACGGAAGAACGATAATGACGCCGGGATTGATAAAATCAATTCCGGCGTTCGGCAATAAAACGCTTGTTTTTTTACGGCAGGCAGCCGACCGAGCAGAAATGTTCCAATTCGCCGGCGTCGGGCATGGCCGGCGCGGCGCCTTTGCGGGTGACGCAGACGGCAGCGGCTCTAGCCGCGGTTTTGACGTTTTCGCCGACGTCTTTTCCTTCTGCCAGTTTGGCGGCGAAAACTCCGGCAAAGCAGTCTCCGGCGCCGACGGTGTCGACGGCAGGCACTTTGTAACTGTCGACGAACAGCATGTCCTTGCTGCCGGCAACCAGCGCGCCGCGGCTGCCGAGCGTGACGATTACGGTCTGTTCGGCGTCGGTTTTGAGTTTTTCGGCCGCGTCGGCGATTTTTTCGGCCGGCGTGTTTTCATCGACGTTTTCCCGGGAAAGGAACGCCAGTTCGGTTTCGTTGACGATCAAAATGTCCGTATTGCGGAATATTTCATCAGGGATCGGACAGACCGGCGAGGGGTTGAGAATCGTCCGGGCGCCGTACCGGCGGGCTTTGGCGAAAGCGGCGGCAACCGCGGCCGGCGGAATTTCAAACTGACAGACGACGACGTCGCCCGGGCTGACGGGCAGTTTTTTAACGTCTTCCGGGCACACGTCGGCATTGCTGCCGGGGGCGACGACGATGGTGTTTTGTCCCCGTTCGTCGACGGTGATAAGGGCGATGCCGGAGTTTTTTTCGCTGCGGCGCAGACAGGAAACATCTATTTTGTGCCGGCGGACGAACGATGCCAGCTCATCGGCAAAAGAATCGCTGCCGAGACAGCCGGCGAGAACGACCGTGGTTCCGATTTTGGCGGCGGCAACCGCCTGGTTCAGTCCTTTGCCGCCGGGCAGATATTCGACTGAACGGGCGGCAACCGTTTCTCCCGTGTCGGGCAGTTTGTCCGTACGGGCGGTTATGTCCATGTTGACGCTGCCGACGACGATGACTTTGTTCATGTTTTTCTCCTTGACGTATTTTAATAATATACAAGCATGGGGGTAAACTTGCACAACTGTTTTAATTCTTTTTTCCCGTTTTCCTTTGTGACGGCTTCAAAAAGAGCGAGAAGTTTTTGCTCTTGTTCAACCAGCAGATAGTTTTTGCCGTTGATGCCGACAATGGATTTGCGGGCGCCGTGGCAGGTCATTTCCCAAAAAAACAGGTTGATGTCGAATTTTCCCGTTTGCGGATAATAGACGACGGGATAGGTTTCCGAACAGCCGTAACCGACGCCCCTGTCAAAATCGGTGTAGAGCAGGATTTCTTTTTGTCCGTCGTTGTCGGCGTCGAGGTTGAGCAGTTCGTTGCGGGCGGTCAGCCAGTTGAAACCGCGGAGGGGAAAGTTCCATCTGTCGCCGGTGGCGGCGAAACACTCCCGGAGAACGGCGCTTTTGGACGAGTTGGCAAAGGATGTGACCGTGTAAGAACGGGTTTGGAGTTTTGCTTCGGAAACCAGGAAATTGCACAGATTGATTTTAAATTTTTCTTTTTCGGCGGCGGTGAGAGTTTCGTCCGCCGTCCGCGGCCGGTAAACGGCGTATTGTTTGTTTACGATCCGGCGGCAGAGAGGTGCGTCTGTTTTCAATTGTTCCTCATAGGCGGAAACTTTTTCGGGCGACAGAAAACAGACGTGGGAAAAGCCCTGCCGCAGGTCAAAACGGAAAATGCGGTATTCGTCCGTATTTTGGCTGACAAGATATATGTCGTTCTTGTATTTTACCAGTTTACCGGTCAAAAAGCGATAGGTCGGCAGCTCGATTTCGACGGTTTTGCCGTCTTGATCCGCTTCCAGAAAGAACCGGTTGCTTTCAACGTGTTCCCCGCTGAAGTCAGCTGTTTTTTTGAGACGGAATCTTTCCGGGTCGGGTGTGTCCAGATTGATAAAAATCGGATAATCACGAGTACCGTCGATAATACGCGAATCATAGTATTCAGGCAGCTCATAAACTTTGTTTTCGGCCAGCTCCCGGCACAGGGGAGAATTTTGCGGCGTGTAAAAGAAAAGGTTTTCTGCTTCTTGATCCGCCGCATATTGTCCATATTGTTCAACATAGTCTTTTATCCGCTGTTGTTCGGTAGTTTCTTCGGCCGGCACGGTTGTTCCCCTGCCGCCGGCTGCGGGAAAACGGGCGATATTGCTTCTGATGTTGTCTTCGTTGACAAAGGCGACGTTGTAATAAGTCTGAAGCTTTTCCCGATAATCCCCGTCAGCCTGGTTCCGGGGAAAGGAAAACAGCGGCAGCACCGGATGCAGGTTGATTTCCGGTCCGTCGGAACGGCGGGAAATTTCTTCGATTTGCCGCATCTTTTGTTCGAGGGTTGCAAATTTTTCCGGGCGGCGGATGCCGAGATAATTTCGGAGAATGATTTTTTGTTTGTACGGCAAAGCGGACAGTTCGATTTGTTCGGCAATTTTTTGCTTTTCGTCTGCGGAAAAAGCGGGAGCATGATAAATGATGTCCTTGATTTCCCATGCGTCCGGACGCTCTTGCTTCAGTTCCGTTTCTATCCGGGCAAAAGCTTCCGGGGTTTTCTCCTCTGCCCGGGCGGCGGGGGAGAGCAGGGCGGCAAAAAGTAAAATCAGGATTGTACTGCGCATGTTCGTTTTCTTTCGGATAATTGTCTGTTTTTTTCATTTTTGCCTTTTTGCCGCCGTTTGGCAAGCAAAATCGGCCGGAGGAAAAGCGGCAAATTGAATTTGCGGTTGTCGGGCTTATATTTGTTTTTGGAAAAATTTTTCATAAGGAGAAAAAATATGGCACGGGCAAGACTGATGAAAAAGGAAAAAAGTTTTATTGACGAATTGGCGGAAAAGGGCGGCAGGCCTTTATACGAACTGACGCCGGCGGCGGCGCGGCAGGTGCTCGCCGACGTGCAGAGCGGCGGGAAGGCGGATGCTGCGGATACGGCTGCGGAGAGGACGGAAATTGAAACCGTCGACGGGCGGAAGATGACGGTTGAAATCGTTCGTCCGAAGGAAGCGAAAGGCGCTTTGCCGGTTGTTTTTTATATTCACGGCGGCGGCTGGGTGATGGGCAGCGACAAAACCCACGAGCGGCTGATCAGGACGCTGGCGGAAGAAAGCGGGGCAGCGGTGGTTTTTCCGGTTTATGAGAACGCGCCGGAAAACGGTTTTCCGCAGATGACGGAAGAATTGTTCGCGGTACTGAAGCATGTTGCCGAAAACGGCGGACGGTGTGGGCTTGATGCAGAGCGGCTGGCTCTGGCGGGCGACAGCGTCGGCGGCAACATGGCGATGGCTTTGGCTTTAAAGGCCAAAGCCGCCGGTTTTGTGCCGAAGATAAGGTTTATGCTGCTGTTTTATCCGGTGGCGGTGGCCGCTTTTGAAACCGAATCTTACCGGGACTTTGCCGACGGTCCGTGGCTGACGAAAAAGGCGATGGAATGGTTTTGGGACGCCTATACGACCGATCCGGCGGCGCGCAACGGCATTTTGGCCAGTCCGCTGAAGGCGTCGGCGGAAGAATTGCGCGGGCTGCCTCCGGCACTGGTGATTACCGCCGAAAACGACGTTTTACGCGACGAAGGGGAAGAACTGGCGCGGCGGCTTGACGATGCCGGCGTAGAAACCGCTTCGGTTCGTTTTAACGGAACGATTCATGATTTTGTGATGTTAAACGCCCTGGCGGATTCGGCTTCTTCGCAAACGGCGCTGCTGCTGGCGGCGGCGCGGCTGAAACAGGTTCTCGGCGGCTGAGGACCGGTCCGGCGGCGGCCGGAGAAAAAATCAGAACAGCGATTTGTCGGCAAGCGAATCGTAGCGTTTGCGGATACATTCGATGCAGGTTTTGTGCACGCCTTTGGTGATGCTGTAAATGATGAAACGCCCCTGCCGGCAGGCGGTGACGAAACCGTCGTCGCGCAGGCGTTTCAGATATTGGGAAACCTTGATCTGTTCGCAGCCGATGCCGTCGATGATGCCGCTGACGCTTTGCGGGCCGTTTAAGGTCAGATATTCGAGGATGCGCATTTTGTCGTAGTTGGCAAACAATTTGATACGGTTGGCCGCCATCATGGTGTAGTCTGCCGGCAGCATCCGCTTGCAGTCATCGCGTAGGTACTGATAATCGTCGGTCATGAAACCGTAGAGCTTGCGCAGGCAGGTAAAAACGCTGGCCGGATATTCTTCGCAGATGTCGTAATAGATGAAAATGCCGCGGCGTTTGGTTTTGACCAGGCTGGCGTCGCGCATTTTGCGCAGGCTTTGCGAAACGGCGACCTGTTCCTCGTCGAGGGCCTTGGTGATGGCGGAAACCGAGGAACTGCCGTTGACGTCCAGATATTCCAATATGCGCAGCCTTAAGGGATGGGCGATATAGGAAATGCCCCTGACCGCTTTTTTCATGATTTCCGTCGGCAGCTGCCGTTGCTGTTCCGTCATTTTTTTCCCGTTTGTTTTTTGTTTTAATATAGCAAACCGGCGGCTAATTGCAACAAAAAAGCCCCGGAGCATGCCGGGGCAGAGCGTTTATTGCAGATACGGGCGGACATATTCGTCAAATTGCCGCGGGCTTTCTTCCGACCAGCCCATCAGGTAGCGGTCGCCCATGCAAAACAGCGGCGTGCCGACATTGCGGCCGAGTTTGAATTTTTCGGCGCATTTCAGCAGCAGTTCGTAGCCGCCGGGATTGTGGATGTTGACCATGGTTACTTTCAACCGCGGATATTCGGCGTTCATGTAGTCCATGGCATCATGACAATAGGGACACTCGTTGTAGTAGAAAAAGTAAATTTTGTCGTCGGCAAGGGCGGGGGCGTTTTCTTTTCGGGCGTCGCAGCCGCCGGCAAACAGCAATACCAGAGCAAACAGATAAAATATTTTGCGCATGTTTTTTCTCCTTATTCGATGCAGCAGTCGACGGCTTTGCGGACAAAGGCCTTCATCTTGGCCAAAGCGCTCTCCGGTTCGGCCGGCGACGCCTCTTCCCCCTGCCCGGACGTGTTGTCCGGCGCCTCCGCGGCGGCTTTCGTCTCTGCTGCTGAAAGTTCCTCCGTCAGT
>MNTV01000017.1 GCA_001917175.1 Azospirillum sp. 51_20
CGATAAAGTGTACGCCATATGGAGCGTTACAATGCCGCAATATCCCAAAATGATTGACTTCGTACTTTTGAACTAGATAGTGTCGTCAAATTATGTTTGCCCACAAAGATATGCATCTGATTTGAACGGCGGCAAGAAAAGATGCACATCTTTTGGCATATCGTGTGGCAATTCCCCGCCAGCGCTTGAGATGGAGAAAAGCATTCTCGACAAGATGCCTGACTTTGTAGAGCTCTCTGTCATAGTTGCGTGATATTTTACGACTTCTCTTTGGCGGGATGACAACCTGGAAACCGGATTCACCTGCTTTGCGGAGAATACTCTCCGTATCGTAGCCTCTATCAGCCAAAAGTGCCCCGGCACTCAACCCGTCAATCAACGCACAGGCCTCTTTGCAATCAGCTCGGGTACCTTCTGTAACAATAACTCTGACCGGCATACCATGCGCATCCACGGCCAGATGTATTTTTGAGTTGAGCCCCCTTTTGTGCGGCTCATGGCCTCATTACCTCCCGCAGCGCCCGCCGCATGGGGATGTACTTTGCAATGACTGGCATCAATGATGAGCCATTCAAAATCAGGTTCGACAATGAGAGCTTCGAGTATTTTCTCCCAAACTCCCCGATCTCGCCATCGGCAGAAGCGGCGATGTGTATTTTTCCAGTCGCCAAGATCGGGGGGTAAATCCCGCCACGGAGCCCCGGTTCTCAGTATCCAGAAGACGGCGTTGATAAACAATCGGTTATCGGCGGAAGGACGACCGACAGAGCCTTTGGAACCGGGAAGAAGTTTTTCAATATTTGCCCATACCTTGTCGGAAATATCATGCCTCCGATGTGCCGCCATATGGTCTCTCCTCATTGTAAGTGAAGAGATTATAACATACTTTTGAATTTGACGACACTATCTAGGGCGTGTCTGCAAAACCTCTTATCGAAGCCAGATAAGTGAAGCAGCCAGACATACAAAGGCCGCAAAAACTTCTGCCAGTTTGTCATAACGAGTTGCAATTTTACGATATTCTTTGATCTTGTTGAAAAACGTCTCAATAAGATGACGTTCCTTGTAGAGATGTCTGTCAATGGTACGGGGATGATGGTTCGTTCTTCTGGAGGGAATAACTGCTTCACATCCCTGCTGGTGAAGCGCATCGATGAGACTCCTGCCGTCATAGCCCTTATCGGCCAGAATTGTTGTGTTATGATACTGGATGAGAAGGTTACTGGCTTGAGGATACTCGGAGTATTGTCCTGCCGTGACAGTAAAAGCCAGCAAATTACCGAGAGCATCCACCACCGCATGAATTTTGGAAGTAAAGCCGCCACGACTTCGGCCGAGAGCCTGATTGATTCCAGAGGTATGTCGAGCTCCGGCACTATGCTTGTGAGCATGAACGTATGTCCCATCAATCATGATGTGGTTCATGTCAGCCTGTAAGGTAAGAAGCTTAAGGATAGCAGTCAGATATCCTCTTTTCTGCCAACGCCTGAATCGGGAATATACGGTCTTCCACGAACCATATTTCTCTGGCAAAGCTCGCCATGGAGATCCGGTTCGCAGCATCCAATGTACAGCATTGAGAAAGTTTCTGACGTCACCAATCGGTCTCCCTCCACGAGGAGAACCTTCTGTTGGCAGTATGGGCTCAAGCCTGAGCCAGAGGTCTTCAGGGATGTCATAGTAGCACATTTCCCTGTCGTAACACGATGAAAACCTTACCTAACCTGACTTCCCCCTTTTCGTGAAGAGGGTTTGCAGACACACCCTAGGCTCAGGACTCATTATTTACAAGAAGTAGAAAAGTTGGTTGGTTATGTCCATGGAGGGTGCAATGAGCCAACTTTTCTATCTTTCCTCTGAGCAGCTTGAACGGATCAAACCGTTCTTTCCGCTGTTGCACGGCGTTTCACGCGTTGATGACCTGAAAGTACTCAGTGGTATAATTTATGTCATCAAGTATGGTCTGCAATGGAAGGATGCTCCGCGTGAGTATGGCCCTTATAAA
>MNTV01000018.1 GCA_001917175.1 Azospirillum sp. 51_20
CCTGTCTGTCATTACTACTCTAAAGAATTTCCTCTAGGTTCCTTAATATACAGACTTATATAATCTCCTCAGATCATACCGTCCGCATATCCTCTAGTTACATATTCACATTTTACTCATATAACTGCGACCCTCAGGGCCGCCCGGCATTGTTACGTTGTCGTCTCAACGTCGGTGAGTGGGTTTATAGAAAATTATTCGCCATCTGTCAACACAAAAAATGCATTTTTTTTGTTTTTTTTCCATCTTTTTTATAACTCATTGAATAAATTTGAATTTTTTTCACGCATTTTTCCGGCGCAGATTTACGGACAGTAAAGTTGTATTTTCATTCCGATACAGAAGCGCATATATTATATAGTGGAAATTATTTCCGAAACGGAACAAAACCACGACAACGGACACCGAATCTCCCAACATTTGCTTTTCTTTTTCCCCCGTATCTGATATAATCCGTCAATAACCAATTTAAGAGACTGATAAAAAATGGCTTTTACTTTTTTTACGCTCGGCGGACGGCAGTTTTGGGAAGATATATACGTCTATCAAAAATGGCGGATTCAGCGGAATTGCATTACAAAACACTATCGTCTGCTCGACAACTGGGACATTCGTCGTGCCGGCGGAAGTTTTGAACAATGCAGCAGGGCACTGACCCGCTGTGCCGAAATCTTCCAGCTGACACCGCCGAAAACGAAGGCGGTTGTCCTGCTGCACGAACTGGCGGGAAACAAAAACCAGTTTAATCAAATGGTTAAAATGGCAGAATCGGCAGGTTTTTCCGCCATTGCCGTTAATTATCCGTCCACCCGCAAAGAACTGCGGGCACACGTTCGTCAGCTTGAATTGCTGCTCAACAGCCTTGAATATGTCAAAGAAGTTTCCTTCATCACCGCGGGAATCGGCGGACTGCTGGTCAGACTGCTGCTGGCTGCCGATTCGCAATGGAAGAAAAAAATCAAAACCGGACGAATCGTCCAGATTGATCCGCCGAATCGCGGATTCCGGTTATGGGAACGGCTGTGCGACAGCAAAATCGCCGCCCTGCTTCTCGGGCCGTCGATAAAAAGCTGCGATTCGCATAAGGTTGTCAAAATTCCGCGTTTTCCAGATACGACAGAGTTCGGCATCATCAACACACACAACCGGATTGCGGATATGCTGAAAGATTCGCTTCCCGACCGTTGGAGAATCTTTTTTCCGCAAATCGGCGATTCGTTTCTGCCGGGCGCAAAGGACATGATTGATATCAAAACATGGAAGACGAATCCGGCGGCGGACGACAAGACGATTCGCGCCTGTAAAAATTTTTTGCTGAACGGGAAATTTTGAAAAAACGACAAAGGCGAAAAAATAAAAAAACTGTAACAATTTTTTGCGTTTTTTTGTGTTATACTGGCTAAAAATAGGAGTGGTGTATATGAAGGCAATCTTGATCAACGTGGGGATACTGCTGGCTTTGGCCGCTATGTATTACTTTGATTTTTGGTCATTATTTACTTTCAAAAACGCCTTCTGGTACGCTTTCGGGCTGGTGATTATTGTGTTGTTGATCGGGTTAAAAGTATTAGGTAATCCCTTTGGGAAAAGGAAATGACGATGACTGGAAAATTAAAACAACAATTGATTTTTGGGCTCCTGGCATGGGGATTATTTGCATCTTTACCGAATACCGCTCATGCACAGAAATGGCTCGGCACCGTGGGCAGCGCACAGAACGGCCTGCTCGGGGACACCGTCGGCGCCCAAATGATAAGGGCGGGCGGGCAAGAGGCCGTAGATCAGGCCGCAGCCATAGCCGGCTATGAATCAGAAAACATTAAAGCTGTTTCTTTCCAAGATGCCAAAGATTTGGCGGCAAAAGGATCCGGTTTGAACAACGTATCCGGTGCGGCTAATGCGGCAGCTGCACGGTACAAAGGATCTGACGGCTTCTTTTCCGGCGTATGGAATGTTGTCAGCGGTGCTGCTCAGGATGTATTCCGATCCTCGGATGAAATCTCTGCCGACCTCGAGCAATACAGAAATGCCGAAACGGCAGCCAATATAGATGCGGCGGTAGCTACCGCCAAAGACATTCAGGGCGACGGTTCCAATATCTTGACCGGCAATCTGAAATCCATTCCCGACAAACTTGATCAGCTTGATCAGGCAGCTAATGCCGTTGCCATTTACGAAACCCCGGAAGGCCAAAAGATTTACATGGACAAAGACATGAAGTCCATCGGCGGGCTGATGGACGGATGCGTTCCGCTGCCGCTCAAGCTTGAACAGAGCAGGAAATGCATTCTGTGTCCGCTGTTTGTCATTTTGTTCAACACCGCACAGACAATGAGCATTGCTTCTTACAACGCACTGGCGGCAGGATTTAAGAATCTGCTTCTGATCGGCTTTGCCCTTTATGTTGCGTTTGTCACGCTCAAGCAGGTCAGTTCCTTTACCAAGCAGGACGGGCCGAAATATATTTCCGACCTGTTGACCATGAGCTTTAAAATCCTTCTGGCCTATCTGGTTCTGACCCATGTGCAGGAACTGTACCGGCTGATTCTTGAGCCGTTGTTGAACGCGGCGATGGAATTCGGCGGCAGTTTCCTGTTCCGCAGCGCAGACAGCAATTCGTCCTCCTCCTTTATGGCCTGTGCCTCGGCCACTCAGCTGGGCGACGGCGTAACGATTGCCAAGGGATACTATTCGGCCGGACTGTTTGCCAAGGTTGACTGTTTCGTCCGTTCGGTACAGCAGGAACTGGCGGTCGCCACTTCCATCGGCAGTTCGCTGATGTGTGTTGCCCAAAACGAAGCCAGCCACTGGTTCGGTCTCCCGGATCTGACAATGCTGTTCAGCGGCCTGATTATCTGGTGCTTCAGCTGGCTGGTCTGCCTGGCTTTCGGCTTCTATCTGATCGACGCCGTGGTCAGACTCGGCGTGGTCGGCGGACTGATGCCGTTCCTGATTGCGGCATGGCCGTTCAAGCTGACTTCCCAATACACAAGCACCGGCTGGAAAATGTTTATGAATACGTTTTTCACGTTCGTTTTCCTGGGATTGGTCGTCAGCGTCAACATTGAGCTCGGACTGCAGGCCGTTACCGGAGGCGAAGGCGGTTATGATAAAATTATGGAGTTGGTCAATGCAAACGAAGTAAAGCCGTTGGTCGACATTATGAGCATCGGTCTGATGGGGCTGTTGTTCCTGATTTTGTGCTGCATTTTCGGCTTTAAGCTCTGCGGCGAAGCCGTCAGCCTTGCTTCGCAGATGAGCGGCGGACAGGGCGGCACCATCGGTTCGCACATAGCTTCTCTCGGCGCCGGCGCCGCCAAATGGGGGGCGGTCAATACCGGCAAAGCCGTCGGCAAAACGGCCAAATCCGTTGGCGAAGCTTCCGGCGTTAACGACAAGATAAGACAAGGCAAAGAAGTTGTCGGACGCAAAATGTACAACGGCATGGCCGCGGTCGGCAGACGTCTGGGACTGAAAGGCGCGGCAGGAAGCGGCGGCGGACAAGGCAGCGGCAGCGGAAACGGCGGCGGAAGCGGCGGCAACGGACAGGGTGGAAACGGCAGCGGAAACGCGACGGCACAGAACCGCGGCAACACTACGCCTCAAAATGGTTCCGGACAGAGAACTCCGGGAGAGGCCGCAAATACGCAGAATGCGGCAGCCGGACAAGCCGGAGGAGAAGGCGGAGCCGCAGCAGCCGGAGCCACGGCCAACAACACCCAGCCGAACAATCAAAACGGCGGGCAGACGGGACAAGGCCGCGGCAACGGTTCTGCCGGCAGCAATGAAAACGGGAACAGATCAGGCGCCGCTGCCGGTATGAGCTCGGGGGCTGCAGCCAATGCAAATTCCGGCGTAGAGAACCCGGGATCGGGCAACGGTCAAAATGCGGGCAGCGGGCAGAACGCAGGCACGGGCGGCGAAGGACAGCCGGCAAACGACGGCGGTGCAAGCGCGGCCGGTCCGAGGGAAAACAACGCCCAAGAACAGGCAAACCAGATCGTCAACAGTTCGAAGGAGAAAATCGCCGCGGCGGCGCAAAACACGGCTGCCGAAAAAGGCGGTTCCTCCGGAAAACCGGGCAAGGTTGAAAGCCCGAACAAAAACGGCAAGAAAGACGATAAAAAAGACAATGCGGCCGAGAAAAAGGCCCAAGCCCAGATCGAAGAACTGCAGCGCGCCATCAGCGGTCTTGAGCTTGAGAAAAAAGAACTGGAGAAGCAGCTCCGGAATCTGGGCGGCAAACCTGCCGCCGGAAATGCGACCGGTTCGAACGACGAATTGCAGAAAAAGATGAAAAAGCTCGAAGAAGACAAGCAAAAAGCGGAAAGCCTGTTGGAAGCTCTGAAAAACCAGAAATAAGAGAGAAAGGGACTACCGATGGTGAAAAACATTAACATAGCAAAATTTTGGAAATTGCTGATCCTTATTCCGGCAGTGTTACTGTTGTTTGCCTGTTCGGGAGTTGAAGGCAACAATTCGGCGGTTGACGAAACCTTGGAGGACAATGCGGCTCAGGAGGTCAAGCACCGGGAATGCTGGCAGGCCGCGGTCGTCGGCGCCATTTACGACACCACCAGCCATATCACCATGGGCATGTACAGCCACATGACTCAGGGTGCAATGGCGTTGATGATGGTAGCCTTTGCCGTTTGGCTTTCTTTCAGAATCATGAAACACGTCAGTTCGTTTACCGAAGAATCTCCGGCCGAAGTGTGGACAGAGGTAATGAAGAAATTTTTCCTCTGCTTTGTCTGCGGGCTGCTTGCCACCTCAAGCACCGGCGTCATATGGGTGTTAAACTCCGTTATTTTCCCCATCTACAACGCATTTCTTGAACTCGGCAGCGAAATGCTAAGGCATTTTTCCGACTCGGCGGGCGGAGGCAGCGACAACATGCAATGGAACGGCAGAATGCTTTTCATACCTTTTACCGGAGAAGTGGAAGCAAACTACAAGGTAGCCTGCACGGTTTCCAACATGGATCCGGCAACGCCGGAGGGTTTCCCGACAGCGCCAAAGCAGATGATGGAATGCATGGTCTGCGCCGTCAACGAACGGTTGAACTTCGGCTTTAAACTCGGCTGGGTCATCATTACCCAACCCGGTTTTATGGCGCTGATCTGCGGATTGATCATGATTCTCCTGTTTTCGTTCATTAAGATCGGTTTCGTCTTTTATCTGGTAGACAGCATCTTCCGTTTTGCCATGATGGTTCTGATCATGCCGATTCTTATCATGGCCTATGCTTTCAAACCGACCAGGGGCTGGACCGCAACCGGATTTAAAACCATACTTAATTCCGCCGCTTTCATGATGTGCATTGCCATTGTCATTTTAATGGCGCTGGCGGCAGTTCAGCAGATTTTGGTCGACAACAGGGAACTCTTCGAGGGCGACGAAACGTCGCTGGCAGATTTCAGCAAACCGTTGCTGATGTTAATGCTGGTCGCGTTCCTGCTGGTCGGGGCAATGGACATTGCCAAGACGATTGCCGATGAACTGGTCGGCGGCGGCGGAAACACCAACTTCCAGAAGAGAGTCGCCAAAATGGGCCTGGCCGTCCTGACATGGGCCGGCATCGGCGTCGGCAAGAAAATCGCCGGTACGGCGATGAAAGCCGGAGCCGCGCATTCTTCCAAGATCCGGGCAATGCAAGGGAGTTACAAAGGTGTAAGATCCAAATTACGCTCTTTGGCCGGAGAAGACGACGAAGACGAAAGTTAGAGAAAGGGTAAAAAAGTGACAAAGCAGACTAACATATTTAACAAGCTGAAAGCAAATCTTAAGGTCTTGCTGCCGGTTTGCTTTGCGCTGATGATAAGCGTCGGCAGCGCTTCCGCCGAGCCGACTTATCAGATATCCGAAGCGGACATCGTCGGACAAATATCTCAGACGCCGTCGGGAAATTCGCAGGTTTTCCGTCAGCAGCCGGACAATTCGACCGGAGGTTCCACCGCTTTCGACCGCGAAGTGCGGCAGTTCAAACGGGCTTTAAACAATTCGCTTACCGGTCAGGGACACGGCCTCGGCACTTATGCCAAAAGTCTGGTCGGCGACGGCTTAAATGCCGGGCTGAATTTTCTCGACGAAGGATTGACGAACATATTCAGTTCGGTCGAATCGTCTTTGCCGAACGGTTGGATTAAAGATCTTCTGGTTACGTACAACCCGGTCTATCAAGTCACGAAATTTGCCTCCAAAGCGGTCGTTAAAATTGCCAAGTTCGCTACCGGCATAGTTTTCGGCGTTTCCAACCGGGAATGCAACAAAGAAAGAATGGACGCCATTTACAAATCGGGCTGCTATGCCTGCGACGTGGTTACGGCCCTGATCGGCAGCTTCATGAACGCGTGCACTTACCTGTACGACGTCGCCAAAGAGGCCGGCAGCAAGATCCTGTGGGTCGGCGTCATGCTCTGGGTTGCCTTTTATGTCCTGCAGCAGCTGTCTTCGCTCAAAAACCTCGAGCCGTCGGCAATGGTCAACGAACTGTTGATTATGGCCTTTAAAGTACTGGGCGCTTATCTGGTAATCAATGCCGGGATCGACTTCTTTATCAGTTACGCGATCGTGCCGTTTATGAACTTTGGCGCCCAGTTCGGCATTGCCATGCTGGCCAGCGCCTCCGCCGGCAGCGGGTTGGACATCTTCGGCAAGATTCAGCTTGACAGCGCCTATGCGTTCCAAGACGGGCCGATTCCGGCTTATTTCCTCAACCAGCTGCAGCAGTATATCGCCGCCGTCGACTATACCGTGTCCACCCATCTTGAAATCGGACATATGCTGACCTGCCACGCCACCCATGCCGGCGCCTATGACTGGGAAATCGCGCGAATCCCCAACATCTGGATCTGGCTCAGCGGCGCCTTTATCTGGTTCATGGGCTTTATGATGACGCTGTCGGTTACCTATTATCTGGTCGACATTTCCTTCAAGCTCGGCTTTGCCATCATCGCGCTGCCGATCACGGTCGGCCTGTGGCCGTTTAACATTACCAAAGGCAAACTCGGCACATGTTTCAGCATTATTTTGAATTCGGCCGGCATTTTGATTTTCCTTGCGATGACCGTTGCGGCGGGGCTGGCGCTTGTCAGCAACGCGCTTGACGCCGGGTCGCAGGAAGCTATGAACGCCAGTATCGACTCCGTTTTGACGAAGGAGATGGACGGCACCACCAAAATGATGACCGCGATCGAAGACGGCGACAACGAATACATTGACGAACAGCTGGCTTTCTGGAGTTTCGGCTGGATCGTGCTTCTGTTTGCCTACCTGTTTGCCATGAAGCTGATCGGCTCAACCAAGAGCGACTATGTCAATCAATTTTTCAGCAGCAAGCTCGCCAAATCCGACCCGATGCACATGGGGCTGACCCAGATGACGGACATGGCCAAACAGCAGGCGGTAAGACCGATCAAGTTTGCCGGAAAAATCGCCAAGCATCAGGCCGGCAAAGGCGTCGACTTCATTGCCGGAAAAATGTTCGGCGGCAAGAAAGACGAAGACAAGGGACTGCTTGACAAGATGGGCGACACCAAAAACAAAGTCGACAACTTAAGCAAAGGCAAATTTGACGACGAAGGACAAAACAAGAAAAAACCGTCCACCATGGAAAGCGCGAAGGCGATGACCGGTCTTGACGCCGACAAAGACAAAAAGGCCAGAGAAGCGCAAAGCAAAGGCAGCGGTTCAGGCGGCAGCGGCGGCGCCGGACAGGGCATGCAGCAGGCCGGACAAGCCATGCAGCAGGCCGGACAGGGCATGCAGCAAACCGCAGACGCCATCGACCAGAGTCTCGGAGCTGCGGATCAAAGCGTCAAAGCCGGTAACCAAGCCGTTCAGGGTGTAGCCCGTGCCGGCAGCGCCGCCACTTTAGGCTTAGCCGCTCCGATCACGGAAACGGCGGCGGCTACCAGCACCGTGGCTTCAACGGCAGCCTCTGCCGGACTGAACGCCGGAAGACTGGCGGCCAAGGCCATGAAGACCATGGGAAAGGTCATGGAAAAAACCGGTAAGGCAATGGAAAAAGCGGGCAAAGGCATGAATAAAATGCAAAAGGTAGCCAACAAGCTGCAAAAAGCGGGGCAAACGGTCAACAAATTTGCCGACAAAGTGGAAAAAAACATCGACAAAACAAACAAAGCCCTTAAAAACGCGGCAGAAGGCTCCGATGCCGAACAGCAGCAGGAACAACGCAACGGTGACATGATCGGCGGCGCCGCAAACAAAACTTTCGGAACCGGGAACAAAAAGAAATAGGTGGAAGCGATGACGATGACAGCGACATATAAAAGAAAAGGCATAAAAGGAATCGTATTTGCTGCGATGCTTGCATTTGCCGCTTTAACCTCATTTGGTGCCGAAGCGGCCAGCTCCTGTACCGTTAAATACAGCGGCGGCAACGTGACTCCCGAATGTCCGGACGGCAGAAAAGCCCGTTATGACATCAGTCCGAAATGCATTGAAGACGCCAATAAGGCGGCCGGCAACTGCCTGAACACGATGCCGGTCACCAACGTCGCCCGCATTCCGGAAGACGTCTGCCACCGCGGAGAGGGCTGGAGCCGCAAACGCAACCACAACGGCATGGACTATGCCGCAGGAATGGGCACCGCGGTAACGGCGGCCATGGACGGCACCATCACCAGATACTCTTTCGGCGTTTCCGAACCGGCACGCGGCGTCTGCCAAAGCAGCGGCGGCGGGTACGGCAACGTCGTATATATTGAGCATAAAGGCTGTGACGGCACTTATACGACCCGTTACGGGCACCTGACCAACAAACCCGTTCCCGGCTTAAGAGAAGGTTCAAAAGTCAAAAAAGGCGACCTGATCGGATATGTCGGCGGCACCGGCGGTGCCTGCGGACGCCCTCACCTGCACTTTGAGCTGCGGGGACCGGGCGACGCGCTGGTCAACCCGATGTGCGATCAGGTTCAGGGAATCTGCAACTGCAAAACGCCGGTTCCGTCCAGCGGTCTGTCAAAATGCAAAGACGCGACTTTCGCCGCTTCCAGCTCCACGCCGATAGATCCGGCCGCCGGCGTTACCGCGGTTTCGGTCGGCACGGCCAACAATGCCGAAACGCCGGCGAAATCTTCCGCCAGCTGCGCGCCCTATGAAGAGGTCCGCAACAGTTACCGCGAATGGGGCTGCATTTTCTGCAAACCGTTTGAAATTTTGTTCAACACGGCCAGCGTAATGGCCAAAAAGTCGTTTGACAATCTGGCCAAAGCCGTTATCGCGGTGGTGGTAGTGGCGTTTGCCATCTGGCTCTCGTTTGTAACCATCCGCTTCGTTTCGACGATGGAGATCAGAGAACCGCGCATATTCGTCAAAACCCTGCTTAATCAGGCATTCCGCGTACTGGTGGTCGTCATTTTGCTGAACTCCGGCCTAAGTCAGATACTGGCCTTAAGCGTTGATCCGGTCTTTTCCACCGGTCTGAAAGTGGCGCAACTGGCAGGCAAAATTTCCGACACCTGCGATCTCGGCAGCCATAACATTACCATTGTCGGCACCGACAAAGGCGGCCTGTCTCCGTCGATGGGAACGGGCATCCTGTGCACCATCAAAGCCATTCAGGACCAGATCGGAGACATTCTGGCGTTGGGCGAGCTGAGCTGGTGCCTGTCCTGGAGTTCGGAATACCGAGTAATGCTGGTCTTTCCGCATCTGGGCTATCTGCTGACGGCAATACTGTTCTATCTGGGCGGATTTATGTTGTTGTTCATTTATCCGTTTATGCTGGTAGACTGCATCCTGAAACTGTCGATCGCGGTGGCTCTGCTGCCGGCGGCGTTGGGCGCCTTTGCCTTTAAGATTACGGCAAACTACCTGCAGGAAATCTGGAAGATATTCTTAAACGCCATATTCAGTTTCATTTTCCTGTCGCTGATCATTTACATCATCGCTTCAATTGCGGCTGACTCACTGAGCGAGATGATCGGCGGATCCGACGTCGGCATCATCATGAAGTTCTTCTGGTGGATGGCGGAGGTCATCAAAGTCGTCGCCGTCTGCTTCCTCGGTTATGCCGTTTTGGAGGAAATGAAACATTTCGCCGACAGTTTTGCCGGCAGCCTGAAAATCGGTGGAAATGAGGGCATCGGCAGTCCGACCGGCAGCTTCGGGATGGAATTTTTCGCCAAACGGCCGGGCATGGCCGTCGGCAAGCCGATTGCCAAAGGTGCAAAAGCGCTCGGCACGGCCACGGGGAGGGCGATTTCCGAAGGCGTTCACCGCGCATCAATCAACGGCTGGAAACAAGCAGCCGAGGGAAAAACAGTCATCAATCCTTTCAATCCGTTCAGCAGAATTAACAGCGGCATTGAGAAAACACGAGATGAAAACGGTAACGAAGTGTACGATACGACAAGCGCATGGCAAAAACTCCGCGGCAAAAAGGAATATCGGACCTTTACGACGGACGCCAGCGGCAACACCAAAATGAACGTTACCGTTCAGGACAAAAAAGGAAGACGGACGGAGGTCGAAACCGACGCCTATGCCACCGTTACCCGCAAATATGACCGGGACGGCGTCAAGATGCGCGAGGATACGAAAACTAACGCCGCTCTGCTGAAATACGCGATGAAAAAAGACGGAACCTACAATCCGGAAGTCGTCAGCAATTTCATGCAGAATTCCCTGCTCAGCGAAGAAAACAAACAAATCATGTTTGTTCAGGCGGTGATGAAGGAGCGGATGGGCGAAGCTGCCGAACAAATGGGAGATTCGTTTGAAAGCCGCACGGTAGAAAAAGGACAGGACGAGGAAGGGCGCGAAACCTGGACCGTCAACCAAACCAACCGCGACGGCAGCCGTTCCACCTTCAAGGTTACCTTCGGCGCCAACAACCGCGTTTTGTCGGAATTCAAGAACGTCGACGCCAGCGGCAAGGGCAAAGCGTTTGCCACCGACGGCATCGTTCAGCGGAAGTCTTACATTTCCGTCAAAACCAACGCTGACGGCAGCAAGGAAACCATTGTTGAAAACAGATACGCTTTCAGCAGTTACTACTCCAAGATCGCCAACCGCCCCCTGTACTCAAACGGCGACATGGCGGACAACATTCCGGCCGGAGAGATCATGTTCGGCGAAAAAGACATGAGCAGCTTTGCCCATCAGGTCGGCAAGAAAGGAAACAAAGCTTATACTTTCAGAGAGTTTAACTGACGTTCCTTTCGGTAAATAGTCAAAAAAATGGCAGAAATTTTATTTTCTGCCATTTTTTTTGCACAAAATCGTCATCTTTTGTGCAAATTTCTTGATTAATTCCAAAGTTAGATTATTATTTAGCTAAAATTTAACAATCTGTAACAATGCAAAGGTGGTAATTATGGAAGAAATTATTTTCCCCAACCAGATCAGAATGTACAGAAGACTGCGCGGACGTTCCATGCAGGAACTGGCCGATCATTTGGGCGTCAGTCTGTCGGCCATCTCCAAAATTGAAAAAGGCTATCGCAGAATTGATCAGGAACAGCTGGTAAGAGTGGCGGAGCTTTTGGACTGCCCGATGCAGGACCTGTTCGTCAACGAGCAGAATTCTCAGGAAGACGTCATTCTGTCATGGCGCCGGGAACAGGAAAGAAGAAACAAAATCAACGAAAAGGCCGGCTTGAAAACACTGGGTGCCGGTTTGCGCCAAATCCGCAACGAAAAGAACCTGACACTGATCGAAGTGGCGGAAAGTTCGGACATGACACTGTCCGTTTATCACCGGATTGAGATGGGACAGCGGGAAGTTTCCGACAAGGAAATGAAAAACATCGCCAAATCGCTCGGATATACGGCCGAAGAATTGAAAGAAGCGATCAAAAATCTGGACGGCAAAGGCATGCTGGACGAAATTATCCAGCGCAACGACGCCAAATACAAGCTGCTGTCCAACCCCCGCGGCGCAATTTCCACTTTTGACACGGCTCCGCGCGACAGTCAGAAAGTGCCGGTATACGGCGTTCCGGGCAAAGACGGCAACGTTATCATTGACAACGAAAAAGAAATCAAATGGGTCGGCCGCCCCGCAGTCTTAAACGGCAAAAAAGACGCATACGGACTGAACCTGTGCACGCGGCGTTTGGGCAGTCTGTTGCCGGCCCGCTCCGTTTTGCTTGTCGATCCGCAGGAAGTGGTCAGCGTCGGCGACATCGCCGTTTATCAGATTGACCCCGAAGAAGTAATGGTTGTCAGCATTCGCGAAGACGATAACGGAAAACTTTACGGCATCCGTTGGAATCCGGACGAAAGGATCAAGCTGGACGACAACGACTTAAGCAAACTGCATAAGGTCGTCGCCATTTACTTATAAAAATTTCCCCGCTTCGGCGGGGTTTCTTTTTGCCTTGCCGTCGGAAGAAAGAGTTTCAACGCCATACGGCGGCCATGTCCGCCGGTCTTACGGCCGCTTGCCGCTTCCCTGTAAAAACGAAAAAACAAAACGGAGAAAAGAGAGAAGAGAAAAACAGAAAAGAAAGATCAGATACAAAAAGCGACGAAGGAAAAGGCAAACAAGGAAGGGAAATACCGGCAAAAGGAAAAAGACGGAAAAAAGCGAACCGGACGACGGGAAGGAAAAGACAATAAGCCGCTGGCGAAAAATCCGCCGCGGGGAAAAGCCGGCAGGTCCCAATTGCCGGACAGCGAAAACGACGACAAGCGAACAACAACGGACAGGCAAAAGGGAAAAGACGGAAAGAAACGAACCGGACAACGGGAAGAGAAAGACAATAAGACGATGGCGAAAAATCCGCCGCGGGGAAAAGCCGGCAGGTCCCAATGCCGGACAGCGAAAACGACGACAGGCGAACAACAACGGACAGGCCAGCGAAAACGACGACAGGCGAACAACAACGGACAGGCAAAAGGAAAAAGACAGAAAAAAGCGAACCGGACGGCGGGAAGGAAAAGACAATAAGACGATGGCGAAAAATCCGCCGAGGGGAAAAGCCGGCAGGTCCCAATGCCGGACAGCGAAAACGACGACAGGCGAACAACAACAGACAGGCAAAAGGGAAAAGACGGGGAAAAAAGCAAACCGGACGGCAAGAAAGGCAACCAAGGCGACAATGGACGAAGGCAAGTTTCGCTTTTGTCATTCACCTCTCGCCGCTCTCCCGCAAGCAGCGATTTTTTTCGCTCTCCGCGTTTGACTGATTGACATTTATGGATTTGACTTTATGTTGTATTCAGTATATTCTATATATATTCTAAAGGGGGGACGACTGTGGCAGACGACATCAACAGCTCGGCGAGTTTCGGCCAAAGCAAAAACGACAGTGAAGAATTGCCGATCATTGTCGCTCAGCGTTTTTTAAACATTTTTCGCCAGCTGCACATTTTCAGCGACGAAAGGCGCGAAGCTTTTAATAAGATGCTGCTGGAACTGCCGCCGGAAGTCAAATCCATTTTTCAGAGCCTGCCGGGCGGCACCCCGTTGCAGGAATATATGGAAGATCTGGAGCAAAAAAGCAAAGGGCTTGAGCCGGTCGCACACCACAATCACCAGAAAAACAGCAATATTTTGCAGGAAGCCCTGTCCGAAAACAGAAGCACGGGGGGAACGACCGGCGGCGAGGGAATCATCAACGGTGACAATTTCGCGCGGATTCTGGCCAGCAGTCTGGCCCAGTCAAACGCCGAAATTATCCGCGAACTGCAAAACACCCGCCCGGCGGCAACCGGCATTGAGGGCGGAAGCGGAACGGGCGGCGGCTTTGACGGCCCGATGAAACTGGTTGCCGACGAATCCTTTACCAACATCATCTCCAAAGCATTGGCCGAAGCAATCGAAAACTCAGAAAAGAAACGGCTGGAAGACAACAAAATGATTGCCCGTTCGTTTACGGAGCTGCAGGAAAACCTGACCAAACTGATCGAACAGAGCAGTCAGCTTAAATTTATTTCCGGCGGCGACGGCAAAACGGCTGCGGCTCCCATTCAGATGAAAGGGCTGGTCGACGATCTGGTCAAGGCCCAGTCCGCCTTTTTAAAAGAAACCACGAAAAGCCAGAAAGAAGAGCTTTCTTCCATCATCTCCACCGCCATCAAGGAAAGTCAGAAAGTTTCCACCCAGGCGCTGATTGAATCTTTTAAGAAAATCAGCGAAGAAAAAATTCCGACGCCGATCACCTACGCCGCCTCGTCCCCGAAAGGCCAGCCGGCAATGGAATCGGTCGAACAGGCGCTGAAAGCGCAGGGAAAAGAGTTTTCTTCCATCATTTCCATGGCATTGAAAGAAAGTCAGAAAAATTCCGCGCAGACGATTATTGAAACCCTGGAAACGCTGAAAAAAGATTCGACCGTTTCGGCCGGCGGACAAAACAATCTCAAGGTTGAAGAAATCATGCGGATGCAGGCCAATCTGTTCCGTGATATTGCCCGTGCGCAAAATCAGGAGTTTTCGGCCTTGATATCCTCGGCACTGAAAGAAAGCCAGCGTCAGTCGACGGAAGCAATCATTGCCGCACTCAGTCAGCTGCAAACGGCACCGGTGCAGACGGTGGCGGTACCGGTACCGATGCCTGCCGTCAACAGAGAAATTCCCGCCGCCTTGCAGCCCGCGGTTCATGAGCGGCCGGCGGCGCCGCAAATGCCCGAACCGACCGTGTCCACCCCGATGATCGACAAGTATCTGGACGGCGTTGACGAAGAGGAAGAGACGGAAGAGAAAGCAAACGCGGCGGTAATTGAGGAAACGCCGAAAAAGAAAAAGAAGAAGAAAAAGAAGAAAAACCGGGAAGCCGAAAACGGCACGACAGGAACCGTCAATGACGAATCGGACGAAATGCCGGCCGGCGAAGAAAAACCGCGACAGGAAACAAAAACGGAAACTCCGGCGGCCGGCGGCGCCGAAAAGGAAAAGGCACCGGCAGAAAGCAAAGTTTCCGCGCCGGCGGCCGATGAAACTCCCAAAGCGGCAGAAGCAGGCAAACCTGCCGCCGGGAAAGCACCGACGGACAAAACGGAAAAAGAAAATCAAAACGCCGCCCGGGAAGCGGCGGCAGAAAAAACGACGGAAGAGAAAGCCCAACCGGCAGAAGAAAAGGCAAAACCGGCAGAAAGCGCTCCCAAAGCGGACAAAACGGCAACCTCAAAGCCCGAACCTGTTGCTGCCGCGGAGGAAGGAAAAGAACCGCAGATTTCGCCGATGCTGCGTAAACTGATGACGATTTCGACCGCCTTTGCCGACGTGCAGGACATTAAAGACAGTGATCCGGGCGACGACTGGGGCTGGGGTTTCGGCGGAAGCGACAGCGAAAAGACGGACAATGCGGCCGGCGGAAGCGACGGCTATGGCTTTGAAACCGACGACGACGGCTATTCCGCAGCCACAACTGCCGACGCCGGCGACGGCGAAGACTGGGAGTGGGAATACGAAGAAGTGCCCGCCGACGCCGAGATGAGCGGAGAAGAAGGCGAAGACTGGGAATGGGAATACGAAGAAGTTCCCGCCGATGCCGAAACGAGCGGAGAAGAAGGCGAAGACTGGGAGTGGGAATACGAAGAGGTGCCCGCCGACGCCGAAACGGCCGGTGAAGAAAACGGGGACTGGGAATGGGAATACGAGAATACCCCGGCAGCCGCGGCCGAAACGGAAGATGAGGTCTATGAAGAAGCGGCGGCGGAAGACAGCAGCCTCAGTCCGGATGAATTTGCCCAGACTTCGGAAATCGTCGTCGACAGCCTGCCGCAATTCGTGCTGCTCGGACTGGAGGACGAAAAATTCCGCGATCCTTATATTGAAAACAGTGACAATATCGGGTAAATTGAAAGGAAAACAATTTGCCTGAAACAAACGACAACCAGAATTACCGCGAAGGGAGTGACGCATAATGGAACCAAACAAAGCCGCCGGAACAGCCGACTTGTGGTACGTTGACAACTACATCCTGCTGAAAGACTATTACGACCGCACGATTTCCCGGATTGCCGCCCGCTGCGTCCGCAAAGGCAACATTGCGATCGAAGACTACCCCTTTTTCGGATACATACTTGACGTTCTGGAAGAAATCAGCGAAACCGGCGAATACATATTGCAGCACCGGGAACTGTACCCGTATGTCGAACGCAAAATCGCCGGCGGGCTGAACGGGCTGAAAAAAACGCTGATTGAATATCAGAACGAACTGAAAAGCAATTCCACTCCCGACATGATCAAGGAAGACGCGCGGGAAGTGGAAAAAATGAAGCAGGCGCTGGGCGACGTCGACAAATCGGCAGACCCGACCGTGGGCGCCGGCATGGGAATGGAACAACTGATGGAAAAGCTGATGCAGGAAAACAACATCAAGCCCAACTTCCCGGCCGAAGACGATAAAAAATAATTTTAACAGTCAACCTTATTAAAACGGAAAGTAACCGACTAATGTTTAAAATCTGTCATAATTTCAAAAAAATTACCGTTTGTCTTCTGTGGGCGGGCATGCTGGCCGGCTGCAAAACGCCGGCGCCGGAACCGGAGCCGGTCGAAGCGGATCCGCTTTCCGCCGCCTCCCTCATCAACCTGCAGGATCCCAACATGATCCGCACGCCGAAAGGCGCCAGTTCGCTTGATCTGGAAACGCCGCTGCGTTGCAACGTCAACTGGAAAACGCAGGAAATGATCACCGCCCTGCCTTACAACATGAAAGCCTTCAACCTCACCCGCAACGGCATCAACAATCCGCTGCCGCGCTTTGAGGTAACCGGTTTTTCCTTCAAAACCATGCCGGCGGAAAAAGCGCTCCTGAAACTGCTTAAAGAAGCGGATATCCGGCTGGTGGCCAAAGATGCGCCTTACACCAGCATTTCGGCGGAAAATTTGCGCGGCGAACTGTCGGAAGTGGTCAAAATGATTACCGACGCGGCCGAAATTTACTATAACTACAACGCCGAAACCAAAACGCTGACCATCAGCCGCAAAAACAACTTTACGCTCTATGTGCCGAAATCGCGGCCGATCATTCTGGCACTGCTCGACGTTCTGCGCGGGTCGGGCATCACCAACATCACGACCGACTGGTCCGATTACTCAATCACCTTCGACGCCGATTTTGAACTGAGAACCAAAATTCAGGATCTTCTCGACTATTTTGAGGAAAATCCGGTGTTGATCGCATATGACGTCAGCGTATTTACCATTTATCCGTATAATGCGCAAAACGACATCGAGTGGCAAAAACTGCTGAACATCTTTGATTTCGGCACCATCAAAACCGCCAAAACCGGCGTTATCGGACGGGTGCTGACCACTTCGGACGATCTGAATTTCAAAACCCTGCAGCGGTTCCTTTCCGGCCAGGCCAGAGTGGTTAAGGCCGCAGAGGGAAAATTCGTGGTTCCCAACCTGTGGCTGGCTCGTTTCGACATCGGCAAATGCGCCGCCCGGAAGTCGCCGGAAGCTCAGGTTTCGCTCTTGGCAAAATCCTCCCTGATGCCGCAAAACCGGATTTTTTCGGACATTACACTGGAAGGCACCGAAGGACAGATCACCCAGTTCAACATTCGCAGCAAACTGGGAGAAAATTTCCTGATCATCGGCATCCCCAACGAAATTTTCGGCATCAGCAGTCCGAAATCGGAAACGATCGTGTTTATGGTACCGAGAATCATCCGTACCTTAAAAAAACAGGTACCAACGGCAAATTAATAATTATCGCAATTAAAGGAGATTAGGGAAAATGGACAACATCAATAAAGCTCCCGGCGGAACCCCCGTCCGGCATAAGCTGAAAAAGGTAAAAAGACCGATCAAACGCCCCGTCAGCACGCCGGAAACGCTTTCCGTCCCGCCTAAAACCACGGAATTTGCCGCTCCGCGTCCGGATCAAAGCATTGCTCCGGCCATGACTTCCTCCGCCGCGGCGGAGGAACATCAGGCGCCCGTGCCGGAAAAAATGGACGCTTTCAGCCTGGACGCCTTTCTTGACGGCGACAATCTGCCGGCTATTCAACAAGATACGAGATTACAGCAGAACAATTTTGAACGCGGCTTTATCCGCGACGAGGACATCAATCCGACGCCGCCCAGCTGGAAAGACAGAATGGTCGTCGGCGATTTGTACACCGGCTTTGCCGTTTTCGTCACCGCCGCCGTTTTCCTTTTGTTCGGCATCATGTTTGCCAAAATATTCTTAAGCGGTCCGACCACCGTTCAAAACGGTTTGCAAGGCGTTGTCATCAACTCGGAAGTACCGCGGGGACGAGCCCGCTGCGGCGTGGCCGAAAAAACACAGGGCTGCGTTTTGTACATTATGAATCCGCAGCGTCAGGACTTAAACGGCCGCGATTTTTACGATTTGGCCGCCCAGTTGACCGGGCGCCAGCGGTTTATGATCGAAACCGGAAACATGCGCTATTCCAGTATTAAAATCAAACCGGGCGAAATTGCGCAACTTAACATTCCGCCTTTGCAATAAGTCGTTTTCCTTCATCCCTCCCCTTGACGGGAGGGATTTTTTTATACCGCCCCACGGCAGGCGTGTGGTTAAAGAGAGCTTACAGCTTTTTTCGTTTCCTCTTTTCCTTCCTCCGTCTTTTCTTGCTCTCCCTGCTTTTTTCCGTTCTTCTTTTTTTCGCTCTTTTCATCTTTCCCGTTTTGCTCTTTCCCCCTTTTTCCTCTTTTTCGTTTCTTTCCCTGTTCTTCCTTTTTCCCTCTTTTCTGCTTTCCTTTTCCTTCTTTCCGTTCTTTTTTTTCCGCCCTTCCCACCTTTCCCGCTTTGCTCTTTGCGTATATAAGACTCTTTTACCGTTGTAGCAAAAACGGTCGGAAAATGCCTGACAAAGGACAAAGGCATTTTTTATGAATATGTGTACCGTTTGCACATATAATGCGGCCCCCGAAAATACTTTGTTTCTTCGTCCCGAAATATCGAAGACCGTTCTTTTACGGAGAAAAACGCTTGAAAACGGGGGAATGATCGGAAAATCAACCGTGATCCGTAATATTCACATTTTACCGGGGATGCCGCCCGAATATTCCGTCAATTCAATTGCAGGCTGTTTCAAAGGCAAGAGCAGTTTGTCGATATATAAGTGTTGGGGAAATGCAAGGTTTCGGGATTGCAACCGGGAATTTTGGCGCCAAGGGAATTACGTTGATCTCTAAGAACACTCAAAGGATAGTCAAGAGCATTCGTAAAAAGACGCCGGGCAAAGTCTGCTCACACCGGACTTTGCCCCGTTTACGACGAGCCGGGCAGCCATCGTTTTGTCGGGGTGTCATGCCCTTAAGGTGTTTGCCGGCACCGTGAGGGTTACACCCGCTTATGAAGAACCCCGCGCTTTATGTGAGGCCCTTTTTATTGCGCCAGCAGCTTTTTTTCGTCTCTCCTTTTACGGAAGATTTTTACACACCTGGAACAATCCGTCGGAAGCAGCGATAACCGTCCTCTTCTTTGGGCTGTGCCTTCGATGGTTTTGCAAAGAAAAACAAAGACATATTTCAGCAGCTGCCGGAACGCCACGCCGCAAACGCCTTTTTTGGGCGGTTACGGTTTCTTTCTTTGTACCTGCAACGGCATAAACTTATCCGGCGGACAATAAACGGCTTCTTCTTTGCCAGAAATGATTTTGACCGAAGAACGTCCGGTCTTGACGTTTATGCCTTCAAAAAACAGGCTGACCGGAACCTGCAGCACCTGGCTGATCATCCACAGACGGCTGCCGGACACGCGATTGTTGCCGTTTTCATATTTTTGTACCTGCTGAAAGGTTGTTCCTACCGAGCCGGCCAGTTCGACCTGGCTTACATGCCGAAGCTTGCGGAAATAGCGTATCCGGCCGCCGATAAAAACGTCTATCGGATTAGGCTGGTTGTTTGGCGTGCGGGCACGATAGTTTTTAACAGGGTTAGTCATAGTCTGTTCCTCAAATTTTTTACCAAAAATCTGACCACCTTTCCGTTTTTCGTTCGCAAATAAAACAAAAACCACCAGAAGGTGGTCGGAGAGGTAGAAAAATCATGCATAACTATGATCCCTTAAGCCTTTAAAACCTGAGGGTTTCTGGATATTGCTTAAAGCTCCCCGGCCTTGGCTTGGCAGGGGATATACAAACTGTACGGACAATGCGGCCGACAGTTTCACGGTATGATATCCGCTAATACCGGTTATGCGAGAGCTTTCTACGACTCCGCATCCTCTCGGATGCTGAGCAGCAACATTGCTGCCTGTTTTTCAAGTTAAACAATAATTCTGCCAAAAGCAACAACTATTTGAAGAACGGCAAAAATCCCGACATGCAGGGATACATGTACCCGGCATTTCTTCTCTCACCCCTGCGACCAAGGATATACACCGCTTTCTTTAAATTAAAGTAAAAACGGAACTTGATAAATATAACAACTTTTATTTTAAAAACGGCAACATCTAACCTTCAATTTTAAAATAAGCTTTTCGGCACGTTTTCCTCCTGCCCGCAGAAAAAACCGGTTTTGCGCACAAAACAAGCAGACTGCTATAAAAGTTTTTAAGCGCATGCCTTACCCGGCAGGAAAAACCGTTTTGTCTTTTGACCGAAAAGCAGCTAAAATGAGAAAAAAACGAAAAATTGCACCATCGTTTGCCGGCCGTCGAACATAATTACGCCAGCGCCGATCCATTCGCATCATGCGCGGCAAAAGGTTCCCGCGTAAAACACGCGGTTTTTCGTATGCGGATATAATCCTCACGGTGCCGACAATGTCTTAAGGGCATAAGAGGGACTGATAAGGCGATTATTACCAGCTTGCCGTAAACGGATCAAAATCCATAGTCAACTGACTTTTCTCCGCGTTTTCTTTAAGTTGATTTCGGATATACTCGGCTATCTTTTGGGTATTCTTTCCACCGGTATCGACACAGTGCCCTTTACACCAAAACTCTCGGTTTCTATATCGAAATTTCGCATTTCCCCATCTTTCGTATATCATAAGACTGCTTTTACCTTTGAGATATCCCATTATTGAGCTTACCGAAAACTTAGGTGATATCTCCCGTAACATATGAATATGGTCCGGACAAACTTCGGTTTCAACAATTCCTGCTCCTTTTCGTCGGCATGTTCCCTAAGTATAGCTCCTATTTCCGCCCTAAAACGCCTTTCTGCAATATTTCGGGACGATGGTATTTTCGGGTTCCATATTGTGTGTTCATTAAGACTGCTGCCGGCCCGTATTTCTTACAATGGCAAAGGAATTTTTATATGCAAAGAGCAAAGCGGGAAAGAGGAAAAGAGCGGGAAAAAGAAGGACAGAAAGAAGGGAAAGAGAAACGAAAAAAAGAGGGAGAGCAAAGTGGGAAAGGTGGGAAAAGCGGGAAAAAGAAGGCCAGAAAGAAAGGAAAGAGAAAGAGAAAGAGAAAGAGAAAGGGAAAGAAAAACGAAAAAAAGAGGGAGAGCAAAGCGGGAAAGGTGGCAGAAAGAAAGGAAAGAGAAAGAGCAAAGCGGGAAAGGTGGGAAAAGCGGGAAAAAGAAGGACAGAAAGAAAGGAAAGAGAAAGAGAAAGAGAAAGAGAAAGAGAAAGAGAAAGGGAAAGAAAAACGAAAAAAAGAGGGAGAGCAAAGCGGGAAAGGTGGGAAAAGCGGGAAAAAGAAGGGCAGAAAGAAAGGAAAGAGAAAGAGAAACGAAAAAAGAGGGAAAGCAAAGCGGGAAAGAGGAAAAGAGCGGAAAAAAAAGGGCAGAAAGAAAGGAAAGAGAAAGGGAAAGAAAAACGAAAAAAAGAGGGAGAGCAAAGCGGGAAAGGGGGGAAAAGCGGGAAAAAGAAGGACAGAAAGAAAGGAAGGAAAGGCGGAAAGAGCAGGAAAAAGAAGGACAGAAAGAAAGGAAAGAGAAAGGGAAAGAAAAACGAAAAATAAAAGAGGGAAAGCAAAGCGGGAAAGGCAGAAAGAGCGGGAAAAAGAAGGACAGAAAGAAAGGAAAGAGAAAGGGAAAGAAAAACGAAAAAAAGAGGGAGAGCAAAGCGGGAAAGAGGAAAAGAGCGGAAAAAAGAAGAAAAGGAAACGACAAAGAGCGAAATGGAAAAAAGCCGTAAGTTCTCCTCAACCATGCCCCCGGCGCAGGGTTTTCCCGCTACAAAAAAGCCGAAACCTTGGGTTTCGGCTTTGATAAAAAACATGGAAATCCCCGCTCTAAGTAACTTCCGTTACCGCGCGCAGGTTGCCGTCACGGTTGATTTGCACGACTCGCAGTTTATGATGCATTTCCTCAATCGTTTTCTTGCGATCCATGGTCGGATAAGTATGCAGAATACGATCGACAAAAGCCTCGTAAGCGGCGGTCGAACTTTCCGCGTGGATGGTGGCCAGACAGTTGTCGTGGCCGGATCCCATCAGTTCCCAAAGCGCGCCGGCGTTACTGGTGGAAATTTCGCCGCCGATGATCGCGTCGGGCGTAAAACGTACCACCAAGTCGATGATTTTGGCATAGTCGAACTGGTTTGTCTGTTCGGTACGCGACATCACGATATGGGTGCGGTTAGGATGCGGAACCAGCAGTTCGCGCGTATCTTCAATGGTGATGATCCGTTTATGAATATCCAAAATCTTCAGCAGGTTGTTCAAAAACGTCGTTTTACCGGTAGAAGTCGCACCGCTGACCAGAATATGATCGCCGCGCTTGATGCTGAGCAACAGCCGTTCATAAGGATCTTCCGGATCCTTGATCGTTTTCAGCGGATTGATCTGATGAAGCTTTTCCCCCTGCTTCAAACCGTAGTCGCCCAAGCCGAAAGCCACGTCGTCGCTGTGCACGCGGATGGTAAGCGCAATGCCGCCGGTCAGATCTTCTTCGTCATACATCACGTTTTTGCCGCAAATGGCAGAAAAACGGTGTTCGCCGGGAATGCTGGCATAAACCACCGGACTGCCGGCAACCGGATCAAACGGAATTTCATAGGTGTTGGCGACAATATAAAGCAAATCGGTCAGATATTCCTTCGTCAGCTTTTCATCCTTGTACATCACCCAGGGGTAGGCGCGTTTGCCGCGCAGGCGCAGCCAGACCTGGCCGGCGCGGTTGATTGCCACTTCTTCGATATTGTCCTGATTGTACCAGTATGAAAGCGGTCGCAGAACAGATTCCAATACTTCAAAGCTCATGTAACCTCCTTAAAACAACTGCGGTACGCCGCTGCTTGATGAAGACGAAGACGACGAAGAAGACGAACCGCCGCCCATACTCGGCGGAGGCGGAGGCGTTGCTCCGACCGTCGAAGCCGGCGCGCGGCCGGACTGTTTGGCGCTGCTGTCCTCCAGCAGAACCGGCTGAACTTCAGCTTTCTCAGATTCGTAAACGACCTGAGAGGAAGCCGAGCCGCCACCGCCACCGGCCTGTTTGATCCGACGTTCGGCCGCCTGCGTGGCAATACGGTCCTGCGCTTCCTTATCGTCGATCAGCACGTCTTTCTTCTTCATGTTGGTCGAGGCGTCGGCATCACGCTCCAGCGTTCTCAGCCACAGGTCGACTTTCGGATAGACGATGATACGGGTACCGGCCGGAACATAAGTCAGCGCACGGATGTTGGTCTTGTCGGACAGGATCATTTCAAAAATCTGGTTCATCTGGTCAATGAAATTCTGACGCGCGTCATTGGCCGCCTGTTGACGGGACGTTTCCGAATCCATGGTGCTTTCTTCTTCATCGGTCGCCATCATATAGCTGGTTGCGCTGGTTAAAAGCGTGGTAATCAGCGGCATGCCGTATTTCTTGCCAAGCTGCTGGTCAACATAACCCAGCGCGCCGCCGCGTCCCTGAGCGTCGCCGGTTTCGCCCTGGAAGGTAAACAATACGCCGTCGGGACGGATCAACCGCTGCCAGACAATGGTAATGCGCGCGGATTCCGACGCGGTTTCGGTACCACCGCCGCCGGCAGTGCCGCCGAGTTCGCCCATCAGCCGGCTGCCGGCCGGAATGACGATGTTCCTGCCGTCTTCGGCATAGACATTGCGCTCAACAAACGCCGTAATCGGCACCGGATTCTGCGTATCGATGGAACGGGCAATAACAGCCGGAATCGGCTTGTCGGCCAAAATCATTTCGCTCATGTCCACCCGCCAGGAAGAAATAACCTTGTCAATGCCCTGTTCCTGCCAATCTTTCTGGTAGCCGTCAAACGCCTCCTTGCGGATGCTGGAACTGATTTTGCCGACGTACATTCCCTGCCGGCGCTCGTTTTGCGCCGTCTGCAAAGCTGCCGCCCGCTGCGGATCATAACGCTCGCCCGGACCAAAACCGCCGCCGGGACCGAGGTTGCCGCCGCCGGTACCGGTGCCGTACGCGCCGCCCTGGCCGAAAGTTCCGGCCGGAACGAACATTTCGCCGGTATCGGCTTTTTTGGCCGCTTCTTCAATACCGATCAGCGAACCTTCGCCGTCCACGATCAAGCCGTCCGGCAACAATTTGCCGATAACCGTTCCCTTTTTGTCAACGACATTGCCGTCTTCCAGAATATCGCCCAGATATTCGCCGTCCGGCGTCAACGCAATGTTCAGTGAACGTTTGAACTGACCGACGTCGGCAACCTCTCGCGCGCCGACTTCCGGCAACTCCGCCGGCTGAGCGGGCTGCGGCTTCTCATACCAGTTCAATTTGGTATTGCCGATTACCGAACCGTCCAGACTGATGGCCGAACCGTCTTTGTTCAGCTGACCGATGACATTGCCGCGGGCGTCAACGATTTCCCCGCCTTCAACCGCTTCACCGAGAACGTTGCCGTTAAAATCAAGCACTTTTCCTTTGGCGTCGACATAACCGATAACTTTGTTGTTTTTGTCATAAACCAGTTTGCGCTTTTCTCCGGCCATGCCGATTACATTGCCTTCGCCGTCAACGACGGAACCGTCGGCCTGCAATTTGCCGATAACTTTTCCGTCCTTGTCAAGTACGTTACCGTTGACGTCAATATGCCCCAGAACCCTGCCGTCGGCAGCAACGGCAAGCTGCTGCTCGTCGGCGCTGACGCGGCCGATCACCCTGCCCTTGGCGTCCACCGCCTGCAACCGGGGCGAAACATAACCGATAATGTTGCCGTCCTTGTCATAAATGGGCTGTCTTTTCACCGCTTCGTAAAACTGCAGCGGCCGGGCGCGGGCAATCACTTCGCCGGCGGCGGAAATGATGTCGCCAGAGGAACCCAGAGTGCCGACCAGCTCGTTTTCCGCATTCAGAACCCGGCCGTCGAGCCTCAGTTCACCGAGAATGGCGTTTAAATTGTCACGGATGTGGAAATCACGGTTGCCGCGGCCGATCGCTTTGCCTTCCTTGTTGACCAGAAAACCTCTGGTCAGGGCGCCAAGGTTCTGATTGCCCAGCGACAGCACCTGTCCGTCGGCGGTAATATAGCCGCTGACCAGATCATTGTTGTCGTAAATATACATGTCGTAAAGGGCATATCCCGCCTTTTCGCCGCCGATGACGACATTGCCGTCGAAATCGACCATGCCGCTCTTTTCGCCGCGGCCGTTGATCACTTCCGCCTTGTCGTTGACGGTACCGATCAACTTGTTGTCATTGCCGAAAGCAAAACGGTATTTGAACAAAATTCCGGTCGGCAGCCCGGTTTTGGAGCTGACCGAATCGTCCGGACGAATATAGCCGATGACGCTGTTTTGCGCATTAATTACGGTACCGTCGAGCGTTGACCGGCCGATAATCACATTGTTGAAATTCATCACCGGCGCCACTTCCACCCGTTTGCCCGTCAATGCGCCTTTGCCGTCCAAAAGCTGACCGCGGCGATTGATGCAGCCGAGATTCTGGTTGGCGTAATTCAGTACCTTGCCGTTGGCGGCAACGGTGCCTACCGTATTGCCGTTAAAGTCAATTACCGCACCCGGTGTTACCGCATGACCGATAATCGTATTGTTGACGGAAAATACCTGTCCGTTGGGCAAAAGACGTCCCATGTTGACTTCGCGATAGTTGCGGACTTCGCCCTGCGCCGCCGTCACTCCGACAAACTCGCACCGCTCATCAATCACCGGCATATAAGAAACGGCGCCGCCGACAACAATGCCGCCGTTGTCAAAAACAACATCGCCCGCACCGGCTTTGCCGACGACGGAAGCGCCCGTGTCGCGAACCGTTCCGCTGCTGTCGACATAACCGATAAAACGTCCCTGAAAACCAAGCGCCAGGCTGCGGGCACGTGCTTTGCCGACAACCGGCATCATGGCGTTCGGGTTATTCAGGTCGGAAACGACTTCGTCATCGGGCAAAATTTTGCCGACGGTCTTTAACGACTTGTCGAGCAGCATGTTGCCGTCCGCCAGAATGCCCAAACTGTTGCCCCGGTCGTCAACGGCATAACCGACGTCGATGTTTTTGCCAAGAATCAGATTTTTTTCATCCACGCCGTAGCCGTATTGCGTCAGCCGGCCGCCGATTACCGCGTTGTTATTGACCATTTCTCCGTTCGGATGCACAAAGGCGACCGTCCTGCCGCTCAAATTATAGATTCCGCCCAGCGGCAGCAGATTGCCGTCGATGCCGCCGTCCGCATTATAAACATAACCGAACGGCGACAGAAATTTCTTTTCTTCTCCGTTGACATAGGCGGACCCGATACCGTTGACACCCAGCGCCCGGTTTAAGGAATCGACGACCAGGCGGGTTTCAAAAGTCATGCCGATGCCGCGGCCGTTATAGTCGGAAGCGCGGCTGCCGTAAACGGTGCCGACAGGCGTGCCGCCAAGGAGAATTACTTGTCCGTTTCTTAAAGCGTGGCCTTTTAAGGTGCCGCGATAGTCAAACACCGGGCCGGTTACCGCCAACCGGCCGATTTCGGCCCCGTCGGCGCCGAAAACCAGTCCCCGCGGCCCCATGGTGCCGATAAAATTGCGCGCTTTGGCAATCCGCCCTTCCGGCATAATGCGGCCGACATATTTGCCGGCGGCATCGGTTACCGTCGACGCAATGTCCGCCATATAACCGATAACTTCGCCTTTGGCGTCGGCAACGGTACCGTCAATCAGCAGGCGTCCGATCACCTTGTTTTTGGCGACGACCTCACCGTTGTAAGTTACAAAACCGATATATTTGCCGCCGTTATCGAAAGCATAGCCCGATTTGACGATGCGGCCGATAATCTTATCCTGATTGTCGTAGGCAAAACCGTTGGCTTTGATCAGGCCGATCGCCTTGCCCTCAAAATCCGTCACTTTGCCGCCCGGAGCAATGCTGCCGATAAACTTGCCCCCCGCGTCAATCACCATTTTGGAGGAAATCAGCCGGCCATCGATCACATAATCGTTGCCGACCCGGCGATAAGCATAACCGTCGGGGGAAACAAAGCCGATGTTCTGTCCCTGCAGATTGGAATACAAACCGTCACCGGTCAGCCGGCCAACGGTTTCGCCGCTGTCAGAATAAACCAAACCGGGAAACAGCACCGCGCCCAAAACCGAAAAGCGGTCGTCGACGACCAAACCGTTGGGCAGCACCTTGCCGACGATTTTGCCGGTGGCCAGACGCACGGTACCGTCATTGTTCACCTTGCCGAGCAGACGGTTGTCGTTGCCGATGGCAATCCCTTTCGGCACCACGCCGCCGATCAGGCTGCCTTCGAAATTGACGATCAAACTGTCGGCCGTAATGTTGCCGATCAGCTGGTTTTCAAAGCTGACGACTTTGCCGTCGGGGATCACTTTGCCGATCAGGTCGCCGTTGAAGTCAATGGCGGTGATTTCCTGAGCCGAAGCAACGGAAACGCTAAAAGCCAGACAGCCGACTGCCGCTGCGGTTTTCACGGATAACGTCAAGATTTTGCCCAACTTAAGTTTCAATGCTAGTTCCTCCGATTTTTAGCCACTTCCTGCAAAGCGTAGCCGGCGACTTTTTTATCCAGATTGACAAACGAACCGTTGCTCTTCAGGTAGCCGATGATTTTGCCGTCGCGGCCGATGACGCTGCCGTCATAACGCAGGCGTCCGGCATACTGGCCGTCATTGCCGAGAATGGTGGTACCAATCTTATAAATCCGCCCCAGAACGGCGTCGTTATTGTCCACCGCCAGGTCGGAAGACAGGCTGCGGCCGATCACTTCGCCGCTGCGGCCGGTGACAATACCGGCAAAGTTGACGCTGCCGACCACTTTGTCCGCGTCGTCAATAACAATGTCGCCGTCGATCACTTCGCCGATCAGCTTGCCGGAATTGTTGATCACGCTGCCGTCGGACAAAACCCGTCCGATATTGATGTTCAAGACGTCAATCACGCTGCCGTCGGGCATGACCGCGCCGATCACCTTACCGCCGAAGTCAATGACCGCGCCGCGTTTGAGCAGACTTAGGTTCTTGTCGGTCGAACCGCCCGGCAAAATGGCGGTTACGTTGTTGTTTTTAAGGTCGATTACGTCGCCCAGGGAATTGACCCGCCCCTTGTAGGCGCCCCAGATGTCAATGACGATATTTTCGGGGATAACCTCTCCGACCACTTCCAGATCCGAATTCAGCACTTTGCCGTCGGAAGAACTGCGACCGACCGTTTTGCCGTCAAAATCCACTACCCGGCCGTCGGTCAGGCTGTAACCGAGAAACGCGCCGTCATAGCCGATGGCCGCGCCGCGTTTGAGCACCGCCCCCTTGTATTCGCCGTTGGCGTCAAAAAAGACGCCTTTGGCATCCACCTTGCCGAGCTTTTCGCCGAAACGGTTGACGACTTCGCCGTTGTAGCCGGTCTGGCCGACGATATTGCCGTCAAAATCGGCAATCAGCCCGGAAGCCGCGGGATTGCCCGGCACATGGTTGTAAAAGCTCATGCCGTCGCTGTACATTTTGCCCATTGACACGCCTTTGGCGTCATAGACGTATCCGTCGGGGAATAAATGACCGATCAGTTTGCCGGAAGGGTTCAGCACCGCCGTTTTTTCCGGCATCGCCACGCCGATGATTTTGTTGTTTTCGTCAACCAGGACATTGTGAGCCAATAATTTTCCCGCCGACTGGCCTTTGATCGAAACCCGTCCGCTTTCGTTGACCATGTTAAGGAAATTTCCTTCCAGATCATAAGCGTAGGTATTTTCAAGCACCCGGCCGACGTAGCCGCCTTTCTTGTCAAACACGTCGCCGTAGGTGCCGACGCAGCCGACCGCTTCTCCCTGCGGAGAAAACACCAGTCCGTTGGAGTTGACCGTTCCCAGGAAATTGCCGTCATAAGAAAGCGCTATGCCCGAACGGGAAACGCCGCCCACGATCTCGCCCTTCTCGTCCAAAACGGTACCGTCCGGATTAACGCAGCCGACATAGGAACCGCCGCCGTCGCGGACAATGCCGTCGGTATCCACCTCGCCGATCATGGTGCAGGTATTGTCAAACACCGGACCGGGGGTGACCACTTCGCCGACGTAGGCGCCGCTTTCGTCCACCACCACGCCGTCGGCGTTGACCTTGTATCCGGTATCTTCGTTAGACTTGCGGATTACGCCGTCTTTTTCCAGATAACCGATGTTTTTGCAGCCCAGACCGACAACCAGCCCGCCGCGAACCAGCCGGGCGACGATTTTGGAGCCGGAGGGGTTTTTCACCAGTCCGTTGGAGAGAATGCGGCCGACGATTTGTTTGCGGTCGTTTTCAACCGTTCCGTTTGAATTGACCTTGCCGAGAATTTCCCCCTGCGGGGTAACCGGAATCATCTGTTCCTGAATCAGACGTCCGAGGATCGTCTGCGTGCTGTTGACCACATTGCCGTTTTCGTCGACATAACCGACAATGTTGCCGTCTTTGTCGTAAACTTCGCCGTTTTTGCCGACATAGCCGCTGATTTTGCCGAACTTGTCGAGCACGATCTGAGAGAAACCGGCAACTTCGCCGATCGGATTGCCGTCCAGGTCGACAATGGTGCCGTCGGGCAGCATTTTGCCGATGACGTTGCCGTTGAAGTCCACCACGTTGCCGTTTTCGTCGACGTAGCCGATGACGTTGCCGTCCTTGTCGTAGGCCAATTTGCGGTTAACCGTTCCCGCCCGGCCGATGACGTTACCGTTTTCGTCGACGATGGTGCCGTCTTCCAGCATTTTGCCGATGACGTTGCCGTCAAAATCGACCACGTTGCCGTTTTCGTCAATATAACCGATAATGTTGCCGTCCTTGTCATAAGCCAGACGCTGATAAGCCGGACCGGCTTTGCCGATGACGTTGCCGTTTTCGTCGACAATGGTGCCGTCGGGCTGAACCTTGCCGATGACGTTGCCGGCAAAATCGACGACGTTTCCGTTCTCGTCAATATAGCCGATAATGTTGCCGTCTTTGTCGTAAGCCAGCCGGCGGCCGCTGTTGTCAACCCGGCCGATGACGTTGCCCTGTCCGTCGACCAGACTGCCGTCGGGCAGCAGTTCGCCGATTTTTTTACCGTCGGCGCCGATGACGCTTCCGTCGTCGTCAACATACCCCATAACCTTGCCGTCTTTGTCATAAGCCAACAGGTTGCCGGCCGTTCCGGCCGAACCGATTTCCTCGCCGCGAAGGTTGACCAAAGTGCCGTCCGGACGGCTGCGGCCGATGGTGTTGCCGTCAAAGTCGACGACGTTTCCCTTTTCGTCGACATAGCCCATTACGTTGCCGTCCTTGTCATAAGCCAGCCGGCGGCGGACACTCTTGGCATCCAGGTTTTTGTC
This sequence comes from Azospirillum sp. 51_20, assembly GCA_001917175.1. GTDB lineage: Bacteria > Pseudomonadota > Alphaproteobacteria > RF32 > CAG-239 > JAFUYI01. The sequence continues at coordinate 30,572 of MNTV01000018.1, forward strand.
TGCGATAACGTTGCCGTTTTCGTCCACCCGGCCGACCACTTCGCCGTTGGCGTCGACCACGCTGCCGTCGGGCATAACCACGCCGATGATGTTGCCGTCGCCGTCTACCGCCACCTGGCCGGATTTGGTAACATGACCGATAACGTTGCCGTCGGCGTCAACCACTTCGCCTTTTTCGTTGACGCGGCCGATCACGTTGCCGTTCAGGTCGACTACCGTACCGTCGGGCATTACCCGGCCGATAATGTTGCCGTTTTCGTCATAAACATAGCCCATGTCCACCGCTTTGCCGACCACGTTGCCGTCATTGTCGACCACCGTTCCGTCGGGCAGCATGCGGCCGGTAACGTTGCCGTCGACGTCAACCATCGTGCCGTCGGGATTGACATAGCCGATTACGTTGTTGTTGTCGTCGTAAACCAGTTTACGGTTGTTGGCAACGCCGATGATGTTGCCTTCCCCGTCCACCGCCAGACCGTTCTCGTTTACCCGGCCGACGACATTGCCGTTTTCATCATAAATATAGCCGTCCTCATCGGCATAACCGATCACGGCGCCGCCCGGACCGACGATTGCCCGCTGCATTTTCTTTGCCGTCGGGGCGGCTGCCGTCCCGCTGCCGGACGCCCCCGGCACGGTTTCGCAGAAATTGCAGTCTTCCTTATTGACGGCATTGCCGTAAACCGGTACTTTTTCCGCCTTGGCGCTGTTTTGGGAAACATTGCTTTCGTGCCAGGAAACGATAAAGTTGTTTTGAACGTTTCCGGCCACAACCGGAGTCCAGCTCATGGTAACGTCACAGGTTTCCTTGCCGCGCAAAAGCTTGCCGCTGCAGTTGTCGTTGAACTCAAAGCCGTCAAAGGGCGCTTCCGCCAGCTGAACCGATACGATCATCACCGAGGTTTTGCCGTTGGTGCCGAGCGTCAGGACGTTTTTGGCATCGGTGCCGAGCACCACCTGCCCCAGCGGAACCGGGTTCGGGGTCGTCGTCAGCGGAACCTCCGTATCGCCCACGGTGCTGAACTCTATGCTTTCCTGCACGGGAGTGTTGTCAACGACATTTAAAGCGTCATCGTTGTCGGTGAAAACCGGCTCTTCGTATTCATCAATCGGCTCGTCGCTTGAAAACAGAAGATACAAACCGAAAAGGAAAACGACGAAAGAAGTAATACCAACCGCAAGAATTATGCGGTTGGTTTTTTTGATATAGCTTTCAGAGTGTGTTAAAACTTCTTTGCTCATTGGGTCCTGACTACGCTGCAAAAGACGCCGTTTCTGCCCAGTTTGCTGCACACGCTGTCACCTTCGTCCAAGGTTTTGACCGGTCCGATGCGCAGATGGAAGAGCTCTTTGCCCTGTCCGTCCGCCGGCGCGTCAACTGAGAAGAACGGGTCATAGTTCTTCAAAATTTTGGAATATTTAGAGGACAGGTTGTCCCATAAATTTTCCAGGTTGTCCACATTGGCATCGGTGCCGAGCTCAATCGAAATGTTGGAGCCTCCGTCGGCAAATCCCGATCCGTAACGATACTGGCTGGCCAAATTGCTGGCCGCGGCATCAAATTCCTGCGTATTTTTGATCCGGCGCATCTTGGAGTAATCGAAGTCGCCGCCCTGACCGTTGCCGGCACCGAAGGCGCCGCCGGCCTTGTATCGGATGGTAACCCCTTCGCCGTTATTGCCGCCGCTGTATTCGGGAACAATCATCTCGGACGAACCGGCATTGACATCAACCTGTCCTTCCACATAATTGCTGCCGAAACCGTCCGGATAGCTGGCCGAGCCGGCTTTTCCGCGTTTGCCTTCCGGCAGGGCGCCCGGAACGTCCCATTCCTTGTCGGTAATGTCGTCGGCATAACTGATATTATCCAATCCGACCTCATCGGACCTGCGAAGTTTCAGGCAGACGATACGCTTGCCGTTGCGCAGAACCATGTCGCCGATCGCCTCGACGATGATCAGGCGGTTGTTCGGCCCTTTGGTGCGGAATCCGACCGGAACCTCAACCCGCTCGACAATCAGGGTGACGATCGGACGCTGGGTCATGTTGAGCGCCTTTTCGCCCAGATCGATATAAGTGAAAATGTCGTCGCGCCATACGCGTTCCGGCGCAATGACAACATCATCCGGGTTGGGAACGTAAACTTCAACGTCAAAACGGAACTGTGTCGGATCCAGCGGAATGCTTTTGATCCAGTCGTTTTTCTGAAATCTTTTGGTAAAGGTGGAATCTACCGACTTGCCGCCGTTGCCGTAATATTTGCTGGCGTTGACGCGGCCGGAAGACGAACCGCCGGAACCGAGCGTCCCCGCCCCGCCGGCGCCGTCGATCACGTCGATGTCAACGATCGCGTTGGTCAGGCGCTCGGTATTGACGCCTTCGCTGCGGACATAAAACACATAACGGTTGCCCGAACGGCCGAAAACGATAATGTTGGTGTCAACGCCGACGTTGGCGCCCTTGCGGGGATAAAGCAGCAAGGTGTTCGGCCCCGAAATCTGTCCGTCAAAAGTCGCGTTGTCGCCGATGTAAATGTCCTCAATCATTTCCCATTCAGGGAAGTTCAACAAAGTGATCATGCCCTCGCGCAGGCGCAGCGGCAAAACCAGATCCGGCGACCAGTAATATTTCGAATAAGCCGGTTTGCTCTGCCCTTCGCCGAGGTTCTGCAACGGATCAAGCCAGGCGCTCTGCATCATGCCGAGAGAGTTGAAGCCGGCATAGCCCATGTCCATCGGCTGGTACTGTCCCTGCGACTGGTCCGCGTTCTGATCCATGCTGTTGATCGTGGCCTGGGCGAAAGCTTCCGCGGCAAATGCGACGGCAAACAAACTTAATACACTTATTTTTACAGACTTTGATAACATTATCTTTATCCACCTTATTTTACTTTGTTGTAAGTCAGCGAGTATTGGTACACCGTAAAGCCGACCGGGTTTTTCAATCTTCCCTTGAATTTCACTCTCTTGCTGCGGTAGCCGACTTTCAGGCTGGCCGTCCAGTAATTGATCTCCGGCGCTTTGGAATCCGGATACATGTCGCGCGTTTCATATTCCACCTGCCAGATCCCCGACCCCAGTTCGTTAACCGTCATAATCCGCACGTCGCGGATCATCTGCCGGGTGCGGATCAGTTCCAACGCGCGGTTGGCCGTATTTTCCACAAAATCTTTGTAAACCGCGGGGCTGGACATTTCCTCAATCATGCCGCCCGGCATCCAGCGGGCTTCCACTTCCGGAATGTCGCGGTTAAAAGAACTGCGCAGCAGCACATATTCGCGGACGAACACTTCGGTAATTTCCTTTTCGTCCTCCATATCGCGGTTGACCGGCTGAATGTTATAAACCTGCTCCTGCTTGTTTTGAAAGGTGAGCAAAAACGGTTCTACCCGGTACAACGGTATTACCTGCGCGATCGCCAGCAGCAGCACGATGTTGCAGCAAAGACTGACCGCGGTAATGATGGCAAACGCGCGCGCCGTCCACAAATAGCGTTTTTCGGCGACGTTGGCGACAAAGGCGTCCTGAGAAGACGCCGGCGATTCCGGCCGCCGGCCGCGTCCGGCCAGCAAGCGCTGATTTTGATTGTTTACCCCCAACTGCTGTACCATGCCGGCAACTTTCCATCAGATCGTTTCAACAAACCAGTCGGGCAGCATTTTCGGCAGCTCGACCTGCATGCAGGCGCAGGGCGAAAGCTTCAGTTCGTCCGACGCGCGGCCGATGCCGACCGGTTCCGGTTCATAATAGGAGCCGAACAGGCCGCAGGCCGAGAGCAGCAAAAGAATCAGGACCAACATTACATTTTTATACATCGAAACATCCTCGTTTATGATAAGATATATTGAAATTAAACTTTTTTTTCGCAAAAGTCTAACATTTTTTAAATAAACTCTGATCTGCTTACGTTATAGAACAAAATGGTTAACAAATTTACAAGAATTCGACTTCGCTTTGCGAATATCTGGTAACCGTAAAACCGAGAGGATTAAGCAGACGACGGCCCATAAAGGCGCGTTCGGGAATGAAATAGGAAGTGACCGAAGCGGTCCAATAATGAACCCGGAGAAACAACGCGCCGGTTTCCGTATTGCGGCGGCGGGCGGAAACTTCGTAAGTTTTGAAATCCACCTTCCAGACCGGGCTTTTTTCGCCGCCCACGCGGCCGATCGAAATGATTTCCACTTCCTGGCTGGTCTGGTTGTCGGTGATGTCTTTCCAGATACCTTCCCGATATTTGGCAAATTCGTCAAATACCTGCGGCGCGGAAAGATAATTCAGAATGCCGCCGGCATACCAGCGCACCATCATTTCGCGCTCGTCGTTGATGATGGTGTTGCGATACATGACATATTGGCGGACAAAGGTTTCCATCATCATTTTTTTGGAAGCCATGTCGTGGGCAATCGGTTCATAGCGGACGATCTCGTCCGAAGAACTCTGGTCAATGATCAGGAAAGGCTCGACCGTCACCTGCGGCGCCAGGTTGAACAAAGAAAGAGACGCGGCCAGAAACAAAAGCAGCGAAGCGGCGGAAGTGACGATAAAGAAACGGGAAAGCCACAGATAATACGTCATCTTGGCGCTGACCTTTTCCCGTTCCCTGTCGCCGACAAAACGATATTCCCTGCCGTTTTTGTCGGTAATGGCCAGAATTTTGCTGCCTTCAAGAATTTTACTGAATTTGTTCATCTCTTACTTTCGTTAATACGCGGTGCAAAGCGGCTTCTCATAGTTGTCGATCTCCTTGCGGATGGCGTCGAGAGCTTCCTGCTGCGACTTTTCCATCACTTCCTGATTGGCCTTTTCGCTGATGATCGCTTCGCTCAGAGAACTGCCGGCAGCGGTCGAATTTGTCAGATTGACCAGCGCCTCTTGGTCCTGAACCAGCGCCGCCCGCGTATTTTCCACCTTGTCGTAGCGCTCTTTGACAACCGGGTTGGCGTTGTTGACGGTTGAAATATCCGAAGCCGCCAGACCGACCAGATTGCTCTTGTACTCAATCAGCTTATTGCGAATATAAGCGTATTCCTCGTCGTTGGCAAGATTAAAGTCGTCGGCAAGCTTGAATCCCATCTCAGACAGCATTTCCCTGATCGTTTCCCTGGCGTCGTCAATGCTCAGCTGCAGCTCGTCCATGTTTTTACGAATGCTGTTTTCCTTGTCCACGAAATGCAGGAAATTCCCGATCTGATTATTGGCATACATCGACTTCTGATATACGTTGTCACGCACTTCGTATTTGAAGTTGTCGCCGTTTGCCTTGTCTTCCAGTTCCAGCATGCGTTCATAGACGTTGTAGGCCGCATCGTTAAACTTCAGCTTGCGGCCGCTGTAGGCAAAAAGCGTTCCCAGTTCGGAAGGCGAAACAACGGCCGGCGTTTTCTGGGTGCCGGCGCGGACGCTTTCGTCCAGCTCCAGATCGGTAACCGTGTAATAAAGCGTTCCCCTGACGGAGATGTCACCACAGACCGGCCTTTTCGGGGAATCCACGGGACTGACGAGATATTGTCCGCTGGTTTGCGCCAAATCCACCTTGGAAGAAGCAATGTCGATCGTATAATTGCCGATCCGGCAGGGATAAAGCGTGCCGCGCATCAGATATTTGCTTTCTCCGCCCTGTTCCAAGAGAGAAGTCAAATTCAGCCCTTTTTCGACAAAGGCGTCGTCGGCCAGCATCTGCCGCCAGATACCGGGGATTTCTCCGCCGTATTCAAGAATCGAAGACTTGGCCACAATTCCGTCATTTGTCTTCCGGATATTTTTATAATCCGTCGCGTCAAAATGAACGATGTCGCGCGGCGAAGGATAGTGCTCGAACTCGGGCGCCTTCGGCGCGGCAAAATCGCGCGGTTTGGCCGGCAGACCGACAAAATATTCACTGTCCGCCGCCTTACAGGAAACCTTGCCGCAGATCTGTCCCGTGATCGCCGACGTCAGCGCGCCGGACAACATTGAGGCAACCGACGAGGACGCGCCGTCGCCGACGACGGAAACCGCGGAACGGATAAACTGCTCGCGGGGCATGTTCTTCAGGTCGTCGATCAGCTCCTTATGGCGTTTGACAACCACTCCGTTATTTTTGGTTTCGTACAGTCCGTCGCCAAGGTTGTACATATCCTGACGCGCCTTGTCGATCAGCTTGACCGCATAACCTTTGGCATCGGAAACCAAACTGTCGGCATCGGAAATCACGCTGCTCAAACCAAAGCCGTCGATATCAAGTTTGTCGACCAGCGCAGCCAGCGTAGGCGCTTTCGCACCGGCGGCGGCGCTTTCCAATTTGGCGTCGTATTCCGCTTCGACGACGGATTTGCGGTTCAGATAATCCTCTTCGATCGAGGCAATTTTTTCGTTTACCGAATCAATTTTCTTGTTCAGTTCGTCCCGTTGTCCCTCATAAGTTTTGACCTCCGCCCGCAACTGTGTCGCCGTCGCCATGTTTTCGGTCATTTGCCTGCTGCCTTCGGCAAAATCGCTCCGCGCCATTTCGTACAATACGGAATCGTCGGTGGTGCCGCGGTTGTTCATCAGCCTGATGTTGCTGTACGAACTTTCAGCCTTGGCGTTACCGGAAGCGGCTTCCGAATCGGCCAGACTGATCTGATCGTTCAGTTCGCTGATCTTTGCCGCAACCTTATCCAGTTCGGCCGACAGTTTTTCCTTGGAAGCAAGATAAGGTTTGAGCGCCGCTTCGCGGGCACTGTCGACTTTGGCGACCGCCGTCATCTTTTCTTTAACCAGTCCGCTCGCGGCGGTTCCGCCGGAACCGTTCTCCGATATATATCCGGCCAGCCGCTGCAAACCGCGCTGAGCTGCGCTTTTGGCGGTTCCGTCGGGCCGGTCGTCGTTGATAAGCTGGGCAATTTTCAGCGCAACGGAAGTCAGATCCAGATTGCGGATATAGGTTTTCATATTTTCATATTTGCCGTCGATATACTGATTGTAAAAGCTCTTCTGATCCTGCCACAACGGGTAAGGATGAGCTGCCTTGCCGTAAACCGGACTGTCGGAATACTGGTCTTCGGCCAGAATTTTCGCCGCCTGGGCGCCGATCTGCCAGGTAACCAGTTCCACCTCGCGGGCTGCGGCGGAAAATTCTTCTTCCTTGCTCGGATTGGCCAACGCACTGGCAGAATCCATCGCCGCCGCCTTTTCGCTGACGCTCTCAAGGCTGGCAAGGTCGCCGCTGTCTGCTTCCGCGCCCAAATCCAAAGTGGCAAAAGAGTCCGTATCAAGTCCCGCGGTCTTGTCGGCATTGGCGACCTGATAGGCGGCAACCGCCCATCCCGAAAGCCCGGTTCTGCTGTCATAATCCGTCGGATCGGCCGGCGCCGCCATCGTTCCGTACCAGACTTTTTCCGGCTGGTCGTAACGGCGGCCGAGATACTGAACAACGCACTGATCCGAGGAGGCAACCGCCTGCGCCGCCTTTTCATGCATTTGTTTAAACAGTTCATACTGGCGGAAGATATTGCGGTACGTGGGCAGCAGGCGGATCGTATTATGCGCCTTGAGCGCCTCGTTCAACGATTTCTGCGCATCGGAAATAACCCCGAGATCGGCCAGTTCCTTTTCGCTGCCGGCCATTAAAGACTTGGCTTCGGGCGCTTCCGGCACGGCAAAATTGACTTCGGTATAGGAACTCCGCTTTGTTTCCGTATCTTCGGCTTCTTCCTCCTCTGCCGCCGCCGATGCCGTACTGCCGCTGACAAACTGGGCAAAAGCCATTTTGCTGCTGAAATAGCGCGAGGTCGCGGATTTTTTCCCTTCGCCTTCCGCGCCTTCTTCCTGATACGGCGCGGGGAGGATCGTCTTGCGGTAAATCGCGCGGGCAACGTAATACTGGGAATAAAGCGCCATCACTTCTTCGGTAACCTTCAGCACGTCGTTGAATTTCTTATGCGCCAGATAGAGGTTGTAATAGTTGCCGTTTTCATCCGAAGAGGACATTGAACCGGCATTGCCGCCGGAAGGGGCGATCGCGTCTTTCGAGAAATTGTCGATTTCCGTACGCAGGCTGTTCAACTGGGCTTCCAGCTTTTTCGACGCGGTCTGGATTTCGATCATGGTATCGTAATAAAATTCGGCCGCTTCCTTCTCGTAAAACCGGTTTACCCGCTGGTCGGAAGAAGGATATTGCAGAAACAGCTCGTTAATCGCGGCCTGAACGGCGGCCGGATCATAGATGTCCACCGAGGTTTCTTCGGCAAACTGCTTGGTCCCCGGCACTTTTTCGGCCGCATTTTTGCGTTTGGTGAAATAAGAGCCGATGCTCGCCTTCAGTTTGGTCACCTTTTCCTTGGCATATTTGACCGCTTCGTCGGCCGCGGTCTGAATCTGCTCAAAAACAGGCGTAATCGCCGCGGCGGCATCGCCGCCGAAGTCAAAAGAAACGCCGCCCACCAACTGGGAACGAGCCGGAGAACTCAGGCCGAGCATCCCCGATACCAGCAGAATGCCAAGATAAAATTTACTGTTTTTTCTCATCATTCCCGTCCCCCGTTGTTTCAGTGTTTTCGCCCGCTTCGTCCGTACCCGCGGTCATGGTTTTGCGGCCTTCCGTCAGAATGTTTCCGCTGCTTGGCGTGATTTCCTTTTCAAGCTTTTCCAGTTTTTCCGGCTTTGCACCGCCTTCCGCTTCCAGTTCGGCAGCCGTCGGCGGGGTAAAACGATAGTTGTCAAGGTTGAAATCACCGGCCGCCTGAACCGGATCCGCGGCGTTGAAATTCTCCAGCGCCAGATCCCTGGCCACGTCAAGCTGCATTTTCTGCAGCAGAATTTCGGTAAAGTTCAGCAGCGCCTGAATATTGTCCGTTTTCATCTTTACCAGCGTTCCGACGGCACCGCCCAGACTTTCAAACTCTGCGGTCGACAGTTTGCTTTTGGCCGCTTTTTCATTGTCTTTGACCAGCGTCGATTTTATCAGCATCGCCCGTCCCGCGGCTTTGCCGAGCATTTGATAATAGTTGACCCGGTAAATTGCGGCATACGTCGCCATCACGTGGGTGTCCACCTCCGTATCGGCGCCCGGCAGCAGCGTTTCCGCCGTCCGGTTCAGGTCTTCCGTCGAATCGTAATTGTCGGAAATCGTCGTAATCGAAGAAACCAGTTCGCTCGCCTTGCCCCGCAGTTCGCTGATCTGGTCGCTCAGTTTGCCGACTTCCTTTTCCGTTTTGCGGTTGATCTTCCGGGTTTCCTTGATCAGTTTTTGCGAAATCTTTTTCTTTTCTTTTTCGTTTTTCTCAATTTGCTTCTGATATTTTTTAATGTTTTCCGGATCTTCGACGATTTTTTTGTTCAGTTCCCTCGTGTTTGCGTCCAGTTCGGAAATTTTGGCGTTGGCTTCGCGGGCTTTGGCGGTAATTTCAACCGCTGCGTCTTCCTTGACCCTGGTCTGCTCGGCTTCCGCCTCGCTCATTTTGTCCAGCGTTTCGCCGAGGTTGTTAAGGTTCACGTTTTTAAAATCGTTCAGCATTTTTGTGGCAAACTCATAAGCCTCCTTGGCGCCCTGGCCGTAGGTGATGGCCGTCTGTACGATGGCCGCCTGCTGCAGTCCCTTGCCCGCGGTTTGCGAACTGGTATTGCCGTAGGAAACGATTTCGTTGCCGATGGTGCTGGCATCCAGCTTGAACGGCGGCAGCAAAAAGGCTTCGGCCGAAAAGACCGGTAAAAAAGCGCTTAAGACCAAAAGGCCGAGAAGATTTCTGTTCATTGCTCATCTCCTTCCGATTCACCGCCGCTCTTGTTGCTGAACCTTTGCGCCATTTCTATCAGCTGCAATTCGTAAATCGCCGCCTGCATATCCCAGATGTGGGCAAAGCGCCGGGCGTTTTCCATGGCTTCCCTGGTTGCCGCCGACTGCAGAATTTCGCGGCTGTCCTTGGCTTCGACCGGCTTATCGTCGCTTGCGCCCTCTTTCCGCGTCTTGGTCATATTGGTGCGCAGCGTCAGCGCATAGGCATACATCCGGCTCAGGTTTTCGCGGCGGATGGCGTCGGTCGTATCCTTGTTGACAAAATAGGCCTTGTCCTGATCCTTGTCCGTATACTGGGGAATGATGTTTTCTTCCACCGCGCCTTCCAGTTCCTTGGTATCACCGACTTTTTCGGCAATCGGGCCGATCAGTTTGACGTCAACTTTCTTTTCGTTCAAAATATTGCTTTTGACCTCTTCCAACGGACCGAATTCCCCCTGGCGGACCGCATTCATGGCCGCCTGCACCTTTTTCAGCTCTTCCTGAACGTTCTGCGCCTCTTTCTGCACGTCTTCCAGTTTGCCGAGCGTGGTTTCCACCGCTTCAAAGTCGGCATGGGCGCAGTTGATGCCCAACAGAGAGAAAAGCAATGTCCAAGCAAAAAATGTTTTCATCGTTATTCTCCACCGGCGTCGCTCTTTTCATCCAGATCGGAATCTCCCAAAACGTCCTTGCGGGCAGCGCATACCTGCTCTACCGTTTCAAGAATGATCTGGGAAGAAAAATTCATGGAGATCCGGTTCAAAAGCAACTGCGTCTGATAGTTGCTCATGGCAATTACGGTCAAATCGCCGCGGACGTCTGTAGAATCCGCCGCCAACTTGTCCTGTTCGTCCAGCGTATCGCTGTAATTGGCCGCCTCGTACTTTGAATTTGTCGCTTCCGCCAGCAGCGCAACCACCGCGTTGTAAATCATCCGGCGGCAGTCTTTCATGCTGAGGTTGGAGTCGAAACTGTTGTCAGCGTTGTTTTCACGAATGATTTTTTCAATACATTCGTTGCGTTTCTGTTCGTCGTTGATAAAAGTCTGGGCACTGATTTCGCAACGCTGAGCCATCGGCACGATATAAACGTTGCCGACATAGCTGTTGCCGACGGCTTCTCCGTCATCGGAGGAACTGGCAAACGCCATTTCTTCATGCCGGCCGTAGGTGCTGCGGGAAACTTTTTCAACCCGGTTCAAACGGGGAGAAACCCTGAATTGCCGTCTTTGCACCGGCGCGGCCTGTGCGGCCGGCGTTTCCGCCCGGACGGCAGCAGGCGAAGCCGAAACGGCTGCCGTATCGGAAGCCTCCCCTTCCGCCGGCGCAACTTCAACATCAGCTTCGGTATCGGCAGAAACGGCTTTCAGCCCGGACGAAACAACGGCAGCTTCCGCATTTGGCGCGGACGGACGGACAAAGGCTCTGCGCCGGTTTGCCGAAACTCCTCCTTTGTCACCGGCAGCCTGCACTTTTCCGACAACGGCCGGCTTCATTTGCACAGCTTGCATTCCCTCGGGCAGGTTTTGCAGCGTTTTTACGGGTGCGCCGCCGTCTTCCGCAGCCGCTTCGTCGTCACCGGCGATGCCGTCCAAATTTTCGCCGCCGGTCTCTTCATAATCACCGTCGTCATAAACCCGGTTGGCAGAGTTCATCGCGGAAGAAACGCCGTTTTCTTCAGCATCTTCCCCATAGAAGTCCTCGGCCGCGCCTTCAACGACGGTTGCCGTTTCTTCCGGTGCGTTGACGACCTCTTCTTCAACTTCTTCGTAATATTCTTCTTCCGGCTGCGAAGCCTGCTGATTTTCGGCTACGCTGTCCATGGCCGCCTGATAGGCGTCTTTCTGCGCCTGCACTTCGGCGTCATGAGCGGCTTTGGCCGCTTCGGCTTCCGCCTTGCGCGCCATCGCCTTTTGCGCCATTTCCATGCCTTTGTTGATCTCGTCGCCGTATTGTTCCTGAAATTTCGAGACAGAGGCAGCTGCATCGCCGACAATCGTGTTGAGTTCGCCGACCTTGTTGGTGATATCGCCAATTCCTTTCAGGTTTTGAGAACCGTTTTTCACGATACTCATCGTACCGGCAATATTGGCGGCGTCAAAAGTCGGCAGCCCAGCTTCCGCCCCCGCGGCAACAAACAAAACGGCACCCGCGCCCAGAATGCCCGAACCAATGCGCTTAATATTTACCATACCACCCTCCGTCTTGGTCTATGTCATTTTAATAATAGCAAAAAAAAACTGTTTTATAAATCTATTTTACGTTTCTCAGGCAAGATTTAAATATTTTGTAACAAAGTTGTCTTCCCCGTACTGCTTAATCAGCTCTTCCACCAGCAAAACGTTCTTGCGGCCGGAATTGTAAAGCTTCAGGTAAGGTCCGAGACCGCCGAGGTTGACGTCAAGGATCACCGATTCTCCGGTAGCCGGACGGGAAAGCAGAATCGCATAAGGGAAATCACGATAAGACTTGCCGAAAATAAAGTCGGTTTCCCGCTGGTTCAGGTTCCAGTTGACGTAGTCTTCCGGCATCGCCTGCGGGTTGCGGAAGAAAATAACCGTCTGGCACTGGCCGCGGATAACCTCGCCGACCCCCAGCCGGTCGATGATGTTCGGCTGTTGGAACGCGCAAAGGTAGGCCTGACGCTTCTTACGGCCTTCCTGCAGACCGATGATGAAATAGTCGCGGAACATCGGGTGCTTCAGCATCGGCGCGGTTTCGTCGATCATGATCAGCGACGGAACGCCGGTTTCCCCGGTTTCCGACTGAATACGGTGCATGATGTAGCTGATGACCGCAGGCGCCAGGGTTTCATCCTCGAAAATATGGGTAAAGTCAAATGCGATAAAGCGTTTGGAGTGCAAATCCAGACTGTCGTTGGTGGCATTGAAGATTTTGCCGTACTGGTCGGGATTGACCCAGCGGAACAGTTCGCGGCGCATGTTGCCGGTCGGCGAGAAACAACTTTTATAAAGGTTGCTCATCACCCGTTCTTCCGGACGCAGATAGTCAAATGCCGTGGTTACCGCGCGGGCGATTTCGCGTTCGGAAAGCGCGTCGTCAACCATGGTGATGGATTTCATCCAGCGGCGGAGGAAGGCCCGGTTGTTGGGCGTCGGCGCCGCGTCGAACGGATTTAAGGAAACGTTCTTTTCATCGCCGTCAAAGCCGACGTAAGCGCCTTTGACCGCACGGGTGAAAATCTCCGCACCGCGGTGGCGGTCGAAGAAGAACACCTTCAGGTCTTTGTGGCGCATCGCCTGACCGGCCAGAAACGTCAGCAAAGTGGTCTTACCTTGACCGGTCGGACCGATAATGCAGCAGTGAGCCACGGCAGATTCTTCGGGTGAAACGTGGAATTGGAACCGGTAACCGGAACCGGTGGTGGTACGGAACACGGAGATGGCGCCCGGACCCCAGTCGCTTTTGGCAAAGCCTTCCGACGGCTTGTCAAACGAAACCGCAACCGCCGCCACCCGCGACAGATAGCGGTAAGTCCGCGGATAGGTGTCATAAGTCGGAAACTGGTTGAAGAAGCTGGCCTGGCTGACCCAGCCTTCGCGCACCGGCGTCACGCCGAACAAACGGCAGATACGCTGCACTTCGCCTTCGGCAAAGTCAATTTCTTCCAGACTGCGCCCTTTCAGCACCAACGTCATCGCATATTCGGTCAGCGCTTGATAGTTGGCGTCGCTGTCTTCGATTGATGAAAGGGCTTCGTTATACTGGTCAATTACATCGCCGGAAAAGCTTGTCATCCGCGCCATGTTGGCCTGCTGCAGAAGCAGCGCCCGCGCATTCGGCTTAAAAATCGGCTTAATGTTGTGGAGCATGGTCAGCTCACAATCGATCGCCAGCAGGGAAACGATCATCGACTCGTCCATAAAGTCTCCGGAAGTTCTCAGCCCCATGGTAATCGCATACATTTCCTGATCGCCGGAAAAGAATTTGATAATGCCGTTTTCGCCGGTGAAATGAATATGGTCGGCCGTCAGAATTTCATTCAGCATAGCCCCTTCGGCATTGCGAACTTTCGGATCGGGTTTCGAGACCGGACTGCAAATGCGGCTGAATACGTGAAACGGACTGTCTTTCGGCAGACTGTCCTCGCTCTCAAACATTGCCCGCACGCCGTATTCGCTCAAAGTCGCCATCAGCGTCTGCGAGGCATAGTTAAGGTCTTTCAGCGCATCCGGACGGTCGGGAATGGAAATGACCACGTAGTGGGAATTGCTGTAAACGCGGTTCAGCGTACTCTGCCAGGTGTAGGCCACCTGTTCCAGCAGCGGATTGTCAAAAGTGCCGATAATTTCATCGGGCGGAATCCTTTCGCGCAGGGTAATGACGCGGCAGGTTACCTGCAGATCGGACATGTTGTCGATCCAGGACTTTCTCGCCTCAAGCATGGAAATGTTTTTCTCTTCGGTGGCAAAGGCCAGATCCAAGCCTTCGATTTTAAACACCCGGGCAAACGAACCGTTGTAGCAGCGGATGGTCATGCCGTCTGACATCAGTTTGTTGAAAGGCAGGAAATCCGCCACTTTGGACTCGCTCGGCTGCGGCAGAATGCTGCGCCCGAGCTTGGTTACCCACAAACCGGCAAAAGCTGCGGCAGAAATAAAACCAATCACCGCAACGATAACTTCTTTAGCGCTCAGCCCCTGTACGAACGTGCTGAAAAAATCAAAATCAGGGTGCAAATTTATTCCCCTTTGTCTTATACAAATTCTTGGTTACACGATAAGTTTGTCCGAATGCCTGAATCATGCTGGAAATATGCGGTTCTTTCGTACCCCAGAGCACGATGATTCCATGCACCAGCAAAATGCTGGCGACAAATATAATCGGGTTAATCTCGAAAGCGCCGATCGAAACGAACATGATCGGAAACTGAACGCCGAGATTAAGCAGTACCGGCAAAAACGGCCCCCACAAAATCTTGGGGGGACTGGCAACGGCTTTTAACACAGGTTCACGCATTTCAATCCATCCTTCGTTTTTTGTGATTCTACAGGAAAAGTTTTTTTTATGCAACAAAAAAGCTTGCCGCGGTTGACAAGCACCGGCAACGGATCAACGGGCTTCCGACGGCGCCTGCCGCCGGACGGAAAAAATGCCGCCCCGGGAGAATGAGCGGCATTTTTCCGACTTTAACGATACATTACCTGAAAATGTTTTTGATATCGTTCGGGATATCCATTATGCCGTTGGCCGTACCGTTGATGGTTCCCAAATCCTGAGTAACCTCTTTTCCTTCATTGGCACCTTTGTTTTTGCCTTTGAAGAAATCATCCACTTTTTCACCCAGGCCTTTTTCGCCTTCCTTATCGGTGTAATTGGTACCGATCGTTCCGGCGGCACCGGTAATGGCGCCGGTCGCGGTGGTGAAGTTATCAAAGGCACCTACGCCCGCCGTGATGATTCCGCCGATGCCGTCAGCCCCCTGAACGCCCTTAACCGTAGAGTCAACGGCGTCATAAACGCTGCCCGCCGCGGAAATGACGGAACTGGCTGTATTATAAGCCTTCAGGCCTTCCTGAGCGACCGTCTTGATGCCGTCTTTGAACTTCTGCCAGCCGGTTCTGGTATCCACTTCGGTACCCGCAGTCGCAATCGGATCAAGCTTGATGTTTTTTATGTCGGTCGTGTCGGCCATGGAAGCCAGACTGCCTCCCGGAACTCCGGAAATAGGCGCCAGAGGCTCCAACCTGCCGTCGGCACCGGTTGTCAAACCTCCGCCCAGGCCGCCGCCCGAACCGTCGGAACCGACACCGGACGAACCGCCGGCAACGGCACCGCCCGCAACCGTCGTCGAAACCGGACAATCGCCACCCTCGCATTCGCCGAAAGTCATCGAATAGTCAGCTTCCGTAAAATCCGGCTGCAGAAAACTGCCGTAAGTCAGCTTAGCACCGGGCGCCTGGGTAAAATACTCAATAAAAGGCGTCATCATCGACAGAAGAAACAGGCTCAAGGCAATGTTGGCAAGATGCTTGAAACTGATTTTGTTGAAAATTGCGGCAAAGGTAAAAGCGATCAGACCGAAGCCGCCGAGAATATAAACGATTTTTCTGATGTCAAACAGCGTGGTCGTGATTTTGCACGCCATGGTTTTGAAAATTCCCCGTCCGGCTTCGCTTTGCATGCACCCGAGCAGATCCGCAAAAGCGTATCCAGGATTAAAGCAGACAAACAGCGCCGTCAGCAGCAGCAACAGAGATACAGACATCCTATTTTTTAACTTAAAATTTTGCATAGCACCCTCCTAAAATCTCTGTCCAAACTATTTTGCCAGCCCCGAGTCATTGCCGCTGATCAGAGTATCGGTGATCATGGCCGGCGTAATAACCGTTTCTTCCACCATATAATTGATGATGCCGGCAGTCAGAGCAATGACCATCAGGCCGATGATGATGGCCCCCAGCCATTTCCAGTTGAAGTTGCCGAAAAAGCCGCCGATGGCAATCGCCACGATACCGAAACCGGCAACCGCATAGATAATTTCGCGCATGCCTTTGAAGATTTCGGCGCCCTTGCTCGTCAGATCTTCAAACAGCGCGGCATAAGAATTGGTTGCAAATAAAATTGAAGAAGCTAAGAACGCAACCAATGCAAATATTATTATTTTCTTTAATTTTACGTACAACATCTTCTTTTTCCTTCTTTTGTTAGCAGTAAAACGGGAGGGCTGTCATTGGCTAGCCAAAACTTCTGGCAGCCCTCCCCGTGGTTAAGTCACCGGGACTATACACCGAAGGTATCGGTTACGCCCGTACCGGCTTTGGAACCGGCAGCATACTGAACGACGGCGTTCGCAGCAGCCAGAATAGCCAGACCGACGGCCAAAGCGGCAAACCATTTCCAGTTTACTTTACCGAAAATGGCGGCAAAGGCAACGCCGACCAGACCGAAACCGCCCAGAATGAAGATGATCGTTCTAACGGCTTCGAATACGTTAGAGACCTTCTTGCTCGCCTGGGTCATCAGGCTGGTGCCGTCAACCGCCGCGGCGTCACCGACCATCGCAACAGTTACGAACAGAACCATCGCGGCCAGTGTCCAGATATTTCTTTTAATAAATTGCATAGTTTTTCTCCTTTAATTAATTAAAAGTGCTTTACTTATACATTTTTAGAATACCTGATTTTTTCCAAAATTACCAGCATTATCACATTTGCCGTAATTTTGATAACATATTGTTTTTAGCAAATATTTTTCCCTGTAACAAAAAATTCATAGTTAAAAGCGGCCGTTTTTGGACAATAAAAACGAAAGACTCCGCGCCGGAATGCGGGCATCCGACATCCGGGCACGCACACTTATTTATTTTTGGCCTCGTACAGTCCGTTCTTTTCCGCGGTCCTCACAAACGCCGGAAAAAAAGCGTTAAAATTTAGTTTTCAACAAACAATATACTTGCCAATTCCCTTATTTTAATTTATTGTTAACCATTAGAGGGGTCAAGTTAATGAGAAAAAAGACTTTAAAAATATTTGTTAACAGTTTTGTCGTTTCTCTGTTTACGATATGGGCGGTCAACGGATTGTTTGCCGTTCCCGAAAAACGAAGAAACGCGGAAATATCAATTCCCGACAAAAACATAGCGCTCTTTTTTCAGCATGAAGCGCCGACGGTCAACTATTCCGCCTCAACGCCGGTCCGGGCCTTTTCTCTGGCCGCACTGGCGCCGAAGCCGGCCGAACGGGAAATTTTCATAGATAAAAACCTGTTTGTTTTCGACGATGAGGAAGAAGGCATCCGCATCAATTCGGTAGAAGACGCCGCCGACATTCCGCTTGAATATTCGGCCGCCGCTTCCGTTTTCAATCCGGCAAAAAGCATGACGGCAAGCAACGACTCGCAGCCGGTCGCCGAACGGCCGGCCGTTGTCGCCGCCGCAGCGCCGCAACCGGCGACGGTCGCCGACAACGTTTTTGCGGAAGAAGCCGGAACGAACCGAACGGAACCGGCCGCGGAGCGGCAGAATGCCGAAAAGCCCGCGGAAACGGCCAAAACGCAGCTGCTTGCCGCAACGCTTCCGCAGCAGGCCGACAGCGAGGCGATCCCGCTTGAATTCGGCAACGGCGCCGCCGAAAAGGTGGAAATTGCAAGCAAAGCGCCCGACAATCAGATCGCCATGGCCGACGGCGGCAAACTGAACATTGACAAGATCGCCGTCGAACAAACCGCGGAAGCGACGAAAGCGGCACCGCGCGAATGGTAT
The DNA here is from genome assembly GCA_001917175.1 of Azospirillum sp. 51_20. Lineage (GTDB taxonomy): Bacteria > Pseudomonadota > Alphaproteobacteria > RF32 > CAG-239 > JAFUYI01. Next base: position 48,533 of record MNTV01000018.1, read on the forward strand.
GAAATGAGCGAAAAAGATACGGCCGGCAACACGGACAGCCCGTGGGTGGTCGCCAAAGGCACCCGTAACCCCAAAAACAACCATGTTCTTGACGAAGACTTTTACAAAGGCATGAGCGAATCGGAAATCAACGCTGCCCTCAACGCACCGGAAAAAATCGCCGAAGACGGCAAAGAAGTTCAGGTAGCGGAAATGGTCAAAAACATTCTGATCCCGATTCCGGAAGACATTATGAACGACAAAAACCTGACGCCGCAGCTGGTTTCGCCGAAGAAAAACAAAAAACAAGAAAATGAGGAAACCGCCGCGGAAAGCGACACGGCCGAAAACGACGGCAAAAGCGGCGGACTGCTGAAGAGCCTGGCCTCAATGTTCGGCAGTTCGGACGAAAACGCCGAAACCGCCGCGGACGACAATGAAAACCTGCAAACAGAAGAAAAACCGAAAAAACGCAGAGGGCTGTTCTCCGCATTCAGCCGCGACAAGTCCCCCGCCAAAATCCTGCCGGCGGAAATGAGACTTTCCTTCCAGCCGGGCAGAGCCGAAATTTCGGGCACCACGCTTCGCTGGATACAGGCTTTCGCCAACAAAGTCATCGAGGACCCGAGCGTCATTCTCGAAATCAGAATTGACCGGACCAGCTCTTTTGAACTGCAGCAAAAAAGATTAAATTTGTTACACAATATTTTAACTAATAAGGGTGTAGAGTACGAAAAAATAAATACCGTCTTCACATCCCGTGAGCCAAATTCGTTCATTATCAGGACCTTACGGATAAATGAAAACGTTAACAACACTGTGCAGGAAAGCAATAAAGGGCGGAATTTGTATTACCAGTCGTGGTAGAATATCTGCTTGATTATTTTTTTCCAGTATGTATGATAGGTTAAAAAATATGAATAAAAACAGCTTAGGAAACACAAAAATGAACTACAAATTTCTTTTATCAGCCGGTTTTTTAGGAGTTCTGCTGTTATCGGGTTGTGCAAGCAACAACGATTATGAATACAACTATTCGGAAGCACCGGCTGCTCCGGGCACGACGGTCAAACAAACCTGTCCGGCCGGACAATATCCCACTCCGGGCATTACCGGCTGCGCCGCCGAAGACGAATTTGTAAATTATACGAAAGTTGCCGCCGATTATCGCGAATACGGCGAAAGGACACCGCGCGACCATCTGGTCGTTCAGGCCGGTGCCGGCAGCAACATGTCCGCCACCATTCCGCCTTCAATTGATGGAGAAGTCGTTGATTATGAGGAAGAAATCACCGTTGACGAAACTCAGCAGAACGTCAGCGACGACGGTGAGGCCGGCACCGGAGACGGCTACAATGCCGACGACCCGGTCGAAGACTGGCTGGCGGAAGAAGGAAAAAGCCTGAAGCTGTTGTTGACGGAATGGTGCGATCGCGCCGGCTGGCGGCTGATCTGGAACACTAACCGCAACTATACCCTAACCGCCGGAGCCATGTTCCGGGGGCGTTTTGCCGACGTCAGTTCGGCTTTGGTCAGAGCCTTTGCCAGAGCACGGCCGGCACCGATCGCAACATTTTATAAAGGAAACCGCGTCTTGGTAGTCGAGACTATGGAGGATGAGAATGCGTATGAATAATTGGATTAAATACAGCCTGAGTCTGGGCCTGGTCGCTTTGATCGGCGCCTGTTCCGTTGCCACCAGCATGGACGCTACGCTGGAACGGGAAGTGGAAGCCACGACCGAACTCAAGGAAAAGGCCAAAGAGCCGAGCACACCGGCACCGGCCGACGTTGTCCGGGTTAAAAATGAAATCTGGCTCGGCGACAAGAGCGTTGTCGAATACGAAGGCGCTCCGATTCCGGCGTATCTCGAAACCAAAGAAGGCATTACCCTGATCAGCAACCGTCCGATAACCTTGTATGAAGTCGGCGACATGATCAACAAAATCACCTCCATTCAGGTTCGCTACGCACCGCATCTGGAAGAAGATCTGTTGAAAAATGCGGAAGAAAACGCGCCTTCGCCCGAACAGATGAATGCACACTGGGCCGACCCGACCAAAATGCTGGTTTCCTACCGCGGTCCCCTGAGCGGCCTGCTGGATGAAATCGGCTCACGTTTCGGCATTTGGTGGAGATATGACAAAAACGAAATTTACTTTTACAAATTCATGACCAAAACCTTCGTTTTGTACAGTCTGCCGACGAAACAGAGCCTGAGCAGCAACATCGGCGGTTCGTCCACCGACTCGGGCAGCGGCGGTTCGTCGTCCCTGACACTGACCAATACGGCCGAACTTGAACTGTGGAGCAATATTGAAAAATCGATCACTTCAATGATCGGAAAAGATGCCCAGCTGTCGCTTGACCCGACCAACGGCACCATTTCGCTGACGGCAACGCCGAACGAAATCAGACGCGTGGCTCACTATATCAACGAACAAAACGCGCGTTTGTCCCGTCAGGTTGCCATCAGCATCAAAGTTTTACAGGTTACCATTGACGATTCGGACACCTTTGGCCTCAATCTCAGTTCCGCTTTCAAAGACGGAAAAACCAGCATCGGCGTCGCCAGCGCCGCCAGCGGCCTTTCGTCCGACGTTACTCAGAATCTGACAATGACCCTGATGCCCGGCAACTGGAACATTAACGCCAGCATCCAGGCATTGTCAACCCAGGCAACGACCAACCTGATCACAAGCGGCACGGTTACCACTTTGAACAACAAGTCGGCTCCGATTCAGGTTGTCAAGAAGCAAAACTACATTTCCGAAATCACCAAAACCAACAGCGGCGGCGACTCCAACTATTACGACCTGTCGACGGAAACGGAAGAAATCGAAACCGGTTTCACCATGAACGTTTTGCCGCGGATTCTGGAACACGGACGACTGCTTCTGAAGTTTGACCTTACCCTGTCCGACCTGTTGGCTTTGGAAAAAGTTGACCTGATCAGCGGTTCCGACACCGGTGAAGAACAGAGCGAAGGCGGCGAATATATTCAAAACCCGATCATCGAATCCCGCGGCTTTACGCAGGAAGTCGCCATGAAATCGGGAGAATCCCTGGTTCTGACCGGTTATGAACGGGTTGAGAACAGCGCCGAAAAACGCGGCGTCGGTTCGGCGACCAACTCTTTGCTGGGCGGTTCCGCCACGGCTGGAAAAGTCAGAAGCATCCTGGTCATTATTTTAACCCCGGTCGTTCTCGAAAGCCCGCTTAACCCGGAAACCAGAGTACACGACTAGACTGAAAATTCTTAGATTAAGGAAACCAACGTGTTAGATGATGCCAAAATGTCAGATGACGATTACAAAACCGACCAGGAGCGGAGCTGGGGAACGCATTTTGTTTCCGGCGGGGTTGAGTTTGCAACCAGTTTGTTCTGGCAATCTTTGCAGAACCAGGACGCGCCTCTGGCCGAAATCGTAGAATCTTCGCAAGGGGTTTTGGAAGGCGCCGATCTTTACTGCATCAAAAAAGGCAAAACGCCGCAGTTCGGCATCTGCGTTTCCGCCGACGGTTACAAACCGGGCATGAACGCGGCGGCAATCGGCCTGGCCACGGCGCTGAGCGATCAGCCTTCATTTGTCGCCGTTTTCAAAGTTCCGAACGGCTGGTGGTATGTCTGCGTGCGCGACGACGTTATCCTGGCGAACGGCGATATGCTTTACCTTTCCGAAGAAGACGCCAAAAAGCAGTTTATGAGCATGCTGATGGTGCCGGACTGGAAACTGAAGATTGCACCGCCGGAATGGAATATCGAAGACACCCTGTACCCCGAGCTTGAAGATCTGCTGGCGCGGGGCAGCAAAGTCAAGCTGCAAAAGATCAACACCAAAGGCAAGATGTTTTACGTCATTGCCGGTACCGGTGCCTTTGTCGTTCTTTATGTCGCGTATCAGCTCTTCATGAGCCTTTTCGATACCACGCCGACGGTTCCGGTGATTGTTCCGGTACAGCCCAAGGTGGTTCAGACGGAAGAAATTCCGCCGGAGCCCAAGCCGTGGGAAAACCTGCCCGATCCGACGGCCATCCTCAACAGCTGCAACAACAAGATTATGGATCTGCTGCAAATCATGCCTCCCGGCTGGAAGATCGGCGAAATAACCTGTACAAGCGGCGGCGCCAGCACCAGCTGGTCCAGAATGTTCGGCCGGATATCGATTGCCGACAAAGCGCTTAACGCTTCCGGTCTCCAATTTTCCGCCCGTTCCATTTCCGATACGGGAACCAGCGTTATGGCGGCTTTGAGCCTGGACGAGATAAAGACGGAACTTTCGGAACCGACGAAATCGATGCTTGATCTGAAAATCAATCTGAACGAATTTTTCCAGTCGATCGATCAGGAAGTTTCGCTGTCGGACGAGGTTTACACCTCTCCTCAGCAGAACGTCTACCGTTCCGTCAAGTTTCAATTCAGTTCAAACTATAATCCCAAAGTCTGGAGCACTTTGTTAACAAAATTTTCAGGACTTAAGATTAATATGATAAAATACAACCCCGATACCGGTGTTTGGGAATATGAAGGAGCTATCTATGCATTATAGTTTTAGAAATACGTTATGCGGTCTGGCCGTTGTAATCGCCGCGGGACTGCTGGCCGATCAGGCTGCCGCGCAAACCGTCACTTTACTGGAAGACGACGATACCATTTCTTTGTCGCCGGCAGACGAAGGGTCATCCGCACCGGAAGAAATTTCCCTGTTCGACGAACAGATGGGTGACGTATCGCTGCCCGGCGGCGACGGTCTCCTTTCCCCGTCCCAGCCGACCGACAGCGTTGCCACCGACGTCATTCCGATGGAAGGAAGCACAGACGACAATTCCTCCGAACAAATTTCCATCGCCGTTGAAAACGAAACGGCGCCCGCCCAAAACGCACCGGCGGGCAGCGACGGCCTCAACATGATGATCGAAGGCGAAGCGCCGGCAGTAAAAACCGTTTCGGATACGCCACCGACAGCGGTGCCGACGGTAACCGGAAAGCTCCTCGGAGCGGAAGCCACCGGCGGTTTTGACGAAAACATTTCGCCGTCGATCAGCAACGACCTGTTTACCAAAATGTCCGATTTGGAAAAACAGACCACCCTGCTCAATCTGGAACTGAAAAAAGAAAGGGTTCAGAACGAAATTGCCGCGGTCAAGGCACAAAGACTGAAAGCCCAGCAGGAAGAAGAGGCCCGCAAAGAGGAAGAGGAAAGAAAAAGGATTGAATGGGAAAACGAGCAGGAACGCCTGATGGTGGCCGAACAGACGAAACTGAAAGAAGCCGCCGCCGCATTGGAAGCTCTGCGGCAGGAAAAAATTGTCAAAGCCTACAAGGCAACGATGCTCGGCACAACCCAGAAATGGATTAAGACGAATGCGGCCGTTTATGCCCAAATGGCCAAGAAAGACGCCGAAATCAGACAAATTCTGGACGATAACACGAAAAAGATGAACATTCTGAAACAAAAGGCCGACGATCTTAAGAGCAAAGCGGAAGCGGCGAGAATTGCCCACGACAAGAAGGTGGCCAACCTCGAAAGCCAGATTTCGATCTTAAAAACCCGGCTGGAAGCGGAAATCGAATCTTCCAAGAAAAAAATCGCCGCGGCCAAAGCCGAAAGCAAGAGCGGACGCAAAAATCCGTTTGCCACCGCCAGCGGCATTGACCTGACGACGCCTCTGTCGCCGGAAAAAGTCAAACTCAGCAACGAATATGCAATTATGGAAATTACCGGTCAGGGCGAAGAACTGGCGGCCAAACTGATCAACACGGAAGGCGACGTCTTCATGGCCAAAGTCGGCACCACTTTGAGAAACGGCTTTACCATTGACGAAATTACCCAGACTTATCTGAGCGCGGTCAAAGACAACGCCAAAGACGTGCTGTATTTCTCGGCCGGCGGCATTCTGGACCGGGAGCCGATTCCGTCCGACATTACCATTAAACAGCCTTATGATCCGGACAACCCGAACGCCGGCGGCAATAACGGCGGCAATCCGTCCCGCGGACGCCAGATCAACGCTACGCAGGGAATTCCGAGCTTAGGTCAGGGTATGTTTATCAGATAAGCGAAGTAAATGGTAGAAGAAAGCGCAAACAACAAAGAGAACAACACTTCTTCGGCTGCTCAGAACGAGCAGCCGAAGAAGCAGAGCGCAAAAGACTTCATTGAAGGTCTTTTTGCCAACGACAATTATCTTTGTACGATGCCCAAAGCCAAGCTGCCCGACGGCTCGGCGCTTAATATCAACGACGAAACCAGGCGGCGGCTGGCTCTTTTTGCCGACGGCACACTGCTTATTTCCAAAGACCACCGTTTTGACGGCCCGGTTTTAAGCTTTCTGAGCATTGCGGAAAAGAAGGGGATCAAGATGAAATCCCCGGTTTACATTTCGCAAAACGAGCTGGCGACCATCTACGCGATGGCCGAACGTAACCAAGTCTTTTCCGAAGACGACGAAGACTTGGCCCGGCTGCAAATGCAGAGGGACTTCGTCAACATCATCAAACGCGCTTCGTCAATGAAAGTTTCCGACGTGCATGTCGTCGTTTCCGACAATTGCACGGAAATCTTTTTCCGCGCCAACGGCGTTATGATCAAAGAAATGGAATACAGCAAGGAATGGGGCGACCAATTTGTGCGTGCCGCTTTTGCTTCCGCCGACATTTCCGACGCCAACTATGCCCAGAACGAATTTCAGGGCGCGCAAAAATTGGGGTCTACTCCGCTGCGCGGTTCCAAAGGCAAACTGATGCTGCCGCACAACGTTTTGGCCATCCGTCTGCAATTCAACCCGATCGCGTTCGGTTCGCAATACCTGGTTATGCGTATTCTTTACGCCGACGACAATCCGGACGGCAACGACGACCTGGCGGCTCTGGGCTGCGGCGAATACGAACAAGACCTGTTTTTCCGCCTGCGCGCGGCGCCGGTAGGACTGAACATCGTGGCCGGTCCGACCGGTTCGGGAAAATCGACGCTGCTGCAACGTAACATGATCAAACTGATCAAAGAGAAAAACGGCGAAATCAATCTGCTGACGGTGGAAGACCCGCCGGAATATCCGATCCCGGGCGCCCGGCAGATGCCGGTGACCAACGCCAACACGGAAGAAGAAAAGACGGTTCAGTTTACGCTGGCGCTGTCGGCGGCACTGCGTTCCGACCCGGACGTGCTGATGGTGGGCGAAATCCGTTCGCTGGCCACTGCCAGCCTGACGTTCAAAGGTGCGCTTTCCGGCCACCTGGTATGGGCCACCCTGCACGCCAACTCGGCGCCGGCCATCGTAACCCGTCTGCGCGACATGGGCGTACAATCTTACATGCTGAGCGACCCGGAACTGCTGAAAGGGCTGATTTCCCAGCGTCTGTTCCGCAAACTGTGCCCCTATTGCCGGGTACCGGTCAAAGAAAGGCTGGACAATCCGGCGGTCAAGCGTCTGCGGACGGCACTCGGCGATTTCGGCGTCGAAAACACCTATTTGAAAGGTCCCGGCTGCAAATTCTGCGAAGGACGCGGCATCAAAGGACGTTTGGGCGTACAGGAAATGATTCTGCCGGACGGAACGTTCCTGGAACTGATGATCGCGGGAGAAACCCGCAAGGCCATCGACTACTGGACCGGCGATTTAAACGGAAGAACGCTGAAGGACGCCGCTTTGGAACGAATGCTGAAGGGACTGATCGACCTTGACGAAGTGGAACGCTGGTGCGGCCTTCTGGATCAGCGCCCGGTATATTAACATCAAGACCCGGAATTATCAGAAGACAGGGAGACAATAAGAGATGGATGAAAAGAAAAGAGATTCGGCCTCAAACCTCAGTCAGGCATTAAAAAAAGTTAACGCCATCGAAATTTACTACGCCAAAATCATTTGTATGACTTCCGGCTCCACCAGGCTGAAAATCTATCGTAAAATTGCGTCGCTGATGAGCAACCGCTTTTCGTTGATGAACGCGCTCGACATGCTGCACGCCACCATTACCAACGACGGCAAAAACCCGAGCGAGCCGCTGGCGATCGCCATTGCCCAATGGGGCTACGGACTGCAGAACGGTATGTCGTTCTCCGATGCGCTCAAAGGCTGGGCGCCGGACCGCGAACGGCTGATGCTTTCGGTGGGCGACGTTTCCGACCTGGAAGGCGCGCTTTACAACCTGATCCGCGTAACCGAAGGCACCACCAAGATGATCCGCCCGATTATCAGTGCTATTTCTTACCCGGCGTTTCTGATGATGATGGTTGTTTTGATCATTTACGGTATCGGCGCCTTCATGGTGCCGCCGATGATCGACGCGGCACCGAACACGCGCTGGCAGGGAACGGCCAAAACCCTGGTCGGACTGTCCAGTTGGATTCAGGAATACTGGGTCGTCGCCTTTTCGATTTTGCCGGCCATCATGCTCGTAATTTATCTGACGATCGGCATTTGGACCGGACCGACGCGGGCAATTGCCGACCACCTGCCGCCATGGTCGCTGTACAAGACCTTCGTCGGCATTACCTGGCTTTTGGCCATGTCGGCGCTGGTCAAGGGCGGAACGCCGGTATCGAACGCCATGCGCGCTTTGCGTAAAGATTCGACCCGATATTTAAAGGAGCGGATAGACAAGGCTCTGGTGTTCGTCAACAACGGTGACAACCTGGGTCAGGCGCTGTCCAAAACGAAGCTGGATTTTCCGGACGCGGAAATTATCGGTGACCTGAAGATTTATTCGGAAATGGACAACTTTGAAGAAGCGTTGGAAAATCTGGCCAACAACTGGCTGGACGAATCCGCCTACGTTATTGAACAAAAGGCCAGCGTTTTGAACATGGTCGCCCTGCTGATGGTTTCCGGCGTTATCGCCTGGGCGGTTATGGGCACGTTCGAAATGCAAGACCAAATCACCAGTTCGATGGGCATGTAACATGAACAGGCATCTGCAAACGCGCCAACTGTATGTCCTGCTTGCGATAATGACGGCGGCGGTCATACTTATCGTCCGGCAATATGTTTCGCCAAACAAAAAAGTGGAAGAAGCGGCGCTGCAGGTGGAGGAAATCGCCAGGCTGGTCCGCCAAAACTATGCCAGCCGGGTTGATTACTGGGGATTGAGCACCCAGTCGGCAATTGATAACAATATGTTAACCAATTTGTCCTATGATGACGGCAAATTGATTAACGCTCTCGGAAAACCGGTAAAAATCGGAAGCGGGGAAAACGGCGATACCGTGATGCCCGGAGAGCGCAGTTTTGATGTCGTTTACAGCGGACTGAACACGGGGGAATGCATTGCCCTTGCGGCCTACCGTTTTGAACGACCGGAAGAATTAGGCCTCTTACAGGTAACCATCGTCGGCAAAGACAACCGTCAGAGCTTCAGTTGGGGAGAAGAGACCTTCAAGCTGCCGGTTAGCCGGCCGGAAGCGAAGAAAATCTGTCGCAACGGATCCAAAGTCTTGTGGACAATGGAATAATTTTGTGGCGGATTTTATCGTATTAGGCTAAAAACAACTTGTATTATAGCTAAAAATCAGCTATTATAATTACTTGGAATACGATTTTTTTTGGGAGAAAAAAATGAAGACTTTATATAAGAGTGAACAGAGCGGCCGTTCCATGGTTGAAATGCTCGGCGTTCTGGCCATTATCGGCGTTTTGTCGGTCGGTGGTATCGCCGGTTATTCGAAAGCCATGGCCAAGTTCAAAACGTCCAAGGCTCTGGATCAGGTTTCCACGACCGTTGCCAACGTTCGTACGTTGTACTCCGGTCAGCCGAACTATTCGGGACTGACTACCGAAATCGCCATCAAAATGGGTGCGATCGGTGCCGAAATGCTGAGTGGCCAGTCGCCGACTAGCGCCAAAGTCGCTTACAATGCTTTTAACGGTGAGGTTACCATTTCCGCGACCACGGTCAGCGGCCGTGCCAACGCCGGTTTCACGCTGGTATTCAGCGGCCTTTCGAAGGAAGCCTGCGTTCAGATGGCCTCTTCCGACTGGGGTTCGGGTTCTGGTTCGGGTCTGGTAAGCGTTCAGGCCGGTACCGCTACTGCCGGTACAACCGCATCGGGTACGCTGCCTTTGAATCTGGCTACCGCTGCCGGCGGCTGCAACCAGGAAGGCGACGCCAACAAAGTTACCTGGGTTTATTACTAATCCGGCGACGAAAAGTCTTTTCAAAAAGGAGGAACTACAGTTCCTCCTTTTTTGTTCCCCTGAAAACCACGTGTTAGACACAGGGGGTTACTTTTTGTGTTTTGCGTCCGTGCGGACAAACAGGCACAGACATTTTGGCACCCTCGTAAGGCCCGTATAGTCTGTTGGCCGGCCGAATACGATACGGACAATTTATCCCGCTTATGTCAGCCGGCAAAGGTTTACTTTTTGAAACAATCCGTCCCGAGGCAGCAAAAAAGAGGACGGCATTTCCGGGGTGACGAATTTGCGCAGCCTTCAGAACGGGAAATCATCGTCCGGCAGAACGTATCCGGCAGAACATAGCTCGTGGGCCGGCCGAATACGATGCAGACAATTTATCCCGCTTATGTCAGCCGGCAAAGGTTTATTTTTTGAAACAATCCGTCCCGAGGCAACAAAAAAGAGGTCGGCATTTCCGGGGTGACGAATTTGCGCAGTCTTCGGAACGGGAAATCATCGTCCGGCAGAACGCTGACCGCATAACCGATAAAAAATTATGCTTAAGCTGCCAAGGGTTGCAAATTTTTTACGAACAATCGGCTTGCGCGGAAAAAAGAAACAAACGTTACAACCTCAAAGAACTATAAAAAAGGATCTGTTTACGGCGTAAATTTTGATTATAAATAACAAATAATTTGCATTGGAACATATGATGAAATTTGCCAAGACCGTATTTGTTACAATTTTGTTTTTCATTTCCGGCATATTGGGCACCATTTATCTTCTGACACTTTATTTCTGGGAAAAACGCACTTTGACTATATTATCTTTTACGCCGAAAACGCAAACAAGGCCGGCAGCTCGTTAAATATTGCTTTATCTTTTTCTGCAGCGTCGTCCCTCCTTTGTCTGCCTTTGCCGCGCAATCTCCGTCAGACAAAACACGTGTTGTCACAGTTATGCTGCCGCTTTTTCTTTTTGTATACACCTTTGGAATCATCAACCGGCTGGCCGGAACAGTTGAAACGACGGATATTTACGAAAAAGAATATATTGCTCCAAACGAGCGGAACTCTTCTTTCGTTAAAGGCCCCGAAACACGATTGTCCTTAGCCGGAGTCTATGGAAGACGGTTACAGAAACGTCAAAGGACAAAACCTGCTACCGCGGCTGTCCGCGCTGCGGGAGCAAAACAGCAAATTTCCAGGTTGCAGGCCTTATGTGTATGCCGATGCAACGATTTCCGCCTTAACCGCCGGAATCTGCAGCTTGCCGGACAAGACGGAAACCAAGCTTAAGAATCTCTTTTCCGTTGTCAACAGCAACCTGCCAAACGCAACAAGTCTGTCTGACATTTTGAAAAAACACGGCCATAATGCTTCTTTTATCCAAAATGCCGACATTGCCTTCGCCGGAACGGATAAATTTGCCCGCCGGCATGGTTTTGACTTTGTTGCGGGAAATGAAGAACCGTTAAAAAAATATCCCGATATCGCCAGCGGTGCAAAGGAAAACGACCGGGGAATCAAAGACAGTGTTTTATACGACACCGTCCGGCGGGAAATTTTGCATTTAGCGGAAGGAAAAAATCCTTTTTAACAGTAATTACAACGGTGTGCACACACGAGCTGACCACGTTTCTTGATCCCGGATGCGAACAAAAATTCGGCAATAAACGCGACGCGGTTGTCTGCGCCGGCCAAATGGCCGCAGATTTCATAGAATGGGTAAAGAAACAGAATTTTTACCATAATACGGTCATCACCGTTCCGGGAGATCACGTCGTCCGCGGCAAAAACTCAATTTATCCCCAAAGAAGCAAACGGCAAATATTTTTTACAATCATTAATCCTCAAAAGGGTTCGGAACCGCAAAAACATCGCCGGACAATGCTTGATATTGCGCCGACGCTGTCGAAGCCGCCGGTTTCGGGAACAATGGACTGCGCCGGGACAAAACCTGTGGAAGCAACACCCTGCTTTGGAAGAAAAATACGGTCTGGCTCTTGACACGGAAATCAATAAATTTTCAACAAGCCCCGAACCGGGACTTAAAAAGCCCTGTTCCTACACTCTCGGAATGAAGGTAACCAATCCGCCGACATCGTCCGGTACACCCTTGCACATTATAAAAAAGTCCAAACCGTATGGACGGACAACTTGTATCTCAAAACCGACTTTTCACAGGCCGAAAACATATGTCCGGACATCGAATTTATCGTCATGTTCGAAAAGCGCGACAAGCCGGCCGCAATTAACGTGTCGATTGACGGAAAAAGCAAGGACAAACGGACAATTTTCGCCGATGAGCAAGCGCCGTTTCGTAAAAAACCGTTTTTACCCAAAACATAATCGGCAATGATAAAAATTTACTGATCAAATTTTTGCGCAACACGCAAACGGAAAAATCTGACTATTTGGCAATCGGCATTAAAAATTTCAAACTGTAAAAAACGGTTATTTTTGTTACATTTTTATGACATTTTCCCGGAATCAAAAAAAAAAAAACAGATAAAACAATAGGTTATATACGTATCAAAGTTATATAAACCACTTGTATTTTAATTTTGTTTAGAATAAAATATTTTTTACATGAGTTGTTTTTGGGAGACTACATCTAATGCAAAGCTATTACAGCTGTCAAAGCGGACGTTCAATGGTTGAAATATTAGGCGTATTGGCAGTGATCGGCGTTTTGTCCGTCGGAGGCATAGCCGCATATTCAAAAGCAATGGAAAAAATCAACACCGACCAACTGATAGTTGACATCAGCACGACCGCGCGAAAAATCAAAAACCTGTATGCGGATCAGAAAAGCTATGAAGATTTGGACCAGCAGGTTTACACTCTTAATCTGGTTGCCGGCGCACACAAAATCGAAGGTATGAACAAAAAGCTGCTGCACATATTCAACGGCGAAGTATTCGTTAAGTCGATCGCCTTAAACAAAGGTTTTGTCATGGTTTACAACGGCTTGACGGAAAAAGCGTGCGCCACGCTGGCGTCTACCGACTGGGGCAACGGTTCGACCGGATTGAAATATCTGGTCGTCAGCCCGACCGGCATCATTCCGCCGCGGGGTTATCCTTCCAATCTTGATTCCGGCGAATACGAAGCCAAGGACATTCCGCTTTCGCCCGCCGAAGCCGCCGCGCATTGCAATTGCGACGCTTTTTACAAATGCGGCATTGCCTGGTTCTACGAATAAGCATAAAAATGTAAACATCTTTTTTTTAACAGGAAGAAGACAACCGTTTTCTTCCTGTTTTTATGTTTCAAACGCCGCATGAACAACAAGAAGCGGGCATATTCCCGCCCTGCCGGCCGAACAGGCGGCAGGATCGATCCTTTCATAAGCGGAAAATCAAAATCCAGTTCCAAATCCCGATAACCCCAGGAAATCAAAACGTCATCGGTATCGTGCAGACTGACAAACCGGTTTTATCACTGCCCCAGCCGGTAAAAAAAAGAATCGGTCTGAGGGAACGGTTGTCGATTTTGCAATATTTCATATTCAGATTCCGGAATAAAAATTCCACATGTACCTTATGAAAAATCAATCGAAGTCAGCAGGGCGGTATAGGGCTTGTCCGACGGACTGCAGGCGAAAACGCCGGCAGAAAACACATCGTCGGCAAACGGCAGGCGGAACAGACGAACCGGAACGAAAACCACGCCGTTGACGGAATAGGACAATTCAGAGGTACCGTCGTCGTTCCTCTTCAGCCGGAACCAGATTTCCGCCGCGCCGGCGGAAAGCGGCGTCAGCGCCATGTCCGAACAGCCGCCGGCGGTAACGACGCTGCCGACGTTAAGCGAACTGCCGTTTTTCGACATGACGGAAATTTTAAACCAATGGTTTTCGTCAACCCGCCCCATCAGTCCGCACTGGGCAAAATCGACGGGAATGCCGAAGCGCCAGCAAACGGTCATGACAAAGGCGCCCCGGCGGCGGGCAAAAAAGAAATGGCCGCTGTCCCGATGATAGCCGCGGACGGCATCCTGCCAGAAATCGGTCTGCGGCGCTGCCGTCACCCGCACGCCGCGCTCGCCGAAAGCGACGTCCGCCGCCTCGTTGTACCATTCAAAGTCGCGCAAAGCCTCCAGAAGCATTAAAAAGTCCTGACATTCTCATCCGGCATGCTTTGCAGAACTCTCTCCAGCTCCGGATTTTTGTTGCGCGGCGCAACGATCTTCAGGGTAATCAGCTGATCTCCCTGCCCGTTGCGGTTTTTGATGCCCTTGCCTTTCAGGCGCAGTTTGTCGCCGCTGCCGGCATAGGACGGAATTTTGACCGCGACCTGGCCGTCGATGGTGGGTACGGTAATTTTGGCGCCCAAAACCGCTTCTTTGACGGTGATCGGCAGTTCCATGGTAATATTCTGCCCTTCCAGCCCGAAATAAGGGTGTTTGTCGACGTTTAAGGTTATCAGCACGTCGCCGTTTTCGCCGTTATAATGCCCCGGGCCGCCCAGACCTTTCAGGCGCAGGGTCTGTCCGTCGACGGTGCCGGAAGGGATTTTGACGTTGATGTTGCGGCCGCCGAGCGTCACCTGACGTTCGCCGCCGCGAACCGCGGTCAGAAAATCGATCCGCATGGTATAGGTAATGTCTTCGCCTTTGCGCGGCCGTTTGGCGCCGCCGCCGAAGCCCTGATAACCTCCCCGGCCGCCGCCGAAAGCCGAAAAAATGTCGTCGCCGAAAATGGAAGAGAAGTCGAAGTTGGCGTTTTGTCCGCCGGAAGACGAATAAAAACCGCCCTGCCCGAACGGATTGCCGCCGCCGTACGCACCGCCGAAACCGGCGCCGAAGCCGGTCGGCTTGCCGTCGCCGTCAATTTCGTTGTTGTCGTATTTTTTCCTTTTTTCGTCATCCCCCAAAATGTCGTAAGCAGCCGAAATTTCCTTGAATTTTTCGGCTGCCGACGGATTGTCCTTGTTGACGTCGGGATGATATTTGCGTGCCAGCTTATGATAGGCGGACTTGATCTCCGCCTTGGTTGCGCTTTTGGACACGCCTAAAATGCTGTATAAATCTTTTCCCATCTGATACTCTTGACCGATACGTTTGCAATCTTTATTTCTTTGTATCTATATAGGGTTTTACAAAGTCTATTGCAAGCGCAGGCAGTCAAAAGTGGCGCGGCGGGCATAATTTTTGTAAAGGATTACGCCACGCAGCACCGCGGTACGGTTGCCGTGTTCCAGACAATAGCGGGAGGCAATCGGCGCCAGCTCGTCAACGCGCACGTCCTTGTATTCGTAGGTAACGTAATTTTCCGAACGGGCTTTGATGACGACGTTGTCGAGAAAACGGTCATAAGCCGAATCGTAAACCAGCTTTTCCACCGGCTGATCGGGGTTCATGACTTCGATTTTCTCTTTTTCTTCCGCCGCGGGAGCCGGCCGTTCGGCCGCCTTTTTTTCTTCCGCCGCCGAAGCCGCGGGATCATTGACGGGGATTGCGGTTACCGTCGTTTCGGCGGCTAAGACAGAGCTTTCCGCCGCGGCGTTGTTTTCGGCGTTCAGAGCTTCTTCGTCGTAATAAAACTCGTGATACCGGCACCCGGCAAGCAGCAAAACCGCACCCAACATGGCATATGTAAACTTTTTCATTTTCTTCCCCATCTGGTTAAACCTTTTTTCAGACTTTAGCACCGCTTGGTTAAACAATGCTTAATCCAAAAGGTTATACAAATCTTTTCCCGCCTGTTCCAAAATCTGCAAAACTTTCCGGTTGGTGGTGTTTTTGCTGCGGTTGTTGCTCAGCTTGTCGAGCATTTTCTGCACTTTTTCGTTAAACCGGCGGTCTTCGCGCAGGCGTTCGATGTTGCGGATGTTTTCCTCGTCGTCAATCTTGTAGTTGACCACCGCGCGCAGCACGGCAATATACTGGGCATCGCGGGTGGCGGCCATCTGGGCGTTTGCGGCACCGGCAAAACCAATCATCACTGCGGTTATCAAAAAGGCAAATTTTTTCATTGCGGCCTCCGGATCGGTTAAAAAAAGATTGTGTTAATCAACATAGATAATATAATGGGAAACGAATCGTTTTACCATAAAAATATTAGAGTTATCAAACATGAAAAAAACTATCTGGGCACTTATGGACGACCGGGCCGGCAGCGTCGGCCAGGCCAAGGGAATTTTCCCCGTCATCGAGGACGAATTTGAAATTATCGAAAAAAAGATCGTATATAACCGGCTGGCGGCTCTGCCGAACATGCTTCGCGGCAAAACCCTGATCGGCGTCAACCGCAAGGAAAGTTCGTCGCTCAAAAACGAACCCTTCCCCGACGCCGTGCTGTCGATCAGCCGGCGGACCGCGCCGATTGCGCTGTGGCTGAAAAAGGCCTCCAAAGGCAAAACCAAGATTATCCAGCTGATGTTCCCGGGCAAATTCGGCTTAAAAGACATTGACCTGGTAATCATCCCCGAACACGACCGCGGCAAAGCGGAAGGCGACAACCTGTTCTACATCACCGGCTGCGCCCACCGCGTTTCGGAAAAGGCGCTTGAAGAAGCCCGCGCCAAATGGGAAACCGAATTTGCCAAGCTGCCCAAACCGCTGACGGCGGTGCTGGTCGGCGGCGCGATCAAGAAAAAACCGTTTACCGCCGAAAACGCGGAAATGCTGGCCGACGCGATTTTGAACGTGCACAATCAGGTCAGCGGTTCGATTCTGATCACTTCGTCGCGGCGCACCGGCAAAGAGGCGGAAGACATCATCATGAAGAAAATCGGCCATATCCCCGCTTACACTTATTTGTGGGGCGAGAAAAAAGACAACCCGATCATGGGCTTTTACGCCTGTGCCGACCGCATCATCGTTACCGGAGACTCCGTATCCATGGCCTGCGAAGCCTGCGGTTCGGGCAAGCCGGTACTGGTTTTCCGCGGCAAAAACTGGCTGACGCCGAAACATCAGCGCTTTGTTCAATCGCTTTACGAAGGCGGCTTTGCGGTCGACATCGACGGATATGACACTGAGCAGACCGGCGCCATGAAACGGCTGGATCCGGCGCTTGAAATCGGCGAAAAAATAAAAGCCCTGTTTTGACAAACACCGTTCCGAAAAAAACGGAACAACGGCAAAAAAAATCCCCGGAAAATCCGGGGATTTTTCATATGCGGCGGACCGCCTTTAATACAGACTTTCCTTTTTGGTAACCACCACCTTTTGATACATGCGGCCGAAAAAGGTGGTTTTGCGCCAGAAAAACTCTGCCGGATTGCGGGCATAGTTTTTAATTTCGTTGTTCCACAGCTTTTCGGCAAAAGGCTGATAAAGGCGGTTGAAAAACTTGACGACATAGCGCAGCGGATGCCAGACCAGCGAATTGTTGTAGTCGACAAACACCGCCTTGCCGCCCGGCTTCAGGCAGTCGAGCGCGTTATTGACGATCCGCGCGCGGGTGGCCGACGGCACTTCGTGCAGCAGCATATAGCAGATGACGACGTCATATTTGCGCTTGGGCGGCTCGGAAGCGTCGCCGTTGACAAAGCGCATAAACGGATAAAGATAACAGTATTTGTTGCGCTGATGACGCAGCTGCACCATGCTGACGTCCAGCAGGTCATAATGGCCGTAAATGCCGACTTTGGCCGCCGCCACCCCGATCTGGTCGCCGAAAGTCGCCCCCATTTGCAAAACGTCGGAAGAAACGGCAATTTCTCCGGCACAGGACCGCAGCATTTTTGAACTGAAGCCAAACGTCAGCACATTGAGCAGACGCTGGTTGTCCAGCCAGCGGGTGAGGCGCGGGCTTTCATACAGCCAGCTGTAGAATTCCCGCTGATAGAGCGGAATCTTGGCCTTGTCCGCCGCCCGCCGGGCGGGGGGAATTTTACTCGCCTTTCTTCTCATTTTCTTCTCCATTCCACAAACCGCTTATCGCCTGCCAAACGCTCAAAGCCGCGGCAGCCGCCGTTTCCGCCCGCAGAATCAGCGGTCCGAGACTGACCGCGCGGGCAAAAGGACGCGACCGCAGTCCGTTTAGTTCCTCTTCGGCAAATCCGCCTTCCGGACCGACCAGCAGCGCCGCCGGTCCCTGATATTCCCCGAACGCTTCCGCAGCGGGACGGCCGCGGCCGCTTTCGTCCATAAAGAACAGCCGCCGGGCGGAATCCCAGTCGGCAAGCAGCTTTTCCAAACGCACCGGCGCGCCGATCTCCGGCACTTCCACCCGCCGCGACTGTTCGGCCGCTTCCGCCGCCTGCGCCCGCAAACGTTCAACGCGCACCTTGTCGGTAATCGTATGCCGGGTAATCACCGGAATGATTTTTCCGGCGCCGAGTTCGGTCGCTTTTTCTATGATGAAATCGGTGCGATCCTTTTTGACCGGAGCAAACAACAGCCACACGTCAGCCGCCGGCGCAAACGGACGGGTCCGCGCACGAACGGCCGCAGCCCCCGTTTTTTTGCCGAGGCTGACGATTTCCGCGGAAAACTCGCCGTTTATGCCGTCAAACAGCAGCACCGCATCGCCGGGCGCAAGCCGCATCACGGCACCGAGATAACGGCTTTGTTCCTCATTAAACGAAATTTCTCCGCCGACGGCAAGCGGCGTATCGACATACAGGCGGATTGCGGTGTTTCTGGACAATTTATTTACCCCAAACGAAAATAAATTCTGAATAACCTCCCGCGGAGGCTTGAGTTTATCATATGATCGGAATATACAATGACGTTAGTTAAGTTTTCGTTACAGGCAGAAACATGATTATCACTATTGACGGGCCTGCCGCCGCAGGCAAAGGAACCCTCGCCGCCGCTCTGGCGAAACGCTATCGGCTTGCTTATTTCGACACCGGCATGGTCTACCGCGCGGTGGGGCTGGAAATGGTGCTGGAAGGGCTTGACGTCCAAAACGAGGAGCAGGCAGCGCAGACGGCATCGAAACTGACGTTTGTCAAGATGATGGAGCTTTCCGGCCACCGGGATTTTCGCAGCGATGTCGGCAGCCGCGCGGCCTCAATCGTTTCCGCCCATCCGAAAGTGCGCGGCGCGCTTCTTAAAATGCAGCAGGATTTTGCCTTGAACCCGACCTTTGCCGACGGCAGTCCGGCCGAGGGTGTGGTTTACGACGGCCGCGACACCGGCACCGTCGTATGTCCGCAGGCAGACGTCAAACTGTTTGTTACCGCCTGTCCGGAAGTACGCGCCCGGCGCCGTTACGACGAATTCGTGCAAAAAGGAATCGAGACCGAATACGAAAAAGTCTTAGCCGACATGATTGCCCGCGACAAACGCGATTCCGAACGCACTGCCGCCCCTTTGAAGCCGGCGGAAGACGCGGTGATTTTCGACACTTCGGAAATGAACGCGGCGGAAGTGGCGGCCAAAGTCACGGCTCTGATTGAAGAAAAAAGTCAAAAAAGTGACTTTGAGCGGCAAAAAAAGTGACTTTTCGTGTCAAATTTGACGCCGATAATTCAGATTGCGCTTGAAAAATAACAATTTACGTGTATAAATGAGCTGATTTGACGCGCAGGGTACGCTGCGCTCAATTTTTTAACGACGTACAAGTCCGCCCGCTTTTGCAAAATGCGGGAATGGCATTTTGAATTGTTTTTACTTTATGAATACAGCAGAAGTTCAAATCCCCGAAACCGACGAAGTTTTTGCCGACCTGCTCAACGAACAGTTCGGTGACAACGGCCTGATCGGTTCGGTCGTAAAAGGAACCATCATTAAAATCAACCCCGATTTCGTTACCGTTGATGTCGGCCTGAAATCCGAAGGCCGCATCCCGGTTCGCGAATTCGGCCAGAATCCGGAACTCAAAGTCGGCGACACGGTCGAAGTTTATGTTGACCGTTACGAAGACCGCGAAGGCAACATCGTTCTTTCGCGCGAAAAAGCCCGCCGCGAAGAAGTATGGCAGGATCTGGAAAAAGCCATGAACGCCAACGAAAGAATCAACGGCGTTATCTTCGGCCGCGTTAAAGGCGGCTTCACCGTTGACTTAAACGGCGCCATCGCCTTCCTGCCGGGTTCTCAGATCGACATCCGTCCGATCCGCGACATCACCCCGCTGATGGGCATTTCCCAGCCCTTCCAGATTTTGAAAATGGACAAGGTCAGAGGCAACATCGTTGTTTCCCGCCGCGTCGTTCTGGAAGAAACCAGAGCCGAATCGAGAGCCGAACTGATCGACGCGATCAAAGAAGGCTCGGTTCTTGACGGCGTGGTCAAAAACATCACCGACTACGGCGCGTTCATTGATCTCGGCGGCGTTGACGGTCTGTTGCACGTTACCGACATTTCCTGGAAGCGCATCAACCACCCGGCCGAAGTTCTGTCTGTCGGACAGACGGTTAAGGTTCAGGTTATCAAATTCAACGAAGACAACCAGCGCATCAGCCTCGGCATGAAACAGCTCGAGAGCGATCCGTGGCAGAACGTTGAAGAAAGATTCAAAGTCGGCGACGTTTACAAAGGCAAAGTTACCAACATTACCGATTACGGCGCGTTCGTCGAACTCGAAGACGGCATTGAAGGTCTGGTTCACGTTTCCGAAATGAGCTGGACCCGCAAGAACGTTCACCCCGGCAAGATCGTTTCGACCTCGCAGGAAGTTGAAGTCAAAGTTCTTGAAGTTGATCCGGAAAAGAGAAGAATCAGCCTCGGCATCAAACAGTGCACGCCGAACCCCTGGGCCGCTTATGTTGAAGAGCACCCGGTCGGATCCGTCATTGAAGGCAAGATCAAAAACATTACCGAATTCGGTTTGTTTGTCGGCCTGAACGACGAAATCGACGGCATGATCCACCTGTCCGACATTGCCTGGGACAAATCCGGCGAAGAAGCGGTCAAAGACTATGCCAAGGGCCAGGAAATCCAGGCTAAGATCATTGACGTCGACGTTGAAAAAGAACGCATCAGCCTCGGCATCAAACAGCTGACCGAAGACGAGAACGCCACCGCTCTCGACGGCTTCAAGAAAGGCGACACGGTCAAAGCGACCATCACCGCCATCGACGACAAAGGCGTTGACGTCGAAGTCAACGGCGTTGCCGCCAACATCAAGAAAGCCGACATGTCGAAAGATAAAGCCGGACAGGATCTGAGCCAGTATAACGTCGGCGACGAGCTGGAAGCCAAAGTCGTCAGCGTTGACAAGAAGAAAGGCAGACTCGGCCTGTCGGTCAAAGCTTTGGAAATCGAGGAAGAGAAAAAGGCGCTGGAAGAATACTCCAACACCGCTTCCACCGGTTCCGCTCTCGGCGACGCCCTCGGCGAAGCCCTGAAAAAGAAATAAGCCGCAACCGGTTTGTTTGCAAGGAACCGCCCGTCATCGGGCGGTTCTTTTTTTTAACGTCGGCAGACGCAGGCGGCGGGAACGACCGAAAAAAAACGACAGCCGCATTTTTTGCTTGGAAAAAACCGGCAAACAGAGTATAATATAAGGACATCAGACAGGAGTAAGGCATGAAACTGAACGTATCCGAATACCGTTGGATTCTGCTGAACTGTAATATTATGGCAGGCCTGTACAAAGGAAAACAATATGCGGTGATCGAACCGAAGTTTCCCAAATATCAGGCCAAACTCGACCGCCTGCTCGGCAGCATCACCTTTCCTTCCATCGAAGAATGGAACAGACTTTCCCGCGAACTCAAACCCAAACTGAAAGAAACCGGAAAGCTCCGGCACGAACAGACCGTCCGCAAGCTGGCAGGCATGTCCAACAGCCGGCTCGCCACCCTTAACAACAAGCAGAGAATCGAACTGCTCGACGGCCTGCTGCAAGATGTTATCGGCCGGGATCTTGAAACTTTTGAGCAAAATCGGCAAACCGTTTCCGCCTACGGCGATCAGCTCAAAATACTGCTGTTCGGGATCAGGCTGCCGGAAGAGTTTCTCCGGCAGGAACAGGCGCGCTGCGAACAGTTCTGCCACCGCCTGCAAAGCGTGCCGCGGCTGAAAGAAGACCTTGAAAACTGGTTTGAACTGGAATTCCGGCTACAACGCGCATTGGCCGAAAACATCATAAAAGCCTTCAACGACACTTATCAGACCCAAATCGGGCTGCGGTTTTTCGGAGAAAGCGAATGGTATCGGGCACAGGCGGAAAAAAACGCCGCGCCGGTCGGCAAAACCGCGCCGGCCGCCTATGCCGAAGGCTGCACGGTTTTCATCAACAAAGAAAAAATTGCCGCCTGCAACAACCTTTTCGTTCCCGCACTGATTTTTCACGAAGCACTGCGTGTTGCCCGGCAGCAGGAAGACTGGTCGCATTTTCCGCTGATCGACAAACTGTTTGAAAACAAATTCGCTTATCTTGCCCTGGAGGGAAACGACCTTTACGGCATGAACCCCGTGGAACATCACGCCTACCGGATGGACGAGGCCGTCGCAGGCTTCCTGCTTGACAAAATGCAAATCAAATTTATCGAAAACGATTGTCCGCCGGCAGACGCCTTTCCCCGTTTCGCGGGCAAAAACATTTTTTCCCGCAGCGAAAAAACGGCAGATATCGACAAACAGTGAAAAAGGCTTTTAATAAAAGAAAAACGCACTATTTTGACAAGGAGCACTTTGTATGAAAAAAACAATTTTGGGAGTATTTACGGCGATGGCAATCATTAACAACGTTTCGGCCGCGGAACAAAAACTGCCCGACCCGAACCGGGAAGGCGGCATGCCGCTGATGCAGGCCTTAAACGAAAGACATTCGGTCAAACAGTTCGGCGACAAGGCAATTGATGACCAAACCTTAAGCGACCTTTTGTGGGCAGCCTACGGCGTCAACCGCAGCGGCGGCCTGCGTACCATTCCGACGGCCATGAACCAGAAAGACCTTGAAATATACGTCGCCAAAGCCGACGGAATCTGGCAGTATAACGCCATCAGCCACACGCTCAAACAAATCGGCACCGACAACATTCTGCCGCTGTTTCAAACTCAGGACTACATGAAAAACGTGCCGTTGGTATTGATATATACCGGCAGCAAAGACGAAGACTATCCGGCCATGCATGCGGGATCGGCCTATCAGAACGTCGGCCTTTACGCCGCGTCCAGAGGGCTCGGCGCCGTCGTCCGCGGCTATTTTGACAAAGAAGCGGTTGCCAAAGCGCTGAACCTGCCGAACTCGGAAGCGGTCATTATCAGCCAGGCCATCGGTTGGGAGTAGGAATGCCGAATCGCCGCATGCCGCCGGGTTAATGCGGCGCGGCCGGCGGCGAACATTTTTCTCAACACTGAAAAATCTCTCCTTCCGGAGGGATTTTTACTTTCGCGTTTTTATTTTTATACCTTGCCGTCGCTGCAGCCGCTTCGCTTTCGTTATACCATTTTAATACCGGCAGAACCGTCCGACGCGGTTTGCCGACCGGCATCTTTTCTTCTTTTCGGGAACGTATTTTTTATCCATAATTTTTTCCTTGTTAAACCAAAACAGAAAAAATCCCCTGTCGGGGCTAAAGAAAACAAAGCCGGAAATTGACAGACAAATAAGCAAAGCACAACGCAAATATCTTTGAATGACAATAATAGCATGCAAATTCAACTTATTATACAAATTATGCCGTTTTTTTGAAATTTTTGTTGCAAAACTCAAGACAATGCTATAATCTGCCAACAGTTTTACGGACAGGTGGCCGAGTGGTCGAAGGCGCACGATTGGAAATCGTGTGTACCCCTAAAGGGTACCAAGGGTTCGAATCCCTTTCTGTCCGCCATTTTAATTAAAAAGACGCTCGTTTGCAGCGTCTTTTTTCGTATCCGGCGGAAACACGGGCTTTGCGGGCAGTTGACATCGCCGAAATGACTATGGTAAGCTTGTTTTATGTTAAAAAATGCAAAAATTATGGCCCTTACATACAATGCCGATTTTTGTAAAGTCACTTCAGCGAGAAGAAACAATGAGTGAGCTATCTTTTTCAGATAAAACAATTTTAGAAAATGCTTTGAATATGCATAATGGATATGTGTTAAATTTTACAGATCGTACTTTTTCAGATTTTTTTGCTACGTTGGGAATAGATATTAATGCTGAAAAATACATGGCCAATGGAACATCTAAAGCTAATCGTCTTAGAACTTTTTGGAATATAGAAGATAATTTTGTAGTAGGGAAAGCAATTATAGAGTTAGCTAATATGATGAAGGCAGAAAATTTGTCTCAAACAACTGGTGTTAAAGCAGCGTGGATGACAGCTGGTGCTAAAAATTTTTTTGAACAACAGCGAATATTAATTGAGCAAGTAGAAAAGATTGGATCAAAACTGGTAGATAATAAAGTTGTATCTCAAACAAAACCCAAGATAAATACTTTTCAATATTGTAATGAACTTAATATCAGGATCAGAGAAGAAATTTACAGTCATATAAAACGTTATTTGGATAATGAAGATTATTTTCATGCTATAGAAGAGGCTTATAAAGTCGTAAGACATAAATTAAAAGAAATTACAGCAAAAGAAAAAGCCTCAGATGTTTTTAATCCAAATGCAGAAAATACCAAGTATCATGAAAAATTATTTGGTGAAAATGCAGCTGTCGGCAGTCCTAAATATGATTTTTTTCGTGGTGTTGGTTATTTGCATTTGGCAGTTCAATTCCTACGAAATGAAAAAGCCCATATGCTAGCTCATGATTTAGATAAAAATTTGGCTCTTCATTATTTATCTTTGGCTAGCTTATCTTATGATTTAATTTCTAGAAATAACGTTTAACATCTTTTCCTGCTCTTCAAAGATTAGGTTTTTAGAGGCGATATCGAAGAGGGTTTGCAGATTGATGGTTAGGGTTCCGGAGAGAAGTTGATTGACTATTCTTGGTGAGAGGTAGGCAAGGTTGAGATATTTGTAGATGGTACGTTTGGAGATGTGTTCTTGCTTGGCGATGTCATCGGTTGCCATACCGTTTTCATAAAGTTTTTTATACCGCCAAGCATAGGCAAAGGCTCGGACAATCAAGCGGTTGTTGTCATTCACACTCATCAGCCCGACTTTACCAGCGTTATAGACATTGCTTGACAGCCCGCGGTTGATGATGACTTGTTTTTCATAGATGATTTGATTGTTGGCATTATCGGCAATGAACTCTAGCGGATTATCGTTTTGGTTTAACGAATCGCTGGTATAGGCTGAGAGAATTATCGGATCGGTATTAAAAAAGAAGGTCAGGCGATCTTTTTGATAGATGATTTTGTTAATGAAGTTGCGGATAAAATTGCGTTGCGCGAAGTAGTCCATATCAGTAAAGTTTATCAGCTTTAGAGCCATGGCGCTATCTTTGTTCAGCCCATTGAAGTTACTGTTAAGAATTTCAATTATGGCATCTTTGGCGAGCTTATCAATTTGTTCTGTTGGCAGGAACAAGCCTTTGATAGAATAGTAATGTCTTTTGGTAGCTTTCTTTTTGCTGTTGGCTTGATTGGTAAAAATGGTGCCATTGGCATCAAATAACTTGCCTGTCAGCAGGTTATTGTTTCGGCTCCTTGTATGATTAGCGCAGTTGTCATTTTCTTTGAGCATGGCTTGCACCTTTTCCCATAATTCTTTTGATATGATGGCCTCATGCTGTCCTTTAAATGCTTGTCCGGTGCGTTTGTTCTCAATCATGCCGAGGTATAATTTTTCATGCAGCAAGCGGTGGAGCGCGGATATTTTAAAAGGTTTGCCGCCTCTCTGTTCCCCCTTGTTGGTTATCCAGCTTTTATGTTTGAAACCTTTAATTTCAGCAAATTTCTCAAGTTCGGTCAGAGAGCCGCATTGTAAATAGCCTTCAAAAATGCTGTGTACCTGTTCGGCCTCGACGGGATTAATGACCAGTTTTTTGTCTTTAATATCATAACCAAGTTTGGGAACGCCGCCCGTCCATAAGCCTTTGGCTTTACTGGCGCGGATTTTATCACGGACACGCTCTGAGGATACCTCTCGCTCGAATTGAGCAAAGGACAGCAACATATTTAAGGTCAGCTTGCCCATGGAGGTTGAGGTATCAAATGCCTGTGTGATCGAAACAAAACTGCAGCCATATTTATCAAATTCTTTCATCATATTGTGGAAGTCCATTATTGAACGTGACAAACGGTCAACTTTGTAAACCACTACCGTTTGAACTAATCCTCGGCGGATGTCTTCAAGCATTTGTTTTAAAGCCGGGCGTTCCATTGTGCCGCCGGAAATGCCGCCGTCGGTATAGGTTTTGAAATATTCCCAGTTGTTAAAGGCTTGAGACATAATGTAACTGCGACAGGCGTCTTCCTGATTATGCAGCGAGTTAAACTCAAGCTCCAAGCCTTTTTCGGTAGATTTGCGGACATAGATCGCGCAGTTTATTCTAATCATGAGCCGTCTCCTTTAATGCCCGTTTGTTATTTAATCCGAAGAAGTCATAACCGGAAACCTTTATGCCGCAGATTTCTTTGGCTACAGCGGATAAGGTTTTATAATGCTGTCCGTTGTAGATAAAATCGTTAATCTCAGCTATAGTAACCTTATATTGTCGACCAAGATAGGTTTTAATGATTTCGGTACCGGGATGCAGATTGTATTTGGTCTTATAAACCTTAACCATACACTCATCGGGGTTTTCGGCGTATTTTTCTAGCTTAGTCAGATGTTTGCGTTCAATTTTAAGATTGGCGTTTTCGCAGGCGTTATAATACCACAGTGCGCGAAACTGCCGTTCATAGGGACTGTTATGATACCGCGCCCATAGTTCAGCTTGTTTCTGGTGATTTAGCTTTTTTAATTCTTCAGCGCTTTTCGGCAGATAAATCTTCTTTCTCATCGGTCAACTCCTTGTTTTTTATATATTTTCCAAGTAAAGCAACGCTTACTGTTTTAAGAAAGTCAAGCCTAATAGCTTGGTTTCTCCAAGCCTTTGATTTTTAATGATAAATCTCGAGTTTGATTTTTGTATATTATATACAATCCTCCGTTTGAGGAGGAATCTGTTTAAATTGAAATAAAGGAGAAAAAGTATGTCTGATATGTATATAAAAATTGAATATACAGCCTTGGAAAATCTTAACCCTTATAAAGGAAATCCTAAGGTTCATGACGAGAAACAAATTCAGCAAATTGCTAAGTCGATTGAAAGATTTGGTTTTAATAATCCCATTTTGATTGATGAAAAATCAGAGGTAATTGCCGGTCATGGTCGTCTGTTGGCCGCAAGACTGTTAAAACTGGAAACAGTTCCGGTAGTTCGTCTCATACATCTTTCTGAAGCGGAAAAACGGGCTTATCGCATAGCAGACAATAAATTATCAGAGAATGGTCGATGGGATACGGATTTGTTAAAGCTGGAATTTTCAGAAATTGAGAAACTGGCTCTGAATCTTGAAGATGAATTGAATCTGGATATTACCGGGTTTGATTTTAAGGAGATAGATGTTCTTTTGGCCGATAATAAATCCAACGAAAAAGCGGATGAAAAACTTAATTCCGTTCCGTATGTGCCGGAAAATGAAATAGTCAGTCAACACGGCGATGTCTGGCTTCTGGGAAAACACAAAATTATTTGCGGAGATTCATTGCAAGGGGAAACATATCAGCGTTTGTTTGAAGAGGTTAAAGCCAATATGGTTTTTATTGATTCGCCGTACAATGTTAAAATTCAAGGACATGTTTGCGGCGCAGGTCAAACGAAGCATAAAGAGTTTGCCTTTGGTTCCGGCGAGATGAATGAGGCTGAATTTATTTCGTTTTTGAAAACATCAATGGCGAATATAGCCAAATATTCTGCTGAAAATTCCATTCATTATATTTGCATGGATTGGCGACATATATCCGAGCTGCTTTCCGCTTCTCGAGATATCTATCCCCAAATGCTGAATATGGTGGTTTGGTGCAAAAAGAATGGTGGGATGGGTAGTTTTTACCGATCCCAGCACGAATTGATTTTTGTTTTTCAGAATGGAAAAGGCTCTCATGTTAATAATGTGGAGTTAGGCAAGCATGGCCGCTATCGAACAAATGTTTGGCATTATGCCGGTGTTAACAGTTTTGGCTCCGAACAGAAAAATCTTAAAATGCATCCGACGGTCAAACCGGTAGAATTAGTCCGCGATGCAATTTTGGATGCGTCTAAACGGGGCGATATTGTGCTGGATGCGTTTCTCGGCAGCGGAACAACGCTGATTGCAGCAGAAAAAGCCGGACGTGTTTGTTATGGAATCGAGTATGAGCCCTTGTATATCGATACGATTATCCGTCGGTATCACGAATTAACTGGAAATTGGGCAATTCATCTAAGTTCGCAAAAATCATATGAGCAATTATTGCAAGAAAAATTGGAGAAAATCAATGAGTGAAAGCGGTTATAAAAATCCGCCCAAACATTCGCGATTTCAGAAAGGGTGTTCGGGTAATCCTGCAGGGAGGCCGAAAGGAAGCAAGAACACGCTCAAACTTCTGGATGCTGTTTTGGAACAGAAAATTAAAATTCAGCAAGAGGGCAAAACCATCAGCATTACCAAAAAGCAGGCGATGCTGATGCAATTGGTTAATGCTGCGGTAAAAGGCGAAATTAAGGCCATTGCGGCGCTTTTTCCATACATGATGCAGCTGGACATGAAAGAAGAGCAATCCTTGGAAACAAACAAATTGTCTCTAAAAGATGAGGAAATTTTACAACAATTTTTAGAAGAAAATAAACAGGAGAGTAAAAATGACTGATATAAATCAGGTTAAAAATGCGATATTACGCAAAAGTTTTTCAAGCTTTGTACAGAAGTGTTTTTATGAATTAAATCCTTCGGAGGCATTTATAAAAGGCGCGTATATAGACTTATTATGCGATCAAATCCAAAATATGATAGAGGGAAAAAATCAGAAATTGATAATCAATCTTCCTCCAAGATATTTAAAATCGGTTATATGTTCTATAGCTTTGCCCGCGTTTATTTTGGGGCATAATCCGTCAACTAAAATTATGTGCATCAGCTATGGTGAGGAGTTGGCTTCCAAATTAGCGGCTGATTGTAAGAGCGTTATGGAGGCGGATTGGTATAAAGCGCTTTTCCCTGAGACGAAAATCCGGACAGATAAAAAATCTGTTATGGATTTTGAAACGACAAAACACGGCGGACGGTTTGCGACGACAATTTCAGGAGCAGTCACAGGACGCGGCGCAGACTGGATTATTATAGATGATCCGCTAAAACCGGCTGATGCCCTTTCAGACGTGGTTAGGGAAAAAATTAATGAACTCTATGGAAATACTGTCAGTTCCAGACTGAATGATAAAAATACCGGGAGAATACTCGTGGTCATGCAGCGTTTGCATGCGCATGATTTATCCGGTTTCCTGTTTGAGAACGATCCTGATTTTAAGTCTATCGTCTTGCCGCTAATTGCTGAAAAAGATGAAAAATGGCAAATAAAAAATCGTATTGCCAAAACGATAACGACATATGAGCGGAAAAAAGGAGAATTGTTGCATCCGGAACGCGAAGGCGAAAAAGTTGTAAACAGTTATCGCAATTCGATGAGTCCTTTTGTATTTTCTGCGCAATATCAGCAGAATCCAATGCCTATCGGCAGCGGAATGATCAAACAGGAGTGGATGAAGTATTATCAAGCACTGCCGTCAAGATTAGATAAAATTATTTTATCGTGGGATACAGCGGCTAAGGCTATGGAAAATAACGCTTATTCTGCCTGCGCGGTTGTCGGAATCGGAAATGAAAATGGTCAGAAATATTATCTGATAGAGGTGTTTCGCGGCAGACTTAATTTTCCTGAATTAACAAAAAAGGTTCAGGAAATATCTGATAAATATGAAAGAATTGCGCAGGGGCGGACTATAACTTTGATTGAAGACGCCTCATCCGGAACTTCTTTATATCAAACGTTGAAAGGTAGAATCGCAAGCCTGAAGTCTGTTTTTTGCAAAGGTTCTAAGGAGCAGCGCTTTAATATTGTCACGTTAAAAACCGAGCAAGGGGACTTGTTGTTTCCGGGCAAATATGAATCCTGGTTCAAAAATTTTGAAGATGAGTTCTTAACTTTTCCGAATTCTTTATTTAAGGATCAATGTGACGCATTGAGCCAAGCCCTGAATTATGGTTTGGAAAATTATAATCAGGTTTCGCAAAATATGCCGTTGGCCGCCCGCGTGGATACGATGTGCGGTATGGGCGGTTATAATACCGGCATAGAGGAACTCTATAGCATGAATAATATACCATATAAATCTAATGGAGGCTATGCTTGGTGGAATGGTAAATCTTAAGACGTTTTACTTGGCGATTATTTCAAAATTGTCAATCAGCTTTAGCAGGGATTCCTTTTGAGAATCAGTCATAAGGTTGAGTTTGCGGATGATTTTGTCTTTCACGTCCTGCTGCGATATATCTTCTTTCAAATCTTTGGTAATATCAATGTCCAAAGCGAAAAGCAGTTTGTACAGCGAGTAGGAGCGCGGATTTTGCTTTTGATTCTCAATCAAGTTAATAGACGAATAATCCATACCGCTCAGCTCGGACAATTTTTCACTGGAAATTTTGCCGGCTAATCGTCTTTTTCGAATAGAATCGCTGATAAGCCTTAAAAACTCTTTTTCATTAAGCATGCTTCACCCCTTAAAAATATATTGGGATGATACAATAGCTTTTTCGATAAAAGTATTGCGATAAAACAATATAATTTTATTGACTAAACAAAATAATTAAACCAACATAAGGAGAAAGAAAATGGCGTTAGTTTACGTTACGGACATTGAATATCAGGCAGATATAAAAGTATTTGCCGTTAATGAGAGGTATCAGGCTGATTTATGTTTTTTCGAGGTTGATCGAGATTACAAGGCCAATACGGAGGCAAAATGGTTTTTTGAAGATAAGGACTATAAAGCGACGGTTAAAATATATTGGGTTGAACATGAGTATCAGGCAGATTTGAAAGTCTTCCGGGTTACGCAGGAACACCTAGCCGGTTGGCAAAAGAGCCACCGTTTGATTACGAGATTGGGAAAATACACATATTAAAGGAGATAAAAAAATGACAGAAGAAGTTAAAAAAGAAACCCCAAAAACAAAATTGCCCGGCTTGCCGCCGTTGGTTGCGTTTATTTATGCGGTTCTCATTTTTATTATGACCATGGGGTACCTTAAGGTATTTCTTATTATGGGTTTCAGGATGAATCCTGATGAAGCCGGAATATTGTCATTTTTTGCGGGAGCGTTTTTTGCCTATATCGGCAACAAAGGAGTTAGAGCCATGTTTAAGCTGAGAGAACTGTCAAAATAAAGGATTTAGGTTATGGTTAGGATATTGCGCGCAGCAACTTGGAACTTTGGCTACGGTTCTGTTGGTTCACCCAGCAAGAACAACAAGACGAAAGTTCAAAAAGCCCTTGAATATCTGCGGAAAAATAATGTGGATATTGTTTTGGCGCAGGAAATTTTTGATCCAAACGAGTTGCGGCGTCTTTATCCTAACCAGATTTATTCTGACGTTCCCGTTTATAATCCGCAGGGGCAAGGATTATGGGGCGCGATGGATTTTTCGATTGATACGCGCAATAACAATAGCCGCCCTAAATGGGGAACGGCGATATTGGCTGCCGAGAATGTCAATTTGAGCAAAATTGAGTTAAAATATAGCACCGCCTATCCGGGAAGCATGACTGTTGCACAGATTGCAGGAACGGACATTGCCGTTATTTCCATGTATGGCAAAAATGTCTATGATTATGAAAAAGTAACGGCTTTTTCGTATCTGGCCAATCTGCATCGCTGTTTATCCGATACTGCGCCGCTGCTGGACGGTTTTTCTTCTGCCAAAAGATTTATTATCGCCGGCGATTGGAATGCCGGGCCGCAATGGGATAAGGGAAAGTCGCGCAAGAATTTTAACTTTTTTGAGCGGTTGGCAACCTTTGATCTTAAGGATTGTTTGGGGCATTTTCCTGACGGCGGTTATGAAACGACATTTAAACATAAC
Organism: Azospirillum sp. 51_20; assembly: GCA_001917175.1. Classification (GTDB taxonomy): domain Bacteria; phylum Pseudomonadota; class Alphaproteobacteria; order RF32; family CAG-239; genus JAFUYI01. The sequence continues at coordinate 80,538 of MNTV01000018.1, forward strand.
GGCAATCGACAAATAGACTGGATGTTTGCCAGCCAGGCGTTTACTGTTCATAATCCGCATATTGACTATGTAGCGGAGATTGAGGATTTGTCTGATCATTACCCGATAATTGCGGAATTTGAGATATGAAAAAGGGTAATGTAATGTTTTGGAAATTCTTATTTTTAGGCTTTATTGTATGTTTTTCTGTTCAAGCACAGGAAAAAGCCAATAGTACCAGCGAACAAAATGATTATGGTATCTTTATTATCGGTGTTGCGATTTATTTACTTTTTAAAGCAGTGGGGGTTATCTGGCATTATCGCTGTCCGAAATGCAAAAAATGGTGGGTAATGCGACAGGAAAAGAAAGAACTGCTGAATACGGATGTTGTGACCGAATCCAGAAAAGAAGAAATAAAAGACAATAACGGAAATGTGTTGCGGGTAGAGGAAGTAGAGGTTCCCGTATTGGTTCGTCATTATGAAATTTGGCGAAAATGTAAGCATTGCGGACATCTTGTTAAGATTTTTGAAGACGAGAAGGAAGAAAAATATAACAGAACACCGCTTAAATAATGAGAGGAAACAGATATGCGGAAAATTAGTTGGCTGGCGATTTTGTTGATAGGCGGATGTACTCTGATAGTAGAACAGAGTAATCTTGTTTCCTTAAATGATTCTTCAGAATTCCGCTTTCTGGATGAACAGGTATTCATATGCTCGTGCCGTCAGCTCAAGGAAGAAAGTTATGATATTTTCTATGCGGCGGAAAATCAAAAATGTCTGGAAGAGAATGCCAAGCAAATGCAAAAGCTGTCCGAACAGATTGAGCAGACGAATGATTTAATTAAGAAAGAGAAACTTCTTGATGATGTATTGGCAAGTTCTGAAAAGTTTGATGCCTGTAAAATATCTAAGGGGTTAACTGTTGCCGGTTTTGCTAAACAATCTAATGACAGCGCTATTGCATACTGGGAGCGTGATAAAATAATCGCTTATTTTACCCAAACTTATCAGATTTGTGAAAATGGAGAATATTTTGATAAGAATGACGGAAGCCGTATTGTTGCGGATTATCAAACTGTGGCGCGGCAAAAAGAGAAAAATACGCCGAAGATAGAAAAATTTAAGGAGTTAAAAAGCAAAATTTCCTCTCAAAATCAGATGAATAAAAAGATTGCGGCGCTTTTATCCGGAGACAATCCGATTATAAGAAAAATGCAGCAGGCAGCTCCTGATTTTATGCGGGTAAAGGTTAATGAATGTCCGATAATCTTTTTTGTGCAGTTTCTCAAGGAAAATGTGGCAATGTTTAATTCTGATTTTGCCTTTGCTGATAACTATCAATTTAAGAAAAAAGGCGCAGACACGCTTGTTTTGACTGTCGGTGATATCGAATATACTTTCCTGAAAAAAGGAAAAGACAGCGCGGATGTCATAATTGTTAAAGATATTGATCAATGGGGCAATCAGATAATCAATAAAAGCACTATTCTAAATAATATTGACGTTTCCTCATCGTGCTGGGGGTATTATAAGGCTATATAAAAAATTTGGAGATATTTGCATTTAATTGTAGAAATATTGTATGTAAACTGATATTAACTAATTATTAATAACTTTAAGATTAGCTAATGTTAAATAGAGACTTAATAATATCTCCTTTTTTAAAATGGGCAGGTGGAAAGCGTTGGCTTATTCATCAATGCATTGATATTTTCCCTAAGCAAAATGAATATAATGTTTATTATGAACCTTTTTTGGGAAGTGCGGCGGTTTTTTTTCATTTAAAACCGTTTCATGCTGTTTTATCTGATATTAATGCGGAACTAATAGATACATATAAAACTATTAAAAGTTCTCCTTCCGCTGTCGTTTCATTATTGAAAAATCATCATAATTTACATAGCAAAGAACATTATTATCATGTAAGAAGTGCTTTATATTCTAACGATGTTGAAAAAGCTGCTCGTTTTATTTACTTAAATAGAACTTGTTGGAATGGGTTATATCGTGTTAATAATTCTGGAGGATTTAATGTCCCTATCGGCACTAAAACAAAAGTGATTCTCGATAACGATAATTTTGAGGCAGTTGCTAAATTGTTAGAAAATGCAATAATATTAAAAATGGATTTTGAAGAAGCTATGCAACAAGCTCAAAAAAATGATTTTATTTTTGTAGATCCTCCATATACAGTTAAACACAATTCTAATGCTTTTGTGCAATATAATGAAACGTTGTTTTCTTGGGCGGATCAAGTTCGTTTAAGAGATAGCGTAGAAAGTGCTGTTAGTAGAGGTGTTAAAGTTTTAGTTACAAATGCTAATCACTCCTCAATTAGAGAGTTATATGATGGTTTGGGAGATATGATCTGTTTATCTAGAGCTAGCGTTTTGGCATCAAATCCTGAAAAAAGGGGGAAATATGAGGAGTTAGCTATAAAATGTGGTTATTAAATATAAGAAAAATAGGCTTTGAATTATGGAAATGGCTTCTAGCATGGTTTTTTGTCTCTTTACCTTCTTTAGTTACAATGTTCTGGCTATGGGTAAGAGAAAAAGAGCTTGCTAAACCAAGTATCATGGGCATTGGTACGAGTGAATTCCTTGTTTATGCTATATCTTTTTCTGCCCCATTGTTTGCTCAGTGTTTCTTTAAAAATAGAACAAAAAAGTTATTTCATTTTACAGATTTTATTGCTTTTATAATTTTTTTAGCATCAATAGTTCTATTTATTATGCTAAAAGAAGAAACAGCAATAGATAAATTAAATATATTATTTAGATGGGTTTTGATATTGTATATAGCTTCTTTACTATTTTCTTTGTTATCAGCTTTATGCATTGCTCTTATTCCAGATAGAGAAACTATTGAAAAAGCAAATATTGAGCAACAAAATGATTTTAATTCTGCATTTGATAAAATCTTAGAAGAACGAGGTGTGAAAAATGAACACATATAAAACTAAGGTTATTAAAGTTCGTCAACCGATAGGTGACTTTTATATAGCATCTTTGCCTTGTAGTATCGTTGCTCAAATTGCGACTGCAGATGTTAGGCGTTTGGAAGAGCGAGATGTAGAGAAATATCTTGGAATACAAAGGCCTTTAAAAGAAGATCGAGTTAAAGAACTACAAAAATATGTTAAAACTATGGATGCGACATTTCCTACTTCTGTTATTTTAGCGGTTGATGAGAAGTGTGCATCTTTAAATGAAGATGATATGGAGTTAACGTTGTCTGAATACATAGATAATGAACATCCTGAAGATTCTATTCCAATGGAACAAGTTGCAAAAATAATTGATGGTCAACACCGAATAGCTAGTTTCGTTGAAATAGATAAGGATGGACAACGTATATTTAAGTTTGGAGATGAAATTTTTGATATAAGTGTGGCAATATTTATTGGCGCGGATATATCGCAACAAGCTAACATTTTTTCTACGGTTAATTTAGCTCAAACTAAGGTAAACAAAAGTTTAGCATATGATTTAGCAGATTTAGCAAAATATAGAAGTCCTCAAAAAACATGTCATATGATTTCAGTTATGCTTGATTCTAGAGAAGATAGTCCTTTTTATCAAAGAATTAAGCGGTTAGGTGTCAAAACACAAGGGCGGGTACAGTTAGAGCCTTTAACTCAAGCTGTGTTTGTTGAAGCTTTGATGAAATTTATATCTGCAGAACCGATGAAAGATAGAGATTTGTTGCAGAGGAAAAAAAGTCTTCCACTGCTTAACGATAAAGATTTAGTCAAATTTCCTTTTAGAAATTTGTTTATTGAAGAAAAAGATTCAGATATTGCATTTATTATATATGAATATTTTTCAGCAATAAAAAGTTTGTGGCCAAAATCATGGAATGATTTAACGACTAAAGGAAATATTCTGCCTAAAAGTAATGCTTTTAGGGCTTTTATGCGGTATTTACATGAAATATGTGGAGAAAATCTAAATAAAATTATGAATAGAAATGACTTTTTGTCGTATTTTAATAAAGATGCTTTTATTGATGGAGATGTTACCAGCCAACAATTTTTACCAGGTAGTGGTGGAGAAGCTGCATTTTTGAAAAAATTACAAAAAAAGCATTGTGATTAATCCCTTTTTTTGATAAAAATTCCCTGATAAATTTGTGGCTAGGTAGGCACAATCCAAGTAAATCTGTATATTTGTGAGAATTTTGCATGTAAAATCCACCCAAATTTCCCTGCAGATTCTCTGTTATTAGAGAATGGATAATGATACATTCGTAATTTGGTGGTAGAAAAGATTTATGGTCATCGGTTTAGAATATTAGCGAAATTTCATCTTTCGTATGCTTAATACCGTTGGGGTTTACTACACCGCCATTTTGATTAAAAAGACGCTAAATGATAGCGTCTTTTTTTGTATCCGGCGGAAATGCGGGCTTTGCGGGCGGTTGACTTCGCCGAAATGACTATGGTAAGCTCGTTTTATATTGGAAAATGCAAAGTTTTAGGCAGTTACATACGATGCCAGTCAGCTAACCGCACCGGACGGACCTGCCGGTATTAAAATGGTATAACAAAAGCGAAGCGGCTGCAGCGGCGGCAAGGTATAAAAATAAAAATGCGAATGCCGATTTCGGGAGAGGCGCTTCAAATATTATCTTTTATAGTTTGCACTTTGATAACAGGTACCCAAATTGTTAACCAGCAAGTTATCCTGTATTGAATTACAAGCGACTGCGGTTGTAGATATTTTATTATCAGTCACGGAAGATTTGAACGCTTAAAACGCTCCCGGGCAGGCTTTTGTTATTGCAAAATTTACCAATTTCAACCTTTTTTCCAAAGGCAGCCAATATCAACGGCCCCGGCCGGCAATTCTGCCATATCTTTTTTATCAGCGGGTTCTCCGCAGGCATGGCTCATTCCCATACACACCAGACCGACGGCCGAAACTTCCGACTCTCCGATTTTACGCTATCTCACATTCTGATTCCTATATTTTATAATTAACCAGGAACTCAACGGTTTCCGGATCATAATGAGAAAAAAACAGGCTGTTTTCCGTATCCAGCCGACGTATTGTTTCCATTTCTCCGGCAGATAAGTTAAAATCGAATATGTCAAAGTTTTGTTCCATACGTTCTTTGTGAACGGACTTCGGAATGACAACGACATTTTCCTGTATCAAAAAGCGCAACGCCGTCTGAGCAACCGTTTTATGATGTTTTTCGCCGATTTTTTGCAAAGTTTCATTTTGAAAGAAGTTATTCCGCCCTTCGGCAAAAGGCCCCCAGGACATTGGCTGCGTGTTGTATTTTTTCATAATTTCACGAGCTTGCTGCTGTTGCTGGAAAACATGGAGTTCAACCTGGTTAACCGCAGGTTTTATTTCGGCAAAGTGAGCAATATCGACAAATCGGTCCGGATAAAAATTGGAAACACCGACAGCCCGGATCTTACCGTCTTTATACGCTTCTTCCATTGCCCGATATGTTCCGTAATAATCGTTAAACGGCTGATGAATAAGCAGCAAATCAATATAATCCGTTTGCAGCTTTCTTAAAGATTCTTCTATGGAAGCTTTGGCTTTTTCATATCCGGCATTGGAAATCCATACCTTTGTAACCAGAAAAAAATCCTGACGCGGCAAACCGCTTTTTTTAACGGCATTGCCGACGGCTTCTTCGTTAAAATAAGCCTGAGCGGTATCAATTAAGCGATAACCCGTTTGAATTGCTTCGCTGACAGCTTGTTCGCATTCTTTCAAATTTTCAATCTGATAAACGCCAAAACCTAAAATCGGCATTTTAACGCCATTATTTAATGTTACATATTCCATAACTTTTCCTTCCATATTATTTAATCAGATATCTCGGCCTTCCGCTGCCGTTTTCAGGTTTTTCGGCGTCTTTTGTCTCAAACGACGGCTGATGACATATGATTCGTTCATCATCCATATCCTTAATTTAACCGGTTGTATTCTTCATCCGCGACCGGTTCCAGCCACTCTGCCGAGGCGCCTTCGTTCGGAACAGAAATCGCAATATGGGTAAACCAACTGTCTTTCGCCGCGCCGTGCCAATGTTTAACCCCTTCCGGAATATCGACGACATCACCCGCTTTCAATTCCTGCGCCGGCTTTCCCCATTCCTGATACCAGCCGCGGCCGGAAACGACAAACAAGGTCTGTCCGGTTTTGTGATGAACATGCCAGTTATTGCGGGCTCCCGGCTCAAAAGTAACGTTTGAAGCGCTGATACCCTCTTTTGTCAGCGGCTGCAAATAACTTTTGCCGGTAAAATATTCGGCATAGGCGGCATTTTCTCCGCCCAACCCGAACAAAACCGTTTCGGTTCCGGTTTTATCAGCAATTTCCAGGATTTCCGCGACTTGCGCGTCAGTCAAACCGTTGTGTCTGCCAATGTTAACGTGGCCGTTAAGCTGGTCCGTTACGTTATCCATTGAAGCCAGCATGGCGATTGTGGCCAATTCTCTTGTTTGCCAGTCAACATTATCGCGGGCAAAAACATCACCGAACAAATGGGCTTTTAAGAACTCGTCAATTGCCGGAGCAAATTCATAAATTTTGCCCCGAACCGGCTGTCCGACAAGTTTCGTTTGATTTTCCGTGCCATAATCAAGGCTGTTTCCTTCCGGTTTTGCACTCGGGAGTCTGCCTTGTTCATCCCCGTTGCCGCGCTCTTCTTCAAGCTGCATCAATGTGTTTAAGGCATTCAGACTCCTCGGAAAGCCGCAATAAGCATAAACCTGCACCAGAATTTCCTTAAATTCGTTGACGGTAACGCCGGCTTCCAATCCCGCCGTCAGAGCCTGTTTCAAACCGGCCTGATTGCCGCGGGCAGCATAAGAAGCCGCCGCAGCTATTGATTTTTGTCCGGCATTTAAAGCTGTTTCAGCCATAGCATTTTCTCCCGTAAAAAGTATTATTCCTAAAATAACAGAGGCAAATATTCGTTTTATCATGGTCATGTCCTTATCTGATAAAGCTGGTAAACTCAATATTCCCTTTTTATCCCGCCTGAATTCATCAGGTGCGGTGAGCCGTTGATCAGCAAAACTTTCATGTTTTCCCTCCCATAAATTTCATCGGACTGTTATAGTTTAGTACCTTATTTTTGAACTTACAGACCATATTCTCTCAAATAATTGCCTGTTTCTCTCATTTTTTGTTTGCAATAATAAAAACGCCTTTATATTCTCGTAACAGAAAGTGAGAACCCATGGACAGTTTGGAAGAAAAGCGCAATTTGCTGAAAACGAAGGTGCGGAAGCTTTTTCCCGCTCCGGGATTGCTGCAGACCGGCATCAAAGGCTTCGGCGCCGCACTCAGAACCGCACCGACCTTTAACCGGCATTGTTTTTACAAACCGACGGCAATCGTGGTTTTGCAAGGAAAAAAGCAGACTGTTTTAGGCTCGGAGAAGTTTACCTATAACGAAAATCAGCTGGTTGTAACATCCATTGACATTCCGACAGTCGGCAGCATTGTCGAAGCCAGTCCGGAAAAACCGTTTATGACCCTGATTTTGGATCTGGACAGTTATCTTATCAGCCAGCTCTTAAGCGAGGGAAATTACCCGCATAACGAAACGGCGCGCCGGGGCATGGGAATCGCCGAAACCGACGAAGCCCTGCTGGATGCCTTTTACCGGCTGATTTCGCTTTTGGATCGGCCCGAACGGCAAAAGATTATGGCACCGATGATCATTAAAGAAATTCATTATCTTTTGCTCACTTCGCCGTTAGGGGACATTCTCCGTTCCGTCAACACCAAAGGCTCGCGAAACAACCAGATTGCCGACGCCATTGCCTGGCTCAAGGAAAATTATCGCCAGCCTTTAAAAATTGAAGAACTGGCGCATAAATTCAATATGGCGGAATCTTCATTTTACCGTCATTTCAGCAAAGTAACCAGCCTTAGTCCGCTGCAGTATCAAAAACGGCTCCGCCTTTATGAAGCGCAGCGCCTGATGTTGTCGGAAAACCTTGATGCCGCCAACGCCGCTTATGAAGTCGGCTATGAAAGCGCCAGCCAGTTTAACCGCGAATACAAACGGATGTTCGGCATGCCGCCCAAAACAAACGTCAACCGGATGAAAAACGCCTGACCGACGTCTGTGCGGGAAAATTTTACAGTTGATTGTTTTTATATTTTGTCCCCCATTCCGCCATTGCCATAATTACCGGTCGTAAAGACAGTCCCGTTTTATTAAGGCTGTATTCGACTCTGGGCGGAACTTCCGCGTAAACCCTGCGGTCAAGCAGTCCGTCACTCTCCAGATTGCGGAGGTTTTCGGTTAAAACGCGCTGGCTGATTCCGGTCAAACTTTTACGCAATTCGCCGAAACGCTTCGTTCCGCCGAGCAAGTCGCGGACAATCAGCAGTTTCCATTTGTTGCCTATCAGGCTGATGGTCGTTGCGACCGGACAATCTAAATTTTTTTTATTTGAAATCACCTTGTTTTCTCCAAAAGTTACTTTTTGCATACTTCATAACAAAATAGTGCCTACTTTACATTTCAATCTAAATGTCATTATAAAATTATTGTTCTTAAACGCAATCATTTTCGGAGAAAACAAATGAAAGAAATAATTGTAAAAAATTACCGTGAAATTCCCGCACAAGTGCAAACCCAGGGCGATAACCGGTTCAGCGTTAAGCCGGTTATCGAAGACATTGCCAAGTGCTCGGCCAACTTCGTGGAGGTTGAGCCCGGAAAACATGCCTATGGTTACCATTACCACGAAGAGAACGAAGAAGTCTTTTATATCATCAGCGGCAAGGCAACGGTTAAAACGGAAAAGGGGGATATTCATCTTAATGCCGGCGACATTATTTGTTTTCCGGCAGACGTAAGCGGTTCGCACGTTATCTCGAATCCGTCCGAGACCGAAAAGCTGATTTATCTGGATGTCGGGACAGCCAACAGACCGGACGTCGTTCACTTTACCGGAACGAATGCCGGAATGGTTGTTGCCCGCGAAGGCATTTATAACTTTTCAAAATAGTCCCCAAAGCCGATCAGCATTATTCCGGCCGGCTTTAAACCGCTTAAACGGGCTGAAAAATTCAGTTTTCCGGTTTTAGCGAATCATAGAAGAATGATGCCGTTGCCCCGCCGTCAATCAGAAAATCGGAACCGGTAATAAACGATCCGTCAGGTGACATTAAAAATTCCGCAACATTGGCAACTTCATCGGCCGTTCCGGGCTTTCCGGACGAACGAAAGGCACCTTCGGGAACTGAAAAAACACCAGCGGTTCGGCGCTTGCATTTGACGGCGGCAAACCTTATATAAAAATATGGAGATTGTTTTTAAAAAAACGAATCAAAGGCGACCGCTCCGGGCGGCCGCCGCAAAAGGAGGACATACACATGCTTAAGATACTTGCCAACAAACACGCCGTCGTTTTAACCGCCGCTCTTCTGATGAGCGGATTTGCCGCCCTGCCCGTTTGCGCGGGACAGACAAATGCCGCCCAAAACGCCGACGACAAGGAAATAGCCATGCTCAAACAGCGGGTTGACGAACAGGAACGGATGATCAACGACCTTTTGCGTTTCAATTCTCCGGCCAAATTTCATCACCATATGCGGAGAATGCTGAACGATCCGTATTTTGCGCCGGACGACATTCTGTTCAACGCGCCGATGCAGGCGCCGACGGACGTTTTCGGCCGGATGAACGTATCCGATAAAAAAGACGCGATCGAAGTAACGGTTGAAATGCCGGGCATGGATAAAAAGGACATTGAAATCGAAGTCAAGGACAACATCCTGACCGTCAGCGGAGAGAAAAAGGAAGCTCAGGAAGTCAAAGAAGGCGATTACTATATGCAGGAACGCCAGTTCGGACAGTTCAACCGTTCAATCGGCCTGCCGGACAACATTGACGTCAACAAAATTTCCAGCAGCCTCAAAAACGGCGTGTTGACCATCATTGTACCGAAAACGGCAGAAAAGGCCGTGGAAGTTAAAAAGATTCCGGTTGACTGACCGCAAGCAAACAACCGAAGACCGGCAGCAGCCGGTCTTTTCTTACCGCAAAAGCGCCGTAACGGGTTGATAATATCCGGTTATATTTCATAATACCTTCAGGTTAAGAATCGGAAAACGCCGGACTCAGAAAGCGAAACGGCGAGGAAAAACGATTTCCGCATTGACCGGCAACGAATGCTTCGGTAAGTTTGGACGAGTTTATGACAAAAGCCCGCTAAAAACCTTTCGGTTTTTAACGGGCTTTTCGTTTTAAAACGACTTTGCTCATTTGTTTTTTAAAAAGTTTTTAATGCCGAAGCACCAGCAGAAAACCAAAGTCCCCAATATCATCAGTACCAGAGCTTCCGCGCCGGCTGCCAAAAGCGCCAGCAGCAAATTTTCGGGAAACAGTTCATCGGTGACGGAAAAAGCAATCCCGCTCAGCGCAACCCAGGCAAACACAAGCGCTATGTTCCGCATCAGGTTGGGAAATCTGAGAGAGTGTGCGGAAATTGATATACACACAATAAACCCGGCCACACCCACAATGAGCATTACAAGATTCGTATACATGATAATAAATTTAAAAATTAAACATGTCTGTATTATATCATCTTTGCGGAATTTGTACAGAATTTATCCGACAAGCCGCAAAAAACCGGGATCATCCCGGTTCTTCCTGCCAGCCGGATGAAACCGGCCGCCGTTTTTTTGTTTTACTTCGGCGGCAAAACGCGTTACAGTTAATAAATTACATAAACAGAACGAATGCCAAGACAATGGACAAAGTATCAGTCATCATCCCGGTTTACAACTGCGAAAAGTTTTTAAAACACACCGTTCAGTCGGTTTTAAATCAGAGTTTTCAGAACTGGGAAGCAATTATCGTCAACGACGCCTCAACCGACGGCAGTCTGGCGGCCGCCCGCGAATTTTCCGTCAGCGATCCGCGGATCCGGGTGGTCAGCCAGGAAAAGAACAGCGGGGTCGGCGCCTGCCGCAACCGGGGAATGGCGCTGGCCGGCGGGCGCTATCTGGCGTTTCTCGATTCCGACGACCTGTGGTCAAAGGAAAAGCTTTCCCGTCAGCTGGCCTTCATGCGGCAAAACAATGCCGCGGCTTCGCACACCGGCTATGCCTTTATGAGCGAAAAAGGAGAAGTTCTGGTTAAGGGAAAAGTTTCCGTCGACCGCGAAATCGGGCTGGAACAGTATATGAAAACCACCCAGATCGGCATGTCGACGGTGATGATCGACCGGCAGAAAATCCCCGATCTGAAATTTCCCGAAGAGAGGGAACTGTGCGAAGACGCCAGGGCCTGGGTTTCGCTCTTTCACCGCGGATACCGCTTCCACGGGTTAAACGAAGTGCTGCTGCTTTACCGGGTGCGGCAGAACCAGCTTTCCGGCAACAAGCTCAACATGGCCCTCAACACGCTGAAACGTTATCTGCGCGAGGACAACCTGCCGGCTTACAAACGGTTGTACTGTTTCCTCAGCTATGCCTGCAACGGCGCCAAAAAAAGAATGAACCAAAGCAATCTGGCGCCGGAAATCATACATAATTTCAACTGCAGGAACAACGAATGAACAAAATCATTGCCTTTCTTTCGGCTTTTTGCCTTTATGCCGGCAATTCCGCCGCACAATCGACCCCGCTCCTGCCGGGCAGCGAAGGAGCCTTGGGCGCATGCCGGGCGGACGAAAGAAAACAGACGAGCGAACTGTTCGGCATGAAAGTCGCCGTCGTTCAGACAATCTCTCCGCTTAAAAACGACGGCTGCCGGTTTGAATCCGTCGCCGAAAGCGATCTGGGCGTCAATATCACCGTCTGCAACTTTACGGCGGAACAAATAAAAGAAATTGCCCGTGCCGAAAACGACGAAGAAAAAGAGATTTACGAAGAAACCATTCCCCTTCGCATGACGGACGAAGACGGCAACCCGGCCGAAGGCGGACAGCTGACGGTCAGGGGCACGCGCAAAGAAATCGTCTGGAGCCGTTTTCTGAATGATGAAAACGTCTGCCGCAGCGAATTTAAGGAAAAAGACTCCGCACAAGATCTGGCGGCGGCCGTCGCCGACTGCAAAAAATTTGAAAAAAATCTGAACTTATTCGGTTTTCGGCTCAATGTTAGCGTTAAACCCGGCAGCAAGGGCTGTCTCTACCGTTTCCGCTCCAAAACGCCCGGCATGACAAACGGCTTTGCCGGCGAAGAAAGCCGAACGCCGCCGCATGAAATTGAAATCAACTGCCGGTTTTCCCCCGAACAGCGACGGCAAGCGGCAGACTTTATCCGAAGCGGCGGGAGCAGCGAATACGAATTTCCCGTCGGCCGCGATTCAAAAGCGACGCTGCAAATCATGCTGCCGGCGGAATTTCTGCACGATCCGCAAATCTGCACCGTCAGCCGGCGGCCGGAATCCCGCACCGAACCGTCAGCCGCGGAGATCAAACAGCAAAAGGTTTGAAACTTCGTCGAGCCCCCTGACGACAAGCGGACGTTCTTCTTCATAAACCGCCAGCCCGTCGCCGCCGACCAGCAGATTGCCGCTGACGTCGACCGATCCGGAAACAACCTGAATCCAGACCGCCCGTTTTTCGCCGACCGAATATTCCAGTACGGCGCCGGCCGACAAACGGGTCTGAAAGATTTTTGCGTCCTGATAAATTTTCAACGACTCCTCCGCGCCGTCCGGCGATACGATCAGGCACCAGCGGTCTTTCATCTTTTCCGGCGCGAACTTCTGCTGCCGGTAAGAAGGTTCCAGTCCCTGCATATCAGGCATGATCCAGATTTGCAGAAAATGAACGGATTCTTCCGCCGAAGGATTGAATTCGCTGTGATGAATGCCGGTACCGGCCGTCATCGCCTGCACTTCGCCGGGCGTGATGACGGAGCCGGATCCCAGACTGTCCTTGTGTTCCAGCCGGCCGGCAAAAACGACGCTGACAATTTCCATATTGTCGTGAGGATGAGTGCCGAACCCTCCGGAAGGCGCAACGACGTCGTCGTTAATCACTCTCAGGTCGCTGAACGCCATAAAACGCGGATCATAATACTGCCCGAAAGAAAAAGTATGGCGGCTGTCGAGCCAGTCGGTTTGAGTGCGGCCGCGCTTGTCGGCCTGACGCAGATAAAACATGTTCTTCTCCTTTTATTGTTTGTTTCCGCAAACCGATATGGGAACCGCCGCCTTGATTTTAAATCTGTCTTTCGGATGATTTTAAACAGGAAAAGGGCGGCGGTTTGACCCGCTGCCCTTTTGCCCGAAAAGTTTAGTACAGCTCGTAGCTTTCGATCACGTTGCCCGTCGTGTCAAGATAATTGACCCGGCAGACGCCGTCATAAAAAATTTCCACCAGCCGGATACCCTGAGCGGTTGAAAGCTCCAGGTGGCTGTGACAACCGGCATACAACTGCTGCCGCGACATCAGGCGCCCTCTGGTATCCCAGATGAAAAGCGTGTTGTTGTCGCGAATCAGCTGAACCTGATCATCCACGGTAACGCCCATCATACAGTTGGTGCTGGTATAAAACACCGTGTTGCCGCAGGAAGTCGGATACCAGTAGAACGGGCTGTTGTTCATATAGCGGTAAGGCCAGAACGGCATGCCCGGACGGCCGACAACCCAGCGGTTGGGCGCATGACTGTCAAAATAACCGTAGTATCGTTCCGTGCAATACGGAGCGAAAATACGGTCGGCAATGACAATTCCGCGCAGAATTTCGCTTGCCACATATGCCGCTTTGGCGACTTTGCTCGGACGCGGACGATGATATCCTCTGCCTTTTCTCGGTTCCCAGCGGCGTTCAACACCGTGACGGCCGGAAGACCAGGAATAGGAATAAGGATCGGCATAACCGCGGGCCGGCAAATGGTGCTCTCCGTAATATCCCTGAGCGGACACCACGGTCGATACTGACATAGCTGCTACGCACAGTACCAAAACAAATAATCTCTTCATAATATACAGTGTTATAATTTTCTTACCGGCAATTATAACACGGACAAAAATATTTGTCTATCAGAGATTTAATTTGTCAAAACATAGCCGTCGTCATCAAATGTCAAAGCCTTGTCCGGTTTGATTTCCCGGCCGGCAAAGGAATCGGACTTCAACACCCCGTCCCGGTACGACACGCCGGGCAGCAGGCTGCCGCAGGTTCCCGGCCGGTTGTAAAGCGGGGTGTTAAAGCTGACGACGGCGCCGGCCGCCGGCAAAATCAGCCCCGACAGAATCCGCACGCCGAACTTTTTTACCCACAGTTCAAAAGTTTTTTCCGTAAGGGAAGAATCGGACAAGGCATAGCGCAGAGAAAAGAAATCGTACTGGTGCGCCGCTTCGCCGCAGCCGGCAAAAAGCGCTTCGTCGCCGAACATGACCGTTGCTTCGGCATCATAGCAAATCTCCGCGATCTGCCGGTACTGCGCCGGATGCAGACAGAAAACGAGCCGGCTGCCGGAAAAAAGCGGCAGCAGCACGGCCGGCACAAGTCCGATTACGGTTGACAGCGGCCGGGCCACGGCAACCTTGTCTTTGGCGTTAAAAGGCAGCACCGTTCCGAGCTGGCTGCAACCGGCAAGAAGGTTGCGATGGGTAAGCGTCACATTGCCGGGCAGAACCACCGCCGGGTCGTTTGCCCCGACCCGGGGAATCCGGCGACGGATACAACAGCCCAAGCCGCGGATCCGGTCAAGGACAGAAAGGCGGATATCAGCTATCGGCGGCAGACACGGCAGGCTGCCGGAACGGTCTTCCTCTTCAAGCATAACCGCGGTTTTACCGGCGGCAAGAACGGCAAAAAGCGAAACCAGCCCGTCAATACCCGCCGGGTTAAGCAGCCCGATGCGGTCGGCCGCCGGCCAGCTGCGGCGGACAAAAGCGGCCAAAATGCAACTTTCCCGCAACAGACGGCCGAAGGTGAGCGGTCGTTTGCCCGGTTCGATTGCGGCAATATGCCGGCGGCCGTGAGTTTTGGCGGCAAAAACAAGCGCCTCAGACAGACCGGCCCGGCTTTCCGTCGTCTTGTACATCATTTCCGCCATCAGGTTGTACAGGCGGCGGGCAATTTTATGACGCGCCTCCCGGTTGCCGGCAGATACGGCCGGAAAACGGCAGGGCTCCAGGATATTCAGGGTAATTTTCGGAAACCAGCGGGTGGGAAACTTGTCTTTCAGGTAAGAAAATTTGGAATATTGGGCGCCGTTGATCCGTACCGGCAGGATTTTGGCGCCGGCTTTGGCGGCAATCACGCCCGCCCCTTCGTAAACCTTCATCATCGCGCCGGTGGTGGTAACCCGCCCTTCGGGAAAAATCATCACTTTGCGACCTTTTTTAATTTCTTCCGCCAGCGAGCGGACCGACAGCGGATTGGCCGGATCGACCGGATAAAAATCGACCAGCAGGCGGATGACGGGAATAAACCATTTCTGCGTCCAGCCGGTGTTGATGGCAAAAGTGATCCGTTCGGGCATAAAAGCCGCCAGCAAAACGCCGTCAAGAAGCGAAACATGGTTGGAAACAATCAGCACTTTCGAACCGGCGCGCTTAAAGTTGGCAATGCCGCCGACTTTGGAGCGAAACAGAAAACCGAGCAGGCTTTGCACCAGCGAGCGGGTCAGCGCATCCGGCAGCAGCGCGCAGATATACACGGAAACCGCGGCACAGGCCAACGCCGCCGCCAGAAAAAGCTGCGGCAGGGTAAAGCCGAGGGAAAGAAAAACGACCGCAAAAACCGCCGACAGCACCATGCCCAGCGCATTGAAGATGTTGTTGCCGGCAATGACGGTGGCCACATAGGCCTTCGGCGCGCGGCTCTGCATAAAGGCGTTGAGCGGAATGACATACATGCCGCCCCAGAAAGCCAGCGCGAACAGGTTAAAGCTCAGACCGAAGGCATGCGGCCGAGAAAAAAATTCGGCAAAGGAAACTTTTTCCGCCGGGGTCGGATAACCGTCGGCAAACCAATACAGCAAAAACAGGCTGACGCCCATGCCGACGGCCGAAAGCGGCACGTAAGTCGTATGGACGAAGCCTTTCAGAAGCCGGTTGCAGCAATAGGAACCGGCCGCCACGCCGACCGAAAACAGCACCAGAAAAAAGGTGATGACGCCTTCCCCGGCATTGAGTATTTTGCCGCACAGCGGATAGACCTGCACCGCCACCAGCGCACCGACGGTCCAAAACCAGGTGGCGCCGAGAACGCTCATGAAAACCTGCCGGTGTTTAAGCAGAAAGCGGAAATTTTCCAGCGCGGAGGCAAACAGGTTGGCAGAAACCTTCAGTTCCGGCCGCGGAGAAGGCGCCGGAGGAATCTGCCGGGCGGACAGCCAGCCGACGGCCGCCAGCAGAATCAGCAGCCCGATCGTTACCTCAATCGGCAGCAGGGTGCCGAGAATCAGCCCCAGCAAAATCGCCATATAGGTGGTGCTTTCGATATAGGCGTTGCCGGCGATCAGTTCTTCGGGTTTCAGGTGCTGCGGCAAAAGGGCGTATTTGACCGGCCCGAAAAAGGCCGACTGTGCACCCATCAGAGTCATAATCACGATCAGAAGCGGCAGGCTGTGCCGGTAATAAGCCAAAGCCACCCCGAGCATCAGCAGCAGTTCGGTTATTTTCAGCACGCGGGCGATTTTGTCGCGCGGATATTTGTCCGCCAGCTGCCCGGCCATGGCAGAAAAAAGGAAAAACGGCAGAATGAAAAGGCCCGCGATCAGGTTGGAAAGAATGTCCGACTGCGCCGTCATCTTCACGGTTACCAGCGTCAGCAGGGCATTTTTGAACAGGTTGTCATTCAAGGCACCCAGAAACTGGGTAATCATCAGGGGCAGGAAACGTTTGGTTTTCAGCAGCATAAGTTTTTCCTCAGTCAAATATCCAAAACTAAAGCATGAAGCCCGGGCACTGTCAAGAAATTAAAATAAAGGCAAATAACGGTTGCTATTTATAAAAATGCGTGTATCCTTAAAAACTGCGTTAGATTTTAAGGCCGCGGCGACGCGGCGTCCCGAATTAGATTTTTCTTTTAATGTCATAAACCGTCAAAAGATTTTTCTATACGTCAGGAAAATCTTTGCGACCCCGTGTCCAATTCCGGACAAGGGCAATTTGTTTTAAGAAAAGGAAAATCAAAATGACCAAAGGTATCGTAAAATGGTTCAACACCCGCAAGGGTTACGGCTTCATTCAGCCGGAAGACGGCTCGAAAGATATTTTCGTTCACATCAGCGCGCTGGAAAGGGCCGGCCTGAACAATTTGCGGGAAAATCAGAAAATCGCTTTTGAAGCGGTTGAAAGCAAAGGCAAAATTTCCGCCGAAAACCTCAGCCTGCTGTAAACGAAAAAAGGCCCCGCGTCCGACGCGAGGGCTTTCCGATACAAGGAACCCCGGAATTTTCCGGGGTTTCTTATATATATGGTTTGGACGTTTGCTGAAATCGACGGACGCCGACCGGCCTGCCCCGCCGTTGCGAAGCCCGAAACCGGGCAAACGTCGTTTGCAACGACCAATACCGCTTGCGCCGGCTTGCGGAAGCTTATCGTCCGTTTGCACAAAACGGCTTCGAAAATGCCGGAACCGTTTTTTTGTTTGCGATACGGCGCTTTTTTTTGCAAACCGCGAAGCTTAAAAGCCAACCGAAAGCTTTTCCTCTTCTCCCGTCAGGCTGCCGATGTTCATGAACAGCCCGTCGCCCGTTTGCAGCTTGTAACGGTCAAGCAGCGGCGCCCGCATGATTTCGATCGGATTTTCCGACGGATATTCGGTATAAGGCGGATTCATCATCCGCGCTTCCAGATCGGAAATGCCCAGCCAGATGTTGTAGAAGTCCGTATGCTCGCGGACATACAGCTCAAATCCGCCGACCGCCGTTACCCGGGCAATGTTGGCATGGCCGGAAGGCAGGCCGATCATCACCTTGCCCGACTGCAGGTTGTAAACGTAGTCGGAAACCAGGCCATCCCCCAGCTTGTTAACGGCAATTCCCGTTTCCGCCTTGAGGTTGATTTTGCCGCGGCCGTTGTCGTTTAAGGCCAAAACCAGCCGGTTGTCAGGCATGCCGATGCTGCCGTTCGTATGCAGCGTAATGTTGTCCGCCTTAAAGTTCGGCACTTCGGGATCCATGCCCGGCGCCGCCATGATCGAACTTTCCACCCGCATGTCAATGTCGCCGTTTGAGGCAAACCGGCGGACGTTCATATCGCCGTTGACCTCGCTGATGAAAATTCCCTTTTCCGCCAACGCGCTGATCCAGCCCGGTTCGGTATAAGAGGAATCAACCGTCAGATAATTGCCGGAGGTACCGATGCTGCCGTTTTTCGCCGTCAGGTCGACGGTGTTGGCAATGATCGCCCCTTCCGCCGGCGCGCCGGCATTCAGGACGGAACCGCCGGCCGTAACCGTTACCCGGCCGTTGGCGGCTTTGACCGAACCGCGCAGGTTGGCGTCGGCATTTTCAACCGTCAGGGCAATATTTCCCTTTTCCGACGTCAAACGGCCGAAAATGTTGTCACTGTTGACGGCAATCCGCATGTCACCGCCGGAAACAACCTCGTCCAAGTCTGCCGAATCGGCGGCAATGCTGACTTTTTCGCCGGCATTTATGTTGCCGGCCGTCAGGTTGCCGGCCGCGTCAATTTTCATATCGCCGCCGGAACCGATCAACTCGGCAACCATGTCTCCCAGGCGTGATACCAGGGTTACGCTTCCTTCGGCCGTCGCACCGCTCACGTCAAGATCGTTTTCCGCCGTCATCAGCAAATCGCCGCCGGCACGGAGATTATTCGCGAAAAGGCTGCCGGCGCCGTTGACTTTGACGCTGCCGCCGGCGGTTGCGTCGTTTAAGGTCAGGTCGGCGGCGGAGGTTATTTCAATCTCCCGGCCGGCGTTGACGCCTTCAAAAACGGCCGAACGGACATTGTTCAGATAAATGCTGCCGTCGGCGGAAGCCGTCAGCCGTTCCGTCGACACATTCAGATAACGTCCGGCCGCGCCGATGTCGCCGCCGACGCCGTTAAACTCAAGGGCCGCCGCGGACAACAGACTGTCGGCCGTCGCGCCGATAAGCGAAGAAGCAGACTTCAGACGGAGGGTTCCGCCGACCGCCGACGATTCAACCGCCAGTTCCTGCGCGCCGAGGTTGTTGACATTGGCATCACCGGCAACATTTAACGTCAGCGTATGTTCTTCGTTTTCCTTGTCGCCCAAAGCGACGGTCAGATAATTGTCCTCATCGCCGACGTTTTCGGCATTGACGACAATGCTCTGTCCCTGCAGATTGACAATCTCGCCCTCTTTCAGCGTGCCGGCAATCAGGCTGCCGTCAGCCGTCAGGCTGAGAACGCCGTCTTTGGCCAGCAGACTTTCCGCCACCAGATCGCCGCCGGTCGAGTTAAGGAAAATGTCGTTTTGGCTGCGGGCCGTTACTTTGGCGCCGTCGGCCAGCTTGAGGTTCAGCGCCTTATCCTCGGTGCCGATGCTGCCGTCGGCCGCTTCCAGGACAAGATCGCCGCCGATAACGTTGGCATGATCGGCCTCGGTCGCCACGTTGTAAATACCCTTGGCGCCGGCAATGGTAATCTTCTGCCCTTCGCCCGCCTCGACCGTATTGACGTTGATGTCTTCTTCGCCGCCGAGATAAATGTAGTCCCTGGCCTTTAACGTGATACTGTCGGCGTGGATGTCAACGTCCTCGCGTTTGTGTACGGTCACCGTGTCGCCGTCTTCGGCAATTTCCAGATTGTCCCGTTCGGCCGAAGCGATCAGCAGTATCTTGTCAACGTCCGTTTCCAGCGAAAGCTCGGAAAGTTTGAAAGTTTCGCTGCCGGTATCCTGCCCGATCGAACCGTTGGCTTCAATGGTTACGTTTTTGCCGACCACGTTCGGATCCTCAATCATATACTGGGTATCGACCACTTCGCCTTCTTTGGCCTTGAAGATGCTGTAGGCCAGCTGGCTCTTGTTCCAGCCCGCGCCTTCCGCCAGTTCGGCCTCCTCGGCCTCGCTTAACCGGTATGTCCAGCCGGCGTCATAGCTCGAACCGTATTTGCCCTCGTCGCCGTAAACGGCGGCCAGCTTTTTGTATTCGGCCGTCTTTTCGGCTTCCAGCCGATTGATATATTCGTCGGTAATCTTATCCATGCCGAGAGCCTGTTTTTCGCTTTCGTTCAGCTCCTTGTTCAGCAGCGCTTCCCGCTCGGCGGCGGTAAACCTGAATTCCGGCTCTCCGCCTTCCGGCTGGCGCGACTTATACTGCCAGTAGGCATTATATTCCGCTTTCTTGCCGTTGAGGAACGCTTCCTTCATCTGTTCGTTGCCGACGTCAAGCCCCATGTCGTCCCAGATTTTGGTCAGCTGCTCGACCGTCTTGTCGTCGTAGACTTCGTTGGTGTTGGCGTCAAACACGCTGCCGTTTTCAACCTTGACGTTGACGTCGCCGGCTAAGGAAACCACGCTTTCAAGACCGAGGTCGCCTTCTTCCTGAACGAGGTTGACATTGTTGTTGGCCAAAACCGTCAGAGCGCTGTCTTCATCGCCGGAAGTCTGAATTTTAAGCGCCGTGTCATCGGTGCCGATTGAGCCGGTCTGCGCCGTCAGACTGATTTTCCCGCCGCTGATCAGCGAATCCGCCGAAGCGCCGAAGATGCTGCCGGCAGCGTTGACCGAGGTGTTGCCGCCGTTGTTGACAATGCTGTTGAAAACAAAGTCGCTGCCGGCCGACTTCAGATTGACGTCACCCGACACCTTGTTGACGACGTTCAGGTTGCCGCCGGCAACGTCAACCGCCAGCGCGGTGCCGTTGCTGCCGATGCCGTTGTTGGCCGTCAGGTTAAGGCCGTCGCCCAAAATCCGCGCATAATCGGAACCGACCTTGATTGCCCCTTCGGTGGTGATGTTGGTGGTGCCGCTCCGGTTGTTAATGACGCCGTTCAACGTAATGTCGGATTTGGAGACGATGTCCGCCAGCGCGCTGTCATAACCCTTGAACGAAATTTTGATGTCATAGTCGGCTTTGACGCTGTGGGTGTTGATGTGGGTTTCCCCTTTCTGATAAATGTCGGTCGTCTTGTATTTGTCGACCGAGAAAATCCACCAGCCCTCGCTCCACTCTTCCACATTATGGTAAATCAGCTTGTCTTCGCTCGATACGTAAGAATCTTTCTCATATTCGTACTTGTTGCCGGAACTGCTGATTTCGATGCGTTCGCCGTCTTCCATCTTAACCGGGTCGCCGACCGGCGTCGGCCCGGTGACGGTTACGCCCTCGCCGGTATCGGGAACCAGCCAGTCCATGCCCCAGAAAGAATCGCCTTCGTAGGTCTTGGTGGTCTCGCTGACGGTTTTTTGTCCGGTCTGCCAGACATAACGCTGATTTTCCAGCGGCGAATAAGCGGTACTTGACTTGCCGTTTTCATCCTGCACGGCATTAATGTCTTTACTGCCGCCGTTGTTGTCGGCCACCGTGATCGTGTTGCCGTTGCGGGTATAAGTGGTTTGCAGATACTCGCCCGCAGCGTTCTTTTTTGCCAGGTCGGTGATCTTGATCACGCCGGAAATGCGGTTGGACAGACTCATGTTATTGACCACGATTTCCCTGCCCGACCGGTTGTTGATGTTAACCCGCCCGTAACCGTCGGTTACCATAATTTCGCCGGAATTCTGCGAGGTGTTGAGAATATGCCCGTAAATTTCGACGTAACCGCCTTCGACCCGCACGTCGGCCAGCTCGATCTGTCCGGTGACGGCGTTGTAATAGGCGTCAACATTGCCGTATTTGTCGGACAGTTTATAAAGCGGCGACGCGTTGTAATTATACTGTTTGTTGCGATTGTAGTCGGCCAACGCGGTTTCCGAAGTCAGTCCGCCCGCCAGCTGAATTTCCCCGTCGGGGATGTCCAGATTATAATCGGTGGTGCCGCTTTGTACCAGACCGTTCAGGTTGATATAACGGCCGCTCAGGAAAATGTTGTTGCCGGCAACCAGCGACGAACGGCTGTCGTCAATGTCCGCGTTGGACGAAGCAGTGGCCGAACCGTCGGTCAGGTGGCCGCTTTCATTGCCCGAGGCTATAGCGTCCCAGGCGGCTTCCGGACTGCCGCCGATATGACGGAAACCGTTGGTATAGCCCTGATAAATGTCGCGGCCGGCGGTGATATTCAGGTCTTTGCCGTGAATGGTGCCGTTGACGTAAATGCTGCCTGCGGCGTTGTTCACTTTAACCAGACCGCCGTAGTTGGTGACGGTGCCGTCAATGTCAATGTTCGGCGCACGGCCGTCATTGGCCGCAATGTCTGAAGTAATGGTCACGGTCGGGCTTTCCATCGTCTTTTCGGCAATATGGACTTTCAGCGAACCGATGTCGCCGGTAACCGCCGCGCCGTTAAGCTTAACGGTGCCGCCGCTGCCTTCGGGAATGGTAATGTCCGAAACGCGGAGGAAAGAAGAGCTCTTGTTTTCGATCGTCACCGCCGCGTCGCTGGTAACCGACATTAAACCCGTCCCTTCCATCGATTGGGTATTGAGGCTGATGGCACCGGGCTGGGCGTAGATGTCGCCCAGGGTTATATAGTTAACGGTAGTGTTAACGGTGCCGCCGTTTTCGCTGTAAAGCCCCATCAGCGTCAGCTTGGCCTGCAGGGCGGCGATTTCCGCGTCATAATAGGCCACGGCGTCTTTGTCTTCGATATATTCCGCCCGCAGATTTTTCATCCGGTTGATTTCATCAATGATATTGCTGTAAAGCTTCTCGCCGGTCTTTTTATGATAAAGCTGATCATCGTCATAGAAAGTTTCTTCGCCGATGGTTACCTTAACCCGGCCGTTTTCGTCAATTATAAATTTCTGAATGTTGTTGACGCCGGCTTCCGCAGTGCCGTTAACGACGATCCGCGAATTGTTGTCGACCGTTCCGTTGAAAGATTTGTCTTCCAGCGAAAGCAGCTCGTTATACGGGTTTTTGGCCGAAGAAAAGCCGTCGGCAACCGCAATTCCCATGTTCGAGGTCAGATTGATGTCGCGGCCGCTTTTTACAACCGCGCCGGAATCGATATTGATCAGGTTGTTCATGACAATCGTTGCTTCAACTTCCGGATCGGAGAACGGCAGCGCGGTGTTGTTCCACAGATAAACGCGGGAATGCAGCGTATTGTTGCCGCTGTAGTCTTCATAAGCCTGGCCGGCGTAAACGTGAAGGTCGCCGTAGGACATGGTACGGGAACCGTCGGCAAAGTTGACCGAATTGTCGGACGTCGTCCGCACCGTCGAGCTGCCCATCGCCACTCCGGAGGCGCCATAAGTGTTGACGTAAACTTCCGAATTGAGGTTGGCATTCGAGTTGGCCGTCAAGATCAGGTCGTCGATCGAGGCAATGCTGCCTTTTAAGTTGACCGCGGCTTTGTTTTTGCGGTTGTCGATCGAAGAAACGGTATCGGCAATCGCCAGCACGCCGCCGCTGACCAGTTTGGCCTTGTCGGTCGCCTTCACATCATTTAAGGCGGAAACGGCAAACTGATAGTCTTTTTCCTTTTCCTTGCGGGCAACATTGCGCGAGAACACCGTGTCTGCGCCGAAATCAACCGTCGCTTCGTTGTCAATTACGGTTTTGCTGATGACGGCGGGCGCATCGACGACGCCGCCGGAACCGGACTGAATATTGTAGTCCACGCCGCTTTCCGACCAGCCGCTGCCGTTATAGGCGAATTTACCGTTCTTGTCATAGGTGTTAATTGCCTTGACGTTAACGTCGTTAACCGCAAATTCGGCATTGCCTTTAATGTCAACCGCGGTTACGGCGTTTGACGCATTGTCAACCCGGGCGCCGCTGGCTCCGACCACCGAAGCGTTGACGGAATCGGCGGTGCCGTTCTGTTTGACCGACCGGCTGGCAAGAACTTCCAGCGCTTCCAGGTCAAAATACCCATCTTTGCCGTCGGTGCCGATCGTTACTTTGGTTTCGGCATCGTTTTTGGTACCGGATATGGCCGCCGCGCCGGAAATAACGCCGCCGCTGCCGGAAACAGTTTCCGCATACAGAATGTCCGTCGCCTCGGCTTTGGCCGTCAGCTTGTCGGCCGTCAGGTCAATTGCCCCTATTTCGGTAATCGTGTCAAGGTGTCCCGCAGCGTCGGCAAGAGTTGCGCCGGCAGCCAAAATGCCGCCTCGGTACGCCGAAGAAACCGCCGCCTGTCCGGAGTTGGACATGCTCAGAATCTCCACGTTTCCGGCACCGGTAAATTTGGCGCCGTCTTCAACTTTGGCCAGCACCTTGCCCCCGACGCCGGCAGAAGACTGCGCGCCGTTGCCGCCGATCAGGGCGCCGGCCGCGGCCAGCGAATCGGTTACGGCATCGGCTTTCAGCTGCCCGGCACCGACATAAACGTCAGCGGCGGCAATTTCCGCGCTGCCGTCGACAACCGCCTGATTGTCCAGATCAATATCGGATTTGGCAACTGAAGCGCCGACGCTCAAAACGCCGGCATTGACACCCAGCGCCCCGGCATTGCCGTGGCTGGAACCCGAAGTAAACATGCGGAAACCTTCCGCCAGTTTGAAAACCGCATCACCGACATAAGACTTCAGCTTGCTGACAATCGAACTTTCGGCATAGGCGCCTTCGCCGCTGACAACGCCGGCCGCACCGGCAATCGCCTGAACGTCGACGCTGACGTCGTCTTTGGCACTGCCCTCAAAGCTGTCTGCCGTTACTTTGGCACCGTCGGCGACAAAAGCCCGAACATCGTTGGTCTTGTTAACGATTGCTACCGACGCGCCGGCCGCGCCGCCGACCGACGCTTCCACCCCGGCCGCCAGAACCTCGATGTCGGACTCGTCTTCGGCTTCCATGGTTACGTTGCCGGCGTTAACGACGGCACCGTTGCCGACATAAGCCTGAGCGTGGCTGTCCGCGTTGACATGAACCACCGATCCGCCGGCGGCAAACATGGTGGCAATGACGCCGCCCATGCTCTTGCTGTCAACATCGGTTTTGGTCAGAGCACTCAATGAAAAGTCTTTTCCGGAAGCAACCAGCGCGTTGCCGGCAATATAAGCTTTGGCCGCGTTGCGGATGTCGGTTATGCCGACCGAAGCGCCGGCACTGACACCGCCGGCAGCCATTTCGCCGGTCAGATTACGGGTGTGCACGTCGTCGGTCGCGGCAACCGCAATATTGCCGCCGGCTTTTACCGTCGCCCCCGAACCGACATAGGCGGAAGTGCCGACGTCTTTGCTGACGGAAGTCGAGAATTCCTTGTTAACATCGCGGTCAAATTCGGACAAATCAATATCCGTCGGCAGCCCGTTGATGTTCAGACTGTCCTGATACTCGTTATTGCGGGCAATTTCGGCATTGACCGTTTCCAAAACGCCGGCCGTCTGCTCCTGCATGTCGGCAGTATAGTTGCTGCCGACGCGAATGACGGAAATTGCGCCCGACAAAGTGCCGGCGCCGCCCGAACCGGCAATACCTTCCACGCTGATGTCGCGGACACTGTCGGCCGTAATGTCAATGTTTCTGCCGGCGGAAAGCGCCAGACTGCCGATTGTTCCGGCCGAAGTTCTGCCGTCAATGGTGGAAACGTCCACGCTGGCGCCGCCCGAACCCAGGCCGACCGCCGCCGAACCCAGCAGGTTTTCAATCGCGGCGTCGGCGGAAGCGGCAATTTTCACATCCTGCGAAGCGTTGCTCATGTTTTGGTTGATTTCGGTCGTTTTGCCCTCGTCTTCGGTAATGAAAGCTTCGGTCGTATTGTCGATCGTATTGACCGCAACCGAACCGGCAACGCCGGAATAAGCGCCCAGACCGGCGGCAAAGACGTAAGACAAAATGCTGCTGTCGGAATCGGCCGTCAGCGAAAGCTTCTTCGCAACATCGACGGAAGAGTTGCCGATTTTGGCCGTCGTATCGTTTGCAATGTCGGAAACCAGAACCGACGCGCCGGTGCCGTTATACAGACCGACGCCGCCGGCGCCCAGGGCAACCGCAAAATCCTCTTCCGTTCCGTCATCCTTCAGGCGTTTGCCGAGGCGGGTTACATCTTTTGCCGCCACCGTCATGCTGCCGTAGCCGGCAATCGTCGAAGCGTCGACCAGCGCGCGGTTATGGTTGCCGATTTCCGCCACGTTGACATTGCCGGCCACCCCGACCTTGCCGCCGGCGCCGCCGACAACAACCGAGTTAAAATAGGTTTTGGCGTCGGTATTAACCCCGATGTCGCCTTTCGACTTCACGTTTGAACCGTTGACGATTTCCGCTTTGGTCGTATTCTCCACCAGCGTGGTAACCGAGGACAGGCCGACCCCGACTGTTCCGCCGGCCAGCGTGCCGGCATGGGTTTCCAGCTGCGTCTTGTTGGCAGCAGAAACGTTAACCTCTTGATTTACGGCATATTTTTCATCATTTCCGCCGCTTAAGTCCTGATTGATTTTGGCATTGTCAATTCTTGCGACCGCCGAATTGTTAACCTGACTGACCGCCACGTTGGCGCCGATGCCGGCAGCTTTGCCGAGGCCGGCGTTGACGCCGTACATATTGACGATGCTGTCGTTTTCGGCCGCCACGCCGACACCGGTCGTTCCGTCTTCCGCCAGCTTGTTGCCGTAAGCCTTAATTTCGGAATTGTTACGGATTTCGGCCAGCGTGTCTTCGCTCACCGAACTGGTGCCGACGGTTCCGCCGCCGCCCACGCCTTTGGTTGAAAGCGCAATCATGCCGCCGTAAAAATTGATGACGCTTTTGGCAATGCTCTTTAACAACACGCTGCCGTAAGCCGTCAGACCGGAATTGTCGGCATAGCCGTAAGTGCGGTTATTGATGTTGTTGACGGAAACCGAACCGGAAACGGAAGCCTTGCCGCCGTAACCGACGCCGGCCGAAGAAGTTTCGATTTCCGAAGTATTTTGCGCCGTGATCGAAATATTGCCCTTTTCGGCTTCAATATCGGCGTTTTTGGCGTAGGATTCCGTGGTATTGTCAATTTCGTTCACCGCGACCGAAGCGCCCACGCCGCCGGTGCCGGCGGCAGAAATGTTGCCGGCCAGAGCAAAGATGTCGGCGCCGCTTTCGGCTTTGATTTCAACATTATCGGCACTGACGAATTTGCCGCCGTTAACTTTCGAATTGCTGACATAGGCCGCCGTCCGGTTGCCGATCTCGTTGATCGACACTGCGCCGGCAATGGTAATGCCGGTTTTGCCGAACGCGCCGGAAGCGCTTTCCGCCGCAGCGATAATTTCGCCGGTTGAGGCCGCATGGATTTTCAGGTCGCCGATATTGTCGACTTTCGCGTTGTTGACAAAGGCAACCGACCGCGAACCATCCAGCTTGTTGATGCCGACTGCGCCGGCTATGCCGACGTTGGTGCCGCTTTGTTTGACAAAGGAAACGCCGCCGCCGACGGTCAGGACATCGTTGTCGTTATTGCTCGCCACTTCAAGAGCGGGACGTTTTTCCTCATCCCCCGAAGCGCCTGACACGCCTTCGATCACCGCGTTGTTGACATAGGCTTCGGAAACGCTTTCCAGCGTGTTGTAGGAAGCGGTGCCCGACAACCCGAGACCGAAATTGGTACTGCCGTTGTCCTGGCCTTTATCCTGGGTAATCAGCGCACCGGCGGCGGAAACGGCGTAGAGGTTTGAACTGTTTTGGGCGTTGACGAGGATGTTGCCGTCGGTAACGATTTTGCCGGTAACGGCAGAGTTGTCATTCTGATTCAAGCTGCCGATCACCGCGCGGGTATTCTGACTAATGTCGTTCAACGCGCCCGAAGCGCCGATGCCGACCATGGAACCGCGAACCACGCCGCCGGCAATGTTGACAAAGCTGTTTTCGCTTTCGGCGTTAACCGTAACGCCGCTCTTTTCGTCCGCCTTTTCAACCAGGACGTCCGCCTGATTGCTGATTTGCGCCAGCACGTCGGAATTGGACTTCAGCCAGTCGAACGTCCCCTGAAAACCGAAAGTGTCCGACTTTTTGTAACCGGCGGTGCCGGCAATCGACAGATTGCGGTGGGTTGCGGAAGCATTGACGTCCAAATCGCCGGCATAAAGTTTGACGTTGTCGCCGATAATCGCGTTAACTTTGCTGTCGTACCAGGTTTGCAGATATGAGCCGCCGAGGCCGAATTTGGCCGCGCCGCCGTATTCGCCGGACATGTTGAAGGTTTCGACATAGCTGTCGGCGCTGACTTTGACGGCCGGCGCCTTGTCCAGCCTGGTGTAGCCGGCATTGTTCGGATTATACAGCTGATTGATCTCGGCGCCATCGGCAATCACCGCATCGGACTTGTTGTTAAATTCCATCAGGTTGACCGAACCGGCAATGCCGACAATGCCGTTTTTCTCCTCTCCGGGGTTTGCGTCGCCGGAACTGGTGTTGGCGCTGCTCTTGACCAACGAGGTATAAAACGACATCGGGTTGTCTTCCAGATATTTTTCAATGTTGGTCAAAAGCGCTTCGCCTTTTTCCAGCACGTTACCGGCCAAACCGTCGAAAACGTTGAGGATGGAAGCGTCCGGCCACAAAACAGGTTCTTCGGTTTCAGAAGTCAGCTCAAGGCTTTGCGAAGCGTTGACGGCAACGCCGGCGCCGATTTCCGCGCGGGAAGTGTTATCGTAAACGCCGTAACCGACCGCCCCGGCAAAAGAATTTTCCTTGTTCTGGTCCTGACTGTGGTCCTTGTCGTTCGTCTTGGGCGAAACGCTTGCGCTGGCGCCGTTGGTAATCACGTCCATAACATGCGAACCGATTGTAACTTTGTCGCCGGTCACCGTAGTTTTGGGCGTATCGGCAGCCGTTTGTCCTTCGCCGTAGTTGTTGGCAATTTTGACATTTGAACTGTTGTTGTGTTTGCTGTAGGAAACTGCGCCGCTCATTGCCAGCTTGACGTTGCTTTGCGAATGGGTCTGCGCCGGAATGGCAGTAATCCATTTGGACAGGCCGTCCAGCATCTTGTTGCCGGCCCATACGTTCAACCGGTCGAAAATACCGTTGCCGACGACGGTTTTGGCGGAAGACGCGTTTTTAACCGCTTCAATGTCGGAAGTAATGTTAACCGTACCGCCTTTAATCGTTCCGCCGACGGTCACGCTGCTGCTGCTTTCGGATTCGCTGTAAGCCACGCCGGCCGCCGCCCAGCCGTCCTGATAAGCCAGTCCTTCGGCGGCGACGTTATGCGACTTGCGGGTATCGGCGGCAATCTCCAGTTTGTCGGTTGCGGTAATGCTCGCTCCGTTTTTAATGTCAATTTTGTTATCGGTATCGGTCAGACCGACGGCTACCGCAATATCAACCGGCACGCCGCGGCCGCTGCCGTAAGCGGAGGTTGTCGCCTCGGCCGAAGTAGTACTGTCGATTTCGGAAGTGATGGCCACGTTTTTGCCGCTGATGTTGACGCCGCTGTCAATAAAGACGCCTGAAGCAGCACTGTTTTCGGCCACAGTCACGTCAATGCCGGTACCCAGCGTGTCCACTTCGGAGTTGGAAACTACCTTGGAATTGATTTTGACGTCTTCTTTGGCGGCAATGGTTACGTTTTTGCCGATATTGATGCCGGCTTCCGCCTCCGACTTGCTGTAACCGACAAACAGGCCGCTGTCGGTCAGCGCCTCGAAAAATTCCAGCCCTTTGGCCTTCAAGGTTTCGCCGATCGCCGTCAGCGCCGACGAACCGTTGTCTTCCGTCACTTCGCCGGTAACGATGCCGTCCAGCACTTCGGCGTCGCCGGCCAGCGCATAGAGATAAATGTTGTCGCCTTTTAAGGTCGCGTTGTCCTCAATGTTCAGAAACGCGCCGCTTTTCTTGACCCAGCCGGCGTCGGTGTCGCGGGCGATCAGAGTGATATCGCCGTTCTCCTTAACCAGACTGACGCCTTGTTTGACGTTGACGATATTGGCGATCGCGTAGATGTTGTCCTGTCCTTTGTAAGCGCTGTCGGAAGTGATGTTTAAAATTTCGGGATCAATAAAGATCATGCCGTCCCGGCCGCCGGCCGTCATGGTGCCGCCGTTCAAATTGACTTCCTTTAACGCGCTCAGTTCGACAAAGCCGCCTTTGGCCGAACCGTCGTAAGCGTCGGCGGCAATTTCCGCGCCTTTTTCCAGATCGGCCTTATTGTCGGCAAAAACCACCACCGAACCGCCGTCCTTATGCTCGGCAGACCCTTTGGCGCTGATCAGCGAGCCTTTCCGCAGGCTGATATTGCCGCCGGCTTTGACAACGATGCCGCCGGCTTTGCCGCTGCCGCCCGCATCGGCTTTGATCGTCCCGGCATTAACCACGTCGTTTTCGGCAAAAACGCCGATTTTGCCGTCTTTGAAAGCAAGAGGCGCGTCAATGTCAAGACCGCCGGTATTAACGATGTCGGAAGCCTGCGTCGGTTTGAGGTTGGCCAAAATCTCGCCGGCGTTAACCACGCCGCCGGCCCTGACCGCAACCGAATCAAGCGCTTTGATTTTGCCTTTGACGGAAATGACGCCGGCCGGATTGATCGGCAGGTCGCCCGCCAGCACGGACTTGGTCGCCAGTTCGGAAATGCTGCCGTCCTGCCCGATCACCTGATCCATGAATTCCTTGTTCGGGGTTGAAAGCATCAGCGAACCGACGTTGACCACGCCGCTTTTGCCGATGGCAATGCCGTGCGGGTTCAGAATGAAGACGTTGCCGCCGATTTTGCCGTTTTTGATTGAGTTCAGAATGCCGTCGATGTTGGTTTTGCCGTCGCGCACCAGGTTGATCAGATTGAGCGTGGAACCGGGCAGATAAAGGTTGACCGTGGTTCCTTTGTAGACGTCGAAATTGGAAAACGAGTTGAACGCGTTTTGGCCGGAAACGGTAGAAGTCGTCACGTCATACACATGGCCGTTGACGTTAACCGTGGTCTGGGTACGGCCGTCGGGGGTAATCATCGCCGCCCAACAAACATTGGAAAACATAAAGCTGTAAATTGTCAGGTAAGTGATGATTTTTCTGAACATATGACTTGCTCCTACCAAATTCTGGATTGAATGAAGAAAAGGAATTCGACGTCTTCGTCGCTTTCGTAATATTTGTGTTCCTTGAGCGGAAACGCCACCGTAAAGTTGGCGTCCAGCCGCCCAAACAGTCCCGCCCGGGCACCGACGCCGGTACTGTAGATAAAAGCTTCGTTTTCGTTTTTCAAATTGTTGCTGTCTTTGGCATAGACATGACCAAAGTCAAAAAAGGCATAGACTTTGGCGCTGTTCAGCCAGTCGGCTTCCTTAATCAGCGGTTTTATGTCGTATTGCAGTTCGTTCATGACGGCAAAACCCTTGTCGCCGACCAGCATCCCCTCGGTATAGCCGCGCACCGAATTGACGCCGCCGATCTGGAACTGTTCCGACGACGGCAGGAAATCCTGCTCGGTATATTGCGCCTTGGCCTTGACGTTCAGGGCAAAATCGTCGAGGAAACTCTACTGAAACTCGCCGTTATAATTGAAGCGCCAGAAGGAACGGGTGCCGTCAAACAGCTTGGCGCCTTTGGTAACGCTCAGCTGATTATACAAGTAACCGCCGGCAAACAGTTTTAAGCTGTCCCACGACAGGCTCAGGGTATCGGTATAAACCTTCTGGGTGCGGAAATCGCCGATATAGGAAGCGCCGTTTTTAAAATTAGCGGTGAAGTTGAGATTGTTGACAAAACTGTCGGTTACGTAAACCGGACGTTTGACATAAAAATAATAGTTGTAGAAATTGCCGGTTACGTCCAGCGCCTTCAGGTCACCGCCGACGATTTCGGTATCGGAATAGTCGGCGCCGAAACCGATGCGGCTGTCAAAAACCGGTTCGGGAATATCAAACGAACCGAAAAAGGCATTCGACCCTTCGGTTACCACGCCGCCGAAGTTCAGATTGTCACGGTAACCGGTCAGACTGCGGACGGAAGCAAAGGCGCCGGCACGGTAAACGCCGGTCGACTTTTGTCCGGCATTGTCGGCAAAAGCAGATACGGACACCCTCTGCGGCTCTTCGACAATCACGTCAAGGTCGGTGGTGGCAAACTTTTCGCCCGGTTCCATCGCAATCCGCGCCTTGATGTCGTTGGCGGCGTTAAACATCAGAATGTTGTCCTGAAGCTCCTTAACGTTCAGTCGGTCGCCGCTTTCAACGCCCAGATTTCTGCGCACGAAATTTTCGCTGGTCGACTTGTTTTCCTTAACCGTAATCCTGTCGATTTTTCCTTCAATCAGATTGATTTTGAGGATATGGTCGCGCACGTCCTGGTTGGGAACATAGGCTTTGGCAGCAAAATAACCGCGATCCTTATATTCGCGGTCCACTTCTCTGACGATTGCGCCGATGTCGTTTAAGCCGATTTCCTTTCCCTCGTAACGCGAGGCAATGCCTTCGAGAAAACTGTCGGGCAAAAGCTCCGAACGGTCAAAGATCAAGCGTTTCAACTTCATGATCTTTTTGTCGGCGGCAGCTTTTTTCTCCGGCGCCTTGTCTTTTTTCTTTGCGGACGCATCTTTTAACTTTTCTTTTTCATATTCGTCCGAAAAACGGCGGATTCTGGCGTCGGTAGCCTTGGAACGCAGGGTTTCCTTGGTTCTCTCCAGTTCATAAGCCGGCGAATAGGCGCGGACGGCGGGTACGACGGGAACGGTTTGGGCATGCGCACAGGAAACGAATACGGCAAAAATCCCGACATTCAATATGCTCAGTCTGGTCAAAACAAAAACCTTAAAATTCTGTTAATTTAATGTTTTTATAATAAGCCGCAAATGTCTTTTGTCAAGAACATTATTTTAACTTACAAAAATAATACCTTGATATATTTACGATTTTTTGCCGCCTTTGATTTTTTATCAGACTCAAAAACAAACGGTTATCGTTTTTGACAATTCCGTTGCGGATTTTCCGTCAAACGTCCTTCACTAAGCCGGGGGGGGCGGATCAGCCGTCACAGCCTGACCGCACTCATCGGCGCGGAACGGCGTTTGGACGACCGCCCTGCATTCGGCCCCGGCAAATCGTTTTTTCTGCAAAAAATGTAACCAAAAAAGAGCGGACAAACGCCCGCTCTTTTTTCAACAAGATAAAGAGGAAGTTTTATTCCTCTTCTTTCGTTTCCTCCTTAGCCGCCGGAGTTTCCCGATTTTTCGGCAGCCTGCGCAGACCGACGTCGCGCGCGCCGCTGATGCCGAGAATAACCGTTAAGGCGGTAATCAGCTGCGACCAGTCATTGACACGAAGGTCAAGATAAGGCGCTATGATGCAGTTGATGAAAAAACCGCCGGCCAAAGCCCAGCCCACGCAAGGGATCCACATTCTCTGCCAGCCTTTGCCCGACCTGTTCTCCGGAAGCTTGTCCAGAGAATTTTTCAGGAAATAATCGCGGGTACCGCTGATACCGAGCAAAATGCCGAGAGAAGTGATCAGACCGTTCCACTCTACCAAAGAAATTTCGGTGAACGGAGCAACGAAGAGGTTATTGACAAAACCTCCGACCAGAATCCAGCCAATGACCGAAATCCAAAGTCTTTTGAACTTTATCTTCTTTTTCATATGTATAAATGTTAATAATTTTTTTCCTGTTTTTTATCATAAGCGAACCGCCGCTGTTTGTCAATTGTTTTTGTCTAAAAGGTTTATTCCTTACAGATAATTACCGAAAAGCCGTCGCCGCTGTTGTCAAATTCCATTTTGCAGCCGTGCAAAGCGGCAATCTTGCCGACAATCGACAGACCGAGGCCGCTGCCGTTTTCTTTTTGTCCGGCCGGACGGAAGAAACGTTCACTCAAATGACGCAGATGGCGGTCGGCAATCTTAACTCCGGAATTGTGGACTTCGATTTCGTCGGCGGAAATACGGACGGCAACCGTTGCGCCCTCGGGGCTGTATTTTACCGCGTTGTCCAAAAGGTTGCGCAGCATGGCAGCCAGCAGCACGGAATTGCCTTTGTTTACCGGCGCACGGGCGGTAACGTCGGTTTTAAGAATTTGTTTTTTCGCCCGCAGCGCTTCGTCATATTCGGCGGCAAGGGAACCGACAATCTGCGGCCAGGAAACATCTTCCGCTTCGTCGGTCATCGCCAGTCCGCTTTCCAGCTTCGACAACAGCAGCAGCTGTTCCACCAGCCGGGCACAGCGCTCAATCCCCTGCCCCATCTTGGCCGCGGCGGAACGTCTGGCCCCGGCGTCGTCTTCCGCCAGCTCCAGCACTTCCAGCTGCACTTTCAAAGCCGTCAGCGGCGAACGCAATTCATGCGCGGAATCGGAGATAAAGCTTTTTTCCCGCTTGATCATGCCGTCAATCCGGCGCAAAAGGTCGTTCATGGCGGTTGTCAAAGGCTTGATTTCGTCGGGCAGATCCTTGTCGGAAAGCGGCGACAGATCATCGGGACGACGCGCTTCCAGTTCTTTTGCCAGTCGGCGGAAAGAAGAAAATTCGCGGCCGACGAAATAAATCACCGCACCGAGCAAAATCAACAATCCGCACAGCCAGGGGGTGAGAAATTCCTCAACCATGTCCAGCGTGACTTCGGTGCGGTACTCCATTTCCTGGCCGACGGCTATGACGTAGTTTTTGTCCGCGGAATCGACCCAGACGATGCGCCACTCCTCATCATCCACGTTCTGGTTGAAGAAACTGCCGGTGCGGGGAGAGAAAATAAAGTCTTTGCCGTTTTCGTTATCGTGAAAAATCATTTTGCCCGCACGGTCAAAAACGGCAAAACCGATCGCTTCGTCTTCTTCGTCGGCATTGTCAATGCCGCCGATAATGCGGTTGGTGGCCTTCTGACTGTCGGCGGAAAGTCCGCTCCAGTCGGCAGAAGCCAGCTGACGGGCAAGCAAAATCTGATACTGGTCGAAAAATTCGTCGATTTTCTCGCGGCTTTCAAACCACGAAAACAACCCCGAACAAATCCATATCAAACAGGAAATGCCGGTAAAAAGCAGCAGCAGGCGAATTCTCAGACTTAGTTTTTTCATGTTTCTTCCAGTATATATCCGATTTTGTTAACCGTGCGGACAATGTCCTTGCCGAGTTTTTTGCGCAGATGGTGAATGTGAACCTCCACCGCGTTGCTCGAAACTTCGTCATCCCAGGAATAAATTTTGCTTTCAATCGCTTCCTTGGAAAGAACCTTGTTTTTGTTTAAGAGCAGCAGTTCCAGCAAAGCGGTTTCCTTGGGCGACAGCACCACTTCCCGGCCGGCGGAGGTCACTTTGCGGGTTTCGGGATCAAAAGCGACGTTTCCGTATGTCAGAAGCGGCGAAGGGCGGCCGCTGCTGCGGCGGATCAGGGCATTTAAACGGGCCTGCACTTCTTTTAGGGAAAAGGGCTTGCCGAGGTAGTCGTCGGCGCCGCTGTTCAATCCGGCGATGCGCTGGTCGACGTCACCGCGGGCGGTTAAAATCAGCACCGGTTCCGTCCGGCTCTTCTGCCGCCAGTTTTTCAGCACCTCCAAACCGTCCTGACCGGGCAGTCCCAGATCAAGCACCACCGCTGCGTAAGAAGCCTGATACAGAGCTTCTTCCCCTTCCAGTCCGTCGGTGAACCAGTCGACGGCAAAGCCGAGCTTTTCCAGCCCGACTTTCAAACCGTCGCCGATCAGTTGGTCATCTTCCACCAGCAGGATCCGCATGACACACCCGTCTTATTTTTTCAGTTTTACGGTATTGACGTCAACTTTGATGTCAAACAGGTCTTTGTCAACTTCGCCGCTGATTTCGATGGTGTCTTCCGGAGTAACGTTGACGCCGCGCCAGTCTTCGTCGTCGATTTCAATAGTGATGGTGCCGCTCGCGTCTTTGAACAGATATTTTTCGTCGCCCAGGCTCTGCTGAATCTGTCCGACCAGGACAACCGGCTGGTCGTCAC
This sequence comes from Azospirillum sp. 51_20, assembly GCA_001917175.1. Taxonomy (GTDB): domain Bacteria; phylum Pseudomonadota; class Alphaproteobacteria; order RF32; family CAG-239; genus JAFUYI01. The sequence goes on from MNTV01000018.1 coordinate 116,344, forward strand.
TCATCTTGTTGGCTTCGGCAACGGTCGAAACGGACAGTCCCGGTCCGGTGAATCCGCCGCGGGGAGCCATGGCGCCCTGATACTGGGCATGAGCCGCGCCGGCAAAACCGATCATCAAAGCCAGGGTAGATACTGCGAGTAATTTGTTCATGTGTTTTCTCCTAAAAAAATGTTTTGATTAACTGCTTACAAGAACAATACAACATTATAAACTTAAGTAACGCTTAAGGGATAAAAAATTTTTATCTTTTTTATTTAATTTTGCATATCCGATTGAAAAACATAGATATTATTTTCAAAAAAACGACAAAGCAAAAACTGTCCGCCCGGTCTGCCGGCACATTTTTCTTAAATTATTAAGGCTTTCCGCCCACAGGCGAATCCGCTTTTTAAGCGGCAGGAACGGCTTTGCCGCACAGACGGAAGCTATTCTTCGTCCGCCGTGTTCAATTCGTAGTAATATTCCAGAAGCTCGCGGGAATAATCCCTGATTTCTCCCGACGGCAGCACCAGCATCCGGCTGATGCCGATCTGTTCGACAAAGGAAGGATTGTGGCTGACCACCAGGATGGTTCCTTCAAACTGACGGAAATTGCCGCCGATCACCGCCTGGGTTTCCGGATCCAGGTGGTTGGTCGGTTCGTCCAAAACCAGCAGGTTTGCCCTTTGCAGCAAAAGTTTGCACAATGCCACCCGCGCCTTTTCGCCGGGAGAAAGAACGGCCGCGTTTTTGTTGATGTCGTCTTCATAAAAAAGAAAATTGCTTAAAATGCCGCGCAGCTGCCATTCGTTGTAACCGTCGGTTTCCACGTTTTCAAACACGGTTTTGTCCGCATCAAGCTGTTCCAGTTCCTGGGCATAATAGGCAACGTCGGTTTTCGGGTTAAAACGAATCTGTCCGTCAACGGGCGGCAGAAAACCCATAATCAGTTTCAGCAGGGTCGATTTGCCGACGCCGTTTTCGCCCACCACCAGAAAACGTTCGCCGCCGGAAAGCTTAAACGATAATTTGCGGTAAAGGAAACGCTGCCCGGGGTAGCGGAAACTCAGTTCTTCCACACTCAAAGGCACCAACGCACCTTCCCGTTTGGGACGGATATCCATTTTCACCCGCCGGTAGGGGCGTTCGCGCACCGGCAGACGGTCACGCATTTTCTCCAGCCTTAACGCGCGTTCCTGGCCTTTGCGCTTCAGCTTATGGTTTGTCTGCGACGCTTCTCTGGCCCGCTGCACAAAATCTTCCAGCTTTTTTATTTCCCGTTCCTGCAGCGAAATCTGCCGTTCGCGCACCCGTTGTTCTTCCGCCCGCTGCTTTTTAAAAACGTCGTAATTGCCGTCATAAACCGAAATCTTATGCGTTACTTTGTTGATAAACACGATTTTGCGCACGATCCGGTTCAAAAAATCAACGTCATGACTGATAATCAGTACCGAACCTTTGTAATTTTTAAGATAACCGGTAACATAATCCCGGGTTGCCGCATCCAAATGGTTGGTCGGCTCGTCCAGGCACAAAACTTCCGGTTTGGAATAAAGCACCCGGGCAAAGGCCAACTTCGATTTCTGCCCGCCGGAAAGTTCGGCCAGCGGCCGGTCCAGCAGATCGGCATCGATTTTCATCTCTTCCATCAACGAAAGCAGAATATCATCGGCCTCATACTGGTCAAAATAATCCAGTTGTTCCTGCAAATAAGCCATACGCTCAAGCAGCCGCTCATGTTCGGCTTCCGGCGCGGTTTCCAGCCGCCGGTAAATTTCTTCCAGTTCGGTTTTGATTTTCTGCAGCGGCCGGCCGGCGGAAAGATACTCCCACACCGTTTCGTTTTTACGGTCAAAAACAATTTCCTGCGGCAGATAGCCGACCCGCGCCCGGCCGACGGACAAAGTGCCGCCGTCAAGCGCAATCTCGCCGCGCAACAGCCGGAAAAGCGTGGTCTTGCCGGCGCCGTTGACGCCGACGATTCCCGCCTTGTCCCTGTCACCGAGCTGAAACTCGGCATCGTCAAAGATGATCTCCGGCCCGAAAGACAGATTCATCCGGCTGCCCTTCATTATTTTCTCCTTTTGTTTTACGGTAATAAAAAAACGCGGTTTATGCCGCGTTTTTTCGAATTGGTGGAGCTGAGGAGGATCGAACTCCCGACCTAATGATTGCGAACCATTCGCTCTCCCAGCTGAGCTACAGCCCCATAAGTACGTTTTAAGCTTCAGAATAATTTTTGTTTCCGTTGAGCGAATGGAACCATTCGCCTTCCCTGCCTAATTTCGCCGCGGTTGCTGTCGCTTCCCTTGCTCAAATAAGGCAGACAAGATGTTGCAGACGAAAAACCTCCGCCGGAGCTTTTTCGCTTAGCCATCCCAGCTGAGCTACAGCCCCATAAATACGTTTTCAAGTTTCAGAATAATTTTTGTTTCCGTCGAGCGAATGGAACCATTCGCCTTCCCTGCCTAATTTCGCCGCGGTTCGTCATAAAAACGGCGCATCGGCCGGCAACAAGCGGAATATTACAATAAAAAAGCCTAATGTCAAATGTTTTTTATCATAAAAAACAGCAATCCGGCAGTTTTCAAAATTTTGATTTTCACCCAAACTCCGGCATAACACGCCGCATTTTCATACAAAAACAAAAAAGCCGGTTCTGCAACCGGCTTATGAAATTGGTGGAGCTAAGCGGGATCGAACCGCTGACCTCTTGAATGCCATTCAAGCGCTCTCCCAGCTGAGCTATAACCCCATTCAAGTACCTTCAAAAATACGCCATCTTTGAAAGTGATTACATAACTACCCAAATAATTTCAAAATGTCAAGTCTTTTTTTTCGTTCTCCGCCGGGAAAAAGAAACAACGTTTTTCCGCCTTGTATTCCATTATTTTTTCCGACCGGGCGCTGCTTCGGGATTCCGCCATGTCATCAGCAGTTCTTCTTCCCCGGTATTTTCATCGATTCCCTTTTGCTCTTCACGGAATCCGTGCCGGACATAAAACGCCGCCGCGCGTTTGTTTTTGGCATAAACGCGCAGTTTTAAACTCTTCCGCCCGTTTTGCACGAAAGACAAAAGCCCGGAACCGATCCCCCGTCCCTGCCGCGACGGCTCGACAAACAGCGCTCCGATATATTCATTATCAATAATGCTGACAAAGGCAGCCGGCCGGCCGTTTTCCTCCCATACCAGAGTTTTGGCCGCCGGCAGCCAGACTTCTTGGATTTCGGCTGCCCTGGAGCGCCAGAAAGCGTCATTGACAAAGTCATGCGCGCGAAGGCTGGCGGTCAGCCAGATTTCCGTCAAAACGACAGCGTCTTCTTTGCGGTAAGGACGAATCATTTAAATGTCCAGATCATCAACGAATTTGGCGCGTTCAATGATGAACTTGAAGCGCGATTCCGGATTTTTGCCCATCAGGCGTTCGACCATCCGCCGGGTTTCAAAGGCCTCTTCCTTGCCCTCTTCGGTATTGGCCGAGGGAATCAGAACCTTCAAAAGCGTTCGTTTGGACTTGTCCATGGTCGTTTCCTTGAGCTGCTGCGCGCTCATTTCGCCCAGCCCTTTAAAGCGGCTGATTTCCGCCTTCTGACTGCCTTTGACTTCCTTTTTCAGAATCCGGTCCTTGTCGTCGTCGTCCAGGGCGTAAAAATTCTTGCCGGCAGCGGAAATTTTATACAGCGGCGGGGTGGCGATAAACAAATGTCCGTTTTCGATCAGCTTCGGCATCTGCTGATAGAAGAAAGTCATCAACAGCGAAGTAATGTGGGCCCCGTCGACGTCAGCATCGGTCATAATGATGATTTTTTCGTAGCGAAGGTTTTCTTCTTTGTAATTGTCCTTGATACCGCAGCCCAGCGCCTCGATCATGTCCTTGATTTCCTGGTTCTGGGTAATCTTGTCAAGCGAAGCGGAAGCCACGTTCAGGATTTTGCCCCGCAGCGGCAGAATCGCCTGCGTCATGCGGTCGCGTCCCTGTTTGGCGGAACCGCCCGCCGAATCGCCCTCGACGATAAAAATTTCGGTATCTTCGGCCGCCGCTTTCGAACAGTCGGCCAGTTTGCCCGGCAGGCGCAGCCGTTTGGTCGGGCTTTTGCGGTTTTGGATTTTCTCTTCCTTTTTCCGGCGGCGGAACTCCGAACGCGCAATCACGTATTCCATCAGCGCCGCGGCGTTTTCGGAATCGGAGGAAAGCCAGTGGTCGAAAGAATCCTTGACCGCCTGTTCGACCAGCCGCACCGCCTTGCTTGACGTCAGCCTGTCTTTGGTCTGCCCCTGAAATTCCGGATCGCGGATAAAAACGGAAAGCATAATGCAGGCATCGCTTAAGAAATCTTCGCCGGTAACCGCCGCCGCTTTTTTGACGTTGGCCATTTCCGCGTATTCTTTCAATCCGCGCAAAAGAGCCGATTTGAAGCCCAGTTCGTGGGTGCCACCCTGCGGGGTGATGACGGTATTGCAGTAAGAGTGGCAAAAGCCGTTTTCATCTTCCGGCCAGGTAACCGCCCATTCGACTTTGCCTTCGTCGCCCGCCAAAAGCGACTCGCCGGCAAACGGCATGCGATTGACGGTGGTGCGGCTGCCGATCTGATAGTTGAGAAAATCGCGCAGGCCGTTGGGGAAATGCAGTTCGGCTTCCGCCGGCGTAACGTCGCCTTCGCACAAAAGTTCCGGCGCGCATTTCCACAAAATATGAATTCCCTTGAACAAAAAGGCCTTTGAACGCGCCATTCTGTACAGCTTGTTGGGCGAAAAGCAGCAGTTGGCGCCGAAAATCTCCGGATCGGGACGGAAAGTGATGCTGGTGCCGCGGCGGTTGGGCGCATTGCCGACCATTTCCAGCTTGTCGAGCGGGCGCCCTTTGGCATAGTGCTGGCGATAGAGTTTGCGGTCGCGGGCAACTTCGATCGTCAGGCTTTCGGAAAGGGCGTTGACGACGGAAGAGCCGACCCCGTGCAGACCGCCCGAAACCTTGTAGGCGTTGCCGCCGAACTTGCCGCCGGAGTGCAGCATGGTCATGATCACTTCCAAAGCGGACCTGTCGGGATATTTCGGATGGGAATCGACGGGAATGCCGCGGCCGTTGTCGGTCACGGTTACCGAATAGTCGGCGTTCAACGACAATTCGATCCGGTTGGCAAAACCGGCCACCGCTTCGTCCATTGAGTTGTCAAGAATCTCCGCCACCAGATGATGCAGCGATTGTTCGTCGGTGCCGCCGATATACATGCCGGGACGCGCCCGGACGGCCTCCAGTCCCTCCAAAACCTGAATATCCTGCGCCGAATAGTTGCTTTCGGCTGCGGCGCCGCCGTCAAATAAATCCGTCATTTTTCCCTTATCCTGTCAAAAAAATCAGGGCTAAAATAGCGCAAAGTCCGCGTTTTGGCAAGTTTTAAGTACAAATTTCCGCCGCTTTTGCCCGGAAAAGCAAAAAACGGGCAGATCCGTCATAAGATCCGCCCTCATTTTCGGGAACGCTTATTTCTCCGGAGTTTCCTTCCGGTACCGAAGCATTTTATACATGGCCAGAAAGGACGACAATATAAACGCGCCGAAAAAGAGATAGTAATATATCTCCATTCCTTCGGACACCCGGTCAAAATCCGGCGTCTCATCGGAATAGCCCGCCTCATTTTCCAATTTTGCCAGAACAAAGCTCAACCCGAATCCGGACAAAAGAGCCGGCCTCATCCAAAGCATTTATGGCGCAGGCTCCCATACGTGCATTGTTTTTTTCTTTTTTATATGCGTTTATATATTTTCCCGCCAGCGGAAGTCTTGACATATATGGTTTATCAACCATTTCATCCCAATGATCAAGATTATCTTTGTATTGATCCGGCTGTTTCAGAATATCCCGAGAAGATATCATGTTATAAATAATATCAGGAATAATACAATCTTTCCGATAACGATTACCGGCATTGCGGGGCTGAAAATATTCCCGATACATATTTTTTCCGTCATTAATGATATCCGAAAATATGTTCCGTTGATCTTGATACATATTTTCTTTACTGTTTTGCAAAAATTTTAATCCGCAGTTTCTTCAAAATTGCAGCTGTTACTTTCGGAATCGTATTTTCCTTTATATTTCAGGCAAAGTCCCGGAAGCACCTTTTCCAAAACATGATCATGGCATTTTGCATCATGTCCGCACCGGTCCAATGCGGCCAAAACAGCATCATACAACCAGACACAACCCGTTTTATGCGTCCACAACAGACAATCGTAGCGGCAGCGTTTTGCCTTTTCGTCCCATACCCCGCCGTTTTCCAGACAAGTGCCTTTATGATCAAACAAAAAGAACAAAAACAGGAACGAGATAAAAATTGCCGGGCCGTAAAACAAAAACTTCATCACTATTGCCCTTACCGGTATTTTTCAGGCAGCGCTCTATTTTTCCGTCTATAATCGGAACAGGCAGCCGCGGCCGAAAGATTTGGATTGTTTCTTGCCCGTTCTCTTCCGACAGCTTTTACGTTAAAGTCATGCCAATAATCGTTTTGAGTCATGTTCGAATAGTCTGTCATGTTTTTCACCCCGGTTAAAAATTAATACCACTGCATTTAAATTTATCTTAAAATCAAAAAATATCCCCCTTTTGCATTCTTCATTGTCAACAACGGGTGTCAATCACTTCTCCGGGGTTTTTTATTTCAGATTTGCAAGATATATTTCATTTTTAAAAAAACAATCAACAAATTGTCACTTTTCAACAATTTTTGTTGTATAAACAATATGTTATCAATTCGGTTTTTCCTTGACAACATTTTGCCGGCGGCGCGAAAACAACGTTTTCGGAAAGCGTCGAAAGGCTCTTTTGACACCCCTTCCGTCAAGTCGAAAAAAGGATTTTTGCGCCGGAAAAAAACGGAACGTTTTGCGGTGGAAACGACATTTTCCCCTCAGGAAAGGAAAAACATTTCCGACGGACAAAGAAAACCCCGTTTTCTGCAAACGGGGTTTTCCGATTTTGCGGGAGAAACGGCAATCAGAACGCGTAGTTGACACCGAGGTTGAAATTCAGATCCCGGTAGTCGCCGCCGAAGGTATAGCCGACGTCGGCAAAACCGTTCAGCTGTTTCGTGAAGTCCATGCTGCCGCCGACGATCACCCGTCCCAGCGTCATGTCCTCCAGTCCGCTGACGCTGCCGAGACTGGTTATCCGCACGTCACCGTCGCCGAACGTCTGAACCACGCTCGGTTTGACGAACAGTTTGGCGTAACCGTCGCCGTATTCAAACGTTTTCTCCGCCTTAACGCCGAATTCCAGTTCGGTTTCCGAAACGTCGTCATAACGGGCGGTTTTGCCCAGACCGTCGCGAACGGTATCAAAATCGATATGGACATAACGCACGCCGACCGTCGGTTCAACCATAACGTCGGTTGCCGGCATAAAGACGACGCCGGCTTCCAAAGCGGCACCGTATTCCAGGCCGTCGGTATCGGCTTTAACGCCGTCGTCGGATTTCAGATCGGCTTTCTGCCAGCCGCCGTAAAGCGAGGACATCAGCCATGCGCTGCGGCCTTTGATCTGCGTATCGTAGCGATGGTACAAACCGGCCAGATAACTGTCAATGTCTATGCTGCCGCCGGTCTTGGCGTAATAGTCGTCGCCTTTGCCGGAGAAGTCGTATTCGCCCTGGCGGTAGGAAACAAACAAACCGAGCTTGTGATACGGATTAAGCTGCACGTCATAACCGGCCTCCAGTCCGTAAATATCAGCGTCGAACTCAAACGGAGAATCGACTTTGGCCGAATGATAACCCGGTACCACCCACAGGTTGGAGAGCTTTTTGCCGTCCCAGGCGTGATCGTACAGACCGCAGTTTCCGCAGTTGTCCTTATCATTTGCCGCTTTGGCGAAAACGTTGCCGACCACGTTTCTGGTCTGTTCAAACGCCGCGGAAGGCAGGCCGGCATAGGCAACGACTTCGCCGGTCACTTCATTGGAATTGCCGTTCAGGTACCAGTTGTTGTTTTCGTGAACGGTACCCCAGTTGTAAGCGCTGCCGTATACCCGGTAAATCGAAAAATCGGCTGCGGTCGAGGCATCATCGTTCGGCGCTTCGACAAACAGGATTTTGTTTTCCGGCTTAACATCTTCGGAAACGACATGCGCCACTACACCGGTGCTGCCTTTGACGTCGCCGTCAATTTTCAACACATCGGAAACTTCTTTTTCAGAATCGACGTTGACATGGAGAAGCGCACCGCTTTTTGCCGTATAATCGCCGGCAACGGTTCCCCGGCGGCCGCTGTCCTTACCGTTTGTCAGTGACAAAACACCTTCGTTTTCCACGTCGCCGGAAAGCTTCAGGTTGTTTTGTGCAAAATCAAGGGTGCCGAACCGGCCGATGTTTAAAGTGCCGTCATAGGCCAGGTCGCCGAAGAGCGATACAGCCGCCTGCCGGTTTTCGCTGCCTTCAATACCGATATTGTTCCAGCCGGAAACGGTTGCCAGGCTGCTGCCTTCTTCCGCCGCACCGCCGGTAATATCGTATTTGCCGTCTTTAAATACCAGATTTTTGCCTTTGGCGTTGTTGATCAGCGTATCTTTGAAAATGTCGTTGATACCGTTGCTGACGGTCAGCGAGGAAATATTTTCCGAAGTAAAGATGGAATTGTAATCAAAACTGCCGCCCATTACCGCCTGCCGGTCGATCAGGATATCGCCCTTCATCACCACGTCTTTGTTGATGTCCAGAATCGAATCCTTTTCGGCCGTCAGATCCGTCAGCTCGGTTTTATAGCGCACCGTCAGCGAACCGCCGGATTCCACCAGCGTGCCGCTGGCAAAGGTTTTGTTTTTGCCGATATTGCCCATGGTAAGCGAACCGCCCTTTTCCACCACCGTATTTTCAAAAACAACGTTGCCGACGGCAAGGCTGCTGCCGGTGACGGAACCGCCGTCTTTGATCACGGTGTTTTTCATGGTTCCTTTCATGTCAAGGCTGCCGCCGTTGACAACCGTGTTGTCGGCCATGCCGCCGCTGACGATACTGACCGAACCGCCGTTGACGATAAGGCCGTAAGTGCTTCCGCCGACGCGCAGCGAACCGCCGTTGACAATGCCGTTTGCCAGCGACGACTCGCCGTCGCGGACATCGACGCTGCCGCCGTTGATAACCATGCCGTCAGCCGCGGAATTTTCAAACGTAACCGAACCGCCGTCAACCGTCGTATTGGTCACTTTCAGGCTGTCGTTCAAATCCAGCCGGCCGCTTTTCAGGTGCGTGCCGTCAACCGCGCCCGAATTGACGCTCAACGTGCCGCCGTCGATTGTCGTATTCTGCGCCAAACCGTCCCTGTCAACGCTCAGACTGCCGTTTGCGGTCAAATAGGCATCGACGGCTTTATTATCGGCAATATTAAAACGATGTTCGTTTCCTTCACTGTCTTTGACCACCACGCCGGTTGCCGTGTTGGTGCTGGAAAGGCTGTAACCGCCGCCGTTTTCAATTGTCAGATTATTTACTTTGCCGCTGCCGTCAACCGTAATCGAACCGCCGGAAGCGACCAACGTGTTTTCGGCCGCGCCGTCCCCTTTGACGGTAAATTTATTGCCGTCGGTTACATGCAAACCTTCCGCCTTTTTATCCGCAATCGAAAAAGCGTTTTCGCCGTCTGCGGACTGTTGTTTGCCGTCGGCAATCTCAACATCCGTGGTCAGATCGAAACGGCTGCCCTCTTCCATCGTCAGGCCGTCGAATTTACCGCCGTCGGCCGTCAGTTTTCCTTCTCCGGCAACGGTCGTGTTATTCAGGCTGCCGCCGGAAACGTTCAGGCTGCCGCCGGCGTTGATATTGGTATTGTCGGCGGTAACGCCGTCAACGATGTCCAGGCTGCCGTTAACCGTCGTATCGTTCAGCTTTGCGCCCGACTCCGCTGTCAGCTTGCCCTGATTGACCACCGTTCCGTTGGCGGTGCCGTCGCCCCGCACAATCAGGGACTGGCCGTTATCCAAAACGAATCCGTCGGCAACATGATCCTTGATCGAAATGTTTTGCCCGTTGTTGGTACTGTTGCTTACCGTCGTGTCGGTCGAAATTTCAAATCGGCCGCCTTCTTCTATCGTTACATTGTCGATTGACGTGTTTTTGTCTACCGAAATCAGCTTGCCGCCGGAACCGTACCCGTCATCGGGACCTTTGACGACGCTGTTTGACAATGATCCGTTTTCGGTTACGGTAAAGGAAGAACCGCCGTTGATGACAAAGCCGTCTGCCTTATTGTTTTCAATCGAGAAAGTCTTTTCTTGTGTTTCTCCATAGTCTTTTTCATATTTACCGTTTTTAATCGTCATATCGGTCGAAAAGTCAAAACTCCCGCGCTCACTCATAAACAAGCCATCAATAACGACATCTTTTCCGGCAGAGATATGTCCTCCAGAGGCGACATTGCTGACTGTCGCACCGTCTTTTAAATTCAACGTGCCGTCATTAATTGCTACGGTATTAACCGTTGCTCCCGCTTCCACATTCATGATGCCGTCGCTGTTAACTTGTGTCTTGCTCACATTGCTGCCGGCGGCCGCATTTAGCTCACCGCCGTCCATATTAGTCCCGGAAACGGTCGAACCGGCACCAGCGTTGATTGTTCCCGCGCTAATATTCGTATCATTCAGGGTTCCACCGTCATTGACATTGACCGTACCGCCGGTCCAAAAATCCGTTCTGACGGAAGTGCCGTTGGCAACTCCGCCTTTATTGACGTTCATCACACCGCCGTTGCTCACTTCATTGCCGTTGGCCGTTCCCCCCTCGTTGACATCCATTTGGGAGGCGTCACCGCCCAAGGAGCTGACAGTATTATTGTTGCAGTTGCCACCCGGACAAACGATCGTTTCCGCCATCGCATGGTTAAACGACAGCAAAAACGTGCAAACCGTCGTCATGTAAAAAAGTTTTCTGGAAGACATAAAAACCTCTTTTAAAATAAGTTAAAAACAAAAAATACAGAGAAAAACAATCACCCTTCGGTCATGTTCTAATGGTGAAAAGTATTGTACGTTATTTAGATACAAAGTTTTTCTCCGCTTTCCCTTGATTTTTCGTCTTGATTTCCGCCGCATTTTAACGTACCTTTTTTTGTTACCAACGAAAAATAAGATTTTTAAGGGGGGAAAACATATTGATTTTTGCGGCAAAAAAAGGTACCTTTTTTTGTGACAGGCAAAAAGGATAATTTACACCCTAAAATCAACGGAAAAACGGGAACGAAAATACAGACGGCGCAAAAAAAAGCGGATTCCGCCCGAATGCCCGGCAACCGTTGCAGAAGCGGCCGGTTTCGTATGCTCCGGCCCGAAACGACGCGACCGCCCGGCCGACATTTTTCACTCAACCTTATCGGCCAATATTCAAACCACAAAAAAAACGACCCGGCAGACATTCGTTTAACGAACATTTACCGGGTCGTATTTGGTATAAAGAAGTCAGTTATTACTTAACTTCCTCAAAATCGGCGTCAACGACTTTTTCGTCTTTCGGCGCTTCGGAAGCGCCGGCATCGGCACCGGCGGCACCTGCGGTCTGTCCCGCCGCGCCGGCATTCTTATACATTGCTTCGCCGAGTTTCAACGACGCCTGCATCAGGCTTTCGCTCTTTTCCTTGATGACTGACAGGTCATCGGCTTCAAGCGCGGTCTTCAACGCCTTGATTTCGGTTTCGATCGCCTGCTTGTCGGCTTCCGAAATTTTGTCGGCGTTTTCCTTCAGGGTCTTTTCGGTCGCATGAACAAGGCTTTCCGCCTGGTTCTTGGCTTCTACCGCCTCTTTCTTCTTCTTGTCGGCTTCGGCGTTGGCTTCCGCGTCTTTGACCATCTTGTCGATGTCGGCGTCGCTCAAACCGCCGCTGGCCTGAATGCGAATCGCCTGTTCCTTGTTGGTCGCCTTGTCTTTGGCCGAAACGTTGACAATGCCGTTGGCATCAATGTCGAAAGTAACTTCAATCTGCGGCATGCCGCGCGGCGCCGGCGGAATGCCGACCAGATCAAACTGACCCAGCAGCTTGTTGTCGGCGGCCATTTCGCGTTCGCCCTGGAAGACGCGGATGGTAACCGCGGTCTGTCCGTCTTCGGCGGTGGAAAAGACCTGCGACTTGCGGGTCGGGATGGTGGTGTTGCGGTCGATCAGACGGGTGAACACGCCGCCCAGAGTCTCAATGCCCAGCGACAGCGGGGTAACGTCCAAAAGCAGCACGTCTTTGACGTCGCCCATCAGCACGCCGCCCTGAATGGCCGCGCCGACGGCAACCACTTCGTCCGGGTTAACGCCTTTGTGCGGATCTTTGCCGAAGATTTCCTTTACTTTTTCCTGAACTTTCGGCATCCGGGTCATACCGCCGACCAGAATGACTTCGCTGACTTCGTTGGCTTTAAGCCCGGCGTCGGCCAAGGCTTTGCGGCAGGGTTCGACCGTGCGTTCGATCAGATCGTCGACCAGCGCTTCCAGTTTGGCGCGGGTGAGTTTGATGTTGAGGTGTTTCGGCCCGGTGGCGTCGGCAGTGATAAACGGCAGGTTGACGTCGGTCTGAGTGGCCGAGGACAATTCGATCTTGGCTTTTTCCGCCGCTTCTTTCAAACGCTGCAAAGCCAGACGGTCGTTTTTCAGATCAATGCCGCTTTCTTTTTTGAACTCGTCGGCCAGATAGTTGACGATGCGCTGGTCAAAGTCTTCGCCGCCGAGGAAAGTGTCGCCGTTGGTGGATTTTACTTCAAAAACGCCGTCGCCGATTTCCAGAATGGAAATATCGAACGTGCCGCCGCCCAGGTCATAAACCGCGATGGTGCCGTTTTTGTTCTTGTCCAGGCCGTAAGCCAGAGCGGCCGCGGTCGGCTCGTTGATGATACGCAGAACGTCAAGCCCAGCGATTTTGCCGGCGTCTTTGGTCGCCTGACGCTGAGAATCGTTGAAATAGGCCGGAACGGTAATGACCGCCTTGTCGATTTTTTCGCCCAGATAGCTTTCGGCATATTCCTTAATCTTTTGCAGAACGATTGCCGAAATCTGCGACGGCGCATATTTCTGTCCCTTGACTTCTACCCAGGCGTCGCCGTTGTCGCCGGGAACGATTTTAAACGGAACCAGTTTCTTGTCCTTTTCGACTTCCGGCGAATCGTAACGGCGGCCGATCAGACGCTTGATGGCAAACAGGGTGTTTTCCGGGTTGGTAACGGCCTGACGTTTTGCCGCCGCGCCGACCAGGCGTTCGTTGTCGGTAAAGGCAACGATCGAAGGCGTGGTGCGGGCACCCTCGCTGTTTTCCAGCACCTTGGCTTCTCCGCCTTCCATAACCGCAAAGCAGGAGTTTGTCGTACCAAGGTCAATACCTATAACTTTATTGCTCATAATCTTTTCCTTCGTAAATTTAACTTTCTAAACTGTTATATAGGAAGCTCGAATTTCATAAGCAATAGGTTAAGATATTTTTTTTGTTTTTTTGTCGCCGCCGCGGCTTTTTCCGGTTGCAAAGACGGGAAACCGCCGTTTTCTCATGTTTTTCCACTGACAGACAAAAGATTCCGGAACAGTCGCACCTGTACTCTGACCGTGCCCGTCGGCACAGAACGGCACCATTCCGGCGCTAAGCATTCAACTCCGATCAATCCCGGGGCTTTCCGTAAGGCATGTAAAAAAAAGCGGCAGCTTTTTTTGAGCCGCCGCCGCATGGATCCGAACGGTTTTCTTTATTTGCCGATTTCAAATCCGCTCTTGCCGCTTTCCAGCACCGTGCCGGCAAAAGCGAAATCGTTCTGGTTGCAGGAATAAATCCGGTACAAAATATCGCCGGCGGTAACCTGATCGCCGGTCTTTTTAAATAAGTCGACACCGGCCCCCGGATACTGCCCGCCGCCGCACAAAACGCAAAGACGGGTCATGAAGGCGTTGTCGATTTTTTTGACCGTGCCGTCAACGTCCGCCACCACGTCGCGGGTCAGATGTCCGAGCCGGACCTGCTCTTTCACTTTGCCCTGCGACTTGATAATCTGTTCCATGGCATCAAGCGCCTTGCCCGATTTGAGCAGTTCGCGGGCGACCACATAGCCCTGTCCGCCCCGCAGCTTGGGATCAAACTCCAGAATGCGGCCGGCCAGAAAGAGCGATTTTTCCTTCAGGTCGTCGGGCGCGTCCTCCTTGTTTTTCAAAACCTTCATCACGTCTCTGGCCTCCAGCGCCGCGCCGAGGCCGAAGCCGATCGGCTCCGAACCGTCGGTAATAACCACGTCGACGTTGATTTCCATCATGTCGCCCACGTATTCGATCAGCTTGCGCAGACGCATGGCTTCCTGAGTGCTGCGGACGCGGGCGCGCGGACCGACCGGAATGTCGATCAGCAGGTGCGTGATGCCGGCGGCCATTTTGGAAGCCAGAACCGAAGCGATGCTGCGCTCAAGCGTTGCCAGACCGTTTTGCTGCTCCACCGCGGAAATGATCTTGTCGGCGGCGGCGATGTCCAGTCCTTCCGGATTGACGATTGCCCCGCGTTTTTCCAGCACCTGTTTTTTCAGGCTGCGGACGTCCAAATCGGTGCCGGCGAGAATCTCCATGGTATCGGCGGCGCCGGTACAGCCGCTCAGGGAACGGGAAACGGTTTTGGGCATCGGCAGGCCGTAGGCGGCAACGATCGCGGTAACAATCAGGTCTGCCTTGTTGCCGGGAATTTCACCCAAGCAATGGTGGTCGGCCACGATTTCCTCGCTGCCCCAGTCGATGATGCGGTCGCCGCGCAGGGCTTCGGTCAGGGAAAGAAGCTCGTTCGGCGTTATGAAAGAGCCGGCCGCCACCAGGAAAGAGGCAATATCCATGTTGGAATAGCGCCGCGCCGAAATGTCGGCGACAATGTCTTCATATTCTTTCGGGCTTAAAATGTTGCCGGCAATTTTGCGGCGGACGGAAGCCAGGCTCGGCGCCGGCGGCGTCAGCGTCAGCGACACCCGGGAACCTTCCGGCAGGCCGATCTGTCTGAACGCTTCGGTATTGAGCCCGAGTTCGTCGGGGCGGATGATTTTGCTGCTGTCGACAATCTGCAGAAAAGCGTAAACCGGCGCCGCGCCGCCGTGGATTTCGATCCGGGTCATGGTTTTGATGTTGTCGATCTTGTAAACCGGACAGTCGCGGTGAATATAGGCGATGTTTTCGTTAAACGAGGATACCGGAAGATGTTTTAATTCAAGCATAACCTTGCTCCTGTAGAAGTTTCGGCCGCCGCGCGGGCGGCCGGTTGCAGACAATGCCGGCAGGAAACAAGCGGTTTATTTCTTGTTTTTGGCCGGTTCGCTCTTCACCATGGCGCATTCGATTTTCTGATGCGTCAGAATGCTCAAGACCTTGACCAGCGTCGGCTTCATTTCCGCACGGGTGACGACAATGTCGACCATGCCGTGTTCGCGCAGATATTCCGCCCGCTGGAAGCCTTCCGGCAGTTTTTCGCGAATCGTCTGTTCGATCACGCGGGGGCCGGCAAAGCCGATCAGGCAGCCTTTTTCGGCAATATGAATGTCGCCGAGCATGGCAAACGAAGCGGAAACGCCGCCGGTGGTGGGATCGGTCATGACGGAAATAAACGGCAGTCCGTTTTCCTTGACCATATTAACGGCGGAAGTGGTGCGCGCCATCTGCATCAGCGACAGAATGCCTTCCTGCATGCGGGCGCCGCCGGAGTTGGCGACGGTGATCAGCGGAATCCTGTGTTTGACGGCATATTCCGCCGCTTTGACGATGCCTTCGCCGACCGCCATGCCCATCGAACCGCCCATAAAGGCGAAATCGAGCGCCGCCACCACGCATTTGATGCCGCCGATGGTGCCGGTCGCCACCTTGATCGCGTCCTGGTTGCCGGTTGCCTTGCGATAAGCCTTCAGCCGGTCGGTATATTTTTTGGAATCCCTGAATTTCAGCGGGTCTTCCTTGGTTTCCGGCAGCTCAAGCTCGGTATGGGCGCCGTCGAACAGCAGCTTCAGCCTTTTGTCGAGATAAAGGCGCAGATGATGTCCGCATTTGGGACAGACGTACCAGGTCTTTTTCAGTTCTTTAGAAAACAGCAGTTCGCCGCAGCCGGGACATTTCAGCCACAGATCGTCGGCAATTTCCTTCGGCGTGGTTTTCTTGATTTTCGGGCGGACAAAGTCAGACAGCCAGTTCATGTTTCAATCCTTTATTGCAGTTACAAACACCAGAAATCGTCCGATTTCTCCTGTTTGCGTTTAAATAAGTTCGATATTTTTTCCTTCAGTCCGGTTTTGGCCGGCTCTTTTTTGTCAAAGGGAAAAGAAACTTCCGCTTTGCTTTTGGCGTTTTCCAGGTCGCCTTTCAGGCTTTCCACCTTGCCGGCCAGTTCCTGCTGTTCGCGGCTCAGTTTTTTGTTCTGACGCTGCTGAACGCGCAGCGCCCGGCGCAGCGGCGCGTATGAAAGCCAGGAATCGAGCTTGCCGACAATATAGCCGAAAACAATGAAGAAAATAACGGCAACGCTTAAGGAAACGGTAATCTCCATGTTGAACGGCCACAGGCTGAAAACCGCCATGTCATTGTTAACAAAAGCAAACACCGCAATGATCACGATCAGCGGCAATCCGATTATCATTTTTACAAAACTCATAGCCCTGCCTTTCCCAAAAATATGCCAAGACTGATTTTATTTCGCCTTGTTCAACAGTTCGTACAATTGTTTGCCGGCCTTAAAATGCGGAATGTTGCGGGCATCGACGCTCAGTTTTTCGCCGGTGCGGGGGTTTTTGGCCATCCGCGGCGAACGGGTGCGAATCGAAAAAGCGCCGAAACCGCGAAATTCCACGCGCTCGCCGGAAGAAAGCGCATTGATGATGCTGTCCAGAATGACGGTTACGATCCGGTCGATTTCCTTTACCGTCAGGCTGGGGTTTTTAGCTGCGATTTTTTCAATTAATTCAGATTTAGTCACTTTAATACCTCATTGTTGTTTAAGTCGTAAGTTACCTGTTTTTATTTTATAAATCAATACATCTTGTTGCATAAAAGCAAAATTTATGCGCTTGCCCGGACGGCCGGCGGCTCGGCCGGGGCAGAATTTTCCCCTTCGCCGCTGCCGGCGTCCTCGATCCGTTCAATCCGGCGGCCGATTTTAGCAGAAGAAACCTTAATGTCATTAATATCTTTTCCCGCCTGTTCAAAATGCCGGAACAGACTGTCCACGCGTTCGTTCAGACGGCAGACGTCTTCGGTCAGGAGTCCTACCTCCCGCCGGATGACGCCGGCCTCTTCGCGCATGCGGACGTCTTTTAACACCGCGCGCACGGTGTTTAAGGTGGCCATCAGGGTGGTCGGCGACACGATCCAGACCCTGGCGCGGTAAGAACAGGCCACCACGTCGGCAAAATTGGCGTGCAGCTCGGCGTAAACGGCTTCGGAAGGCAGAAACATCAGAGCCGATTCCGCCGTTTCCCCGGGAATAATGTATTTTTCCGCAATGTCTTTAATGTGTTTGACGACGGAAGCCTTAAAAAACCTTTCGGCCTCGAGCTTTTCCCGTTCGCTTTTCGCCTGTCTGAGCGCCTGGTAGCTTTCAAGCGGGAATTTGGAATCGACGACGATCGCGCCCGGCGGGTTGGGCAGGCGGAGAAGACAGTCGGCCCGTTTCTGATTGCCGAGCACCGTCTGAAAAGAATAGGCCGACGGCGGCAGAATCGAGCTGACCAGATCGTTCAGCTGAATTTCCCCGAAAGCGCCGCGCGCCTGTTTGTTGGCAAGAATTTCCTGCAGGGAAACCACCTGTTCGGAAAGCGAAGAGATTTTTTCCTGCGCGGCATCGATTTTGGCCAGCCGTTCGCGCAGGGCGCCGAGGGTTTCGTCGGTTTTGCCGGCAGACATCTGCAAACCTTCGCCCACTTTGCGGGTAATCAGCAGCAGCTTTTCGTCAATCATCTGCAAAACAGAAAGCTTTTGCTCGGCCAGCAGCCGCGCAAGCTTGTCCTGCTCCAGCGCATAATGTTCGGAAAACTGGGCCAGCCGGCCGGAAAGTTCCGACTGCGCGCGCAAAACCGCTTCGTTCGCGCTGCCGTTTCTGGTTTTCAGCAACAAAACCGCGGCCAGCGCAAAAAGCAGAAGCACCACCGCCGCGGTCAGACCGATTTCTGCCGGAGATAAAGTCATTGCCGGATTTTATGCCTCAATGTTGAGGTTGCGTCCCATTTCGAGGAACTTTTCGTTGCGCTGCTTTTTCAGGTTGTCGCGAGAAAGCGGCAGCAGTTCCTGCAAATGTTTGTAAATGCAGTCGCCGACCTTTTCCACCGTTGCCACGGTGTCACGGTGGGCGCCGCCTTCCGGTTCGGGAATAATCTCGTCAATAACGTTCAAGGCTTTCAGATCCTGCGCCGTCAGCTTAAGCGCTTCCGCGGCGTCGCGGGCCTTGTCGCCCGAACGCCAGAGAATCGAGGCGCAGCCTTCCGGCGAAATGACCGAATAAATGGAGTTTTCCAGCATCAGCACTCGGTTGGCCGCGGCAATCGCGATCGCGCCGCCGGAACCGCCCATGCCGATCACTACCGAAATCAGCGGCACTTTGATCTGCAGGCATTTCTGAATGGAAGAGGCAATCGCTTCCGCCTGGCCGCGGGCTTCCGATTCAATGCCCGGATAGGCGCCGTCGGTATCAACGAAGCAGATGACCGGCAGATTGAACTTGTCGGCCAGACTCATCAGCCGCTGAGCCTTGCGGTAACCTTCCGGTTTGGCCATGCCGAAATTGTATTTGACGCGGGTTTCGAGGTCGCGGCCCTTTTCCTGGCCGAGAACGACCACGGAAATGCCCTTGAAGCGGCCGATGCCGCCGATCATGGTGGCATCGTCGGCAAACAGACGGTCGCCCGAAAGCGGTACGAAGTCCTCGATCAGCCCCTTGATGTAGTCAAGGCACTGCGGGCGTTCGGGATGGCGCGCGATCTGCACCCGCTGCCACGGCGTGAGGTTGGCGTAAGACTGCTTGATCTGCTTTTCGAGTTTAAGCTGCAGGCGGTTCAGCTCTTTGCCGATGTCGACATCGCTGTCCTTGGCCAGGGTGTTCAGCATCTTGATCTTTTCTTCGATTTCGTTGATCTTTTTTTCAAAATCCAAAACGGCGGGTTGGTTTTCACTCATAGCAGTTTTCTCTTTCCGATATTTTTACAACTGGTGCTTTGATAACACATTTTATCTTAAATTTCGACTATTATTTTAAAAAACTGTGAATAGCGGCGGCAACACCGGCGACGGCAAAATATTTGATTGAAATGTCGGACGAATGCAATTAGTATGGCAAAATAAATTTTGTTTGAACAAAGGAGAAAAACGCCGTGCTCACTTTCAGCTTTTTTACCGCCGTGTTTCTGACCATTTCGTGGCTTATGTATATCGGAACCTACATTTTTTCGCGTTTGGGCGGGGTTTCGCCGGCGGCTCTCGGCCTGACTGACCTTGCGGTTTATACGGCGCTGGCGGTGGTGCCGCTGTTTGTCATCTGGATGACCTGGAACGGCTTTTACCGTTTCCGTCACGAGAAAAACCTGCAAAAACAGTTCAAAAACATCGAAGCCCAGTTTAAACAGAATCAGGAATTTTTTGAAATTGTCGCGCGGATGCTCTGGCAGGGACAGCAAAACCGGCAGAATCATTTTGTCCTTGAGCGGACCGAACTGTTCGTCAGCGAACTGAACGGCCTTTTGGCGGACATGCTGCAGCGTTACAATTTCATCAGCGATTCCGAAGCGGCAAAGCTGTGGTCGACGGCCGAGAAAGGCAACAAATGGGGGTTTGCCAAGGCATTGATCAGCCTGCAAAACAGCAGTGTCGACTTT
This sequence comes from Azospirillum sp. 51_20, assembly GCA_001917175.1. Classification (GTDB taxonomy): domain Bacteria; phylum Pseudomonadota; class Alphaproteobacteria; order RF32; family CAG-239; genus JAFUYI01. The sequence continues at coordinate 136,141 of MNTV01000018.1, forward strand.
GAAAACCGCCTGTATCGCGCCGCCGTCAGGGAAAACCTGCTGCGCGGCACCGTCAACGAGTTTTGCGCCCGCTATGCCCGGCTGCTTGAGCTTTTGAAAATGCACGATCAGGAAAAGATATTCCTTCCCGTCATCGAAACCGGCGCGCTCGGCAAAGCGTTTGCCATTCTGGCGCCGCTGGCCGACCGCCTGCAGCAAAACCAGCCGGCGGCGCCGAAAACGGCGGACGAACCGGAACTGTTCGCCGACGCGGAGATGAGAATCGCTCCGGCGGCGGAACGGGCAGACGACGAAATCGCGGACAATGAGGAAGATCCTCTGGCCGAGCTGGAAGAACTGAGCCTGACGGAAATTTTCGGCGAAGAAATCAACGACGGGGAAGAGCGGCAGCCGGCCGCCGAACCGGACCATGCCGCCGCAGCCGGAAAAAATGAAGCGAACGGCGAAAGCACGGCAGGCAAAGAAGAAAAACCGAACGTCCTTGCCGCGGCGGAAACCGACACGGAAACCGCTCCGGAACCGGTGTCTGTTCCGGCAGAAAAAACAGCAGCGGAAACGCCCGCCGCCGGCAAAGACGCCGCAACCGCCAAAATCGAAGACGAAATCAGCCGCATGTTTGCCGGCGCCGGCGTCCGCGGAGAAGACGAAGATGAAGACGACCGCAAAGCGACCGACAAAGCCCCGTTCTTCCCCAAATTCAGCAACCTGTTCAAACGCAAGCCGGCAAAAGAGCAGCCGCGGCAGCCGGAAACCGAGATCGACCCGCTGACGCTGGCGCTCGAACGCAGTTTCGGCAAGCTGGCGGACGACGCGCCGAACACCGGTTCGCGGCTTTATAAAATGATGAACGAAAATGCGGAGGAAAACGCCGAAAAAGAAGACGCGGCAGGAAACAAGTTCGCTTTTGCCAGCACCAACGAAACCATCATGAAACTGCAGGAAGAGCTGGAAAAGCTGAAAAATTCCGACGACGGGGAAAAGGAAAACGGAAAAAGCGAAAATGGCGAAAAACAAAACGGTTAAGTTTTTTCTGCTGGTTGCCTTAGCGCTTTTTTCCGGCCGGGGCCTGGCGGCGGAATCCGACAGCATCGCCCTTTACGGCAGCCCCAAATACGGCGGCGGCTGGCAGCATTTCGACTATGCCGATCCCGACGCCCGCAAAGGCGGAAGAGTGGTGCTGCCGGCCTATGGCACTTTTGACAATTTCAATCCTTTCATTTTCAAGGGAATCGCCGCCACGCAGGTCGCCGCCCTGACGATGGATTCGCTGGCGGTGGTTCCCGACGACGACATCACCACCGCCTATCCGCTGATTGCAAAAAAGTTTGAGCTGACTGACGAATACGTCGGCTTTATCCTTGACGAACGCGCCCGTTTTGCCGACGGATCGGAAATTACCGCCGACGATGTTATTTTCAGCTACCGCAGCCTGGTGGAAAAAGGCTCGCCGCTCTACAAAATCTATTATGCCGACGTGGAAAGGGCGGAAAAGCTGAACCCCCGCCACGTACGCTTTTATTTTAAGAAGGGCAGCAGCAACAAGGAACTGCCGCTGATTCTGTCGCAGATGCTGATTTATTCCGCCAAAGACTGGGAAGGCAAAGACTTTGCCAAGCCTTACCTGAAAGCGCCGCTCGGCAGCGGCCCTTACGTGCTGGCGGACTTTCAGACCAACAAGTATCTCGTCTTCAGGCGCAACCCGGACTATTGGGCGAAAGACCTGCCGGCACGCAAAGGATTTTTCAACTTTGACGAAATCCGCTACGACTATTATCAGGACACGACGGTTACCCTGCAGGCGCTGTTTTCCGGCAACATTGACATCCGCGAGGAATACATTGCCAAAATCTGGGCAACCGGATACGACAACGACAAAATCAGAAACGGAGAAATCGTCAAGGAAGAAATTCCCCACAGCGAAACCGCGCGGCTACAAAACTTCGCCTTCAATCTCCGCCGGCCGCAGTTTGCCGACCGCCGGGTCAGGGAAGCGGTCGGACTGGCCTTTAACTTTGAATGGGCAAAGAAAAACCTGTTCTACAACCAGTACGAACGCTTAAACAGTTACTTTACCAACAGCGGCATGGAAGCGACCGGACTGCCGCAGGGACGCGAACTGGAAATTCTTGAACAATACCGCGGCCGTCTGCCGGAAAGCGTTTTTACCGTTCCGCCGGCCAACCCCGTTTACACCGATTATCTGTCGGCCAGGGAAAACCTGCGGCAAGCGGTTGCGCTGCTGAAGGAAGCCGGGTACGACTTTGTCGACGGCAAAATGACCAACCTTAAAACCGGCCGGCCGCTGAGTTTTGAAATCCTGAGCAACTCGGCCAACGGCAGTTCGTTCACCCGGGTGATGCTGCCGTTTCTGAAAAATCTGGAAAAAATCGGCATCAAAGCCACTTTTCGCAACCTGGAAGTCAACGTTTTCAAAAACCGGCTTGACAATTTTGACTTCGACATCGCCATCATCACCTTCCCCATCAGCCGGCTGCCTGGCAACGAACAGAAAGAGTTCTGGGGCAGCGCCAGCGCCGGGGTCAGCGGCAGCTTCAACCTGATCGGCATCAAAAATCCGGTGGTCGACGAACTGCTCGACGGGATGGTTGCCGCCCAGAGCAAAGAGGATTATCAGGCTTATATCCGCGCGCTCGACCGGGTGCTGCTCAACGAACATTACATGATCATGCAATGGTACGCGCCGCACAAACAGGTCGCCTATCACAATCGATTCGCCCATCCGGAAACAAGCCTGAAAGTCGGTTTTCAGCCCTATACCTGGTGGATAAAGGAAAACGAATAATGCGCAATTACATCATCAAACGGCTGCTCCTCATCCCGCTGACGCTTCTCGGCATTCTGCTGGTCAATTTCGCGATTATTCAGCTGGCGCCCGGCGGCCCGGTTGAACATACGCTGGCCAAATACCGGGGGATGAACGTCGACGCCACCGCGCAGATCACTTCCGGCGCCGAAATGCGGATGAGCGGCGGCGAAAGCGCTTACCGCGGCGCCGGGGGCGTGCCCGAAGAACTGGTGAAGGAACTGGAAAAGCAGTTCGGTTTTGACAAGCCGGTTCACGAACGTCTGTGGAAAATGATCAAAGACTATGTCCGTTTCGACTTCGGCCGCAGCTATTATCAGGACAAAAGCGTACTGGAACTGATTGCCGAAAGGATGCCGGTTTCTGTTTCGCTCGGCTTGTGGTCGACCCTCATCATTTATCTGATTGCCATCCCGCTCGGCATTAAAAAAGCGGTTAAAGACGGCTCGGAATTCGACACGTGGACGTCGTTTGCGGTGGTGCTCGGCTCGGCGGTGCCGGTTTTCCTGTTTGCCGTTTTTCTCATCGTCTTTTTTGCCGGCGGCACCTATTTTCAATGGTTTCCGCTGAGAGGACTGACTTCCGACAACTGGAACGAACTCAGTGCCGGCAGAAAAGTGCTTGACTATTTCCATCATATCGCCCTGCCGGTAACGGCCATGGTAATCGGCGGTTTTGCCAGCCTGACCATGCTGACCAAAAACTCTTTTCTCGAAGAACTGAACAAACCTTACGTGCTGACGGCCAGAGCCAAAGGGCTGAGCCAAAACCGGATTCTTTACGGCCATGTTTTCCGCAACGCCATGCTGATCGTGATTGCCGGTTTTCCCGCTCTGCTGATCAAAATGCTGTTTACCGGCTCGCTTTTGATTGAAGTCATCTTTTCCTTAAACGGAATCGGTCTGCTCGGTTACGAAGCGATCATGACCCGCGACTATCCGGTCGTTTTCGGCACATTATATATTTTTGCCCTGCTCGGTCTCATCTTAAAACTGATCAGCGACATCACCTATTCGCTGGTTGACCCGCGGATTAATTTTGAAAAGATATAAGTTTTTATCCTTTCGTATCCCAATTTGTCTTATTCGTTCATAATAGATTGATTTTTCGTTACAATTCATCCTTTTGTCTTGCAACAAAAAAAGGTACGTTAAAATGCGGCGGAAATCAAGACGAAAAATCAAGGGACAGCGGGGAAAAATAATATAACTATCTATCGTACAATATTTTACATCACCTGAACG
>MNTV01000019.1 GCA_001917175.1 Azospirillum sp. 51_20
CCGGTCAAGCAACAACGCTCCCGTATAATTGAGCACTATCGTCATGATCATTACCGCAAGATAGTTCGGTTCTCCCCAACCGTAAAATATTATGCTGGCCAGCAACAGAAGACAATTACGGGTTTCCGGCCGGACAAAAAAGTAGGCAATGCAGACAAGCGGCAGGAATATATAAACGAATGTCATTGATGAAAACAGCATCTTTTTTTAATCCTCATTGAATTTCACAAAGCCGGGAATATTAGAAATAGTGAAGCAGAAAACCAGAATGTCCGGCTTATATTCGAGAATCTCCCGCTTGTAGCGTTTCATGATTTTTTTCTCTTCGGCCACGGGCACGATCGGGCTGTTGTTGGTACGAAAATATTTCAGCTCCGAGAAATTCTGCGGCAAGAACTGCAGCAGGTTTTCGCTCATGCTGGTACCGATAAGCATCACCCGCAACCCGTTGCCGTCCGGGTTATGATAATGCTTGGTCATTTCGGTATCGTTGACGTCTTCGGCAAGAACCTTTTTCGGGTTATAATACTTGTATTCGACATCCAACAGTTTGTCTTCGGGATATTTGACGTTCATCTGAACAAAGGTTTGTCCCAGGGTGAAATCTTCGCGATCCCAGTCACCGCGAACCCGGCGTTTGTAAAAAATGTCATAGGCGTCTTCACCGACCGCCCCGGCCGCGGGAAAATCTTTTGCAATCGTCTGCATCAGCTTGCGATAGCCGAGATAAGCGCCCCACTCCGTCCAATGATGTTCGGTCTTGAAAAAGACGAAGTTTTCCTTTGCGCCTTCCTGCAGCTCGGCCAGCGGATAAACCACGGGAAACGGCAATTCCGACATCATTCTTTTGATCGTTCCTTCGTTTTGGATTCCGCGAACCTTGTAATAAGGCTCTGCCGCCTTGGCATAAATGTCAATTTTGCCCGGCACCATCAGCATATAGGTTTTGATGCCCTGCCTGCGGAAAAAACGTCCGGCGGCGCTTAATTCCCGCAAAACGCGGTCTTCCGTCTGCCGGGACAGCTTCCGGATCTTTAACTGTTCGTTGTTAAAGAGCCAATGGGTCTTTTTGTTGAAAAAAGCGACCTTGTTGTTGATACGGCTGTTTAAAAGCATTTCCAGGCCGGAATAAAACGAGATGACCGCTTCCCGATAATTAAAGCGATCGTTAAACCAGGCCTCAAAATCCTGTCCGAAACGGTTATTCAGCCCTTGGTCGGAAAACAGCGGAACGTAGGCCGCCAGCCGCCGGTTTTCCTGAACGGACTTTTCTTCACGGCTGATTTTTGAGGCCGGCACCAGCAGGAGAAAGAAAAAAACGCAGACGAAAACGATGTCAATGCGGCTGCCGTGTTCCAGCAGTTTGAATCTGGACACGTAAGCCACCAAACCGTAAGCAAGCAGAAAAGAAACAACCGTCACCGTAAACAGCATGCAGAAATTGATGCCGTATTCTTTAAGATCGGCAAAAGCAAAACGATGACGACGCGCTTCAAACGCCAGTCGAAGCGTTTCACCTTTTTTTATTTTCGTCGTATATTCGTAAGGGTGCATGACGGAAAATGCCCGTTCCCCGCGGAACATCTCCCGGCCGTTGATTTTCAGGCCGCGGAAATCGGTTCGCGTAATCCGGCCGTCCCTGACCGGGCTTTTCAAAACAATTTTAACCTCTCCGTCGGCGGCAGCCTGCGCCGTCAGTTCATACGCACGCCATTTGGATTTCAGGCCGCCTTCAATTGCATAACAGCCGGACTTTTCCGTTCCTGCCGGACAGCGGTCGGAAGAAAAACGGAGCATGGACATCTTTGAAAATGTCAATCTGTTGTCTTTCCCGCCGGTTTTTAACAGGTCGAGCCGTACGGTTTTGTTGTTCCTGCTGTTTATAATCCCCGTCCATATGCCGCCGACGGAATACAGCGGCTGTGCCAGCGCCGCCAAAACTGCCGTCAAAACGACGGTGACGATCAAACGTCGATATCCCATAGTCTGTTCCTGATAGTTATGAATTTTAGATTCTGCTTAACCGAAAAGAGCTTCGGTTTCAAATGCTTTTTGATTTTTGTTCACTATTTTTGGCAGAAAAAAACGCTTTCTTCGCCAAATAATGTGAAAAAAACTTTATCGTTCTTCGTTTTTCCGACAATGCAGCGCGACGCTTTCGGCCGTAATCTGCCGGTAAATTTCCCGGCCGTTAGTTTCCATTACCCGGAACAGCCGACGGCTTTCTGCGGTATCCGCCGCCAGATTTTCAATTGAGGGAATCGGTTCAGACGCCGTCATAACGCCGTTGATCAGCACCTTTGCCGCCAGCGTTGCCAACGCCTGCCCTTCCCGACTCATTTCCGGCGAGGGATGAAAACCCCAGAAATTATGCTGATCCATATCTTTGCCCATACTGCCGACAAGAAAAAGGCTGCCTTGCCGGCCGGGGAAATAGCAAGGGGGAATTTCCCGCCGGGCGTTGATTTTCCGTATCGCCGCTTCAAAATTGTTGTAGTGGCTCACTTCGTCATCCAAAACCGAAGCAAAAGACACAAACGTCGACTGCGACTGACCGAGCGGACAATACGGCGACTGCGCCATTATCAGCAGCTGTTTCTGCACCTGCCGCCGCTCTGCCGGCGTATAGCCCAGTTCTTTCATTTTCTCCTGCATCATCTCTTCCAGCCTGAGTGCCGTATAGGCGCCGTGACAGTGAGCAACGATGTTTAAACGCCGGACGCGCAAAGCCGCCTCGTCCGCGCTCAGACGCCGTCGGCCGCGGTCGGTTGAAATCCGCGGCAAAAGAAACTTGTCGAAAATTTCCCCGACATACTTCGGATCCGTCGTTTCCGGCGAAAGCTCCCGATCAATGCGGATATTGCGGCCGTATTTTTCCATTTGTCTTCGACGGGCGAAACCGACGTTCATAAAATCGCCGAAATCGTATACCACGCCGTAAACTGCCGCTTTCTCATGCAAACCGTGTTCTTTCAGCAGCCGGTAAACGTCGCCGAGATATCCGTTCAGCGCCTTTTCGCTTCTGGTGCCGTCGCCGCCCAGCAGCAAGACGCCGAGTTCGCCGGCATCTATCGTTTCCACTCTCTGCAAACCGAATTCGTTGTCCGCACTTTTCTCCACCCGGCGGCAAAACGACACGCGACTGCAAAGGTTGTCATAGTCGCCGAGCAGCCGCCAGGCGGTTTTGCGGGAAACCGTATCGTTGGCGGCATTTTGCAACCCCGTTCGCATCACCGTTTCCAATTCCCGTTTATCGTCCGCTGCCGCCATCATTTCTCCGACCGCTTTATAAGCCGCGGTAAGCGAAGCCGGCGTATTGCCTCCCTTTTGCAGATACGAAGACAAAAGCCCGATGACTCGTCCGCGTTCACCGGCATCAAACAAACCGATCTGTCCGAGATTGGAATAAAAGGCGTCATAGTTTTGCGGTTTCAACAACCGGGGAGTTTCCAACAGGGAAAAAATCTGCTCTTTCAGCGCCGGGTGGCGCGAATAAATCTGCCCCAGCGAGCGATAGAGGACGCGGGAAAAATCTTCTTTTTCCTTTGCCGGACGGAAAGCAGAATCGAGCATTGCCGCCGCTTCCCGGTCCGAAGCGCACAAAAGCGCGGCTTTTGCCGCCGCAGCCGCCGAATAAACACAATTTGCCTCAATTTTCGCCAATCCGGCTTCCGCCTCCGGAAACAAAGCTGCCGACAGTTCCGGTCGCCCGCTTAACAAATCGGGCATCAGATAATAGGCAAAAGGCGGACAGCGTTTAAAAGCGCGAACGACGTTTTTGACAACGTCTTCCGCCGGCAAATTGAGTGCCGCAGCGTTAAAAACGCGCGCCGCCGCCGGCCGAATATCGGCATTAAAACCTTTGTCCGCAGCCGTCTGTACCACGATCGGCAGCACATAATGCGACAATTCGGGATATTCTTTGACGACTTCTTCCATCGTTTTGTATGCCGCGGCAAAATCTTCAAAATCGCGATTGTCGTCGTCCGCTATCGCCGACAGCTGCTCTAAGGCTTCACTTTTAAGCATTTGCTTCTCCATTTGAAACATTTTTTATTTTTATCATAAAAAAATTTTTTGTCCATATCGGTTCGGCATCGCAGACAAAAAGCCCCTCCGCACAAAGCGGAAGGGCTTTTCTTTTCAGTTTCGAGGCTACCAAAGTTCCAGCGCCTCTCTCGGGGTCGGATAGTTTCCCCGCGTCAGTCTGTCCCCGATTTCCGGCGTATAAACGTATTCGCCGTCGATCGTATAAACAGAGCCGACGTCAATCCCCTTATACGAGAACATCGGAAAATCGAGCAGTTCGCCGATTGCCAAATCCCCGTACCAAAGCAGCTGCAAAACGTAAAAATACTGTTTCGGCTCGTTACCGGTCGGATAAACCGAACCGTCGGCCTTTTGCAGCAGCAGCCATTTGCCGGCACCGGTCAGATCGCCTTCGTTAACCTTTTGCAGGAACGTCGAACGAACAAAACCGGCCTTGCCCATACGCATGGCGGCAAGCGTAACCACCGCCATCTGTTGTTTGCTCAAAACAACCTCCGGGTTGAGATGGCCAACGACGAGCGGCTTCCAGTCGCGGGCAACGACGTCAACGGCCTGATCATAGGTCATGCCTTCAAAATCGAAGTCCCTGACCGGCCGGTCGTTGATAAACTTGAAGCCCACCAAAGCACGCGGACAGTCATCGGAAACTTTTTCCTGTACGCCGTCGAGATAGGCGCGCGCCACGATGACTTCGTCAAACGCCCGGTCATATACGACCGTCGGTTCGCCCTCTCCCTCGTCTTCGGCGGACGAGCAACTGCGCCAGGTGCCGATCAGCGCAACCAACAGCGACAGCAGCAAAAGCCACCACATCCATCGATCGCTCCGGCCTTGCTCCGGCGTTTCCCGTTCCGGCGACGGCGTTTCGGCAGTCTCGGAATCAGGTTCAGTCTTCGGTTTGCGTTTACACATCCGGCAAAGTCCGAACCACAGGGCAGCCGTTCGGAGAGCAATCGCCGAACCCAGGGGTTTCAACCGTTTAAACAGCCAGACCGCACCCAGATACAGCCCCTTTCCGACATAGAAAAGCAAGAGGAAAGGAACGATAACCAGGCCAAGCAGCAGTTTTGCCGCCGTAAACAAATCGTAGCGTACGGAGAATTCCCCATGCCACCATTGACCGCCAGGGGTCTTTACTGAAAAAATGTTCTTCATAAAAAACAGTTTTTATTTTGTTAAACAAAGATTTTTTGCAAAAGCCTTCGTGTTTCCGCGGATTTCACCGTCATCGAAAAACGAGTCAATCCGCCGCTGCCTTTATACAAAGAAACAGGCCAAATAATTCCACACAATAACTTTTTCAACTGTTTTTCAGTGTAATACGGTTTGCCGGCAGCGTCAACAGGAATTTGTCAAATTTTGGCAGTTTATGATTTTTTATTCTGTCTGTTCCGCCGGGTGTTCAGATTCATATTTCCGGCACAATTCCCATTCCATCTGATAGTTGGTCAGGTTGTCCAGCTTATCCTGTTCTTTTTCCAGCACCTTTTCAAAGGTCGTGATCAGCGGGCCAAGTCTGGCCTGATAGTACTTCATCAGTTCTTCGGCTCCGTCTTCTCCCTGTTCCGGCGAAGAAACCTTGACCGCCTTGACGTCGCGCACCGCCTTTTGCAGTTCGTCGCTGATCAGCGGCAGAAAATATTCCAGCACAAGTTTGTTGATGCGCTGGTGCACCTGTTCGTGACGGATCACCACCGAAAAGCGGCAGCTGTCCTTGTCCAGATCTTTGGAAACATATATTTCCGGCTCTTTGAAACCGAAGAAAAATTCCACTTCCGCCGGCAAAACGCAGGTGGCGCCGGCATCAAGCCGCCGCACGGTATAACGCCGCAAGCGGAAAGAACTGCGGGTGCCGACACGCGCCAGCCCGTCGACAAAAAAGCCCTTTTCCGCACCGGAAGCCTTGGCGGTAATCTCGTCCGTCGAAAGATTAAAGTCGTGAACCAGCTGTCCGTAAGAGGTTTTGAAGGTAACCGCCGGCATCGGATTGAGCGCGTTGCAGGAAATGAATTCGCCGTAACTCCAGGCATCTGCCCGAGAACTGCCGGCAAGCAGGGAAAACACCGCAAAAATCAAAGCTTTCTTCATCGTTTCTTCCATTGTTCTTTTTTGATAACAATATTTTTACCATTAATTGATTAATATAAATTTAGCGTCAAATTAATTTTCGGGGAAAAAGACATGAAACAACTGCTGAACGCCGTCTTCGCAATCTGCTGCGCGGCCCTTCCCTGCCGGGCGGGGGAAAACCCGCCGGAAGCGGAATATGCCAGACTCGGCAAAGCGGCCGCGGCGGAAATGCTGACCCGTTTCGACAGTATGGAAAAGCCGAAGTTTCAACGCGCTTACGATGATTATCTCAACGATCTGAAAATTATTGCCGAAACCGGCCGCGCGCAAGACAACCGGGAACTGTTCAACGACCTGCTGGAAATGAACAGCGAAGAGGAATTCGTCTATTCGCAGACCAAAGGGCACATCCGGGCGGGCTTCGGCCAGCTGATGCGGCCCCGATCCCATTAAAGTGTCCGCGCACGGATTTTTAAAATCGGCGAAAAATCGGCATTTCTGCCCGTTTTTATGCTTTTTTTACCCCAAAATAAGCAATTTTTGAATATTTTTGTTGTTTTTATGTCAAAGGTGGTTTATGAATCTGCTCTGACCAACCTAATTGTTTTTTAACTGCAAACAAAGTGAGAATCTAAAAAATGTCTGATCCCATTGATACCAAAATTGTCAGCAGACTGGCAGCCATCCTCAAGATGAACGATCTGGCCGAACTGGAATACGAAACCGAAACCTGCCGGATTTCCCTGATTAAATCGCATGCGCCGCTGCCGCCCGCGCCGGCGCCCTTTACCCCTGCTCCGGCTCCGGTTCCCGCCGCTCCCGCCACTCTCGCCGAAACGCCTGCCGTCGCCGCGCCGGCTGCCGACAATGCCGCCGATCTGTCCAAACTGCCGGGCTGCGTCAAGTCTCCGATGGTCGGCGTCGTTTATCTGTCAAGTGATCCGAACACCCCCAACTACGTCAAAATCGGCGATACCGTTGCTCAGGGCGACACCGTCTGCCTGATTGAGGCGATGAAAACCTTTAACCCGGTTAAAGCCCACACCGCCGGCAAAGTTACCAAGATTCTGGTTGAAAGCGGCGATCCGGTCGAATACGGCGAACCTCTGATCGTGATTGAATAAGCCATTTTTAGCTTAAAGGAAAATGTTATGTTTGAAAAAGTACTGATTGCCAACCGCGGAGAGATCGCCCTGCGCATTCATCGCGCCTGCCGCGAAATGGGCATCCGCACCGTGGCGGTGCATTCCGAAGCCGACGCCAACGCCATGCACGTCCGTCTGGCGGACGAAGCCGTCTGCATCGGTCCGGCCCGTTCAATCGACTCCTACCTTAACAAGTCGGCGATTATTTCCGCCGCTCTGGTCACCGGCGCGGACGCCATTCACCCCGGTTTCGGCTTCCTTTCCGAAAACGCGGACTTTGCCGAAATGGTCGAGGAACACGGCATCACCTTCATCGGCCCGACCGCGGCGCAAATGCGCAAAATGGGCGACAAAATCACCGCCCGCCAGGCAGCGATCGAAGCCGGCATTCCGGTCACCCCGGGTTCTCCTTCTCTCGACACTTTGGAAGACGCCAAAAAATGGGCGCATGAAATCGGTTATCCCGTCATTATCAAAGCCAAAGACGGCGGCGGCGGCAAAGGCATGAAAGTCGCCTTCGGCGACGACGACATCAAGGAGGCCTATACCATGGCCCGTGCGGAAGCCAAAGCGGCCTTCCCGACCGATGTGGTTTATATGGAAAAATACCTGCAAAAGCCGCGCCATATTGAAATGCAGATTCTGGCCGACAAATACGGCAACGTGGTTCACTTGGGCGAACGCGACTGTTCCATTCAGCGCAACAACCAGAAAGTGATCGAAGAATCGCCCTCGCCGGCCTTAAACCAGGCGCAGCGGGAAGAAATCGGCGAAATCGTCCGCAAGGCGATTGCCCAAATCGGTTATTTCAATGCCGGAACGCTGGAATTTCTGTATGAAGACGGCAAATTCTATTTTCTGGAGATGAATACCCGCCTGCAGGTCGAACATCCGGTAACCGAAGCCGTCAGCGGCATTGACATCGTCCGCGAACAAATCCGCATTGCCAGCGGCGCCGCGCTCGGCTTTGAACAAAAGGACATCAAGTTCAACGGTCATGCAATCGAATGCCGGATCAACGCCGAAAACCCGGAGACTTTCACTCCCTGCCCGGGTAAAATTACCGAATGGCATGCGCCGGGCGGCCTCGGCGTACGGGTGGATTCCGAAATTTATTCGGGTTACGCCATCCCGCCGTTTTATGACAGCATGATTGCCAAGCTGATCGTGCACGCGCCGACCCGCAACGCCGCCATCATGCGCATGCGCCGGGCGTTGGAAGAATTTGTCATTGAAGGCGTGCAGACGACCATTCCGCTGCATCAGGAAATCATTTCCCAGCAGGAATATATCGACGGCATGTACAACATCCATTGGCTTGAACATTACATGAAAGCCAAACAGGAGAAAAAACAGACGTCCTAGATATTTCCTCCGGTAAACCGGGAGCAGTCTGTCAGGCATCAAAACCAAAACTCCCCGTCGGAACGGGGAGTTTTTGTGTAAAAAAAATCCCAAGCTATGCCGAGAAATATTTTTGCGTTTTGAACGCTGCCTGCTACGCATCATCAAAAGACGGACATTTTCCCTCAACTTAACTACGCATGGGCAAACCGTGTTTGAGCGTCACCCGTAAAAAATCGCCCTTCCTTCGGGGGGAAAAGCCTGTATTGGCAATACCGTCAAAGCCGGAAGCCGCTAATTTTCCGTAGCCGTCACAGAGAAATAAAACTCGGCGAACCGTAAAAAAGCACTTCGTTCTGCCTGCAAGTCAGGCATGCAAACAAATCCGGTTAAGTATCACCCGTAAAAAACAGGCCGACCTACGAGAGAAAAAGCTTGCCGGCCAACCGAACGGGACAACTTCTCATAACTAAACCCGGACGGATGATATCCATTATTTGGTCAGAGGAACCTGCAGTTTAAGAATAAAATTCAGCCTTTCGAAGAAGACCCCGTTTTTTCCTTTTGTTTTTTCAGTCTTTTTCTATTGACGACGATGCTTTTTCTCCTTACTCCGTTTCCTCTTTGTTTTCCTCTTCCCCCGACAGTTCCTCGTCTTCTCCCCTGCTTCGCGGATCAAAAAAACGTCCGTCACGTCGACGATCCGCATGGTAACCGGGATCAACCGGAATAAGGTCTATCTTTGGGTTATAAAAATTGTACAGTTTGTTATAAATGTCCCAGTTAAAAGTTTGTCCTATTTCAACTTTATCGATTTTTTGCCGGGAGTATCCCGTTTGGTTCGGCAACGCTCTCTAATCTCAATGACAGTTTTTTCCGACAACGGTAAAATTCCCTTCCCTGTTGTCTTTTCAGTATTCTTCTGATCGGCATGGTAAACTCTCTAACCCGGTTAAAACAAAACTCCCCCTGAAGACTCAAGACGACGGGATTGCCGTATGGCCATAAGCTCTCTGCCCCCGGCCCGGCCGGAAGTTTTCGGAATACAAAAAACCTCCCGTTTTCGGGAGGTTGACGGACAAGGAAAATCACTTATCGGGAAAAGCCGCCAGATCATCGGCAATCATCCGATAAAAGGCCGCATCTTCTTCGCTTGCGGCGTTTTCCAGTCTGTCTGCTGCTTCTTCCTGCGTAACATTTTTACGGGCAAGCGCCTTTTCGGCTGAAATCGCGCAGACATTATCGACAATCTGAACCACACCGTTGCCGACAAAAAACTTTTCTTCCGCCTTGCCGGCCTCGTTTAAAAGCTGAACAATGCCCGGTTCCAGCCGGACGATGCTCGGCGCGCGGCCGGCAATCACGGTCAGGTTGTCCGGGCAGCCCGGCAGCACGATCCCCGCATACATTCCGCTTTTTATCGTTTTGTCGGGCCTTGCCAGCACCAGTTTGACTTTTTCCGCCATTTGATTCCTCTTCTATTCGCCGCCTTTTTTCATTTTTTCCGCTTTTTCCAAAGCCTGTTCAATGGTGCCGACCATATAAAAGGCCTGTTCGGGAACGTCGTCGTGCTTGCCTTCGAGGATTTCCTTAAAGCCCTTAATGGTATCTTCCAGCTTGACAAACTCGCCTTTGGTGCCGGTAAACACCTCGGCGACAAAAAACGGCTGCGACAAAAAGCGCTGGATCTTGCGGGCACGGGAAACCGTCAGTCGGTCTTCGTCGGAAAGTTCGTCCATGCCCAGAATGGCGATAATATCCTGCAGCGATTTATATTTCTGCAAAATTTCCTGTACGCCGCGAGCTACCCGATAGTGTTCTTCGCCGACAACCGACGGCGACAGTACGCGGCTGGTGGAATCGAGCGGATCGACCGCCGGATAAATGCCCAGCTCGGAAATGCTGCGGCTCAGCACGGTGGTGGCGTCCAGGTGGGCAAAAGTGGTGGCCGGCGCCGGGTCGGTCAGGTCGTCGGCCGGTACGTAAACCGCCTGCACCGAGGTAATTGACCCGTTTTTGGTCGAGGTGATGCGTTCCTGCATGGCGCCCATGTCGGTACCCAAAGTCGGCTGATAGCCGACGGCCGAAGGAATGCGCCCCAAAAGCGCGGAAATTTCCGATCCCGCCTGAGTAAAACGGAAAATGTTGTCAACGAAAAACAACACGTCCTGATGCTCCACGTCGCGAAAATATTCGGCTTCCGTCAGGCCGCTCAAAGCCACGCGGGCGCGCGCCCCCGGCGGTTCGTTCATCTGTCCGTAGACAAGCACGGTTTTGGAGTTGCCGCCTTTTATGTCGATAACTCCGGACTGGATCATTTCGTTATACAGGTCGTTGCCCTCGCGGGTGCGCTCGCCGACCCCGGCAAAGACCGAATAGCCGCCGTGGCCTTTGGCGATGTTGTTAATCAGTTCCATGATCAGAACCGTTTTGCCGACTCCGGCGCCGCCGAAAAGGCCGATTTTGCCGCCTTTGGCATAGGGTTCCAGCAGGTCGATGACCTTGATGCCGGTGGTGAGAATTTCCGTTTCCGTCGACTGTTCGGTAAAAGACGGCGCTTCCCGGTGAATGGAAAAATAATCCCTGGCTTCGACTTTGCCGCGGCCGTCCACCGGATCGCCGGTCACGTTGATGATGCGGCCGAGCAGTCCCGGCCCGACCGGCACCTCGATCGGCTTGCCGGTGTTCTTCACCGGCTGGCCGCGGGTCAGACCGTCGGTCGTGTCCATGGCAATGGTGCGAACCACGCCTTCGCCCAGCTGCTGCTCCACCTCAAGCACCAGCCTTTTGCCCTGATTGTCGCATTCAAGCGCGGTATAGATGTTCGGCAGGTCGTCCAGACTGTCAAACTTGACGTCGACAACGGCGCCCATCACCTGAAAAATATGTCCCGACTGTTCTGTTTTTTCGCTCATCAAACACTCCTTAATCCTGCTCTAAATTGCCTCGGCGCCGGCAATAATTTCCACCAGTTCGGTGGTGATCGCCGTCTGCCGCATGCGGTTATACCTCAGCGTCAGACGGGAAATCATGTCGCCGGCGTTGCGGGTCGCGTTGTCCATTGAGGTCATGCGCGCCCCCTGTTCCGAAGCCTGGGAATTTATCATAATGTCAAAAACCGCTTCTTTGAAAACCAGCGGCATCAATTGTGCAAGCAGCGGCCCGCTTTCCGGCTCGCTTTCAAAAAAGGCGCCGCCGCTCATCTCACCCGGCAGTTCGTCCGTCAGCATTTCCGGCGTCAGCGGCAGAATCTGCCGGCTTTTGACGTCGCGGCTCATCGCCGAACGGAAATGGCTGTAAACGACTTCGCAGACGTCGATTTCTTTTAAGCCGAACATCGTCAGCACTTCGGCCGCGAGCGCTTCCGCCTCTTCGTAGTCAACGCCCCGGTTGGCGGCAGACTCCGCCGAGCGGACGATTTCGTCCGCATAATGACGCTTGAGCGCATTGTACCCGCGGGTGCCGAGAGTGATGATTTTAACCTCTTTTCCCGCCGCTTTCAGCTCCTCGATCCGGTTCATCGCCGTCCGCGCAATCATGGCGTTGTAACTGCCGCACAGGCCGCGGTCGGAAGAAAGCACTACCAAAAGGTATTTTTTATCCTCGCCGCTGCCCCTGCAAATGGCCGGCAGCTCGGGCGGACGGCCGCTTTCCTCAGCTTTTCGCCATACGAAGCGCCAGGTGCGCCCGGCTGCGGCATAGAGGTTGTCGCGGTACGCCGCGCTTTTGTCCAGCACGTCCTGAGCGCGGCGCAGGCGGGAAGCGGCAACCATTTTCATCGCCGAAGTGATTTTTTCGGTCGATTTGATCGCCTCTATCCGTCCGCGTAACTCTTTTAACCCTGCCATTTTGCTTTCCTATGCCGCCTTTTGCCGCTTGTCGGCAAGATAGTTGTCGGTAAACGCGGCGTAAAAATCGCCGATTTTCTTGTCCAGTTCCTCGGAAATGACTTTTTTCTCGTCGATTTCCCGCAGGAAGTCCTCATGGGCGGCGCGGATTTCCGCCAGCGCCCGGTTTTCAAAATCCGCCGTTTCGCTCACCTCAATCTTGTCGAGATAGCCGCGGACGCCGGCAAAAATGGCAACCACTTCTTCCGCCACCGGCATCGGATGATAAACCGGCTGCTTCAGCAGCTCCGTCAGTCGTTCGCCGCGGGAAATCAGCCGTTTGGTCGAAGCGTCCATGTCGGAAGCAAATTTGGCAAAGGAAGCCATTTCCCGGTATTGCGCCAGTTCCAGCTTGATTTTGCCGGCCACCTGCTTCATCGCTTTGATCTGCGCGGCAGACCCTACCCGGCTGACCGAGATGCCGACGTTGACGGCCGGCCGCACGCCCTGATAAAACAACGAGGTTTCGAGGAATATCTGGCCGTCGGTAATGGAGATGACGTTGGTCGGGATGTAGGCCGAAACGTCGCCCGCCTGGGTTTCGATCACCGGCATCGCCGTCAATGAGCCGCCGCCTTCTTCATCGCTCATTTTCGCCGCCCGTTCCAACAGGCGGGAATGCAGATAGAAAACGTCGCCCGGATAGGCTTCGCGCCCGGGCGGACGACGGAGCAGAAGCGACATTTGCCGGTAAGCCGTCGCCTGCTTGGACAGGTCGTCGTAAAAAATTACCGCATGCATGCCGTTGTCACGGAAATATTCGCCCATCGCGCAGCCCGAATACGGCGCGATGAACTGCATCGGCGCCGCGTCGGAAGCGGTGGCCGCAACCACGATCGTATAGTCCATTGCGCCGTAGTCTTTCAAAGTTTTGACCACCTGGGCCACGGTCGAGCGTTTTTGCCCCACCGCCACGTAAATACAAAACAGTTTTTCTTTGTCCGACTTGGCTGCGTCATTGATTTTTTTCTGATTGATGATGGTGTCGAGAATGATTGAGGTTTTGCCGGTCTGACGGTCGCCGATGATCAGCTCGCGCTGGCCGCGGCCGATCGGAATCAGCGCGTCGACGATTTTGAGTCCGGTCTGTACCGGTTCGTGCACGCTTCGCCGTTCAATGATACCCGGCGCCTTCACTTCCGAATTGCTGTATTCGGTTGCATTGATTTTGCCCAATCCGTCAATCGGCTCACCGAGCGCGTCGACCACCCGGCCGAGCAGTTCTTTGCCGACAGGCACGCTGACGATGCGGTCGGTGCGGCGGACAATGTCGCCTTCGCGGATTCCTTCGTCGGAACCGAACAAAACGACGCCGACATTGTCTTCTTCCAGGTTAAGAGCCATTCCCTTAACTCCGTTGGCAAATTCCACCATTTCGTTATAGCGGACATTATCCAGACCGTATACGCGGGCAATGCCGTCGCCGACGGAAAGCACACGTCCGACTTCGGCTACGTCCGCCCCGGCTTCCGAGCCGGCGATCTTGGCCTCTAAAATTGAAGATATTTCACTTGCTCCAGACATTTATTTCGTCCCTTTCATCAATAATTCCAGCTTTTCCAGCTTGCCTTTGAGAGAATCGTCAAACATTATTGATCCGCATTCTACCAGCAGTCCGCCCAAAATTTCAGGCTTTATCGTATATTTAATCACAACTTTTTTTTGCAGCCACTTTTCAAGACCGCGTTTCAGCCGTTCGTCCTGATCTTTTTTCAGAACCGCCGCGCTCGTCACCGACACTTCGGCGATATTGTCCGCAGCATAAAAAAGAGCCTTACAGCGGTCAAGAATTTCCGGCAACAGGTTCAACCGGTTATTGTCGGCGGCGGTCAGCAACGCGTTTACCGTCACCCCGCTCAAGCCGAGACGACTGCCTATTTCGCTTACGGCGGCTTTTTTAGCGTCCGTTTTCCACAGCGGGTTGGCCAGCATGCCAACGATCTTCGGATCTTCTTCCAGCGCGCTTTTCAGCGTTTCGACGTCGGACAGGACCCGGCTCCCGGCTTTTGCCGCCCGTGCCGCTTCAAACATTGCGTCTGCATAAGACGCGGCCAGTTTGTTTTTAGAATCCTTTTTCATTTTTTTCTCTCACAATAATCTTCGGTTATATATAACATTTGTTTCTTTTTTATTAATGGCGCCTTTTTCTTTAATTACATAAACGAATAGGGATCAATGTCAACGGCAACCCGCACTTTGGCGGGAATTTTTACCTTTTGCAGCCATTGCCGCACCACGTCCTGAATCTTTACCGTCCTGTCGGTTTTCAAAAGCAGCCGGTAGCGGTAGCGGTTACGCAGCATGAATATCGGCGCCGGCGCCGGCCCGAGGACGGAAACCCGGTCCGAAGCCGGTCCGCAGCGTCCCAGTTCGGCCGCCGCCTTTTCCGTCAGCGTCTGATTTTCGCCGGAAACGACCAGCGCCGCCAGTCGGCCGAACGGCGGCAGTTTGAGCATTTGCCGGGTCTGTTTTTCCAACTCGAGAAAACGACCGCGGTCATTGTCGACCAGCGCCTGCAGCACCGCGTTTTCGGGATACAGCGTCTGGATCCAGACTTCGCCGCTCTTTTCGCCGCGGCCGGCACGCCCGGCCACCTGCGAAAGCAGCTGATAGGTCTGTTCGGCCGCCCGCAGGTCGCTGCCCATCAGCCCGAGGTCGGCGTCAACGATGCCGACCAACGTCAGCTCGGGAAAATGGTGCCCCTTGGCCAGAATCTGGGTACCGATCAAAATATCCAGTTCTCCCCTCTCCATCTTTCCGAAAATTTCGGAAACTTCCGCCAGACTCGAAGTCGTGTCGCTGGAAAGCACCGCCGTCCGCGCCGCCGGAAAACGTTTGGCCACCTCTTCGGCAATCCGTTCTACCCCCGGCCCGCAGGAAGTGAGCCCCTCTTCCGATCCGCAGTCGGGACAACGCACCGGCCGGACCATGGTATAGCCGCAATGATGACAGATCAGCCGGTTTGTACTCCGGTGTTCGGCCAGCCAGGCGGTGCAGTTCGGACATTGAATGCGATATCCGCAGTCGCGGCAGATGACAAGCGGCGCATAGCCCCGGCGGTTTAAAAACAGCATTGACTGTTCGCCTTTTTGCAAGTTTTCCTCCAGCGCCCCGACCAACGGCGGCGAAAGCCAGGAAACGCCCCACGGCCCTTTTTGCGGCTTGTCTTTTTTGAGGTCGACGATTTTCAGTTCCGGCAGCCTGGCATCGGCAAAACGCCGGGTTAAACGTACCGCGTCATATTTGCCGCTTTCGACGTTGACCATGGTTTCCAAATCCGGGGTCGCGGTTGACAGAATGAGCGGAAACTGCTCAAACTTGGCTCGCATGACCGCCATGTCGCGGCATTGATAGTTGACGATTTCCTCCTGTTTGAAGGAATGGTCGTGGCTTTCGTCGACAACGATCAGCCCAAGGTCGGTATAGGGCAGAAACAGAGCCGAACGGGCGCCGACGATCACCTGTACCCGGCCTTCGGCAATCGCCGTCCAGGTGTCCGCACGTTCGCGCTGCCCCAAACCCGAATGCCAGCAGGCGGGACGCACCCCGAACCGGTTTTCAAAACGAGCCAGCCATTGCGTCGTCAGCGAAATCTCGGGCACCAGAATCAGCACCTGGCGGCCGTTTTTCAAAACTTCCGCCGCGGCCTCGAAATAAACTTCCGTCTTGCCGCTGCCGGTCACGCCGTCCAGAAGCGTCACCGAAAAACCCCGTCCGACTTTTTGCACCAGAGCGTCTGCCGCCGCCTGCTGCTCGGGTGAAAGTTTTACTTTGCGAAAATCCGGCCGCGGCGGAGAAAACGCCTTCTTCTTTTCCACCGTAAAGGGAATCAGCACTCCGGCTCCGATCAGAGTATTGACAACCCCCGCTCCGCAACCGGCGCCCCTGCATATTTCGGATTTTGAATAAGGGGCATGTTTCAAGAGATCCATCACGTGCCAGCGGGCGTCGGAATTTTTCAGTTTGGCCTCGGCCAGGGTTTTGCCGCTCAATCGGTAAAGCGTGGCCGTCTGCGGGGCGTCGAACGCCTGCCGCACGCTGATCACCATTTTAAGTACCAGCCCGAGCGGCGCGCAGTTGTAAGCGGCGGTAAATTCCACCAGCCGGCGCAATTCTTCCGCAATCGGCGGAAAATTAAATTTTTCGATCACCGTTCGGATCCGTTTGTCATCAAGCCCGGAACTTTTGCCGTGCCGCCAGACCACACCGATCTGTTCTTCCCGCCCGAAAGGCACCCGCACCATGGTTCCGAGAGGCAGTTCTTCTTCGCTCTCGTAATCAAACGGTTCATTAAAAGGCAATGGCAGCAAAACTCCGATAATCATTTATCCGCTCTTTTTTCAAAAAAACGCTTTTATCATACACGCTGCCTCCCAAAAAACCAGACGCAAGGCGCAACAATCCCCAAAAACCTGACAAACCCGACGCATCCGCCGATTGCTAAAACGCAAAAAGCATGTTATACTGACCGGTAACGGAGAAAAAAATGACGGAACAAGACAACAAAGGCGTAACCGTTTTGTCCGAAGACAACGGCGAAATTTCGGACGCCCAGCGCCGGGAAATCAACGAAGCCGTTTCCTGGCTGAACAACTGGATCGAAAAGCGGCACCAAAGAGGTTTTATGAGCGACGCCGAATATGAAAAAGCGCACAAAAAGCTGCAAAACCTGATAGTCGCCACCAAAGACGAAGCTTATGACTTTGCCGGCGGCATGCGGGCAAGCGGCTATTTCAGCATAACGGACAACAACGAAAAGATAACCATCAACCGAAAAGAATATCCGGTCGACAACGTTATCCATGTCAGCCGCAACGCGGACAACCTCGGCAGCCGCGTCGTGCACGAGGCCACCCACGCCCTGAGGCTGGAAGACAGCGAAAAAGCCTGCACTCCGGAAAAAGTTCAGTCATATTATATGGACGACAAACGGGAAATCTACGCCCGGGTGATGGAAACCCGGTATAACTTCAATCTTGATCCCCAAGCAAAACTGAGCAAGGAAAATCTGCGTTATTTGAGAGAAACGGAACTCGGACCGGAAGCTCTTGCCCGGGAAAAAGAACAGGCCGAAAGGGATCGGGAATTCGACGCAATGCTGAGGGAACTGACGGGAGAAACGCCTTTACCCGAAGCACAGGCGGAAGAAAAAGAGGAAGTTTCTCCGGTCAAGCCGCAAACTACCGGCTCGCGCCGCTCGGAACAAAAAACTTTTATTCTCGACTCTTATTCCGAAGACGAAAAACTGAAATTTTTCAACGATACCGCGGACAACGGCAGAGCAAACGAAGACATGAACGGCCTGCACGCCGCCATGGCCGCAAACCATTCCGCCATTTCGGAGCGGATTGCCGCTTTCCGCGCCCGCCGCAACAGCGAAAGCGTTCAACGGGCAAATATTGTGGCCGGCATGCGGGCCGACAATCTGCGGCTGCAGCAAAAACGGCAGGAACTGGCGGAAATGACCGGCAGCAGTCCGGTGACGCCTTATCCGCATTTTGCCGACAGGCATTACCGCTGCGAAGACACTGCCGCCGAAGAGGCCGTCCGGCGCCGGCAAGCGGCGGAAGCGGAAAGGGCTTCCCCTTCTTTGGACGCGGACAAGCCGACGGTTTCCAAATCTTCGGCGCTGCGCAAATTCATGAACTTTTTCCATGAGGAATACGCCTGAAACGAATATATGCCTTCAACACACGCCTTGTCATGCAAAAAAAAATCCCGTATGCCGCAAAAGCAAACGGGATTTTTCTAAACATCAGACTGTTCAAGCCTATTTGACCATAATGACCGGGCCGGAGTGTGAAGAACCTTCGATCTTCAGACTGTCGCCCGTTTTCAGCAGCATCATCTGAACGCCGTCCCGCGGGTATTCAAAAATCCGGCAGGCGCCTCCTTCCAGCATGATCAGATTGCGGCTGATGATTTTTCCGGTTTCCGGGTCGGTATAAATCACGAACTGTGCCCGCGTGATCTTATACCATCTGCTTGTTGTTTCCATGACGTTTGTATTTTAAAAACGGTTTATAATAATGTGTTAATCGTATTTGCGTATTTAACAGCTTATATTATTCTCCGCCTTTGTCAACAAAGCTTTACAAAATCTTAAACTTCGGCGGATAAAATTTATTTTCATGAAAGAGGAAATAAAATTTCATGCCGACGGCATTTTAAACGAAGCGATCCGCAGCTGGCGCCAATGGCTGCTGGACGAACGCCGCTATTCCGTACACACGGTTGACGCCTATGCCCGCGACCTGGCTTTGTTCACCGCCTTTCTGGCAGCCCGGGAAGACCTCTGCCCGGAGGGAAAAGTATCGCTCGGCCTTTTGAAAAAACTGAAAATCCGCGACTTTCGCAGTTTTATCGGTGCCCGCAGCGCCGGCAACAAAGAAAAAAGCACCATTGCCCGCGAACTTTCAAGCATCCGCAATTTTTTTCGCTGGCTCGACCGGCAGAATCTGGTTCAAAACCCGGCCGTCAGCATCCTTTCATCCCCGCGCAGAAACAAAGTGCTGCCGAAAGCTGTCGGCGTCAAAGAAACGCTTAAGCTGGTCAACGAGGCCGGACAAGAGGAAAACGAAAACTGGCTCATGCTGCGCGACAAGGCGGTATTTACCCTGCTTTACGGCTGCGGGCTGCGCATTTCGGAAGCCTTGTCCATAACTCCGGCCGACCTTAAAACCGGCGACATTCTCCGCGTCCGCGGCAAAGGCGGCAAGGAAAGGCTGGTGCCGATGCTGCCGGTGGTGATTAAAAGAATCGAAGATTATCTCAACGCCTGCCCTTACCATGTTCACGAAGACGAAGCGTTGTTTCTGGGCGTGCGCGGCGGACGCCTCAATCCGCGGATCGTCCAGCGGCTGACGGAACGGCTGCGCGACGGACTGCATCTTCCAGGCAACGTAACGCCGCACGCCCTGCGCCATTCGTTCGCCACTCATCTGCTGGCGGAAGGAACCGACCTGCGATCCATTCAGGAGCTGCTCGGACACGCTTCGCTTTCCACCACCCAACGTTACACCGAAGTGGAAATTTCCACCCTGCAAAAAGAATATGACGGCGCCCGCCTTCTCGGCGGCAAATAAAGACGGCACGGATTTTTTTCAAACAAAAACCCCGGACAAACCGGGGCCTTTTCGTTTTTTGCTCCGGACGTTATTTGCCGGCATTGACCAAACGGTCGAGAATGCTCTCTGCCGTCGAAACCGCCTCATCGTCCAGCCCGGCCGATTGCAGCGCCAGTTTGCGCAGACAGTCGTCGGCAATTTCGTCGGCCGTTTCCTTCAGCGTTTTGTCCAGCAAAGTGCCGTTTTGCAGTTTGTCGTTGGCCTCGCTCAGCATGCAGGCCCGCAGTCTGGTTTTGAACGGCGCATTCCTGTCCGCCCGCATGTAACCGGACAAATCGCCGCAAGCCGTCAGCGCCAGCCCCGTCAGCAACAGTCCGCAGATTTTCTTTTTCATCTTTTCCAGTCCTTGTCAGCAGTCGGTTAAAAACGTCCTTATTTTATACCTGTTGCCGGAGTCGTCAATTTTTATCTCCGTTTATCCCACCTTTTCCGGCATTCCGCTTATTATTTATTGACGAAAATTTGTTCTTGCGCTAACCTTTTTGTGAAAAACAATGTTTGGGGGTAAACACTCATGCGGATTGGCGAATTTGACATAAACCGCGCCGACGGAAAAATACTGCTTAACGACATACGTCTTGATACCGGAA
Source organism: Azospirillum sp. 51_20 (assembly GCA_001917175.1). GTDB lineage: Bacteria > Pseudomonadota > Alphaproteobacteria > RF32 > CAG-239 > JAFUYI01. Next base: position 20,214 of record MNTV01000019.1, read on the forward strand.
TCCTTCCCCGCGGGCATAAACTGAGCAAAGAAGACATTTTATACCTCAAAATGACCGGCATCAGGAAAATCACCGCCGGAGAAATGGGTGTGGCCGATCTTTCGGCGGAAAACGCGCTTTCCAACCTGGCGCCGAGAATCGCCGGTAAAAACGTCGTTTACGTCACGCCGGAGCGCAATTTGTGCAAAATCGCCGCCGATCGCGACGGCATCTTCATCTGCCAGGAAAACCGGCTGTTGAAATTCAACCGTATGTCTTCCAAGGTTGTATTGAACACGATCGCCCCTTATCAAAACGTCCGCAAAGGCGAAGTCATCGCCGTTCTGTCGGTTTGTCCGCCGGCGCTGGAAGAAGAGCTGCTGGAGGAAATCGATTTTAAGCTTTCCGGCAACGAACCGCTGCTTTCGGTAGAAGAAACCAAAAACGAACAGGCGGCGGTCATTTATACGAAATTCTACGACGACGCGGCGGAAAACCATCATTTTTCCGCAATCGTGCGCAAAATGGTCAAAAACTACACGCCGTTCGGTTTGGAATTTACTGCCGAATACAGCTGTCCGCATACCGTTGACGGCATTGCCGAAGCGGTGGCGTATGCCGCCGGCAGGCACCGCGTCGTGATGATCGTTCCCGGCATGCCGGCCTGTCACCCCGACGACACCGCGCCGGCCGCGCTGAAAACCATTGTCGACAGCATCGTCTGCTCCCACATTCCCCAAGCCGACGCGCCTGATTTGATGATTGCGGTCAAACGCAACGCCAAGATTATTCATATGCCGTACAATTACGACAAGACGGTGTCACCGCTGGCAGACCGCTTCATCCGCATCGCGGTCAAAAAAGACAAAATCACGCAAAGCGATTTCGCTTTTGAGCAAAACGTCTTCCTCGGCAACGAGATTTTAAGCAATGAGGAAAAAAACAGGATTATTGCGCCGGACGACAAGAAAAACAAGAAAGAACCCTCCATTGCCGCGGTCATTCTGGCCGCCGGTGTCAGCTCCCGCGCGCGCCGCAACAAACTGATGGTCAAAATAGGCGGCAAACCGTTGTTCATGAAAGCGGTGGAAGCCGCCGTCAGGTCAAAGGCTTCGCCGGTTTTCGTAATTACCGGACATGACGCGGAAAACCTGGAAGAACATCTGGAAAACATCGACATCAACATATTGCGCAACCACGACTACGCTTCGGGCGTCAAAACCTCCATCCGGCTGGGGCTGAAATCGGTGCCCTCCTCCTGCGACGGCGCGCTGCTGATCCCTGCCGACATGCCGAACATTACGGCCGAATACCTTAACCGGATGATAAAGTCTTTCAACAAAGGCAAAGAACGCCAGCTTTTGGTCTCCGCGTACGGCGGACACAAATACAATCCGGTTCTGTGGAGCAGCGACCTTTATCCGACGGCGGATCTGGTGCCGGAAGATTCTCATCTGCGTCAGGTTTTTCTTGAACATTCCGATTATCTCAGCCTGGTTGAAAGCGACGCCGAAACCTGCCTTGACGTCAATTTTCCCAATGATCTGGAACTGCTGACGAAAGACGGTGAAGAAGCTTCCTCCGCCGCGCCGGCCGCCAAACCGTAAAAGCGGCAAAGGCGGTTCCGAAAACAAAAAACATCCCTGCTTCAACGGGATGTTTTTTCATGGTTTGAACGTCTTCTCCGGCAGACAGACCGACATCCGTCCCGGCCGCAGGGCTTGCGAAGCTTTGGGCCGAACGAACGCAGTTCGGAACGGACAATACAACCCGCGTAAACAGGCGGAAGGTTAATTGACAGATAAAGTCAGCTCACCGCGCATCGTTTCCTTTCTGCATACGGTTTAGCACTTCGGTGGCATCATAAGTTTCGTCATATTCCTCAACCAAGCCGACCGCCCGGTAATAGCGGTCTGTCAAAACGGTATCTAGCGTTTTGTCCGGCCGGGCAATGACTTCATATACCGTCTGCAGCCGTTCAAGCGTGCGGTCGGAAGCCTGCGGACAGTTTTCCGCCAGCATCGCCAGGTCTTCGCTTTTGCCGCCGCAATAGCAGACCAGATCACAGCCGGCGGCAATCACCGCCGCGGCCTTTTCCCCGACACTGCCGTTTAAGGCCTTCATGTCAATGGCGTCGGAGATCAGCAAACCGTTAAAGTTAATCAGGCCGCGAATCAGGTAATCAATCGCTTTTTTGCTCAAAGTTACCGGCAGACGGTCGTCGACCGCACTGACGACGATATGGGCGGTCATACCCGCCGGGCAGTCGTTATTTTCGGTAAACGGATAAAAATCCTTTGCCAATTCCGGCAAAGCATTATTTAAAACCGGCAGCCCCAGATGGGGATCCGTTTCCGCCCGTCCGTGCCCGGGCATGTGTTTGATGCAGGGACAGACGCCGTTGGACAGGTAGGCGCTGATCATCGCCTTTCCGAGCAGCGCCGTCTTCTGTTCGCTGCTGCCGAAACAACGCGATTTCAAAACCGGATGGGTCGCGGGATAAGCCATATCCAGCACCGGTGAAAAATTGAAATTGATCCCCGTCCGGCGCAAATCGTTACTGATAATTTCCGCATGGGCGGCAGCCATTTCTTCGTCCAGTTGTCCGAGCACATACTGCGACGCCGCAGGATGAAAATCAGAGCCGCTCAGACGACGAACCCGTCCGCCTTCCTGGTCAACGGCAATCAGGATATCGTCGCGGCCGGCCGCGGCGCGGATTTCCCCGGTCAGGCGGCGCAGCTGATCCGCATCGCGGATATTGCGGGCAAACAGGGAAACGCCTGCCGGCTGATACTTTTCCAACCAGCGCTTTTCCTCGTCGCTTAAACTCAGGCTGCTTACCGAAACCAACGCCGACAACATGATTCTAACCTCCCAATATTTCCATAAACCAGGACAACACTCCCGACAGATACCAGCGCAGCGGGTCAATCACCGGCACGCCGAACGCAGCGCCGAAAGCAGGCAGAACGACGGCCGCAACGATCAGCACCGCCAATCCGTAACGGTCGGAAGAAACATACTTTTGCGCCCACGGACGGCGGATCCAGCCGAAAAACAGTTTGGAGCCGTCCAGCGGCGGGATCGGCAGCAGGTTGAAAAACGCCAGCACCAGATTGCTGATGACAAAATACAGCAAAAACAGCTTCAGCAAGCCGGGTATCCCGGGAAAAAGATTGAATATCAGCCCGGCCGCAAGTGCCAGCGCCAGGTTGGCGGCAATGCCGGCGCCGGAAACAATCAGCATGTCGCGGGGAAATTTCTTCAACCGGTAAAAACTGACCGGAACCGGTTTGGCCCAGCCGAACAGAAAGCCGGTGCCGCTCCAGAGCAAAAACAGCGGCAGAAAAACCGAACCGAACGGGTCGATATGATTAAGCGGGTTGAGCGACAGCCGCCCCGCCCGCCTGGCGGTATCGTCTCCGAGCATATAGGCGGCATAGCCGTGCGCCACTTCGTGCAATACGATCGCCAGAAAAACGGAACACAGGGAAACGGCAACGCCGAGATACACTTCCATCGCTATTTCCTTGCGGTAAAGCAGCTGCCGCCGGCGGCCTTTAATTTGCCGCACAAAGCGGCGGCCTCGGCCTTGGTGGCAAAACTGCCGGCTTTCAGGCGGTAATAGGTTCCCTTGGCGCCGAGATCAACGCTGCTGACCTCATGGGGCAGCCCCGACAAAATCTTGTATTTTGCCGACATGGTTTTCCACGATTTTTCAACCGCGGCTTTGTTGGGCGAAGACATCAACTGAATCTGCCAGGTTCCTTTGGCAATCGTTTCCTGCTTTGCCGCGGCGGGGGCGGCCTCTTTAGCCTTCGGCGCGGGCCGTTCGGCCTTAACTGCCGTTCTGACGGCCTTTGTTTCTGCCGGAACCGGCTCTTCGGCCCTGCCTGCGACAGGCTTTTCCTTTTCGGCGGCGGCTTCAGCCGTAACCGGAACGACCGGCGCTTTTTCCGCCTCCGTCTTTACCTCTGCCGGTTTGGCCGGCGCGGCCAGCGATTCCGCCCGGATCTCGTTTGTTTTGGCAGCCGGCGCGGCGTTTTCTTTGGCGGTTACCTCTTCGACCAGCGCTTCAATGGCGTCGGCGTTCGGCTGTTCGGAAGGCGGCAGGACGTTGGCTTCCTCCGGATTTTCGGGTTTGCGCTCAATAATGTCGTAGACGGTTTTTTCCTGGTTGGAAATTTCCACACTGCCGGGTTCCACCGGCGGAATTTTCACTTCTTCCTGCGGACGGCGGATCACCGGCACTTCCTCTTCTTCGCCGCTTTGGTACTGCGGCGCCAGCACGAACCAGCCGACCACGGCCGCCATTGCCAGACCGGCCAGCGCGCCGATGAACAGACTGCGGGAATTGTTGATTTCGTTGCGTTTTTCCTCAAGATCAAAATTTGCCTGTTTTTGGCGGAACTCGTTTAAAACATCATCGTCGCCCATTCGGAAATTGTCCGGAAAACCGTTTAACATCATCTTTTCTCCTGTTACCTCCGCCTCAAAACATATATTATGCGCCAAGGCGTTTTTTTAGCTTTCAATCAAATTAAAAGTAATATACATTATAAAAGATCAAATAGTAAAGGTATAAATTTATGAAAATTGCCGCCTACAACCTGAACTCGATTAACGCCCGGATCGAAAACCTGACCGCATGGCTTGCCAAAGCGGCGCCCGACGTCGTTCTGGTACAGGAAATAAAAAGCGAATACAACAACTTTCCCTTCTTTGAACTCCGCGCCGCTGGCTACGAGGCGAAAATGCTCGGACAGAAGAGCTACAACGGGGTGGCGGTGCTGAGCCGGCATCCGCTTTCCGTCGTCCGCGAAGGGCTGCCGGATTTTGACGACGAAAACGCCCGATATCTCGAAACGGAAGTTTCAGTACAAGGACAAAAATGGCGGCTGGCCTCAATTTATCTGCCCAACGGCAACCCGCCCTACAACGATGTTGCCGACCGTTCCAAATATCTCTACAAACTGGAATGGATGAACGCTTTTCTCCGCCATGCCGCAGATTTGCGGAAACTTGACTGTCCGGTGGTTCTCGGCGGCGACTTCAACGTCATTTTGACCGAAAACGACGTTTATGATCCGAAACCCTTTGCCGACGACGCCCTTTTTCTCCCGGAAGTGCGGCGCAAGCTGAACGCCCTGTGCCACGGCGGTTTTTACGACGCGTTTCGCACCCTGCATCCGAAAGACCCGGGATATACCTTCTGGGACTATACCGGCAACGCCCTCGCCGCCGATTTCGGCATGCGGATAGACTATCTGTTTCTGAACGCGCCGGCGGTTGACCGGCTGCTTTCCTGTACGGTCGACAAAAGCCCACGGCTGGCGCCCAAACCCTCCGACCATACCGCCCTTGTTGCCGAGTTCCGCCCATGAGAAAACATAACGACAAGGCGGACGAACGTTACGTTCCGTTCAAAATAACCGCCGTCGACAAAGACGGCGAGCCGTTGGCCGCCGCCCTTGACGGAAAATACAAAAACCGGAATTTTCCGCTTAAAAGCAGCCGCCGGCTGCCGGCACCGGCCGTCGGCGACGAATTTTTGGGAAAACTGCAGAAAACGGCGGAAGGATTTTGCGTCAAAGCAGTCTCCCGCCTTGCCGGAGAACGGACGGAAACGGGCGAAAACCTGTTCGGAACGATTGAGCGGCAAAACCACGTTTGCCTTGTAACACCGGTGGAACGCGGCGCCAAACCGATCGTCCTCGGCGAAAACAAAACTCTGAAAAACGGTGACTTCGTCGAAATCGCCGTCAGCGGCAGCGGTGCCGCCCGACAGGTGTCGGTGGTTAAAAACCTCGGCCCGTTTAGCATGGAAAAGTTAAACGAAGTGCTGATCGCGCAAAAATACAAACTGCCGCAGGCATTTGAACGGGACGTAACCGACGAATGCCGGAAATTTCCCGATTTTGCCGCTTCCGAACGAGTCAATCTCTGCGAACTGCCGTTCGTCACCATTGACGGCGACGACTCCAAAGACTTTGACGACGCCGTTTACGCCTGCCGCACCGACGACGGTTTCGGGCTGATCGTTGCCATTGCCGACGTATCTTTTTACGTGCGTCCGGGCAGCGCACTCGACCGCGAAGCCTGCCGCCGCGGCAATTCCGTTTATCTGCCGCAGACGGTGATCCCGATGCTGCCGGAAATCCTAAGCAACGACCTCTGCTCGCTCAACCCCGGCGTCAAGCGCCCGGCAATCGCCTGTTTCATGCAGATCGACCGGGCGGGAAACCTGCTTGACTGGGAATTCCGAAGGGTTGTCATCAAGTCCGCCGCCCGGCTGACTTACAAAGAAACGGAAGCGGCAATCCGGGGCGAGTTCAACGGCCGGACCAAAAAGCTTTTCAAAACGGCGATCACGCCTCTTTACGAAGCTTATCAGGCGCTGGCTCTGGCCCGCAAAAGACGCGGGGCGCTGGAGCTGGAAACGACCGAAGTCAAAATCCGCCTTGACAAGAACGGAAACGTGGCTGCGGTTGAAAAACGGGAAAGCCTCGTCAGCCACAAAATCATCGAAGAATTCATGATCGCTGCCAATGTGGCCGCCGCCCGCCGGCTGCAGCTCTCCAAACAACCGGTCATGTATCGCGTCCACGACCGTCCGTCAGAAGAAAAATTAAAAGAAATCAAACCGCTGCTTGATAGTCTTAAACTAAAACTTCCGGATTGTCAGGCGTTAAAGCCGGAACATTTTAACCGCCTTATCGAACTTTGCCGGCAAAAGGACCGCGGCGCCGGCATTGACGACCTGGTTCTGCGTTTGCAATGTCAGGCGCAGTATTCTCCGCAAAACATCGGGCATTTCGGACTTGGTCTGAAAGAATACGTTCATTTTACCTCGCCGATCCGCAGATACGCAGATTTACTGATCCACCGGGCACTGGTCAACGCCTGTTCCTTTTCCCCGGCGGAAGAAGAAATGCCGTCCCAACGCGCCTTTGCCGAAACCGCCGATCATCTCTGCACCGCCGAACGCGCGGCCGCGGCGGCGGAAAGGGACTTAACCGCCCGTTATCTTTCGCTTTATCTGAAGCCGCTGACGGGAACCGAATTTGAAGTTAAAATCAGCGGGTTGACCAACGCCGGAATTTTTGTCAGAATAGAAAGCCTCGGCGCCGAAGGGCTGATTCCGATGCGCTCGCTGCCGAAAGACTATTATACCCTGCTTGACGCCGGCAGCTGTCTTAAAGGAACGGAAAACAAACTGAAGTTCCGTCTCGGACAAAAGCTTGCCGTCGTCTTATGCGAAGCCTCGCCGGAAAGCGGCGGCCTGATCTTCCGCTATGCGGGCGAAGACCCCGTCAGGGAAGAAAAACCCGCCCGCCCAAGCAAGGCAAAAAAGAAAAAAACAACCAAGACAAAAAACAAAGAACGCAAAAAAAAACACTAAGCGCCCCGATAAGAAAGCCTGAATACCGATGCAAAAACTGCTCCTGCTGCTGATCTCCCTGTTTGCCGCCGGCAACGTCCGCGCCGACGAGCTTTCGCTGATTACCGCATTCTATACTACCATCGGCGAAAAACACGCCGAACCGATAACAGCCGAACGTTTGACCGTCAACGGTTTACAGGGATTGACGGCAATCGACAGGGATCTGCTTTTCGCCGACGGCAGGGAAATGGTTTATCTCTATCACAAAAGGCAGCAGGTCGACCTGTGGCATAAACCGGAAAACCCCGATGACATTGATGCCTGGGCCAAAATCACCCTGGAGGTGACGGAAGCGGCCGTCAAAAACTCGCCGAAAGCCGCCGAACGGGATTTTGAACTGATCGAAAAAGTAATGGCCGCCGCGGCGGAAAGCCTTAACGACAATTCCCGCTATTATTCGGAGCTTGACGAAACGGAGAATGATGCTCCCAAACCCTTAAGGCTTTTTGCCCGGCGGATGATCGGCGACGTTTTGTACATCAGAATCGGCAGCTTTAACGGCGCCACCAAACAAAACGTGCTTTCCGCCCTCAAGGATTATCCCGCGGCCAAAGGCGTGATTCTTGACCTCAGGGGCAACCGCGGCGGTCTGCTGACGGCTGCCATCGACGTGGCCGGCATTTTCATTGACGGCGGCATCATCGCCTCGGTCAAAGGCAGGGACAATGGCGCGGTCAAATATTACAACGCCGACGAGGAAACCGGCTTTAACCTGCCGGTCGTCATCCTGATCGACGGCAACACCGCCTCCTCCGCCGAAGTGGTGGCCGCCGCCCTCAGCGAACAGGTTCAGGCCAAACTGGTCGGCACCAACAGCTTCGGCAAAGGCAGCATTCAGGAAATGTACAGTTTTGAAAACGGCGGCAAACTGGCTCTGACGACGGCGCATTTCTATACCCCCTCCGGCCAGAAAATCGACAAGATAGGATTGATTCCGGACTATTGTACGTTCAACGCCGACGACAACGTGCCGATCGACCGCGCTTCGGCTTTTACCAACCTGCGCTGCGAACGGGAAAGCCGGGAAAGAAACGAAGCGGACATTGAGCTGGCGGTTTCCATCTTAAAATAGACGCCAAAACTTAAAAAAACCGGACATTTGCGTCCGGTTTTTTCATTTGCCATAACCCAAAGGTTGTAATTTTATACAAAAGCATACAAAAGAAGAATTTTATTGTTGACTGTACAAGGTATAATTGTATGATGCTAATTACAACTTCAAGGTAATGTTTTTTTTAAAAACAATTATTAAAGGCAAGATATTTTATGATAAACCGCAAAGACCTACAAAACATAGAAAGCCTGTTTATGCTTTCCACCCTCGGAGAATGTCGCAGCAAGCGCAAAGCGGCGGAAGCCATCGGCGCCTCGGTAGACACCCTGAACAAATACATCGGCAACCTGGAAGCGGAATTCGGCCTGCAGCTCGTCATCAGTTCGGAACACGGCTGCACCCTGACGCCCAAAGGCATAAAATTCACCGAAAACGCTTCCCGGATGGAAGAACTCTTGCAGCAAATGTATGCCGAAAACGGCAGAAACACCCAAAATTTCTTCCCGGTCAAGGTCGGAATGGACGTCGGCATCAGCAGCAACCTGATGTTTTACGACATAGACGCCTTTTTCTCCCGCTTTCCCGACATCCAGATACAAAGCATCATTTTTCAGGACAGTCTGCAGCTGCAATACAACAACCTGGACATAGGCATCTCCTACTGCGAGCCGAAGGAAAAGGACGTGACTGTCCTTGCCGTCAAAAACATTGAATGCAAACTGTTTGCCTCTCCCGCTTATTTGAAAAAATACGGCTACCCGCAAAACATCAAAGACATTATCAAAAACCACCGTATCGTCTGCAAGTCCGATCCCGTTTATTATGACAAGCAATACCGGGAGATTTTGAAAAACTCGGAAAACGTCCGTTACATTTCCAACTCCAGCGGATCGGTTATCGACGCCGTGCGTAACAATGCCGGCATTTGCATCATGCCGCTGCGCTTTGCCGAGGAAGGCCTAATTTGTCTCGACAATTTTGACTGGAACAGTCATATAAGCATCTACCTTTTCAGCCGCAAACGGGTCAAGGACCTGCCCCGGGTGCGAGCGGTGATAAACTATTTCAAGGAAATACTCCAAAGGATGTAAGGCATGACCGAACAAACAAAAAAAATTATCGACCTTACCCGGCCCGACGACCGGCAGACGGACGAACCGGTCCGCCGGTGGCAGGCTTCCGTCAGAGCTACGCATCATTTTCTGAGAGAACAAAACATCCCAACGCTCGAAAGCGAAGTCCGTTCCGCTTTGGCGCAGATTCCGGAACCGTATGCGTTTTCGGTGCAGGAAAAAATTCTCGGATTTATCGGCCTTGCCGACGGTAAGGCCGTTCGTTTCGTCGGACTGTTTCGACATGGGTACCGGCTCCGAACTGCCGGCTTTTACCGTCAGACGGCACGGCGTCACGTCGGTTGACGTCAACGAGCAAAATCCCGCCGCCCTGAAATTTTACCGCAAGCACGGTTTTGCCGTTGACGGCCGCAGTCCGCTTGACGATCAGGGCAATCCGTTTCCGATTTTGCACTTGAAACTCGGCAGATAATCCGTCGGAAGGCGCACAAAAGAACCCCGCCGGCCCGGCCGGCAGTTTTCCCGATAAAAAAAACGCCGGGCACGTACCCGGCGTTTTTTATGGCCGCCGTTTACCGGCAGCTCCGAGTCTTGTACGGCGCAACGACGCGGAAAGTCAGCTTTTGCTTTCCTTCCGCCGGAACCGTAACCTTCCAGACATAGGTGCCGGCATCTTTCAGACTGCCCTTCAGGCTTTCGTTTTCCACTTCCGCCTCACCGCCGAGATTTTGTTCAAACACCACTTCCTGCGCATGAAGGTCGGCATTGTTGAAGGTAACTTCGGCGTCATAGGCGTAACGCGCGGTCAGAGTGGCACAGGCTTCGCCTTCCTCCTGCGTCTTGTTTTCCGAAAGTTTGCTGATCCTGGCAATCTTTCCGCTGACAAACACATTGAAAAAGCTGCCGAGGTTTAAGCGCATTTCTTCGCCTTTGGCGACATGGGAAATCGAATTTTCGCCGATAAACTGCATGTTGCCGTCATTGTCGTTTTCGTAAAAACGCATAATCCCCGACGGCAGCGGCAGTCCGAGGTTGCCGGCTTCGGTATTTTGCAGCACGTAAACCATGTCCGGATGAACCTGTTTGAATTCTGCCGCGGAATTATAATTGAAATAAAGCGGGGAACGCATATACGCTTCTTTTTTATAAGCAACGTCGTTTTTCTCAAGCAGACTGATTTGTTTGGTCTGCTTATCCTTAATATCGGTTTTCAAAGGCAGATTGTAAAGATGATAGCCGCTTAAGTTTTCCGACGCCGGAGCGCTTTCGGCCGCGGCGTAGCTGTCCATGGCACGGCTTGCCTTGGCCATCATCATCAGCGGACGGACGCCGCCGGCATTCGCAACCTGATTGACGTCGCCGGCAATCAGCTGCACTTTGGCATCGTTATAATCGGCACCGGACTCGTTGTTGATCGTCACCCAACCGGTCAGGTTAAGTTTTTCGCCGGAAACGACTTTGGCCACATAATTGGTCTTCCAGCCGATACCGCCGGTCAGATAAGCCAGAGAAATGTCTTTCGCCGCCGTTTCGCCGCTGTCGATTTTGGCAATCAGCGTCGGTTCACTGCGCAGGCTGTCCGGCAGCTTTTCAAACACCAGCCGACCGGGAAAATGAGCTTCAATGCCATAGCTGAACTTCAGCAACGGCTGGCCGTAAGCGGCGCTGACAATTTCCGCACTGTCAAAAATGTTTTCGCCGTTTGCGGGATTGACCGTCACGGTTTTCACTTTTTCTCCGACGGATTTGTCGATAATGTTGTTGGCCGTCAGCAGGTCATAGTCGTAATTTTGCTCCAGCACCTTGATTCCCGGCGCGTCCAACAGCGCGGTTTCCGGTTTGATCCGGGAGGCTACGCCTTCAAAAGCGATATCGTTGACGCCCTGTTTCAACTCAACTTTCCGCTGCTCTTTGACAAGAGCCAGATCGTTGTTGTAAATGCTGATTTCCAGTTCCGTCTTCTTGTCTTCGCCGACAATGTTTTCCGCGGCCGAAACCGCCGAGGACAATCCCATACAGCCCATTAACAGCCAAGTTGCTAAACGCATGTGCTTTTCTCCTTGAAAAAATTGTACATGGAAATAACGTAAGCCATTTTTTGCAAATATACAAGCGCGGATGTCCGTCGCCGCATAAAATTTGTTCCCGAAACCGGCAGCGGTTTCGGGAACATTAAAGACATCAGCGCCGGCAACAGGCGCTGAGAGCATTTTTCCAGCGGAGAACGGCAGCGGCGGGAAGTTCGCCCTTCCTCTGCCATACGCCGTTTGTCAGCCGGGATTTCAAAACATAAATTTCGGCGCCGATTTGCAGCGTAAAACTGCGTTCCGTCAACCGATCGGCAACAGTCCCGTTGGTAAGGTAAACGCGGTGAGTTTCACAGCAGTCACCGTTTGCCAGATACCTCTGCGTAAAGACAATACGTTCGACTTTGCCGGGTTTTCCGGGAGAGCCGGGATCTTCACAACGGCTGACGAACCTTTTCTCCAGCAGGATGAACTTTCCCTTGGCGGTATAGTAGGCCTTGGTGCCGGGAATCAAAATATCCTCATACATCAGAACGTTTCCGAGCTGAGGATGATGCACCCTGACATACTTGTAATTTCGCGCCAAATCGTTGACAACACACGTTCCGTCCATCACATTCAGCGATAACGGCTTGCGAAAAGAAAATAATCTCATATTTGAATAATTTTATAGGCTTTTTCAGTATAGCGCCTTTTGCCGGATATGCAACAGCAAAAAACGGTCAATGGCAAAAAAAACGCCCAACGCCGCTTCGACAGGGACAACAGACATTCCCCGGCAACCCGGGGCCTGAACGGCTGCAAACGTAACTGATCATGATCCAAGGCGCAAAACGGCGTCGTCCCGGGACTAAGGCGTTCATTCTCCAAATAAATTCGGGATTTCCGTCAGAAATGTCATAAAAAAAGAGTCTGCTTCACGCAGACTCCTTTTGATAGAAAAAGTTTCACTTATTTGAGCTTTTCCTGCACTTCCTTATAGGAATAGTGAGGCTCATTGGTGTAGAGCACCATTGTCAGCGGGGCAGCGAAAATTTCGCGGGAGATGATTTTCACTTCGTGAGACGACACGTTCCAGATGTAATTGATCCGGTCGTTGATGTCGTACATCTCGCCTTTTCCGAACAACTGCCAGGCAGTTTCCACGGCGGCAGGCTGCGGCTGTGAGAAAAGCCAGAGTTTTTCGCTCATTGCCCATTGCTTAGAGGTTTCCATCCGTCGTTCCGACGCTTCCGTATTTTGCAGACGGGAAACGTTTTGGCAGACGATGTCGAGCATTTCGTTGGTCGACAACTGGGAAGAAGTCACCGAAATGCGGAGCGTGCGGCGTCCGTAATAACCGGCGATTTTCACCTCAATCTGCGCATCCGTCGGCCGAGGAATCTTCACGTTCCTTACCGGATCGTACACTTCGTTGAACGAACGTTCCAGACGTTTTGAGAGCATCGACATCATTACGTTGGCGCTGGAAGAACCTTTGATTTCGGTTACGTCCCATCCCAGCAGAATCTGACGATAACTTCCGTCCGACGGAATCAGATTGTAACCGCCGGTATAGATCGACTTCTGCACGCGCTGGCGTTCGCCGGCCGGAATGTCTCCGAAATATTTCTCCGCCAGAGTTTTGACCTCGTCTTTTCCGACATGGCCGCCGGCAACCACAACCACCAGATTCTTTCCGGTGTAGTATTTGTCGGCAAACTCTTTGAGATCCGGAGCACCGTAGCTCTCAATCGCATTGATGTAGCTTTCGGCATCCCACAAAACGCGTTTTTTGCCGAACGCGGTGTGTTTGTAGAGAAGCTTCATCTGTCGTTTTACCAACGGAGCCAGGTCACGGGTATGTTCCACGATGTCGAACGCGGCGGCCTGAATCAGATCGCTTCCCAGATGAGGAGCTTTGATCAGGTTTGCCATCTTCGACATGGTCATCTCCAGTTCTTCTTTTTCACATCCGGTGAAAAAGCTGGTGACGGTTCCGCCGTAAACGGTCTGCACCCGGCTTACCTGTTTCATGAGCACGTTTTCGTACAGAGCGGCAATTCCGAGTTTCGGTTCATTGACATGACCTACGTTTACGGTTACCGATACTGACAACTCTTTTGATGAACACTCGGCAATGACAATGGTCGCACCATTGTTTAATTTGAACTTTTCCATATGTTTTGAAAAATAAATAAGTGAATAAATAATAGTTAACTACAGAAAAGACGTATACGCCTTTCTCCGTAATTTGTCAATATTTTTGGCGATTTTTTTTGTATTTTGTCCTCAACCGTATGAAAAAACGGTTTTATTTTTTTATTCTCACTTTTTGAAAATTGATGAAAACAACGTTTCCCGTTTAGGACTCGGCGTTTCGTCAACTTCGGTATAAGAAATGTAATCGCATATGTCCCAGTCTATCCCCTCGCGAATCACACGGGCGGGAACGCCGGCGATCAGCAGGTTTTTCTCCTCAAATTTCCTGTTGACCAAGGACATTGCACCGACGACGGAATCGGCACGGATTTTCGTTCCCTTAAGCAACATGCAGCGGGCGCCGATCCATACATGGCGGTCAATAACGACGTCCTGCGGCTCGTTCAAAGGATCGCGGCTGCCTTTGTCAACGATCGTGTGGCCGTCGCCGGTGCGAATGATGCAGCCGGTTCCCATAATCACGTTATCGCCGAGAATGACGGAAACGCCTTTTTTTTCTTTGGCCAGAATGGATATATTGCCGTTAAAAAGGCAATTGCGGCCGATAATGATCCGGCTTCCGTGATTGAGATGAAAAAACACGCCGCCCGTTTTGGCCCCGCTGCGTTGCTTTTCAAAACAATTGCCGTTTCCGAACATCTCCAGCCGCGAATTTTGAAAATCCTGCGGAAAACCGATCCTGACCAGATTGTCGTTTCCGTTAACGACGATGTCAAGCCCGGGGATCTCTTCCGTCAATTCCCGTTCTTTTCCGTTTTCGACGATTATCAGGCGGTTATTTTCTCCCGTGATCGACAATCCCATGGTCTGCACTCCTTTAATAGTTCAAAAACGAGGGTTCAAACGACGGCTGTTCGGGCGGAATGTCGACGGCCTGCCACAAATCCTTGTCCGGATCATAAGTTATATGAATAAAATCACAGTTGGCCAGACGATAGATTCTGCGGCCGAACAAAACGTTGATCAACACCGTCATGGCGTTGCCGTGAGTGGAAAGCGCAATGTTGCGGCTGCTGTATTTTTGCGCCGCGTCGCGGATTGCCGCCTTCATCCGCTCGGCCACTTCGCCGAAACTTTCCCCGTCGGGAAATTTTGCCCCGTAATCGGCATAACATTTGCGAAAATCGGGATATTTCTCTTCCCGTTCAATCGTGTACATGCCGTTTAACTTCCCGTAATCCACTTCCCGCAGGCGGGGATCGTACTCAATTTCCAGCCCCAGCCGGCCGGCCACGATTTCCGCCGTCTGGGCGGCGCGGAGAAGGTCCGAACTGATGAGCCTTTTGATTTTCCTGTCTGCCAACTTTTCCGCCAGAGAGGCCGCCTGTTCGCGGCCGTTCATCGTCAGCGGAACCGGATAGGGATGCTGGCCCTGCGGACGTCCTTCCGCGTTCCAGACCGTTTGTCCGTGGCGAAAAATGTAAAAATGCTTTTTCATCTGTTCCTTAAATCCGACTATTGTCCTTTACTGCCGGATTGTACCCCAAGAGCGGCAAAAAGCAAACGCTTTTTCCCGTTTTCCCGACACAAAAAAACTCCGCGGCCGACCGGCCGGGAGTTTTTTCGTCATTCCAGCTTCTTGATGGCCAGAACTTCGTTGGGAAACAGCGTGTAAACGTTGTACACGATCCGGTCACCCGGCTTCAGTTCCAGCTTCAGCTTGCTTTTTTTCACATAGACCAGACCGCCGTCATCAAGCTCGATAAACCAGGTGTCAATCGGCAGAAAAGTCAGGCTGTAACGGATCTTCATGTCAAAAATGTCCGTCACTTCCGCCTCAATCGGATCACTCGCCACCAACCCGCGGCTTTGTCCTTTTCCTTCTTCGCCGGCAGCATCGCTTCCGTCGCCCAGTTCGACCCCGTTTAACACCGCGATTTCATCCGGACAAAAAGAAAAAACGCGATAACGGATTCTTTCCCCTTCGTGCAGATCCCGGTTATAACGGTAGCGGAGCATGTAAACGTCACGGCCGTCGGACAACCTCAGCACGTACGCGGAAAACGGAAAGGGAACTTCCCGTCGCATGCTGACGGCATAAAGCTTTTCAACCACCGCGCTTTCTTCTTCCTCCACCGGATGGGAAAACTGCGGCTTTGTCTTTTCCTCTTCTTTGTCGCAGGCGGCAAAAAGCAGCAGCGACAACAGCAAAACAAAAGTTTTTTTCATATGCATCATAGTTAATTAATAATTTCAAACCGATTGTTTTATACCTCTTTTGCCGGCATTTGTAAACCCTTTGCGGCACAAAAAAAGAAGCGTCCCGGGGACGCTTCTTTTACAGGCCTTTCTCAGCGGACGTTCACCGCATAACGGATTTTGTCCGGCATCTTGTGGTAATGAACCATTTTGGGCGTCAGGTAAGAACCGACAAACGGATCGCCGCCGATTTTTTTCAAAATCCGGTTTAATTCCGGCTGCGCCTGCCCGGCCGCCTCAATCTGCCAGCTGTCGAGAACTTTCCATTTTTCCCCTTTGTATGCCGGCAGTTTGCTGCGGGCATAGGCCTCGGCCTTGTTCAACGGCAGGCCGGAAATTTCGTCGCAGAAATAGAGAACGAACTTTTCATACTCCAACGCCTTGCGATTGTAGGGAACAAATACGCCAAGCGGCGTTCCTTCCTGAAGCACACGGTCGGAAACAACCATCCGGTCACGCCAGCGGTAAAGGATATCCATGGAATATTCTTTACCCATTTTCAGCTTTTCGATTTCTTCCCTTTCCGCCGCGGTAAAACCGTCTTCGTCAACCGCCGGGTTTTCGACTGGAGAATCTCCGCCGCTTTCCGGCCGCGCCGGTTCTTGCGGACCGGGCACCGTTTCCGTCGCCGTTTCCGCCGGTACGGGAAGCACGCTTTCCTCTTCCGTTTTCGTCTGTTCCGAAACGGCGGCGTTTTCGTTTTCAACCGTCTTTCGTTTGCACGGCCGCCCCAGCTTTTTGCCGTTGCGGCTGTAACCTTTACGGGGGACGGGCAGCGGCGTTTCTTCCGCGGCAGAAGCCCCGCCTTTTTTCTCTCCGGCGCCGAGCACATAGCCGACAATACCGTTTTCGTCTTCCAACGGCATTTCCTCCGTTTCCGTCTTTTCGGACGCCGACGGCAGAATTTCGGCCGCGGCGGCGGAAAAAGGAGAACTTTCCGTCAATCGGAACAGTTCGTCACACTTGTTTCTGACGTTTTTCAGAAACAGTGCCGTTTGATCCGCGGGGAAACAGTCGTCAAGCGAAAGTCCGGCACGCGTCATCATCTCCCGGGCAAATCCGGCATAAACTTCTTTCGGAAGTTCCATTTGCAGAATCGCCTCAAGCAGAGAACTCAAAACTTTCTTTTCATCAGCCATAAGCAAAAGTTTTTAAATTGGACATAAACATAGTGACAATAAAATTTCAAACGGTTTTAATATAATTGAAAAAAGCCGGAAAAGCAATCTTTTATTTTGTTTATTTATGTCTAAAACGCTCTTTGCCCCGCCGGCGGCCTTCAACGTCGGCATTCTTCCCGCTCAGGCCGGCATTTTTGCCGCCAGACGACGTTCATGTTTTCCTGCATATTCTTTACCGTTTGCGGCGACACGCCGAAAGCCGCCGCCAATTCGCCCGTCCCGACCCGCATGCGATCGGCGGCATCAAACAGATCCAGACGATGGGCGCAGGCCGCCTGCACTTCCCCGGCCAGGGAAACCAGCAGTTTTTCGTCATGCCGCAGTTCGCGCGCGGCCAGAATCCACAAAACCATCCATTCGTGCGGATAACGATAGTCGGAAGCCATGTCGCGGCCGTCTTCGGAAACTTCGGCGCCGCCTTTTTTGCCGAAACGGGAAAGCGCTTCTGTCAGACGAATTTTACAAAATCCCCGCGCTTCGGAAAACGCCTCGCGCCGCCCCTTTTCACTTAAACCCTGCAGCCGTTCAAGCGTCCGGGCATCGGTTTTTAAGAGAAAGCAGCGGGGAGTGACGGCCCAAACGTGCCCTTCCCCGTTCCAGCGGTTGACGGCAAAGTTGTCGTCGCAGGCTCCCGGCACGTCGGCGGCCTCAAACGCCGCGGCAGGCAGTTTAAAATCATAAATGCCGAGGTTGCCCAGTTCTTCCCGCATTTCCCGGCAAACGTTGCGGCGGGCAATTTCCTCTTCGTCGGAAATCAGCGCCGCTTTGCCGGCCGAAACAACCACGTCATCGCGGACGGCCGCCAGCTGCCGCCGCCGTTTCTCATCCGCGGCGGCAAATTCTTCCGCGCCCGTCCTTTCCGCCAGACCGCCGAGCGCGCCCAGACCGTCGGGTCTGCCGGTTTTGGCGTTACGGCGCAGCAGTACGCCGACGCAAACGCTTTGCAGCCGCTTCAACGCGCCGCCTTCCGTTCCCGCCGATCCGGCATAGAACGTAACGTTGGCGCCGCTGCCGGCAATCAGCCGGCGGTTGTCCCCGGCGGCCAGAATCTTTTCCCGCGCCTTTCCCTTCGGCGCATTCCGCAGGGCATTCTCCACTTCCGCCCGGTCGGCATAACCGACGATCCGTTTAAGCTCATGTTCCGCCGTTTCCGGTCTGAAAATCACCCCGGCCATGCCGAGAGCACGGGCCGCCTCGACGTTCTTCGGCTTGTCGTCGACCATGATCATTTCCTCAAAACGGCAGTTCAATTTTGCACGCACATATTCATACACCGCCGGATCGGGTTTCAACAATCCGGCTTTATACGAGACAAAAACATTTTCGGGACGCAGCAGTTCGGGATAGCCGACGGTATCGGCAAGCGCCGGCATTGCGTTGGAAAAAACGGCGTTTTCAATTCCCTTTTGCCGCATATAGGCCATCATCCTGCGGGTTTCGGCAAAATAGCGACCGACCCCGCGGTGCAGTTCCCGGTTGACCGCCGCCGGGGTTTCTCCGGTATAAGGCACGCCGAAACGTTCGCATATCTCCCGGCACATTTCCCGCGTATCAATTTTTCCCAGCATATAAGGATCAAAATCATATGCCCGCAGGCCGCCGCCGAACCGGAATTTTTCCGGATCGGCCGTTCGGGCGGCAATCCAGCGTTCAAGCGGCTCCAGACTGTAATCGTAAATCGTTTTGCCCACGTCCCATATGCAGTATCTGATCATCTTTTTTCTCCCGCCATTGTTGCCGAGTATAACCGATATTTTACCGTAAGGCAAACCTTGTTTTTGTCCGCCCCGCCATTATATTGGCTAAAAAAAACGGAGATCGGACATGGGATATCTGCTGGCAGTCACTGCCATTTTTTTCTGGAGCTGGAACATTATCGTCGCTACCGGTTTCGCCTCCTCGCTGGCACCGCTTGAAATTGCCTTCGGCCGCTGGCTGGTCGCGGCCTGCATCCTGCTGCCGCTTGCATGGAAAAGGCTGGCGGCGGGACGAAAGCTGCTGCTGAAACATGCCCCGCTGGTCGTCGGGCTGGCGGTAACCGGCATTGTGCTTGACAACACCCTGATCTATTTTGCCGGACATACCGCCTCGGCCGTCAACATCGGCATGCTTGACATGACCGGACCGATTTTTCTGGTGCTGCTTTCGCGCATTTTTCTTAAAACCGAAATTTCCCGCCGTCAATTCGCGGGACTGATCGTTGCCGTCATCGGCGTCGTCGTCATCATTTTAGACGGCGACTTCACCCGGCTTTCCCGGGTCAAACTGGTCAGCGGCGATTTTTTCGTGCTGGCCAACACCTTCGGCTTCGCCGTATATTCCCTGCTGCAGTCGCGGCGGCCGCCGGAAATCGACCAATCCGCCATGCTCGGCGCCACCGTCATCGTCGCGCTGCCGATCCTGGCCGCGGGAATGCTTTTTTCCGTTCCCGCCGCACGGCTTGAGAGCATTCGCGGAGAAGACGTCGCCGTCATTGTTTATCTCGGCGTTTTCAATTCCGTCGTTTCCTATCTTTCGTGGAACACCGCGCTCAACAAAATCGGCAACGTCAAAGCCGGCATCATTTACTATATGCTGCCGGTGTTCAGCGCGCTTGAAGCGCATTTCGTATTAAAAGAGCACATCAGTTTGTCACAGGCATTGGGCGGCGCCGTCGTCGTCGCCGGCGTGCTTCTGGTCAGCCTGCCGAAGAAAACACCCCGCCGCCGGCCGGAACCGCAATAAAAATGTCCTTGGCCGCCACCCGGTCAAACAATGTATAGACGTCGACCCCGATTTTGCGGTCAAAATAATCTTTCAGCTCATGCATCGACTCGAGCATTCCCGGCGGAACGTCAATGCCGTGGCGGCTGGCGTATTCCGCCGCCCGCTCCTCGATCGTCACCAAACCGTAAGCGTTGGCCAGTCCGTCGGCCATCTGCACCAGCAGATCGTAATCGTTCAGCGGATGCGAACGGATAAAGGCGGCCGTCGTCTCATAATCTTCCCGGCGGTCAAAAAACATTTTGCGGCAATGCTCAAAACTTTCCAGCCGGTTGAAAGGGAAAGTATGGACCAGACAGGCCCGCGCCACGTCGGCATTTTCCTCTTTGAGCATTTCATAGCCCAGCACGCCGTGGAAACGTTGTTCGTGTTTTTCCCTGATTTTGCCGATGTCGTGCAAAAGCGCCGAAAAATAGGCCAGATTGGCATCCATCCCCGCCAGATCCGCCACCACCCGCGCCACTTCCGCCGCGCCGAACACATGGTTGTGGAACAAATACCAGGTATTTTCCGGCCGGCCATGGGCGATTTCAAAATTTTTTTCCCGTAAAATTAATTCATTAGCATAGCTGAAATTCATTTTGTCAACCCCGAAACAAAAAAGACAACCGAATTTAACGGAATTGGTCAGTATACCCTTCCGCCGGATCTTTGTAAAGCAATATTATACAGTATTTTCAGATTTTAAGCAACGGGCGAAAACGCCGGCGGCCTATACCTTTTCCATGTAACGCGCCAGCATTTCCATCGATTTCAGATAATATTCCTTACTGTGTCCGGCGACTTTGCCGGGGGTAACGGTGATCACCTCCCAGGTATAGGTATTGTCGTTGTTGCGGTGCACGCCGTAAGCGCCGATGCTCTTGCAGTCTCCGTTGATCAGGCGGACAAAGTCGTTCAGCTCCACTTCGTAAAGTCCCGCCACCTCTTCCGGCTGCAGCCGCACTTTGGCCAGCAGGTTGTCTACCACCGCCATATACAAAACTTCAAATTCCCGGTTATAGACTTCCCCCTCCTGATAAACCTCGCGGGTGGTAAACATTTTGACCAGATCGTCCTTCTGCAGGGAAAGTCCCAGTTCTTCCGTCACTTCGCGGTAACCGTCCTTCACCTCTTCGCCGGATTTGACATGGCCGGCGGCGGAAACGTCCAGCATGTCGGGATAAATGGACTTGTCCTTATTGCGCAGCTGCAGCCACACCATAACCCTGCCCTCGTCGTTCTTGCGCGCCAGCCAGCAATGAAAAGTCTTATGCCACAGTCCTTCCCGGTGCGCCTGCGATTTCAGCGCCGTTCCCAGCAGATTCATGTTTTCGTCAAAAATATCAATCAGTTCGTCAGCCATAGTCTAAAAAGCTCCGTCATAAAGTATCATATTATGACTTCATCATAGCATTTTTATCCGCCAAGGCAAGCGGCAAAACGTCCGGCAGCCGTTTTTTTATCCCGGTTTGAAGGCCACCGCTTCCGCCGCCCGGTAGCGCCCGTAGTGCCTTTCGTTTCTTTCGCATTCATTGATTTTTGCAATTTCAAAGGATTGCAGCAGCTCCCTTAAATATTCCAAACGGAAGAAATGGCGGACATGACCGTGTTCAAAAATATCCGGTCCGACCTCGGTTCCCTGTCCATATTCGAAATCGGAAACGGATTTGCAGGCAACCGAAAAACAGCCGCCGGGATTAAGCGTTTTATAAATTTCGGCAACGATCGCCCGGGTTTTCGCATCGTCCCAATAATGCAGGGAAAGGTCGGCCAGTACCCAGTCATAGCGCCGGCGGCCGCCGTCAAAGCCGGCAATGTCGCCGCAAACGGTTTCAATCTCCGGATTTTGCCGGCGGATGTGCGCCAACGCCGAAGGCGAAATATCCAAAGCGGTCACCTTGTATCCGCGGGCCGCCAGCCACAGGCTGCCGCGTCCTTTGCCGGCACCGAGATCAAGCACGGTTTTAAACCCGCGGCAGCGGAGGTACGCTTCCGTTTCTGCAACAAAGCCGCCCGGCACCGCGCCGTCTTCGGTAAATTTGTTAACCCATTTGTCTTCCCAATACGCCTGATCCGCCATATTTCATTTTCCTTTCCCGCGCTGTCATCTTAACGCAAAATAAACAAACGGCAAACAAAAAACTCTTCCGCCCGCAAGCGGAAGAGTTTTTGTTGTTCAAACGGCCGCCGCACTACCCGCGGACAACCGACATTTTTGCCAAAGGCGCCGCTTCTTCGACGTACCAGGCGTCGTTTTCGTCCCGGCACAGCTTCCAGAAACGACCGTGATCGTAAAAAGTTTCGTCTTCGTCTATCGCCTCGCGCGCCAGTTCCAACGGATCATACGCCATAAACCGGTCAACGTCGTCCTGAAACAGTTTGACAAACAAAGTGTCTCCCGTTTCTGGCACCCAGCCGATCCAGCAGACGCCGAGAAGCTTCTTCACCCTGCCGATCACGTAAACGCGGCAGAGCATGAACTCGGCGCCGGCAAAACCGCGGATGGCGGCTTCCGCCCCGGCATAGAACTGATGGTAAAAAAAGAAAACGTGCCGCAGATAAAATCCGCGCCGACGGTCAAATTTTACCATATAAAGCCGGCCGTCGAAAAGGAACATTTCTCCCTCTTCCAGCGGCCGAAAGGTCAGCAGTTCGCGTCTTTTCGCCAGTTCATCGTATTTGAACAGCGGAAACACATGCGTTCCCTGCGGACTTTTGACGTTCCAGACGAAAAAACCGGTTCCTTCTTCGTCCCCCGGCCGGGCGGAAACACCGGGCTGCGGAAGCTGCAAAGGAGAAATTCCCCTGCCCCGGCACAACTGCCCGACAACGGCGGAAGACCACAAAGGACAATCCGCGCCGGGCTGTTCCAGATAATTCTTTTCTTTCATAGGCTTGGCATTTTATAAAACAAAATAATCATTCTCAACGGGCGGCGGTTACTTCTTTTTCACCAGCCGCAGATAAGGGTTGTGAAAAGACGGTTCCAAAAACAGATACCCGTTTTCGTCTTCCTTCAGTACAAAGCTTTTACCGCGCATTTCAAAACGTTCGCCGACGTCTATCGCCTCGCGGCCGAGTTCGGTATAGGAATAGCCGGCCAGAAGTTCCCAGTCTTCCTCAAACAGCTTGATAAAAAGAGTGGCGTTGGCCGTTTCGTCGTAACCGATCCAGCAGCAGGTCAGAAAACGGCTGTTTTCTTCCGTTACGAACAGCCGGCACAACATATAGCGGGCATTCGGATATCCGAGAATCGCGCCTTCGCCGATCGCATAGCGTTCGTGCCAGTAGAAACTGACGTTGCGGATGCAGCGGCCGAGCATTTTGTCATAACCGACCAGATAGGTGCGGCGGCGGACGTACATGATCATTTCGCCGCTTTCCAGCGGAGCAAATTCCCAGTCGCCGCATTCGGGAATTCCGATTGCCGGAAAAAGCGGCAGCACATGAAATTCCTTTTCACAGTCGGCCCAGACGCAATATGTCGTCTGCGGATGACTGCGGCGGCGGATGGTACCGAGCACCGGCATTTGTCTGATGTCGACGCCCGCGGTGCGAAACAAGGCAAAAGCCTCGGCCGCCGAACCGGCGCAAACTTCTTCTCCGGGCGGCAGCAGGTAATCACAATCCTTCATAAGCAATATGTTTTTAAGTTAATACATATAAAATAATTCTCTCTAAACGTTTTGAGGATATTCCATTTAGACAAAATTTTCAATATTTTTTTCATGAAGGAGTGACAAGAAAACAAAAAGGCGTAACGGCGGGAAATGCAAAAAGGCAAACGGCAAAACTAAACTTCCGCCGGCCGACGCAGGCGGAATCGGCTCATTCAAACCTAAAACGCCCGCCCCGAAAAGCTTCGCAGGCCTCACAGACGGGCCGGCATGTCGGTATCCGCGTTCGGCGCATAAAAAAAGTCCCCGGCGCAAAGCACCGGGGACAACCGCCGGAAACTGACTTCAGAAACGGAAATCGCGCTCGCCGTTTTCGATTTTCTCCAGTCTCTCAACCACGATGTCGCGCACCTTTTCCCGCGGGATGCTGCACAGTTCTTTTTTGATCAGCTCCAGACCGAGTTCTCTGGTTGCGGGCGAAGCATAATCGACCAGATATTCCTTAAGCGTCATCAGCGCGTTCGGATGGCAGCAGTTTTGTATCTGTTTGCTTTTGCACAAAGCCATGAAACGGTCACCGGTACGGCCTTCGCGGTAGCAGGCGGTGCAAAAGCTCGGAATGTAGCCCATCGTCATCAGCCAATTGATCACTTCGTCCAGCGTGCGGGTGTCGCTGACGTCAAACTGAGCGGAATTTTCTTCTTCCGGTTCCGGCTCGGCATAGCCGCCGACGCTGGTTTTTGAGCCGCCGCTGATTTGCGAAATGCCCAAATGCAAAACCCGCTCGCGGCATTTTTGGCTTTCGCGGGTGGAAACGATCATTCCCGTATAAGGAACGGCAATGCGGATGCAGGCAACGATTTTGGCAAACGTGTCGTCGTCGATGCCGTTGGCAAAACTGGCCGGATCAATGTCGTCGGCAGCGCGAATCCGCGGCACGCTGATTGTATGCGGACCGACGCCGTGCACCGCTTCCAGATGTTCGGCATGCATCAGAAGGCCGGCAAATTCGTACTTGTATCTTTCCAGCCCGAACAAAACGCCCAGTCCCACGTCGTCGATGCCGCCTTCCATTGCCCGATCCATCGCTTCCGTATGCCAGGCGTAATTGTGCTTCGGTCCGGTCGGATGCAGCTGCTCGTAGCTTTCCTTATGATAAGTTTCCTGAAACAGGATATAAGTGCCGATCCCGGCCTCGTGCAATTTGCGGTAATTTTCCACCGTGGTGGCGGCAATATTGACATTGACCCGGCGGATGGCGCCATTCTTGTGCTTAATGCCGTAAATCGTTTTGATGCATTCCAGAATATATTCGATCGGATTGTTGACCGGATCTTCTCCGGCTTCGATCGCCAGCCGCTTATGCCCCATGTCCTGCAGGGCGATCACTTCGCGGCGCACTTCCTCCTGCGTCATTTTTTTGCGGGCAATATGTTTGTTTTTGGCATGATACGGACAATAGACACAGCCGTTGACGCAATAGTTGGAAAGATACAGCGGCGCAAACAAAACAATCCTGTTGCCGTAAAAGTCTTTTTTTATCTGTTCGGCCAGCGCACAGATTTCCGCGTTTTTGTCCGCCAGTTCACAGGCCAGCAGAACCGAAGCTTCGCGATGGGAAAGACCCTGGCGCAGTTTTGCCTTGTCGAGAATTTCATCAATCAACGCTATGTTGTTTTTGTTGGCTTCGGCATATTCCAAAGTCGACAATATTTCTTCATGGCTGATAAATTCCTCAGCCTTCAATGATTCGGGATTATACATAAACACCTCTTTCTTATGGGTCAGAACATTCTTCCCCGTCAGTTGACAAAACGGCTATTCGCCGGCGCCGGAATAGACGGTTCGCGCGGTAACGCCTTTCAAATTGCCGATTTTGCCGGACAATGCGCTGATCACGTCGTGCGGCGCATCAACCACCACGCTGATGATATTGATCTTTTTCGCGCGGTAGGGAATTCCCATCCGGCCGATGATATAATCGGCATAGTCGTGCAGAATTTCGTTCAGGCGTTCGACGGAATCGCGGTCTTCGACGACGACGGCGACAACGGCTACTTTCGTTTCCATGAATTTTTCCTTTTTTTAAAACAGTTTCAAAAACAATATCACGTTAGCACGGATACCGGCAAAAAACAACGGGGAATTTCCCCGTTGCAAAAAAATCCGGACGAATTTTCTATTTCAGCCAGTATTCGACGGTGGAAACCACCCGCACCTTCTTGTCGATCTGTCGGTTTTCCTGCATATTAAGAGCGTCCACTTTCGGCTGTACCGAGAACACGCCCTGGCTGGCGCGGCGGATTTTGCCGACCTTGCTGCCGCTGTTTTTGGCAAACTGCAATGCGGCTTCTTTGGCGTTGCGGGTCGCCTCTTCCAGCATCTCGGGCTTGATGTCGTTCAATTTCGTAAACAAATACGACACTCTGGAACCGCCGCCGTAATCCTGGCTGAAAACAATGCCGCCGGCGATCAGTTCGTTGCTTGCGGTCAGAGCGTCGGCCACCGCGTCGACTTTGTTTGTCTGCAATTCGACCGACTGGGTCAGAATAAAGCGGCGGCCGTTCGTTTCCGCCGTATTTTGGTACGGATTGGCAAACAGGTCATTGGTCGTGATCGGGCTGACCGAAATTTCCTCCTCGGCAAAACCGCGCTTTTTCAGAAAGGCGACAATCGTTTTGGCCTGTCCGAGTATCTGCGGCTGGAGTTCGGACAAATCGTTGCCGGTCACCACGAATTGCAGCGACCAGACCGCCATGTCGGCACGGACGTCACGTTCGGCCAGGCCTTTGACGGTTACGCTGTTGGCGTTGATTTTTGACTGATAGTAATAGTAGCCGGGGAAAAAACCGCCCAGCGCAATACCGGCAGCCAGCACCATTGCGGCAGCCGTCCGGCAGCGGCGGGGACAACTTTCGCCCTCTTCCGGCAACGGTCCCCGCGGCGGCGGCGGCGGTCTTTTGAAACCGGGTCTTTTGTAGGCCGGCCTTTCTTCGGCCACTCTTTCCGGCGCCGCCTTCTCGGGCACGCTCTCGGCGCCGCGGACGTAAACCGTGTTTTTATCTTCCGTTTCTTTTCTGATTTTTTCTTTTTTCATCAGACACCCCTTTGACTTTTGTTGTTTCAATCCGATATATGTTTTGTCGGCCGAAATTCAAGCCCGCATCAGCTCCGGCCGTCGTTTTTCACGTTTCTGAAGCCGCCCGGCCCTTCCCGCCGGGCAAGATACCACGCTTCGCGCTCGGGATGGCGCAGATAAGCCGTACGCTGCATTTCCCCGGCGATGCCGTATTGTTCGAGAAACGAACTTTCTCCGCATTTTTCCATCAGGTAATCGACAAAGACCTTGCCGGTTCCGAAATCGTTGCTGTTGGTTCGCACGATGCGTCTGATTTCCTGAACCGCACGGCGCACCATAAAATCGCGCATTTGTTCGCCGCTGCCGCCGTCGGGCAGCCATTCCTCCACGGCATATTCCCCCGCCAGCAGACGCTTTGAATAAGCCAGCATTCTTTTCAGCCGGCCGAAGTCTTTCCTTCTTTCCAGACGATAGAGATTAGTGGTGTGAACGTCGATTTCCACGCCGCGGCCGGCGCACCAGCCGCCGATCCGTTCGGGAACGGAAATTTCAAGCGGGCCGAACTCTTTAATTCCCCGCGCTCCGGCTTCTTCCATAACCGTCCTCACCTGGTCGGCGCAGTTGTTCGACAGCAGGCTGTAATCTCCCGTCTGCCCCCGGCGGCGAAGAATCGCCTCCCGCAGCCGTTCGCGGCTGATGCCGGCCGCAGCCGGAAAAACGTAATAATGACGAACGCCTTCTTCAAATATCTGCGGCTGGTCGGCTTTCAGGTTCCGCATGCCGCCGGCTTCAAAGTCGATCACCAGCCCTTCGTATTCCATCTGCACGTGTCCCCATGGGTATTTTCTGCCGAAACCGGGCGCAAAGACGGTGACTTTGACCGGTTCCTCCCCGATCTCCAGCCGCCGCCCGTTCATATCGGTGACGTCGCGCGGCGTGCGGTCGTAATCAAACCAAAAATCCGAATTTTCTGTCATAAAATTCCTCATTTCTTCATTTTACGAAGGCCAATTTAGCATAAAACGCCGATGAAGACAACAAAAAAGCCGCCCGTTGCCGGAGCGGCTTTCAAAACGGCGGAACGTGCTTACGCTTCCGGCGATTTTTCGTCTTTTGCCTTCCACAGGGAAACGGCAATGCCGGCAAACAGCAGGCCGAACGTAACGCTTAAGGAATGCCAGGCTTCAAGTTCAAAACCGAGGACTCTCGGCGCAAAAATCTTCAAACCGATAAAGATGAGAATGATCGACAGCGCCGGCTTCAGGTATTTGAACTTGTGAACAACCGCCTCCAGCAGGAAATACAGAGCCCTCAGGCCGAGGATGGCGAAAATGTTGCTGGTATAGACGATAAACACGTCCTGAGTGATAAGGAAAATCGCGGGGATGCTGTCCAGCGCGAAAATCACGTCCATGGTTTCAATCGTAATCAGGGCAAAAAACAGAGGCGTAATGTAGTGTTTTCCGTTTTCCTTGACAAAGAAATGCTCGCCGTGGATCTTGCCGGTAACGTGAAAAATTTTGGAAAAGAACTTAAACATCCGGGTTTCTTCAAACGCCGGCTCTTCTTCGCCCTTGTGCAACAGCATCTTGACCCCGGTGTAGACGAGGAAGGCGGAAAAGACGTACAATACCCAGTGGAAGTTCGAGATCAGCGTTTCCCCGACCAGGATCAGCAGAGCGCGCATGACGATTGCGCCGAGGATCCCCCAGAACAAAACCCGGTGCTGGTACATCCGCGGCACCCCGAGGCTGGAAAAGATCAGCGACATGATGAAAATGTTGTCGAGCGAAAGGCTCTTTTCCACCAGAAAGCCGGTGAAAAAGTCCATTCCCTTGTCAACCCCTTCCTCATAGATGATAAACACCCCGAACACACAGGCCGCCAAAATGTAGATAATGCACAAATTGAGAGTATGCCAGAAGTTTGGCACTTCGTTCTTGCGGTTGAACAAAAAGAGGTCAAAAAACAGCAGTAGCAAAACGACAACGCCGAAAATGACCCACAGCCACTCCTCGGGAATGACATAATGGTCGGTAAACAGTTGTTTCAGTTTTTCCATAATTTTTTACTTTCAATAAAAAGACCCGAATTTCGCTTTGTTATAGACCGGTTTTCCCGGACAGTCAACAGCCGCAAACCTCTTGTCCAAAGCTTTTGCACCCCCGACGGAGCAAAAAAAAACGTTCCCCCTTGTCAAAAACCGCAAAGGATAGTATAATAAGAATGCAAGCGACGGAAGTCCGAAGGACAGAAATCGGCGTTTGCACCGGATTAACAAGTATGGAGTTTTTATGTACGCAGTAACACCGATTGCGGTGCAAAGCAACCAACCTCCCCGAAAAAACAACCGTTTGCGGGGCATTGACAATTCGTTTCAAACTTTGAACCAGCCGTCTGGTTTTTCTTATCTCTGCGAGGGCTTATCGGTTCTGAAAGGAGTGTAATTATGCTTTCTTTCAGAAACAAACTGAATTCCCGGGATCCGGAAGCGATCCGGAAAATTTCGGCTTCTACCGGCTTTTTTGACGCCACCGACATTGAAATCAGCGTCAACCTTGCGCACAGCGCCCTTGACGGGCAGCGGCACGCCAACGACAATGTGGAATAACCCAGTTTCCTGCTTGCCGAAGACAACGGCAAAACCGTCGGTTATGCCTGTTTCGGCAAAATCCAGGACTGCAATTCCGCTTACGAACTGCACCTGATTTCCACTTTAAGCAGCTACCGCGGGCACGGCATCGGCCGCAAAATGATCGCCCGGCTGCTTGAAACCGTGCGCGAACTCGGCGGCAAAAAGCTTTTCGTCAAAACCGAAGGGACCGAGCAATACCTGCCGACCCGCAAATTTTACGAATCCTGCGGCTTCAAGCTGGAGGCCGTCCTGAAGGAATATTACGACGACAAGGATGACTGTTACATCTATTCGTACAAATTCTGCGAAGACGACGCAGCCGACACCGTCCCGGCCGAATAACGGTTCAAAAATCGACAATCCCCCGCCGAAAAGCGGGGGATTTTTTTTGGTCTCCGGCATTTTGGCCAAACCACGCTTTTTGACCGAACCTCTCTTCTTTTATTTTACTTGACAAAATTTGCGGAATATGTTCAAATTTTTTTGCAACACAAATTACTTTGTCAACTTTAAATTATTTAACTATTTAAAAAAAGCCCTTCAAGTCAAGTAGAAGGCATGAAAAAAACTATGAACAGCATTATTATCGAGGGGACGCATCCCGTATTTTTCAAAACCGCCGAAGAGGAAACGGAACTGTTGGTCAACGGCGGAGAAAAAGAACGTTTCTATTACATCTGCTGCCGCGGCATCCAAACTCTTTCCGCCCAGCGCAAGCTTCTTGCCGGCGGGGAAAGATGGATCGAACTGCAGCAGACGGTTCACCCGGAAATGTGGAATTACCGCCTTTTTTCCGAACTGCGCCGACGCGGCATCCTGCCGCCGGACGACCGCTCGGAAGAAGAAGCCAAGGCGGACTTTCTCAAATGGCTGCGACATAACATGATATGTTCGCCGCTTGCTTATAAAAGCGAAAAGGAATACGGCGTGACGTCACAGCTTCTGATGGCTGCGGGCGCTTGTTTCAGCAAACTGCTGAGCGAAGAGGAAGAAATTTCCCTGCTGGCGTCAAAAGACTGGAAAAAGGTGCGCGAGTACGCGCGGAAGTGGAAGCCGAATGCGGAAATCCTGTTCTTCCGAACGGCGCCGCTCGAACTGATATTCGCTTATATCCGCCTTTTCCGGCCGCAAACCGTCGAAGCGGAGCGGGCGCTGATTTTCCGCGGCGACAGCATCCTTACCTGGGAGCTGGTTTTAAATCATCCGCTGAGCTACGAGGCCAGCCGGATCATTAAAAAATCCGGCAATCCCCATATCTGGAAACTGGCCGTCGAACGCAACTACACTTTTGTTCACCGGTTTGAACAAAAGTTCGGTTCCGTCCGCAACTGGGAAAAGCAGCTGCGCAAAAGCTTTGATCGCAAATATTTCAAGCGAAGCGCCTGATCTTTCCAAAGTTTTTACCCCGGCAATCCGCCGGGGTTTTTTGTACCGTGAAAAACTCGCGCCAAGCGCGCGGTTCGGTAAAGCTTAATATGAAAAATCCCGCGCATCTTTTTGTTTGCGTTTTCTACTCGCAGGCAAACGGAAAAAACGGCAATTCCGTTGACTTTTGCCGTTTTTATGTCTATACTTTTCCATATATTTTAATCAGGAAGGAACTGCCATGGACAACAGCGAAGATATCGAAGAAGAAAAAAAGCCCGGCCGGAAAACGAAATCAAACCGGAAGTCAAATCCTTTAACGACGAAATTGAGCAAAAAGCCGCCGAAATGCAAGCGCAGCACGGTGACAAATTCAACGCGGAACGCTTCAAATCGGCAGCCAGGGAATATGCCGAGAAGAACGGCAACCTCAACGGCATCAGCGCCGACAATTTCGTTGAAAAAGACAAAGAAAACATAGGCAACGGTCAGGGCAAAAGCTACGGCCTTGAACAGGTAAACGGCAAGTTTATCGCGCGGGGAAGCGACGGCAGCATCCTTGAAGGCAGCAGTTTTGAAGAAATTAACGACAAAGTCTGCGCCGATCTGGTTCAACACTGCAAATCCCAGGGCAGAGAAGCAACCATCGGCCTGCACTCCGACAACGAAGAACACAAAAAGACTTTTTCCAAAAACGCCTTGTTAAAACACAACGCCACCATCATCGCCGGCTGGCCGGAAGACAAGCAGTTCTGGAAAAACCTGAAAGACGAATACCTGAAAGACGAAAACCACACGCTGGCGGACTGGGAAAAGATGACGCGCAAAATTCCCGACGACGTCATGAGCCGTACCCCCGAAGAGCGCGCCCGCGTGAAGAAACTGAACGACGCCGAACTGCTGAAAGCAATGCGCCGCGGCAACAATCCTTATCTTAATCCGCAGGAAAACAAACCGCAGCAACCGGCAAACGCTTTGCAAAACAATAACAGCAAAGGCAAAACGCTGACTGCCGGGCAAATGAAAGCGCTGAGCGGCCGCGGCGGCCAGAGCCTGTAGTTCGTTTATGCGGCAAAAACACTCCCGGGCAGGTTTCGGGAGTGTTTTTTTATGATTCGGGCGTCTGCGCAGGCAGATGCAGGTATCTCGTCCCGGCCGCAAAGATTGCAAAGCTCTTGGACCGGGCGTTTGATGTCCGGAACGGCTATGCCGCTTGCGGCAGCCGGCGGAAGTTTATGCCCGGAAACACGGATACGGGACAAAAACGCATCGCTTTCTTTCCGTCGCCCGGCCGGCCGTTTCAAAAATCGAAAATATTTTTTGTCAATCTCTTGACAGCCGTCAAAAAAGTTGTATTCCTACCACGGTTTAAAAAACAAGCAAAAAAAAGAAAGACGACTCATCATGCTGGCACTTTGGAAAAAATTTCAACAATTTTACGGCAGACAATTTGCTCCGAAAATTTACGAAGTCCTTAAAACGGGCTATGACACGGAAAAATTCCGCCGCGACTGCATCTCAGGAATAACCGTCGCCGTCATTTCAATTCCGCTGGCAATGGCTTTGGCAATCGCTTCCGGCGTTACGCCGGCACAGGGACTTTACACCGCCATCGTCGCCGGATTTTTCATCGCCCTGCTCGGCGGCAGCCGCTACCAGATCGGCGGCCCGACCGGCGCTTTTGTCGTCGTCATCTTCAACGTTATGCAAAACTACGGCTACAACGGCCTGGCCGCCACCATGCTGATCGCCGGCTGCGTACTCGTCATCAGCGGTTATCTGCGTCTCGGCTCTTACATCAAATACATTCCCTATCCGGTGGTCGTCGGCTTTACCGCCGGCATCGGACTGTCGCTGATTTCCACCCAGGTCAAGGATTTGCTGGGGCTGAAAATAGAAAACGTGCCGGCCGAATTCCTGCCCAAATGGGAAAGTTACCTCGCCAACCTTAACTCTTTCAGCGCCGCTTCGCTGGTCATTTCTTTGTTATCGCTTTCCGCTATCCTTTACATGCAGATCAAAAAACTGAAGCTGCCGGCCTATCTTGTCTGCGTTACCGGCGCCACGCTGCTGGTCGCCGTCTTCGGCCTTAACATTGACACCATCGGCAACAAATTCGGCGGCGTGCCGCATTTTCTGCCGATGCCGAAAATGCCCGACATTTCGGTCAATTTGCTGCTCAAAGTGCTGCCGAGCGGCCTGACCATCGCTTTTCTGGCCGGCGTGGAATCGCTTTTGAGCGCCACCGTCGTCGACGGCATGAGCGGCGACAACCACAATTCCAACGCCGAACTGGTGGCGGAAGGCGCCGCCAACATCTTCTGCATGTTCTTTGCCGGCGTACCGGCCACCGGCGCCATTGCCAGAACCGCCGCCAACTTCAAGGCCAGAGCCTATTCCCCGGTATCGGGCATCATGCAGTCGGTATTTTTGCTGCTGTTTATGCTGCTGTTGGCGCCGGCCGCCAAATACATTCCGCTGGCCTGCCTGTCGGCGGTGCTGGTTCTGATCGGCTGGAACATGATGGGGCTGGGAAAAATCTTCAAACTGCTGCAGGGACCGCGCGGCGACCGTTACACCCTTGTCGTCACCCTGCTTTTGACCGTTCTGGTCGACCTCAACACCGCCATCAGCGTCGGCTTCATCATGGCCAGCATTATCTTTATGCACCGCATGAGCCGGGAAATCGAAATTGAAACCGACGAACAGGTGCTGGAAGAAGACGGCGGCGGCCGCGACCTGACACAGGTTCTGCACGAAAAAGGCGTGATGTCGCTCAGACTTTCCGGTCCGCTGTTTTTCGGCGGGGCTTCCCAGGTATCGCACTTTTTTCAAAAAATAGGCGAAGCGCCGAAGGTACTGATTCTGCGGATGGGATACGTTCCGGTCGTTGACGCCACCGGCGCCAACATCATCATCGAATTCATCAAAAAAGTAAAAAAATACGACACGAAAATTATTCTTTCCAACGTCAAGAAACAGCCGCGGCGCGTTCTGCACAACGCTTTTCTGAAAGAAGGAATCGACTTTCACACCATTTCCATCGCCTCTTCTTTCCAAAACGCGCTGAAAATTACCCGGCGTTATCTGAAAAACAAAGAACAGGAGGAAAAACTGCCGGCAGCGGAAAAGACGGAGGAAAACGTCTGAAAACAAAGCCCCGGCTCCGGCCGGGGTTTGTTTTGCCCGCCCGGCAAAAAGCCGTACGAAACGGCGCTGGACAAAAACGCTCCGTTCGGTTATAATCCGACAATATCCATAACCAGCAGCAGGAGAAAACATGAAAGACGTTTATCGTGTCGTATGCAGCGAAAACCAAAAACTTTATCCCGGACAGGTTTTTGTAGACTTTATGCCGGCCGGACAAAGCCGGCAGGAAAACTGCCTTAACCACGATGCCATTTTGCAAATGCGGCGGACGATTAACCCGGGGGTTGACAGCGTGGAAAACGGACTGATCCTGACCGACTACGGGTTCGGCCGGCCGGAAATGGGTTATGAAGCGGCTTACGGTCCCGAACGGCGCAAACCCGGATATGACGCCGGAAAATACGAACCGGTTATTCTTGAGCGTTTTCGTCAAATGCGCGAAGCCGGAAAAGAAAAAACGCTCGACGTCAGCATAAGCGAACTGGCCGCCCTTTACGGGTTTGAACAAACGGAAGACAACGGCTCTCCCAAAAGCGCACGGGAAGCGGCTTTAATCGAAGAAGCCCGGCGGCAAAAGGAAATTGCGCGCAAGAAAGCCGAACAAAGGGAATATGAGGCAAAAAAGCAATCCAACCTGTCAACCGAACAGATTTTGAAATGGAAGTATTCCCGCTATTCCGGCGACTGAACGGCATCGCCGCCCTTTCCCGTCCGCCTGCATGACGTCTTCGGCGTTTTTGCCGCACAAACTTTCATCTGCTGAACAAACGGCATCAACGTGTTTTGAATCCTGAACGCCTATCATTGAAGTTCCGCAAGTCTGACGATTGGATCAGAATGTCCGCATTCGCCTGCCCGGAAGGATGTTCAAATCATAAAAAAACGGCCGGACCCTTTACGGGTCGGACCGTTAAAATCAATAAACGAATTTTGCCTTTAATCATCACCCTTGATACAGCCGAACAGATCGGAGAACAAAGATATCGTGAAAAGCACCGCCACGAGAAGAAACATCAGCAGGCTGAACAAAAACTCAACGCTGAACAACGTTGCCGCCACTGTTCCCACATAAACGATCAGCGGCACCAATCTGAACAAGATTCCGTTCCTAAACATTTTTCCCAGACGCAACCGGTTTCTTCTGTCCACGAATTCTCGCTCGTCAATTTTTGACAGCCCGATTCCGTAAACGAAAAGCCACAGCAGATCGGCAATCTGAAGATAAATGATCTCACTGACAAACAGGTGAACGGTGATGATGCCGACGATCAGAAACAAAGCAACGAAAAATTTTTTCATACATTTTTTATTTTTACGGTTAATAATTTACTGGTAATTGATTTGCGGAAAAAATTATATTTTATTTTCATTTTTTTGTCAAGTTTATAAAAAAGCGTCTGCTCCGAAAACCAAAAAGCGGACGCAAGACCAGAACCCGAAAAAAAACGGAGAGGCAGTCCTCTCCGTTTTTTGTCGTCCGAACAAACGTCAGAATTTATATTTGGCGTTTAACAGACCGGTATGGTCGGTATAATCGTCACGGAACTGTCCTTCATAACGGAGCGACAATTCGACATTGTCGTTGACTTCCGCCGTCAGGCCGGCGCCGAGTTCAACACCGAAGCGGTCCAAAGCTTCGCCGTCGACGCGATATGCCGCGCCGTTGGCCAAAGTAACGACCGAACCGCCCGCATCATTAAACATATCATAAGTGAGGGCAACCCGGACTTCAGGACGCAGGGTCATCTCGTTTTCAAGCGTAAATTCCCTGTCCGCTTTGGCGCCGATCACGCCGGTCAGGATGTCGGAATCGTTGGCAGAAACCCGCTGGTCAACCGTATCCGTATAAGCGTCCTGACTGGTATGGACATAACGCAGTCCTGCTTCCGGAGTCAGGTTAAAGCCTTTGACCTGCATTTCATAACCGGTCATCGCCTGCAGACCGAGAGAAGTTGCGTCATAGTCGGCGTTAACATTGTAACCGGCCACGTTTTTGCTTTCCGAATAATCGGACCAGCCGTACGAAACAACGCCGTTGACAAACCATGCGGAAGGTTTGTATTCGCCGTACAAAATCGCCGTATGGGTATCAACGTCGGTCGAACGCATAAAGCCGTCAATGTCGGTGTTGGTATAGGCATAACCGATACCCAGCTTGACCTGATCGTTCACGCGTTTTTCCAAACCCATGGCAACCCCGGCGGAATCGGCGTCAAAGCCTTTGGTTTTTGCCGTATCGTCAAGCTCGGAACGGTTGAACATTCCCTGAATCCACATGGCAACCCGTTCAAAAACGTTGTCGCCGGAAGAAACGCCTTCTGCTCCGGCTTCACCGGCAGCAGCAATCGCACCGCCGCTCAAACGCGTGGAAACGGCACCGAACACCTGGTTAACCGTCTGGCTTTCGCTTTGCGTAAAACCATCGGCGCAACTTCAGGCGCAAGAGCCGTCGCCGCATTCAAAGCGGTCTGGACGTCGGAAGCGTGAGCCGACTGGATCAGGCCACCGATACGTTCTGCCACCGCGTCAAAACGTGCGCTGCCGGTTTTGCTGCCGGCAACGGCGCTGATGGTATTGGCCTGGTTGACGTTTGCACCGGTCGAAGCGACAAAGTCGCCGGCTGTTTTTTTGCTGATCGTATAAGAGCCGTTTTCGTTGGCCTTAATATTATACAAGGCGTTCTGGGCAATGTTGAATTCCTTGTCCAGCGAGCCCTCTTCCGTAATCAGATCATATTCGCCGCCCGCATATCCGTTGGCAAAGACAAGCGACAGGGTTGCCCCTTTGTTTACAACATCGTTGCTGATGGTCGTCGTGCCCGTCTTAACCGTCAAAACGGTGTCTTTGGCAAAAGTGGTGGTACCGTTGCCGGCAATACCGCCGTCAAGCGTAACGTCACCGGTAAAGTTCAGTTCGCCGGCATTATAGACGTCGTTTAACTTGCCGCCCGCCTTGTTGCCGGAAAAAACGGCGCCGCCCATATTCAGCTTGCCGTCATTATAAACGGCACCGCCGAGCCCCGTTGCTTCATTGTTTTCAAAAACGCTTACGCCGGCAATCGTCATTTCGGCGTTTTTGCCGCCGTAGTTTGCGTTATAAACGGCGCCGCCGTCGGTCGCCGCACGGTTTTCGGCAAAAGAGGCTCCTTCGCCGAGCCGCATGCTGCCACCCCAGTTGGCAACGGCACCGCCGGTTTTGCCGGCAGAGTTTCCGCTGAAGACGGCGTTTTTGCCGATGGTAATTTCGGCTTTGTCACCGGCATTGAAATTCATGACCGCGCCGCCGTGGGAAGTTTCGCTTTTGTTTCCTTTGAATTCGGCATTGTCACCGATCGTCAGCACAGCTTCCCGGCCGTCGGTATCCTGATAAACGGCGCCGCCGCCGTAACCGATGGCCATATTGTTATGGAATTTGGCATTGTCGCCGATGGTGCTGGTTGCGCGCTGATTGTGATAAGCGCCGCCCTGCATGGCGGAAGTGTTGCCGATAAAAGACACGTTGTCGCCGATTACGGCCGCGCCGGACGCATCAACGGTCGAAACGGCACCGCCGACGGAACCGGCATTGCCGTTGAAAACGACGCCGTCGGCAACGGTCAGTTTTCCCGAATTGAGGATTGCGCCGCCCTGGAGTTCACTGTTGTCATTTGCCGACATTTCGGCATTGACAGCTTCTTCTTCCCCCGACGAAACGACCAGTCTTTCCGCGCGGGCATCGGAAACCGCAAAAGCTGCAGCAATCAACGCTGTTGTAAACAAAAGTCTGTTTTTCATATTTCAGTTCCTTAAAATTTGAGTCAAAAACGGATGATAAAAATATCCGGCCTGTCGTCGAAGATCCGTACCCCGACAAAACCGACCCGGCGCTTTCGCACCGTATCGGCAGCAATTCCGCCGGCATTTCAAAAAAGTCACAAAGCTTTGTTTTCTTTTGATTTTCCTTTCTAACTTCCTGTTTTATCAATAGCAAAACAGTCACCTGATACGGGTGACTGGGAGTTAGAACCAATTGTAAGAATTGTGCAGCGTATTGAGCATATGCAAATGCCTTATTAACTGCCTCCCAGTCATAGACCAAAAGGCAGTTTTACACCTACTATCCGTAAGCAACTTACAAGAGGGTTCTAAACCTCGCACCGGTTATCTGCCGGTGCAAAAACAGATTATTCTAATTTAAGCTTCAAGTCAAACATAATCACAAACAATGGTATATAAACTTTTCAGCTGGTTGTTTTTCAAACGAAAAACGGAAGAAAAAAGGAATACGGAAAATTTGAAGGACTGTGCGACGCTGTCGCTCTTTCTCACAAAACATCTAAATTCGCAATTGCCGCTTTGCGGCTTTGCTCATTACGGTGTTTTGTGCCCTTGCAGACGTTTTTTGCCGGAGCAGCGGCAAAAAACGCTTAGCGGGCCTCTCGGTTCAAGCCCTGTATCCGCCACAAAAAAAAACGCCCTTACGGGCGTTTGGTGGCGGAGAGTACAGGACTGCGCGACGCTGTCGCTCCTTCTCACAAAACATCTAAATTCGCAATTGCCGCTTTGCGGCTTTGCTCATTAAGGTGTTTTGTGCCCTTACAGACGTTTTTTGCCGGAGCAGCGGCAAAAAACGCTTAGCGGGCCTCTCGGTTCGAGCCCTGTATCCGCCACAAAAAAAACGCCCTTACGGGCGTTTGGTGGCGGAGAGTACAGGACTCGAACCTGTGCACCGTTATTCACGGTGACGGATTAGCAATCCGCTGCATTACCACTCTGCCAACTCTCCATTGACAAGTTACCGGGTATATTTAGCGTAAGTTTTTTGTTCAGTCAATCTTTTTTTGCAATTCTTTTATATTTCTTTGCAACAGCTTTGATTTTTGTCGAAAACAATTTGACAACCACCCGATTTATGCTATTATTTTGTCCAATTTTAATTTATTTCAGAAAACAGTTTTTTCGGGGAAAAATCGGGGAAAAAATGGTTATCGCCAATTTCAGAGAATATACCGCTGTACTGCGCGACGTTTATTCACGCGACGCAATGGGCGAGATCGGCGCCTATTACCAGGCTCTGACCAACTCCGGCGAAGAACTGAAACAACAAAAGCTCAAGCTGCTGGAACAAATCGGCGCCCGCAAACGGGAAATCGACCGGCAGGCACAATTGATCCGCACGACAACCGACAAAAAAGCGGCCGGCCTGAGGCTGGCGCGGATCAAAAAGCAGAAACAGGATATGATCCGGGCACTCAAGGTTTTGCAGAACGGCGACCATTTCAACGTTTTAAGCGACGAAGCCAAAACCGGCGTATGCAGCGGTTTTCTGCTGCAAAAATATCTGACCCGGGAACTGTTGGAACACAATCCCCTTAATTTTGCCAAAGATGCAAACGGCAACCTGCTGGTTGACACCGAGCGGCTGAAACATTCCGCAATTTTTCAGGAAGCCGTTCACCTGCGCGATTTTGTCGCCGCCTACATGGCAAAATACCCGGACAAGGTAAAAACGCCCGGACATTTCAAAACGCTTTTAAACAACGTTAAGGACTGGCGCGGCGTGCTTGATTATGCCGACGCGTTTTTCGCACGGCTGAACGACGACGCGCATTTGACAGACGACATGATAAAAGCCAGCCGGCAGGGAGTTGAAGTCATACGCGTTTTCCCCGGCAAAAACGTCCAGCTGGTGCGTTTGCGTACGGTTGAAGCGCTGGACTACGAAACGGCCAGAATGGACCACTGCGTGGGAAAAGGCAGCTATGACGCCGCCGTTTTAAACGGCAAAACGGCAATTTATTCGCTGCGGGATTTAAGCGCGGAAAACGAATGGCTGCCGCACGCAACCATAGAGTGCAAGGACGGCGCAATCACTCAGGTCAAGGGATACAAAAACAAGGAAATCGACCCGCAGTATTATCCCGAAATCAGGGCAAGCGTTTTTGCCGTTTACGGCAGCGAAGACATTGCCGAACTGCACCGGCAGGGCAAAGTCCGCGACTTGCAAAACTGGGGATATGTCATTGACGTCCGCGGCATTGTCAGGGATTATTACAACCTGAACGAAGAGATTGAACTGCAGGAAGCGGACATTTGGAAAGTGCCGCCCGAAAAAGCCGTTTTCATTTCCGCCCGGACGGTCAAAATCGGCCGCATATGGAACCGGCAAACGACGGAAAAATTGAAGCAATTCAGAAAAATAGACTCTTTTGACCTGTCGGAAATGACGGAAGGAATTGCCGAAGCAAGAAAATACATTGCCGAACAAAGTGCCGCCGGCAACCAAGAGGCGGCAAAAGCCCTGAACAATTCACGCTATGTCTTCAAACTCGGCTATGCCGCCCGTTGGACCGGCAAAAGGGAACTGTGTTTCCAAATAAAACCGGAACCGATGATCGACCTGCTCAACGTCACGGAACCGATAAAGGTCAGCAACATCAACTATACGCCGGAGCTGTCGGAACTGCTTTCTCCCGAACGGCTGTCGACGGCCACCCTCACCGTCAGCGGAAAAATCACCGGGGAAATGCTGGAAAAAATCGCCCGTTTT
Organism: Azospirillum sp. 51_20; assembly: GCA_001917175.1. Lineage (GTDB taxonomy): Bacteria > Pseudomonadota > Alphaproteobacteria > RF32 > CAG-239 > JAFUYI01. The sequence continues at coordinate 60,495 of MNTV01000019.1, forward strand.
CGTTCAATCGACAACCTTTTTTTCAAAGACGCGGATTTTTCTGCTCTCCGCAGCGCGGACTTAAGCAAAGTCAGAATGAGCGAAAGCAATGTTCCCGCAAACGACCTGGCATATATGGAAGAGGCCTGCATGGTGGCCGAAAACGCCGGCTATATAACGAACATTGCCAAATTCGCGGAGGGACGCATGATCCGTTTTTACAATTGTAAAAAACTTCCGGATCCGGCCGACATCCGTTTTCCCGCCAACGTCAGACATCTGGTAATCGACGCCGAAAACAAGCTGACGGACAAGGTTTCCGAGATTGATTTTGCAAAATATCAAAGTCTGGAAACGCTGCAGTTCAACAACTTCAACTTTGAAAACTGCAGCCGGATAACCCTGCCGGAAAGCCTTTCCTACCTCGGCTTCGGCAGCTGCACGCTCAAACCGTGCAAAACGTTTGACCTTGACGTTTGCCCCGGTTTGCAACAGGTTCGGCTGACTGCTTCCGATTTGAGCGGGATTAAACGAATCGTATTTCCTTCGGCAATGGAAAAATGTTCCGTCAGCGGCTGCAGTTTCAGAACGGATTCCGTGCTTGATTACGGCCGCTGCAGCGGGCTGACGGATCTTGAGCTTTCGGGATTAGGCGGCAACCAAATTTCCTGCAAAGAAATTTTGATACCGGAATCGCTTAAACAGCTGAGTATTGACTATGCCGTTTTTCCGCAGCTCGAAACGCTAGATCTCGGAAAGTGCCGGCAGCTGGAGAAAGTTTATTTCAATCATGTCAACTTTCCACGGTTAAAAAAGCTGGTTGTTCCCGAATGCGAGTTCAAGCAGGACAAATTCACCGCCGCGCCTTATACGGAAACAATTACCGTTGCGCCTCAGCAGGCGGTTCCGCCGCCTGCCGGATATCCCCGGACTGCCGGCGCGGAAAGATAGAAAATTTGCAACAATTATTTTAACTAAATCTCATAAATTATGAACAATGAACTGGAAAACAAACTGAAAAGCCTGACCGATCTGGCAAAAAATTTCGGTTTTGGCAAGGAAGAAGCCGTCAAACTGGCGAAGAACCTGATTTCCGAGTACAAAATCTCTTTTGCCGACCTTTATCCCGACATGTCGGCGCGTTTCGAAGAAGTCAAAGAGCTGTGCGGCAAGATACAAAAAACCGTAAACGGCCTCAACCAAAAAATCGAAACCCGCAGCGAAACCTCGGAGCCTAAAGGAGTACCGCTGCCGTTTGAAGTCATTTATGCCGGCGGCATCAGAAGCAAACAGACCATCTCCGGCCGCGTACCGATCGGGGTCGTCGTTTCGGGCAACAAGCTTTTATACTGGCAGGAATCCGGCGAGCCCATGAGCCGCAGCGATGCACGGAACTACATGAACCGTCTGCCGGAGGGATACAGGTGGCATCTGATGAACTACTGCGAAGCCTCGGGCATCAAAAACATCGTTTATAAAGTAAACGAAACTTTGCGGGCAATCGGCGGCGACGTCATCGGCAGCCGCAACTACATGCTCGACGGCGACGGCCAAAGCAGCGGCATCGTCCGTTACGTTGCCGAACTCTGACAGTCTGACGACATTTGTTTTGAAAAAAAACGCCGGCGGTTGATCCGCGGGCGTTTTTTTAATTACGAACTTTATTTTCTCAACGACAGGCTCAGCCAGACACCGCCCAAAAAGACGGGAAGCAGCCCCCAATAAGCGCAAACCGACGCACCGGTCAGACGCAGCAGAAAAAAAACGAAAACCGCCAGCCAGACGAACAAAAAGCAAAAGACCAGCGACAAACGACGGGCACAGGCTTTCTTTTCCGCCTCGTCGGCCCTGCCAGCGGCAACCTGCGGATGTTTCCGGCGCCACAACACTTCATATGCCAAAAAAGCCGACAACACAATTACGGCAGCCCAGACAAAAGCGCTTATCCGCAGCAAGGCATTCTGAAAAGAAATTAAGTTTTCCATACCAAAACAAATTAAATGATAACGACAATAATACAATTTCATCCGATTTATAACATATCGGATAAGCTGATGCAACTTTTTTGACTTTTCCCGTCCGGGAGGGAAAAGCATTTGTTTTTATCCGCCGATTGAATTATATTGACTCTCAGTCAACAATCAATCGAGGAAAAAACGATGATAAAAGTTAAAAACCTGGTCTTTGACTATATGACGAAAAGGGCTTTGCACGGCCTTTCGTTCGAAATCGAAAAAGGCAGCATCGTCGCCTTGATCGGACCGAACGGCGCCGGCAAGACCACTTTGATGAGATGTCTGGCGGGACTGGTCAAACCCTTCAGCGGAGAAATTTTCATCAACGACATCAACGTTCCCGAAGACTCGCGCAACGCCCACCGGCACATTTCCTACCTGTCGGACGTTTTCGGCCTGTATGACAACCTGACGGCCCGCCAATGTCTGAGATATGCGGCGTTGGCCTTTGACATCCCGACGGCCGAAATCGACGGCAGAATCGCGGAAACGGCGGAAATGCTCAACCTTACCGAACATCTGGACACTTATGCCGGCAACCTTTCCCGCGGTCTGCGGCAGCGGCTGGCAATCGCGCTCGGCATTATCCACAAACCGGAATTCATCATTCTCGACGAACCGGCCTCGGGGCTTGATCCGGAAGCGCGGCTGGAACTCTCGAAGCTGTTTGTTGCACTGAAAGAAAAAGGCCACACCCTGCTCATTTCCTCGCATATTCTGGCCGAACTCGAAGACTATGCGACCGCCGTGATTGTGCTTAACGCCGGCAGAATCGTCAAATATGAAAAATTTGACGGCAGCGCCGTCAACGTCAGACAGGACGCCCGCATTAACATTGCCGTCCGCGTCAAAGGCAGCACGGAGCAGCTGATTCAGTTCCTGGAAGAAGACAACTCAACCGGCGAAGTCAGCAGCGACGGCACCTATGTTCGCGCCTGCGTTTTCGGACAGGAAAACGAACTTGCCGCCCTGCTGAGAAGGCTGATTGCGGCGGAAATCAAGGTTATTGAGTTCAAAATTGAGAAAAACTCGCTGAAAACCGCTTATTTCGAAACCCTGAAAGAAGGAGAATAAGAATGTTTAAGAATCCGGAATTTATCAGGAACACCTGGACCGAACTGACGGCCAAAAAACTGGCGGCAATGCCGCTTCTGCTGATCACGGTCTACCTTCTGGCCTACATCCTGGACGAAGCGCTGCCGTTTTCCTTCCTGCCTTACATCTGCGTGTTTTTCTACTGTGTTTTCACTTATGTCTGGAGCACCCGGCTGGCGGCGGAAACGGTGATCAGGGAAATCAACGCCAACACCTGGTCGTTTCAGGTTATGACTTCGATGTCGCCGGTCAAAATGGCTGTCGGCAAACTGTTCGGCAGCACGGTTTACATCTGGTACGGCAATTTCATCTGTTTTGCCCTTTACCTTTTGTCTTACCACCTGCATCGGGAACGGCTGCCGGAAATACCGCTGCCGGAACTTCTGACCAACGTTCTGATTTTCGTCCTGTTCGGCCTGTCGGCGCAGATACTGCCGCTTTTGCTCAGCCTGCACTCGATCCGCTGGCGGCATTTTTTCGAGAAGTTCGACGTCACTTTCTTCCAGTTCATGGGCATTGCCATGATCATCCCTCTCTACAAGGTCTTTAACGGCAGCGGCGAAGGAATCGTCTGGTACGGCGCGCACTATACCGCCAAGGAAGCGGCCGTCGTTTTCCTGTCCGTTTTCATCATTTGGGGCTTTATCGCCATAGTCAATCAGATCAAAACGGAATTCGGACAGGAACCCTACCCCGTTTCCTGGTTTTTGTTCACGCTGTCACTGGTGGCGGTTTTGTTCGGTTTCAACGATTACGGCAGCGACAATCCGCTGGTCCGCTACGTCGGCACCCTTTCCGCCTTTTTTGCCGTGCTTGCGGTCACTTATCTGACTTTGTGCGGAGAATCGAACATGGCGCTGCGCCCCAACATGGTATCAAAATATTATCACGGAAAGCAGTACAAACGGCTGTTTATGATCATGCCGAGAAGTCTGGTAACAATTCCCGTCATCATCGTTCTGGCGCTGGTCTTAAGCGCGGAATTCGGCAGCCTGGGACAGGAACAGGGAACCAGCGCCGGCTTCATGGTCTGGGCGATGATTCTGTTTATGCTGCGGGACTTCTGCTTCATTTACCTGTGGTCGCTTTTTGCCCAGGGCAACGAAAAGGAAACGACGGTGGTTCCGGTTCTGATCGCACTTTCCACCTACACCATCATTCCGGTTCTGCTCTATCATTTCGACTTGCGCATCTTCTGTTCGTTCTTTATGCCCTATTTCCACGAAAGCAGCTATCTCACTTACAACGAAAGCGCTTTTCTGACGGTTATCCCGCCGGCGCTGGAATTTGTCTTTATGCTGGTTCTTCTGACTTTGGGCATCAGAAAGAAATTCCGTGAACTCCGGATCTGAGTTCACGGCAGAAAAATCCCCGCTTTCGGCGGGGATTTTTCATTGCAAAAATAAGTTATTGTTTTTAATATTTTTTGTGCTATAATATGTTATCTTTTCAGCGTTTTTGAGGAGGCAATCCATGCAAAAAACGGATCTGATCAAAGCATCTGAAAAACCGGAACATATCCGGAAGCACAGAGGAAACGCACACGTTATCGGCTCAAAAGCCTTAAAACATGTTTCCGAACAAAATATCCATGACATACTTTCCCGCTTTGAACAGGCATATGCCCTGATGATTGACGAACGGGAAAATCCCGGCCGGCAGGAATTCTGCCTGAAAACCAGCGCACCGGTCGGCACCGACGCCGTCATCAACGCAGAAGATATTAAAGACGGCGCGGCTTTCGAGGTTGTCCGCGACCTTGGCACGCCCTATGCGGGAAAGGTCAAAGTAGCCCTGATCAACGCCAAAGACATGCCGACGACAAATCTGGTGCACGGCATCTACGGTCCTTACGGTAACAGCGGTAAGGCCGGCATCTATACCATGACTTTCGGCCAACCGGGAACAGAGCTGCCGAAAGAACTGGGCAGCGACGAGCCGGAACCGGCGCAAACCTTCAACCGCGAATGCCGGAAATTCTGGGACGGGGAAAACGGTAAAGCCGGCCATGTTTTGCTGGCCACTCCCGATGAACTGGCGTCAACCATCGAGCAAATGAAAAAGCACGGTCTTAAAACCAAAATTCAGGAACTGCGGCTGGAAGCTTTTTACCGCGGCGGAGAAAAATCCCCGTTAAAAGCAAACCGCCACCCCGCGCAAAAATCGGAAAAAGCGGTTGACCTCGGCACCTTTTCCCTCGGCGGCAACGGCGCAGACAATGTCAGGGAAGACAAATAAACAGCCCGCCCGACCAACGTCACACTTATAACCCCGGCAGCGGTGCCGGCAATGTTTGACAAATCAACGCGTGCTTTTTGTTCCGGCAGCGGCGTTTGACGTTCCGTTGCCCGAGGAAGATCAGAACCGCAACCGCTGCATCCACTTGCGGCAGTTGCAACGGTAAAAAACGATCGTTGTAAAAAAACAAAAGACGCTTTGACTATCGGTTGTATATTTTGGCATTTATGGCATTGCCGATTATGCTTTGTTGCCGGCCGCGCATTGTTTCCGGATTCCCGTTTTCGCGGAGCGGCTGACGCCGTGCCGGAGCCAATCCTCTGAGTTCGTTGATTTTTGCCCTCCTCATGGCTTCCTCGGACTTTATGAAATTATCTCGCCGAAACCCTCCGTCGGGCGTATACGGCATTCTTGTATCTTCCCCTTTCTCTTTCTTCTTATCATAATCCATGCCCATATATTGAGAAAATCCCCGTTCCGAAATTCCGCAATTAAACAACAGGGAGGAAGCGTATAAATCGGTAGCAGTTTCGGCACCATCCATATATTTCGTCTGCCATTCTTTCGGACGCTTGCCAAACTCCACCGCATGCCCCAACTCATGTGCCAAAATTTGCGGCAGCGCATCTTCATTAATCTCCGACAGCACACCTTCCTTTTTCAGTCTTTTTAAGTCACTGATACAAATCACAATCTTATCGGGTGTGCCGTTTTCTCCTTTTTGAAAGGCGCAGCTGCCGTTCGGAACCGTCCAATTTTTTCTGACTCTATATTCTATTTCGCTATGCGCCAGTAACGCTTTTAAATCCGCGGCGGCCTTGGAATCATTGCTTGTAAACCGGGCAACCAGATCCTTTATCTCTGCTTCACAGGCTTTGTGTTCCGGGCTGTTCGTATCCAGACAGTTACTTTTAAATTCTTCGGAACCTATATCCGGAAAATCCCGCAACTCTGACAAATCGTAAATTTTATCCCCTTTCTCATCACCGTCTGCCATGCGACGCCGTCCCTCCTGCACAACATATCTTTTGTTGCCGGCATCACAGACAATGCGATTTAACAGCGTTTCCTTATCTGTTTCGGAAGCGTTTTCATAGTATGTTTCGACAAACCCCTGCAAATACTTTTCAAATTCCGTCATATTCGACTTTCCTGCGAATAACCTTTTGCATTATGTTATCATAATCCGAACAAGGCAATCAATTTATTTTTATCAAGATTACGGCCGCGGCCGGCAGCAGGTTTCAGCACAGGAAACTGCCTTGCCAGGGACCGTGCCGCATTTTTCGTTCAGACGGCAGCTGTAATATTCTCTCTTTACCGCCCGAAAAGTATCAGGACCACCACCGCGGCCAGCAGCAACAGGACCCGGCGCAAAGAAATGCGCGAAGCGGGAATGTTCCGGCCGAAAAAACGCAAAACGGCACCGGCGGCAAACACCCAGATGACATAAAGATACATGGTTGCCGTTACATAGGACGGATTGGGAGTGGCAAACATGGCAAAATTCTTAAAGACCATGGACAAAACCAACGGAACCATTACCAACGCGCACTTTACGTTCTGGCGTTCCCAAAGCGCCTTTAACTTTCCTCCGCCGTGGAAGTAAAAAGAAAAATTGACGATGCAGATGACAACCGCGGTGATCAGGATATAAAGACAGCTGCCGCTGACCAGCTCATGCGGCCGCAAAAAACTCATGGCGGTTTTGTTTAAGGTATCGCAAGCGGCGCAAAACAACAGATAAGGCACCATATAGCGCAATGCCTTACGCCCCCGCCGGTCGCCGCGATAACTGGATACGGAAAAAATTACCGTACCGAGCGCCGCCGCCACCGTCAGAAAACGAAGCGGCTCCCGTCCGTATGCGATCAGTCCGCCCGGATTAAGCAAAAGCCATACAAAAAAGACGATACCGACGCAAAAAGGATGTATGGAAGAAATGGTTTCCGCGCCCCACACCCGCATTGCCCGGAAATTGCGCATGTCGACAAAGGAAATTACCCCGCCCTGCACCAGACAGACGACATAAAACGGCCAGGCGGCAGGCAGAGAAACGAACGGCAGAACCGGCAGCAAAAACAAAATCGGCATCACGCCGCGATAGACCATAAACACCGTCGACGAAACTTTTGCCGCCTGGTTGCCCAGATAGTACAATCCGATTGCAATGCTCGCCAGCGAAGCATATACCGCCCACATAAACACCTCCGTGTCATCTTTTCACAAATTTTCAGCCGTCCGCACAATTATCCGTTCGCCCGGCTCCGGTTTTTGCAAACCGGGAAACGAAAACGGACGCTTTGTCGACAATACGGCGCCTGAAGTGCAAAATCCGAATGTTTCCGCCGGCCGGGCAAAAACATTCGGATCACAGATCAGGGAAAAAATTTTCCCGTCTTCAGACGATCATTGCCGTAAATTCGGCTTCCGAAACAACTTTGTCATCCACCATGGATTTGCCCCTGAAAACAAAGACGTTGCGGCGGGCCTGAACTTTTTCGACATGCATTCTCAGCTGGTCGCCCGGTTTGACCGGCTTGCGGAATTTCACGCCGTCGATCGACATAAACAGAACGCTGATTTTCTTGTCGCCGGCATTTTCACCCGAAGCGGCAACCACCAGAGCGCCGGCCGTCTGAGCCATCGCTTCGATCTGCAAAACGCCCGGCATAACCGGATTGCCGGGGAAATGTCCCTGGAAAAACTCTTCATTCATGGTCACGTTCTTTATGCCGATGCCCTTTTCGCCGGGAACTTCGACTTCCAGCCGGTCCACCAGCAGAAAGGGATAGCGGTGCGGCAAAAAATTCATGATATCTTCAATGTTGTAGATTTTGTTTTCGGACATATTTTCCTTCCTTTTTCGTTGGTCAAATTTATTTTTTTGAATTTTTCTGCAAAAAAGCCACCTGGCGCATAAAGTCCTTAAACGGCACCGCCGGCGAACCCATCACCACCGTGCCCGGTTCTATGTCGCGCATAATGCCCGACTGGGCGGCGATCTGGGCGCCGCTGCCGATTTTCAGGTGGTCGGCAAAACCGCTCTGGCCGCCGCAAACGACATAATCGCCGAAAGTGCAGCTGCCGGCAATGCCGGTCATGGAAACCAGAATGCAGCCGCGGCCGAGCTTGTCGTTGTGGGCAATTTGCACCAGATTGTCCACCCGGGTGCCGTCACCGATAACCGTATCGTCCATGGCGCCGCGGTCAACACAGGTACAGGCGCCGATTTCGACGTCGTTGCCGATAATCACCCGCCCAAGCTGAGGAATGCGCTTATGCACGCCGTTTATGGTCTGAAAGCCAAAGCCGTCCTGACCGATACGGGCGCCGTTGTATATGTAACAGTTATTGCCCATAATCGTATAAGCAATGCAGGCATGAGCACCGATCCGGCAGTTTTCACCGATCCGGCAGTTTTCACCGATCACCGCAAAAGGTTCAACCACCGTTCCGGCTCCGATTTCCGCACCGGCGCCGATAACCGCATAGTCGGCAATTGAACAGCCTTCGCCGACTTTGGCCGTCGGATCAATCTTTGCTGTTTCGGCAATGCCCGCCGCCGGACGTTTTTCCGCATACATGGCTTCGTTTAAGGTCAGAAAGGCCGTTTTCGGATTGCCGCAGACAAGAACGGCTGCCGCCGGAGCCACAAACGGCGCCAGTTCGGCGGTGGTAACGCAGGCCGAAGCCTTGATTTCGGCGCCGGCAGCTTTTTTCTTGCGATCATAGAAAAAACAGATTTCGCCTTCGCCGGCCTTGTCCATCGTGTTGATGTCACGGATCATTTCACCGCCGCGGTCGGCATTTTGCAACGCGGCGCCGCAGATTTCGGCAATTTGAGCCAGATTGAATTCGGCTTTTTTAACAAAAAAATTCGTATCAATCATTTTTTTCTCCTTCAGAACAAATTACAGACTGGTTCCGAAATTCAGTCTGAAAACTTCGGTTTCGTCATAATCCTCTTTAACGACCGGGAAGCCGAAGTCAATGTCGATTTTGCCCATCGGCGACAGCCAGCTGAAGCCGAAGCCGACGGAAACACGCGGTTTGTCGGAATATTCGACGATCTTGTAGCTGACGTCGTCGGGCTTGCCGAGCATACCGACATCAACAAAGGTGCGGCCTTTGATGCCCACTTCGTCCAGCCCGATCGGGAACATGACTTCGGCACCGGAATAGATCATCCAGTTGCCGCCCAGAGCGTCATTGGTGTATTTGTCGCGGGCACCGATACCGGCACTGTCGAAACCGCGCATGGTCGAACCGCCGAGGAAATAACGCTGTGACAAACGGACGTTTTCGTCGTCGTAACCGGTGATATAACCGCCGTTGGCAAACAGCTTCAAGGTGTAGTAGTCGAAAAACGTATCATACCAGTAGGCCTTGACGTCAAACTTCAGATATTTTTCGTCGCCGCCGAGACCGGCCACGTCGTTGCCGAAAGACAGGAAATAGCCTTCCTTCGGGTCGACCGCATTGTCGCGTTTGTCATAATACAAAGTCTGTCCGACACTTGAACCGACATATTTTCCTTCTTCTTCCTGAATATAGACGGAAGCACTCGGGTGAACGTTTTTGATCTCATCCTGACGCAGGGTATAGCGGACGCTCTGATAAAAGTCGTCGGTATATTTCCATCCCAAACGCAGACGGCCGCCCATGGTGTCTTCGTCATAAGAAGCCTCGTCCTGATAGTCGGTTTCGTTTTTAAACAGGTCGACGCCGGCCGACAACGGACGGTTGAGAAAGTACGGTTCGGTAAAGTTGATGTTATAATCCTGAGAACGTTCGGAAATGCCCAGGTCAAAACCAAGCTGCTGACCTTTGCCCATAAAGTTGTTTTCGGTTACGCCGGTACGAACCAGAGCGCCGTTGACGGTCGAATAGCCGAGGCCGACATTGAAATAACCGGTCGATTTTTCGGTTACGTTTACATTGATGTCCGCTTTGTTGTCGTCGCTCGTCGGCTGGGTTTCAATGTCCACCTTGCTGAAATAGTTCAGGTTTTCGATATTGCGGCGGGAAGCGCGGATTTTGGCGGCGTTGAAAGCGTCGCCTTCGCTGATGCGGAACTCGCGGCGGATCACTTCGTCATAGGTTCGACTGTTGCCGTTGATGTTGATGCGGTTGATGAAAACGCGGGCGCCTTCCTTGATGCGGAAGTTGATCGTCATTTCTCCGGTCTGCATGTTCCGGTCAAGTTCCGGTTCAACTTCGACAAAAGCATAGCCGCGCTTGCCCAGTTCTTCGGTCAGGGCATAAACGCTCTTTTCAACCTTTGCCGCATTGTACCAGTCGCCGGCTTCAATGTCGAGATCGTCCGCCAGTCCCGCCGTATTCATATCGGGAATTTCGGAAGTGATGTTGACTTTTTTGATTTTGTAGCGCACGCCCTCTTCCAGCACCGTAGTGATCACGAAAGACTGGCTGTCGGGACTGAGTTCGGCCACCGAAGACACCACGCGGAAGTCGGCATAACCGTGGTTGTTATAGAAGCGGCGCAGCAACTCCTTGTCATAGTTGCTTTTCTCCGGATCATAATTTTCCGAAGAAGAGAAAATCCGCCACCATCTGGTTTCCTTGCTTAAGATTTCCCCCTGCAGGTCGCTGTCGCTGTAATGCTTGTTGCCGATGAAGTTGATTTTGGTGATTTTGGCCAGCGGCCCCTCGTCAATTTCATAAATCAGGTCGACGCGGTTCTGATCACGTTTGATCACCTTCGGCTCCACCGCCGCGGCATAACGCCCCACCCGTTTGTAGATGTTGAGAATGCGCTGCACATCCTCCTGCACCTTGGCCGTCGTATAAATGGAACGGGGACCGAGCTGCACTTCGCTTTCGAGCATTTTGTCGTCCACTTTGTCATTGCCGTCGAAAAAACGCTTGTTGATGATCGGGTTTTCATCCACTTTGATAGTCAGGACATCACCTTTGACGTCAAAAGAAACGTCGGAAAAAAGACCGGTGGTGTAAAGTTTCTTAAATGCGCCGTTCAGCTTTTCGGGACTGACGTCGTCACCGGGATTTACATTGACATAAGAGAGAACGGTTTCCCGTTCAACCCGCTGCAGTCCGTCAACTTTGATCTGTCTGACCACCGCGGCGTCGGCCGTGCCGGCCGCCATCAGGCAGGACAGTAAGGTAACCAGCTGTTTGTTTTTCATTTATACCGTATCCTTTATCAAAAAAATAACTTAAGCAAAAAAGCGATGGAACAGATGGACAAAGTCGTTCCAGGTCGCAAAAATCATCAGCGCCAGAATGAGGGCAAAACCGGCCTTGAACAGGTTCTCCTTTACTTTGGCGTTTATCTCGCGGCGGCTGACAATTTCTACCAGGTAGATTACGACGTGCCCGCCGTCCAGAACCGGAATCGGGAACAAATTGATCAGCCCGAGGTTGATTGACAGAAGCGCCATAAAGGCAATGAAGTCAAGCATGCCGTTTTTCCTGGAGATGTCGCCGGACATTTCCGCAATTCTCAAGATGCCGCCCAGATCCTCGCTGCCGCGTTTGCCGGTAATCATCTGTCCGACCCCGCGCAGGGTGCCTTCGGTAATCCGCCAGGTTTCGCTGCAGGCCTCAACAAAAGCGTCCGGCAGCGACATTCTTTCGTGGTCAAGCTCCATCGTGTTCATCGACTTGATGCCGAGCATCGGCCGTTCGGTCGTCTGGCCGTTGGCTTCCACTTTCATCATTTCCAGCGGAACGCTCAACTCCATGACTTCACCCGCACGGTCAAGCTTTACTTCGGCGACGCCGCCCGTCGTCAGCGAAATTTCGGTCGTAATCTCGCTGAAACTTTCCACCTCGTGGCCGTTGATCGACAGAATGCGGTCCGCCTTGACAATGCCGGCCTTGTCCGCAGCCCCGCCGGCAACCACTTCGCCCACGACCGGGGGAAAGCTGAATTTGCCGAGAAAGGCAAACATCAAAGTAAAGACGATAATTGCAAACAGGTAGTTAAACCCGGGGCCGCCGAGGACGATCGCCAGCTTTTTCCACGGATTCTGGAACGGAAAGGCTTTCTTTTTATCTTCTTCGCTCAGCTCTTTCACCTCTTCGCTGCTGCCTGACGACGCGGCATCGGCATCACCTAAAAACTGGCAATAGCCGCCGAGCGGAATCGCGCAGATTTTCCATTTGGTGTTATGCTTGTCGGTAAAACCCCACAGTTGTTTGCCGAAGCCGATTGAAAAATCGGTCACCTGCACGCCGGACAGACGCGCAACCAGAAAATGCCCGAATTCGTGGACAAACACCAGAATTCCCAGCAGAACAATAAAGGGAACTATATAATATACGCCGTTAACTAACCATTCCATAATTTAAATTGCCTTTAATTAAATACTGAACCAATAAGCCAAAATCAGATAGACAAACGGGGCGGTAAAAATCATCCCGTCAATGCGGTCGAAGACGCCGCCGTGACCGGGAATGAGCGTGCCGGAATCCTTTACCCCCAGATAACGCTTGATAGCGGACTCAACCAGGTCGCCGATTTGTTCCAACACCGCCAGCAGTGCCCCGGCAACCGCCAGACGCCAGTCGTTCAGGCCGAAAAAGTACAGATATCCCCAGCAGCAGAGAGCAGCCAGAGCCATCCCGCCGAAAAGGCCGGACCAGGTTTTGTTGGGACTGATCTTCGGCGCCAGTTTCGGCCCTTTGACGCTCTTGCCGACGACGTAACCGCCGATGTCGGTGGCCCAGATGATCAGCACGAAACACAAAATATGAAAAGCGGTGATGTAATAAATCCACATCAGAGAACCGATACCGACGGTAATATAAGGCACGCCGAGCGTCAGCAGCCGACGGTGCTCCTCATCTTTGGCCTTAAACCACACCAGAAGCGTGGCAAACAAAAGCATAATGCAGATACCGAGCCAGGAATTGAGCATCAGCGCCACCGCCACTGAGGCAGTATAGACCACGGCATAGACCGAAGGCCTCTTGTTGGCGACCATGGTGCTCCATTCCCACGAAAGCAGCGCGCCGACGGAAAGCAGCATCAATACCACGTACGGATAGCCGAAATAAAGACCGGCAATCACCAGCGGCGCCATTATCAGAGCCGTTGCCGTTCTTAACAAAATGTTGGATTTAGTTTTTGCCATATCTTCTCTCCCGCGTGTTAAAATCGGCGATAATCTTCTCCAGTTCCGCCCGATTGAAATCGGGCCATAAGACTTCGCTGAAATAAAATTCGGCATAGGCGCCCTGCCATAACAGGTAGTTGCTGATCCGCCGTTCCCCGCTGGTGCGCACCACCAGATCCGGATCCGGAATATCTTTTGTATACAACAAATTGGAGAATAAATGTTCATCCACTTCGTCAAGTTTGATTTCACCCGCGCGAACCAGTTTGGCCGTCCGTTTGACGGCATTTAATATCTCCTGTCTGGCACCGTAGCTGACCGCCAGACACAATGTGAGATCCGTGTTGGCCGCCGTCTGGTTTTCGATCCGCTGCATGCTGTCGGCAATGTCCTTGTCCAGCATGCCGCGTTCGCCGATAAAAATAATGCGGACGTTGTTTTTCTGAATTTCCTGCAAATCGTTTTTCAGATATTCGCGCAAAAGCCCCATCAGAGTGGCGACTTCTTCCGCGTCTCGTTGCCAGTTTTCGGTGGAAAAAGCGTAAAGGGTGAGATATTTTATCCCGAGGTCTTTGGCATCGCGGCAGACCTGTTCCAGAGTTTCCGCCCCTTTGCGATGACCGGCGGCCGCCGGCAGCCCGCGCCTGCGGGCCCAACGGCGGTTGCCGTCCATAATGATGGCCAGATGCCGTAATCTGTTAGTTTGATCGTTGCTCAACTTGAAAACCCCGGCCTTATACCTGCATAATGTCTTTTTCTTTTTGCGCCAGAGCGTCGTCTATCTTTTTGACGAACTCATCGGTAAACTTCTGGATTTCGTCGTTAAAACGTTTTTCCTCGTCTTCGGAAATCTCATTGTCCTTTTTCAGCTTTTTAATGCCGTCAAGAGCATCGCGGCGGATGTTGCGGACGGCCACCTTGCCCTGCTCGGCATATTTGCCGGCCACCTTGACCAGTTCCTTACGGCGTTCTTCCGACAACGGCGGAATCGGAATGCGGATCAGCTGGCCGTCGGAAGCCGGGTTCAGCCCCAGATCAGACTCCATGATCGCCTTTTCCACCGCTTTGGCCAGACCGCGATCCCAGACGCTGACGGAAAGACAGCGCGGATCGGGAACGCTGATGGTTCCGACCTGGGAAATAGGCGTCATTGAACCGTAGGCGTCCACCATAATTCCGTCAAGCAGACTGGCATGGGCGCGGCCGGCCCGCAGGCTGCCGAAATCGGCCCGCAGCGTTTCCAGCGTCTTTTCCATTCTGGTTTTGGTGTTTTCTTTTATTTGGCTGTAATCTGACATCATATACCTCTTGATTATTTAATGATTGTAAATTCACCCTGTCCGGTCACCGCATTCAACAGCGCGTTTTCCCCCTTCTGGGCAAAGACCACGATCGGGATCCGGTTGTCTTTGGCCAGCGACACGGCCGTCAGGTCCATCACCCCGAGCCCTTTGGAGATGACTTCGTCATAGCTTATTTCGTTATATTTGACCGCACCGGCGTTTTGTCGCGGGTCCGCGTCATAAACGCCGTCCACCTGGGTCGCCTTCAGCAGCGCGTCGCATTTCATCTCGGAAGCGCGAAGGGCGGCGCCGGTGTCGGTGGTAAAATAGGGACAGCCGGTGCCGGCGGCAAAGATCAGCACCCGGTTTTTCTGCAAATGGCGCAGTGCCCGGCGGTAAATGTAGTCCTCGCAAACTTCGGGAATGCTCAGCCCGGACAAGACCCGCGCCTCAATTCCAAGCTTTTCCAAAGCGTTTTGCAAATAAAGAGCGTTCATGACGGTAGCCAGCATGCCGACCTGGTCGGCAACCGAACGGTCCAGCCCTTTCGAAGCTTCTTTGGCGCCGCGGAAAATGTTGCCGCCGCCGACGACCAGGCAGACTTCCACGCCGAGCCCGCGCACTTCCCTGATTTGCGCGGCCAGCGAGCGGATTACGCCGTCGTCCATGCCGAACGCTTTGTCGCCCATCAGGCCTTCGCCCGAAAGCTTCAGCAGAATACGTTTATATAAAGGTTTCATCTGTCACCCTGACGTTTTGTTGCAACTTTGATGTGGCCTTATATTAACCGATTAAATCGGTTTGTCATCAACATTTTGCTTTTTTTTACCAAGAAAACTTCGGACGGCCGATTAATACCGGCGGCCCAAAAGGTTGAAAGCGGCCGGCCCGATCATATATTGCATGAGAAATCGACGTTATCAACAAAAGGAGAAAAAAATGGAAGAACAAGTCACCGTCAACATGCCGGCTCTGGGCGACAAGGCGCCGGCATTCAAAGCCGTAACCACCACCGGGGAAATCAACTTTCCCGACGATTACCGGGGCAAATGGGTAGTTCTGTTTTCGCACCCGGCCGACTTTACGCCGGTCTGCACTTCGGAAATTGCCACTTTTGCCGCCATGCGCGACGATTTTCACGAACTAAACACCGAACTGATCGGACTTTCGATCGACAGCAACAACTCGCATCTGGCCTGGATCAAGGAAATTCAGGACAACATCCGGTTCGGCAAATACGACGGACAGCCGGTCGACTTTCCGATCATCGCCGACATCAAGGCCGAAGTCGCCCGCAAATACGGCATGGTTCATCCGAGCATGAGCGACACCAAAGCCGTGCGTGCCGTCTTTATCATTGACGACGAAGGATACATCCGCACCATTTTGTACTATCCGCAGACCACCGGACGCAATTTCGACGAAATCAAACGGGTAATCGAAGCCCTGCAGGTAACCGACCGTTACGGCGTTTCCACCCCGGCCGACTGGCAGCCGGGAAAAGACATTCTGCTCGGCTGTCCGTCGGAATTAAAAGGCATGAACGAACGGATCAATGAGCAAAAGGGCAACGACGAATGCCAGGAATGGTTTTTCTGCATGGACAAAGGCGACAAATACGCCGCCCGAAAGCAGGCCGCGAAATAAACGTTGATTTTCCGCCCTGGCGGATATAAAAATTAAAGACAAAGCCAAGTTCTAACCTACAGGAGGATGAAAATGTCTGTTTCCGAAAAGAAAATTGCCGTCGTGCTTGCCGGCTGCGGCGTGTTTGACGGCAGTGAAATTCACGAGGCAACCTGCACGCTGCTCAATATTGCCGCCCAGGGCGCAAGTTATCAGTGCTTTGCCCCGAATATCCGACAGCCGATGGTGGTCAACCACTATACCAAAGCGGCCGAACCCGATGAATCGCGCAACGTGCTGACGGAAGCGGCCAGAATCGCCCGCGGCAACATCAAAAGCCTGGCCGAATTCAACCCCGACCAGTTTGACGCGGTAATCTTCCCCGGCGGACAGGGCGCGGCCAAAAACCTCTGCGACTTTGCGGTCAAAGGCGCTGCCTGCGACGTCAATCCCGACGTGGAACAGGCGCTTGTCATCGCTTATGAAAAGCAGATGCCGATCGGCGCCATCTGCATCGCCCCGGCGCTGGTTGCCCGCGTGCTCGGCCGCCACGGCATTACCGTTACCATCGGCAACGATCCGAAAACGGCGGCCGAAATCGAAAAAACCGGCGCCCGGCACCAGAATTGCGAAGTGGAAAACGTCTGCGTGGACCATGCCCACAAAATCGTCACCACGCCGGCCTACATGCTGGCGCATTCAATCGCCGAAGTTAACGAAGGCATCCGCAAACTGGTGGCGGAAGTATTGAAATTAAGCTGACAGCAGGTTTTTGAGCAAAATCCTTAACTTGCACCACTTGCTGACGCGCGGCTTGGGAGAAATGATTTCCCAGCCGCGTTTTTCCATGATGTCAAAATATTTCCTGTAAAGATCGGTAATCAAGCGGATCGGACGGGCGGTCGTTTTTTCCTGTTTTTCCAAAATTTCATAAACCTTGCGGTAATTTTCGGCCGCAATACGGGCCAGTTCTCGCCGGGCCGCCGCCAGATTCTTGTCAACCACCACGCTTTTCGGATCGGTGGCGGATATGCCCGCTTTTTCCAACAATTCCTGAGGAATGTACAAACGGCCGTTCTGCGCGTCTTCCTTCACGTTGAGCAGGATGTTGGTAATCTGAACGGCCAGTCCGAGGGAAGTCGAAAGTTCCCTGATCGTCTGCTCGTCGGTACAGCCGAAAACCCTCAGCGACAGGCTGCCGGTCATTCCGCCGACCCCGCGGCAATAGCCGGAAAGCTGTTTTAAGGTCGGCGCCTTGAGCGGATTGTCGATGTTGGCGGAAATGCTGTCGACCAGATTCAAGAATTCCGCTTTCGGCAATTTAAAACGCATGCAGTTTTTATAGATGCGGCGGCCGATGTCGGTGGCCGGCACCCTGCGCTCGAAAATGTTGTCCATTTCTTCGCGCCACATGCTTAAAATCTCCTGTTTTTCGGCCAGAGCCACCGGGCTTTCGACCACGTCTTCAAGATGGCGGACAAAGGCCAACAGCGTATAAAGCGCCTCGCGTTTGGCTTTGGGCAGAAACTGCATTCCCCAGAAAACCGTCCGGCCGCTGCCGTTTTTGATTTTACTGCGGACTATTTTTTTCAAATCTTTCATAACGTCTAAATTCTTCCGTTTGTTTCTTCACTATATTTAGGTCAATCGGGAAGCAAAATCAACAGCTATTTTTGCCCCGCCGGTCTTGCCGGCCCATTCTTCCGCCGCCGCCAGCGCCCGCCGGCAATAGGCGTTTTTGCGTTCGATTCCCTTGATTTTTCTAAACTTTCCGTTAGCCGTCACTTCACCGCGGATTTCCGGAAAAATGCCGAAGTTTATGTTCATCGGCTGAAAATCCTCAATGTTGACACACGCCGTCACATGCCCCAGCATGGCGCCGAACGCGGTTTCCGCCGGCGGCATCAGAACCGGCCGTTCCAGAGCTTCGCAGGCGGCAAAATAGCCTGCCATCAGCCCCACCGCAGCGCTCTCCACATATCCTTCGCAGCCGGTAATCTGCCCGGCGAAACGAATATTCGGCTGTGTTTTCAGCCGCAGTTCGCGGTCTAGAAGAAGCGGCGACTTGATAAAGGTATTCTTATGAATGCCGCCGAAACGGGCAAACTCGGCATTTTCCAACCCCGGAATCATGCGGAAAATTTCTTTTTGCGCGCCGTATTTCAACTTGGTCTGAAAACCGACGATGTTACGCAAAGTGTCGGCAAAATTGTCCTGCCGCAGCTGCACCACCGCATAGGGACGGCGGCCGGTATGCGGATCGGTCAGCCCGACCGGCTTCATCGGACCGAACAAAAGGGTGTCGCGGCCTCTTTCCGCCATCACCTCGATCGGCAGACAGCCGTCAAAATAATTCGGCTTTTCAAAATCGTGAAAAACTGCCTTTTCCGCAGCCAGCAGCGCGTCGACAAACCGGTAATATTCGTCTTCCGACAACGGACAATTGATATAGTCGCGGCCGTCCCCTTTGTCATAGCGCGACTGATACCACGCCACCTCCATGTTAATGCTGTCCTTAAACACCACCGGCGCAATCGCGTCGTAAAACGACAGCGCCTGGCTGTCAACCCGCGAAAGAATGTCTTTTGCCAATGCCTCGGAAGTGAGCGGACCGGTGGCAACGATCACCTGTCCCCAGCCGGCCGGAGGCAGTGCGGAAACCTCCCCTTCTTCCACGCCGATCAGAGGATGGGCGCGGAGACGGCGGGTAATGAAATCGGAAAAAGCGTCGCGGTCAACCGCCAGGGCACCGCCGGCAGGCACTTTGCAGGCATCGGCCGCCGCCATCACCAGAGAGCCGGCCAGCCGCATTTCCCGGTGCAGCAGTCCGACCGCATTGTGCTGATCGTCGTCCGAACGCAGCGAGTTGGAACAAACCAGTTCGGCAAACCCCGGCGCCCGGTGCGCGGGAGAATATTTTTGCGGCTTCATTTCGTGCAAAACGACCGGCACGCCGCGGCTGACGAGCTGCCAGGCGGCTTCGGAACCGGCCAGCCCGGCGCCGATGACATGAACGGGTTTGTTTTCCATCTTTTTCCTCTTTTCTTGTCAAAACATGCTTGTTTTATAGCCCGCGGAAGGCGAAATGTAAAGCGGCTTTTGAACGGCGCCGGCCGCAGCGCCGATTTTTTGCAAATTATCGTTTGCTATTTTCGGAAAATAAATATAATATTGAAAAAAATCTGAAACGTAATATTGAAAAAGATTTTGACAAGAAACCACAAACCGGCTGACACAATGAAAAAAACATTACTTTATCTTGCTGTTTTCTCGATCTTTTTCGTCTGCAACGCCCGGGCTGACGAAATGGACGCCATGTTGTTTGAACCGGCGCCGAAAATCACCGCCGCCAAAAAGAAACCCACGGCGCCGGCCAAAACTTTGATTGCGCCGTCGGTCAAGGGCGGCGTGGTGATGAAGCCGGAAGCTGTCAGCGACGCCGAATTTGAAAGCATTGAGGCAGCGCTGCCGGAAGAAGAGACCGCTCTGAGGGCGCCCGCCGTACAAAAACCGGCAGCCCTTTCAAACAAAACCGCCGGAAAAGGTACCGCCAAAGGAAAAACGCAAAAATCGCTGACGGACGCCATCCGGGAAACGGCCGGGGAAGAAGAAGACGAAGGCAGCTCTCCGCTGGCCGGAACCTGGGTTGAAAAACTGGCCAACACCGCCCTTTCCTCTTCCAAGGAAGAAGACGAAGACGGCGGCGAAAACGGCCGCGGCGTCGGCAGCATCAACCTTGAAAGCATGGTCAAAAATTCCAAAAACGGCAACCGCCGCTCCAACGCCTCGGTCTTTGACATCTCCGGCATTATGCTCAGGATGAATTTGCCGCAGGCGGAAGCGACCATGGCCAAGCGCGGTTTTAAAAAGGTTTCGCAGAAATTTGAAATTCCCAATTTTATCAAATGGCGTTTTGAGGAACAGTGCCGCAACGCCGGCGTGGTCGGTTACGAACGGCTGGCCAGCTGCGTGGTCAAGGCGGCAAAAGAAAACAACCACCAGTATGTCGAAAGCGAAAAATTCGTCAAATATGACACGCAGGAGGAAATCAGCATCAGCCTGACCAGCAATTTTACCAACAACAAAATCTACAAAATCGTTTATAAGAGCATGTCGGCGCGCAAAATTCAGGGCAGCAGCCAGAAAGTGCAGTATCTGCGGGACATCAAGGTTTACGACTTCTGGCGCAAGATCAACCAGAAATACGGCGTACCGGACAACCGTGAAGACGTCATCTGGGGGATGGGCGGCAACAAGCCTTACATGAAAGCCGCCACCGGTTTTCTGCTGCTGGAAGACCCGATGCTCAAAGAACTTGACTATACCCGGATGTCGCGGGAAGACCAAAAATACATGAACACCAACCTCTATAACTTCTAAGAAGCAAAATGGAAGACAAAATCAACATTTCGGAATTGATCTGCACCCGGATCAGCCATGACCTGATCGGCAACATCGGCGCCTTTGCCAACGCGGTCGAACTGCTGGAAGACGAAGACGACGACTTTATCGACGAAATCAAAAACACCCTGAAAACCAGTTCGGAGGTGTTGACCGCGCGGCTGAAATTTTTCCGCATGGCTTTCGGGCTGACCAACGCCAACCTGGAAAATATCGAAACCGTCAAAAAGGTGACCGAAGACTATCTGCAGACGCTGAACCTCAACCATCCGGTCAAGGCAGACATCAAAATCATCAACAGTCCGTTTAACCGCGCTGTCATGCTGGCCTGTATGTGCGCGGCGGAAGTCATTGTCCGCGGCGGAACGGTAAAAGTCAGCAGCACCCGGCAGGCAATCATCATTTCCGCCGTAAGCGACAGTCCGCTGGCACAAAACAAAATATCGGCCATGCAGACGATGCTGGAAGGCGGCACGCCGGAAAATATTTCCCAATATGCCCCGCTTTATTACCTGCAAAAAATTCTGAATGATGAAGAACGGAAGCTGACAATCGACGTTTTAAGCGGTTTTTCGCTTTTGATCAGTTAGCGCCTTTATGATCTTTGATCACGCGTCTTTTTTCACTCTTGAGTAAGCGTTTTTTGAGTCCGGCGGTCGTCGGATTCTTTTTTCTGCCCGGCGTTTGCTTTCGGCAAACCGCATTTCGCTGCCGGACGGCCAAAGGAACAAATTGCCGGATATTTTGCCGCAAGTGAGCGGATCTGCCGGCGTTTCATGATCACAAAAATATCCGTAAAAATTCTCAAATATCCGATAAGAGATGAAAATCTGTTGAAAAATCTGCTCAAAACTTGTTTTTTACCGCCAGCAAAAACAGAACGGTTAAAAAATTTGCGGTCTCAGACGAAAAAATTCAGAAATAGAGAAAAACCGGCATTATCAAAGCCTGCCAAGGACGGAAAAAATAAACCGTCACAAACGGCCGTCTTGCAAAAATCCGAAAACCGGCAGCGATAATGCTCTGTCGGGAGAAGAAAGGCAAACCGTTGCAAATTACGGCCTCATCAAATCCCGGACGACAGAAAAACATTTTTTTTAAAAACTACTGAATTTATCGTCAGCAGGTCAAAATTGGGCTGAACGTTTTCCCTCCCCAAACGGCAGGAACATAACGTTTGCGGAAAAAGATGCAAAGAACGGCAACGGACAAAAGTAACGTAAACGGTATTAGCCGCTTGCACACTCTCCGCCCTTCTGCAAAGACGCACAGACGGGAAGCGAAACATCCTCATAAGCCTGTCAATGCGGAGTGCATTGCGTTCGGAACATAAAGCAACAAACAGCTTTCCTCTTTATCACCTTATATATTTTCCGCTTGCACATTTTAATTCGTATTTCAACCAGGCATACAGACGAACGACAGGCTCGCAGTTTTCGAGCTTTATTTAAAACGGCAGCAGGCAAAAGGGCAGATGTCATCACGGCAATTTCGACATTTCGGACAAACGGCAGCGATGGGAAACGCTCCGGGAACAAACGGTTTCGGCACCAAAATGAACATAAAGTATTCATCTGCCGGACGTTCAGACGAAAAGTTTCTCTCCCGCAAGCGATTTCCTTGAACGAAAACTGCGCAGGTTCGTGCTTTTTGCGCTTTATTTAAGACGGCAGCAGGAAGCAAGATTTTGACAACGGAACCACCCGGAGGAAAAGGAAGCAGGATTTCGACAATAAAATAAGCAGCGGTAGACAAAAAGGCGAACACTGCAATACCCCCACACTTTGGACGCAGCAGGAAGCAAGATTTTGACAACAGAACCACCCGGAGGAAAAGGAAGCAGGATTTCGACAACGCTATCGCCCGAAGGAAAAATCAGCAAAACTCCGGCGGTAAAAGGCGTTCAGAGAAAAAATTCGTTTTCCCGGCGGACAGAATAGTTGCTTTCAAGATATGCGCGAACCGCACTCATATCCATCTGCCGGCAGCCGACCGGACAAACGCGGACGCACTTCATGCATTGTATGCAGGCAGCCGGGTCACCGACAAAGTCGTCGTTGATCGCAGCCGTCGGACAGACCTTCTGACACAGGCCGCATTTGACGCAGCCGGCGGTTTTCTCCGGCGTGCGGAACGGCTTTTCCCATTTTTTATAAGGAAAGCTTCCCGGTACCGTAACCGATGTCCTGTCTTTCTTATTCATTACCGCACGGGCAAATTCTCTGATTGCCGGCAAGTCCGCCTCGTCCGGACGTCCGTGTCCGAGCACCCCGCTGTAAACATGAGGAATGACAATTGCCGCCGCGGCAATGCAGATGAAGCCCCGCTTTTCCATTTCCGTTTTCCACTCCAGCAGCATATCGTCATAATGCCTGTTGCCGTAACAGGCGCAAAGCACGGCCGGCGTGTTTTCTCCCCGCAGGCCGTCAAACAAACCGGGAACCTGCGGCAATCTTCCGCCATAAACCGGCAGACCGAAGACAACCAGATCGTCGGCGGCAAACCAATGATGCTGCCCGCGGGCGGCAGGCAAAGTGAGATCAACCGCAACAAACGGAGTTTCCATGGCGCCGCACACCAGTTCGGTTGCACGCGCCGTTCCTCCGGTCGGGCTGAAAAACAAGCGGTAATTCATTTTTTCTCCTTATCCTTTCGGTTATTTTGCCGATGCCGCAGGGCTAAAAACAAACGGCGGAAATCAGTCCTTTCCGGGAAAATTTCCGCCGTTCTTTTATACCGCTGCCCTATTCCGCGCCGACAGCGTCTTTTTTGGCTTCCTTATAAACCAAAATCGGTGTCTTTTTACCGTCGATCACGTCGCCGTCGATGATAATTTCCGCCACTTCTTTTTTATCCGGAATATCATACATCAGCTCCAGCAGTTTTTCTTCCATAATCGCACGCAGACCGCGAGCGCCGCTTTTGCGTTCGATCGCCTTGCGGGCAATGGCCGCCAGCGCGTCGTCGGTAATCGTCAGCTTGACGTCTTCCATGTTAAACAGCGCAACATACTGCTTGACCAAGGCATTTTTCGGCTCGGTCAAAATATTGACCAGCGCCTTTTCGTCCAGGTCCTCCAGCGAAGCGATAATCGGCAGGCGGCCGATAAATTCCGGAATCAGACCATACTTCAGCAAGTCTTCGGGCTGAATGTCCTTCATGACTTCGCCGACCGGTTTTTCCTGTTTGCTTGCCACTTTGGCGCCGAAACCGATAGAGGTTTTCTGGCTGCGGCGGTTAATGATTTTCTCAATTCCTGCAAAAGCGCCGCCGCAGATAAACAGGATGTTGGTCGTATCGACATGCAGAAATTCCTGCTGCGGATGTTTGCGGCCGCCTTGTGGCGGAACGTTGGCAACCGTGCCTTCGATGATCTTTAACAGCGCCTGCTGAACGCCCTCGCCCGATACGTCGCGGGTAATTGAAGGGCCGTCCCCCTTGCGGTTGATCTTGTCAATCTCGTCGATATAAACAATGCCCCGCTGCGCTTTCTCGATATCATAATCTGCCGCCTGCACCAGTTTTAAGACGATGTTTTCGACGTCTTCGCCGACATAGCCGGCTTCGGTCAGAGTGGTGGCGTCGGAAATGGCAAACGGTACGTCGAGGATTTTGGCCAGCGTCTGGGCCAAAAGCGTTTTGCCGCTGCCGGTCGGGCCGACCAGAATGACATTTGACTTGGACACTTCCACGTCCGAATTGTTATGATTGCTGTTTAAACGTTTGTAATGGTTGTAAACCGCCACCGAAAGCACTTTTTTGGCATGCTCCTGCCCGATCACGTACTGATCGAGGAATTCCTTTATTTTCGACGGCGTCGGCAGTTTTTCCATGGTGCTGCCGGTGCTTTTTTCGCCGCCGTTTTCTTTTTCCATTTCGTTCATCTCGTCATGGACGATGCTGATGCAGACATCGATGCATTCGTCACAGATGTAAACGCCGCGTCCGGCTACCAGCTTTTTGACTTCCGACTGCGATTTTCCGCAGAAGGAGCAGCAGATCTGGTCGTCTTTATGTCCGTTGTCTTCACTCATTTGTTCAGTCCTTTTTATTTGGCAATTTCTTTGCGGGAGGTTACGATCTGATCAATCAGGCCGAATTTCAAAGCGTCTTCCGGGGTCATAAAATTGTCACGGTCCATCGCTTTTTCAATCACCGAGAGCTTTTGCCCCGTATTTTCGGCATAGATGTTGTTTAAACGGCGGCGCATGTCAAGGATCAGTTTTGCCTGAATTTCGATGTCTGCCGCCTGCCCTTTGGCGCCGCCCGAAGGCTGATGGATCATGATCTGCGAATTGGGCAGCGCAAAACGCTTGCCTTTGGCGCCGCCGGCTAAAAGGAACGACCCCATCGAACAGGCCTGGCCGATGCACAGGGTGTTGACGTCGCAGCTGATATAGCGCATGGTATCGTAAATGGCCATGCCGGAAGTGATGACGCCGCCCGGAGAATTGATGTAAAGGAAAATATCCTTGTCCGGATCTTCGGCTTCAAGGAACAAAAGCTGGGCGCACACCAGCGAGGCCATGTCGTCCTCAACCTGTCCGGTAAGGAAAACGATACGCTCTTTCAGCAGCCGGGAAAAAATATCGAACGAACGTTCGCCCTGCGGGGTCTGTTCAACAACCATCGGCACCAGCCGGTCATAAATTTCCATCGCTTTTTCTGACATTTGCTATTCCTTATAATTTGGTTAACCTAACGTTTGCCGGCATTATAGGCGGCCAATCGTTAATATTTTGCCAACAAACCAGCAAAAAGCCCTGCTTTAACACGGCAGGGCTTAAAAAGTTTTGTCGGGTTAAAGACTACAGCAGTTTGATGTTTCCGGCAACAATCCGGTCTCTTTCCGTCATCGTTTCGTAGCTGACTTTGTCACCTTCGTTCAGCGTTCTCAGCCCTGCGCTTTTTACTGCCGAAATATGAACAAAGATATCTTTTTCGCCTTCGTCCGGAGTGATAAATCCGTAACCTTTTCTCTTATTAAACCATTTTACCGTTCCTGCTGCCATAATCGTAATCCTTTTCACAAACAGGTTAAAAACATTAAACCTCAGCCCGTTTCCCGGCTGTATTGTTCAGGCTACTACAAATTTGCGGATTAGGCAAGTTATTTTTTGCCCCGGCCTTGACTGCCGGCGTTTGCCGATTATATGGAAAATACTACAGTTTTTTTTAACCCTTAACCGGAGGATTTCAATCATGAACAGAAGGTTTTACCGACTGGCGGCCGCCGCTCTCGTTCCCGCCGTCATTTTCGTCTGCGCGGCCGACGCCGGCGCCAAAGACCATCGACGCGACTGGGCGGAAGACAAGCTTGAAGACATCAACGACGACTACCAGAAAGCGATCAAGAAAATCGACAAGTCGTCTTTCAACGAAGAACAGAAAAAACTGCTGACCGCGCAGGCAGAAGCCAACCGCAATCTGGCAACCGCGCAGATCAAGGCCGTTTCCGAACAGATGACGAAAAACAGAAACGAACGCGCAAGCTTTAAGGAAGCGATCAGGGCCAGCCGCGAAAACCGCAAGGCGGTACGCGAGATTGACGATATTTTGTAATTTTTTCCTTCTGCAGGCAAAAACCGGGCGCATGCCCGGTTTTTTTGACGTATTCGTGCGGCATGTTACGGCATTTATGCCGCGTTTCACAAATTTTCCCTTATATTTTATGGTGCTTATACCACATTTGCTATTCACAAATAAAATAAAATTTGCTAAGTTCATGTCGTTTTACAAAGAAAATTAAACCAACGAACAAGGAATAAACTAAAATGGCATTGAAAAACACCAGAGAAGCAAACTACCCTGAATGGTATCAAAACGTCGTCGCCGCCGCCGAAATGGCGGAAAACTCGGTTTCGCCGGGCTGCATGGTGATCAAGCCGTGGGGTTACGGCATTTGGGAAAACATCCGCAACATCTTTGACGAAAAGTTCAGAGAAACCGGGCATGACAACTGCTACTTTCCGATGTTTATTCCGCTTTCGTTTTTCCAGAAAGAGGCCGACCACGTCGAAGGCTTTGCCAAGGAAATGGCGGTCGTTACCCATTCCCGTCTCGGCGCGGAAGACGGCAAGCTGGTTCCCCAGTCGCCGCTCGACGAACCGCTGATCGTGCGCCCCACGTCGGAAACCATCATCGCCGACTCTTTTGCCAAATGGATCAAATCTTACCGCGACCTGCCGGTGCTCGTCAACCAGTGGGCCAACGTCGTGCGCTGGGAAATGCGGCCGCGCCTGTTTTTGCGCACCCGCGAATTTCTCTGGCAGGAAGGACACACCGCACACGCCACCGCCGCCGAAGCCGAAGCGGAAACCAAACAGATGCTCGAAATTTACCGTGACGTGGCGGAAAACGCTCTGGCGCTGCCGGTCATTACCGGGCGCAAACCGGAACACGAAAAGTTTCCGGGCGCGGTCGACACCTACTGCATTGAAGCAATGATGCAGGACGGCAAGGCTCTGCAGGCGGGAACCTCCCACTTCCTCGGCCAGAACTTTGCCAAATCGGCCGGCATCAGCTTTGTCAACAGCGAAGGCAAACAGGAATTTGCCTACACCACGTCATGGGGCGTTTCCACCCGTCTGATCGGCGGCCTCATCATGACCCACGCCGACGACGAAGGAATGGCGGTTCCGCCGCGGATCGCGCCTTATCAGGTTGTTCTGGTGCCGGTAATCAAAAACGAAGCCGACCGGGAAAAGATTATGGCATATATTGAAGAAGTCAAGGCTTTGCTGAAAGGTCTGACGCCGTTCGGCGAAAAAATCAGGATCAAAGTTGACAACCGCAACAAATCGAGCGTCGACAAGTTCTGGGAATGGACCCGCAAAGGGGCGCCGGTGATCTGCGAAATCGGCATGCGCGACGCCGAAGGCGGCAAGGTAATGGTTAAAGAGCGTTTGAAACTCGGCACGCCGGAAGGCAAGGAAATCATTGCCCGCGAAGAGTTTGCCCGGGGGCTGTCCGAGCGGCTGGAAAACATCCAGCACGAAATGTTCGTACGTGCCAAAGCCCGGTTGGAAAACAATATCCGCACGGATATCGTTACTCATGAGGAGTTTGAAAAGTATTTTGCCAATGCCAACCGCTTTATCAAAGACGGCGACAAAAACGCGGTCACTTTCGTCCGCGGCAAATGGAGCGGCGACCCGAACTCGGAAGAACTGCTGAAAGCGCTGAAAATTACCATCCGTTGCATTCCTTTCGACCAGAGCGGCAGCAAAGGCGAATGTCTGCTGACCGGCGCCAAAGACGCCACCGTCGACGTCATTTACGCCCGCAGTTATTAATTGTCAAACAGATATTCCCCGGTAAACCGTGGGTTCTATAGAAAAGGCACCTTTGGGTGCCTTTTCCTTATTTTCTTACAGCATCGTCGTCGTGAGCATTCACCCCCATTAAAAGGGAGGTAGTCTGTAAGACATCAATACAAAAAAACGCCTCCTGCCGTCAAGACAGGGGGCATTTTTTCTCAGCTTCGGAAATTACCATTTTTTCTTTTTCAGGTAAATCGGAAGCAGATCCTTGATTTTGAGCGGTTTTACCAAAATCATCTCGCCCAAGACGGGTAAGGGCTTTTTCTCTTTTTCCGGGGCGGGAACTTTATGTTCCGACGGAAAAACGCTTACGATTGCGGCATAAGCCGGCAGCATTTGTTTTGCCGGGTCGGCAATGCTTGTTCCGACTGCGCAGGCAGCGGTTGAAAACAGGGCGAAAGACGCCGTGACGGAAAGGATCATCTTCTTTTTCATATTCATATATTTTAAGTTTAACAGAAAAAGTTCATAAAAAAAGAAAAGACCGTTAAAAACGACAAAGTAATAAACAAAAAAATTTACTGATTTTTTTATTTTGACATATTTTGTCTTCTTGTCAAGCGGGAACATGCGCCGGCATCGTTGCATAAGCGGCAAAAAAGGGTTTAAATCGGCGGCAAACTGTTTTAAACATAAAGGCAAAATCAACAACGGAAGGACATTGTCATGACGGAAACTTTCATCATCTGCATTATCGGCGGCTATCTGCTCGGCTCCGTTCCCTTCGGTCTGGTCGTCACCAGGCTGGCCGGTCTCGGCGACATTCGCAAAATCGGCTCCGGCAACATCGGCGCCACCAACGTGCTGCGCACCGGACGCAAAGACCTGGCTCTGCTGACGGTTCTGCTCGACGCTTCCAAGGCCGGTTTTGCCGCCTGGCTGGCGCTTCGCTTCGTGCCGGCCGAAGACATGTTTTTTGCCGGCATCTTCACCTCAACCAACCTGGTTGCCGCCTTATACGCCGGCACCGCCGCCATCATCGGCCACAATTTCCCGGTCTGGCTGAAATTCAAAGGCGGCAAAGGCGTGGCCTCCACCTTCGGTTTCATTCTGGTGATCAACCCGGCGATTGCGCTGATGGCGCTTGCCACCTGGCTGGTTTTCGCCTTTTTATTTAAATATTCTTCCCTTGCGGCGCTGGCCGCCGCGGTGCTGACGCCGCTTTACGCCTATTTCTATGCCGGCGAAGTCGAAAGCGTCTTTTTCACCGCGGTCGCTCTTCTGGTGGTTATCCGCCATCATGCCAACATCCGCCGGCTGATCAAGGGCGAAGAAAGCAAAATTTCCTTCGGCAAAAAAGATAAAACGACCGGCAATACAAAAGAAAACGGTCAAGACAAGGCGGAAAGCGCAAAGAAATAATGACCGCAGACGACGATATCGCGGCCCGGCTGCAGCTGATCAACACCGAAGGGATCGGACCGGTCGGCTTTAAGCGGCTGCTTGCCCGCTTCGGCTCGGCAGAAGAAGCCTTGCGGGAAACCGCCGCCAAAAAAAAGGTGCCGTCCCGGCAATGGGCGGAAGAAGAACTGGAGCGTGTCCGCAGTTTCGGCGCCGTCGTTCTTTCCTCCGCCGATCCCCGCTATCCGCAAAAACTGTCGGAACTTGACGATGCGCCGCCGCTGCTTTACGTCAAAGGGAACATCGCGCTTTTAAACCACCGGCCGGCAGTGGCGGTGGTCGGCACCCGCAACGCCACCATCATCGGCCGCAAGCTGACATCCAAAATATCTTTTGAACTGACCGAAAACGACGTGCTGATCGTTTCCGGCATGGCGCGGGGAATTGACGCCGCGGCGCACAAGGGCGCCATGTATGCCAAAGAACGCCGGGGACCGACGATTGCCGTGCTCGGCACCGGCATTGACCGGATCTACCCGCCGGAAAACGAAGAACTGTATCATCAGATCGGCGAACAGGGGCTGTTGGTATCGGAATATCCGATGGGCACCAACGCCCAAAGCGGCAATTTTCCCCGCCGCAACCGGATCGTCGCCGCCCTGAGCGAAGCCGTACTGGTGGCGGAAGCGACCGGCAAATCCGGCTCGCTGATTACCGCCCGCATGGCCGCCGACCGCAACCGGCTGATTTTCGCAATCCCCGGATCCCCCGGGGAAGCGCGTTCGGAAGGCCCCAATTCGCTTTTGCGCCGCGGCGCGCTGTGGGCGGAAAACGCCGCCGACATTCTGAATGTTTTAAACAGCAAAATCAGACCGGAACCACTCCGGCCGACCGACGGCGGCGAATGCGATTTATTTACAAAGACCCTTGACAATTTGCAAAAAACTGCCGATATTCCACCGGTAAAGAATTGCGATAAAAATTCGATTTTGGCGTATTTGTCGGCGGAAGGCACGGACACGGACGAAATCATCCGCAGTTCGGGACTCGATGCCCCGAGCGTGGCAATGCTCCTGATCGAATTGGAAATGGAAGACAAAATCATCCGCCTGCCCGGCAACAAAATTGCCCTGACCGGCAAAAACATGAAAGTAAGAAGATGAAGTTAGTTATCGTAGAATCTCCGGCCAAAGCCAAAACCATCAACAAATACCTCGGTTCCGACTACAAGGTGCTCGCGAGCTTCGGACACATCCGCGATCTGCCGAGCAAAGACGGTTCCGTACAGCCGGATCACGATTTTGCCATGAGCTGGGAACTGAGTCCGGGCGGCAAAAAACGCTTAAACGACATCATCACGGCGGTTAAAGACGCCGACACCATTATCCTCGCCTCCGACCCGGACAGGGAAGGAGAAGCGATTGCCTGGCACATTCTGGAAGAACTGAAAGCCCGCGGCAAAATCAAAGACAAAAAAATAGAACGTGTCGTCTTTCACGAAATCACCAAATCGGCGGTAACCGAAGCCATCAAAAACCCGCGTCAGATTGACGACAATCTGGTTTCCGCCTATATGGCGCGGCGCGCGCTCGACTATCTGGTAGGCTTCAACCTGTCGCCGGTTTTGTGGCGCAAGCTGCCGGGGTCGAAATCCGCCGGCCGGGTACAGTCGGTTGCGCTTCGCCTGATCTGTGAGCGGGAAATTGAAATCGAAAACTTCAAACCCGAAGAATACTGGACGATCGACGCCGAACTGTTTACCTCCAAACAGGCGCTGATCAAATCTCGGCTGATCGTGCTTGACGGCAAAAAACTCGAAAAGTTCGACATCAATACGGAAGAAAAGGCGCTCGCCGCCAAGGCCAAAATCGAAGCGCAGGAATTTGCGGTGGCAAACGTCGAACGCAAAAAGGCCAACCGCTATCCGGCAGCGCCGTTCACAACCTCTACCCTGCAACAGGAAGCCGCCCGCAAACTGCGTTTTTCCGCCAAGAAAACCATGCAGATTGCGCAAAAGCTATATGAAGACGGTTTGATCACTTATATGCGTACCGACGCCGTCAACCTCTCCAAAGAAGCAATCGCCGCCTGCCGCGACGTCATCGTCAAGTATTTCGGCGACGAGTATCTGCCGAAAGCGCCGAAAGAATACAAAACCAAATCCAAAAACGCGCAGGAAGCGCACGAGGCGATCAGACCTTCGGACGTCACCAACACGCCGAAAAAGATGGAAGCCAAGCTTGACAACGACGCCCACCGCCTTTACGAACTGATCTGGAAACGTACGGTCGCCTGCCAGATGAACCCGGCGGTGCTTGACAAAGTCAGCATCGATTCAACTTCCGCCGACGGACAGATCACGCTGCGCGCCAACGGCCAGGTTATTGCTTTTGACGGCTTTTTGAAGCTTTATCAGGAAAGTTTTGACGACGAAGAGGAAAACGACGAAAACCGCATCCTGCCGAACGTCGAACCGGGCGAAAAGGAAACCAAGGGCGAAATCTTTACCGACCAGCACTTTACCGCGCCGCCGCCGCGCTTTACCGAAGCCAGTCTGGTCAAAAAACTGGAAGAACTGGGCATCGGCCGGCCGTCCACTTATGCGACCATCATCGCCGTCTTGCAGGAACGCAAATACGTCAAGGTGGAAAAACTGCGCTTTATCCCCGAAGAACGCGGACGAATCGTCACCGCATTTCTTGAAAATTTCTTCCATAAATACGTCGAATATGACTTTACCGCACAGATGGAAGAATTCCTCGACGACATTTCCGCCGGGGAAATGGAATGGCGCAAGCTGCTGACCGGTTTCTGGGCCAAATTTATCAAAAACATCGACGCCGTCACGCCGCTGCAGATGAGCGAAGTGATCGACAAGATCGACGAAGTGCTGGCCAAACACCTGTTCCCCGAACGGGAAGACGGCAGCGATCCGCGCAGCTGTCCGGAATGCAAAACCGGCCGTCTCGGCATCAAGTTCGGCAAATTCGGCGCTTTCATCGGCTGCTCGAACTATCCGGAATGCAAATACACCCAGCAGCTGGTTGACACTACCGCCGAAGAGGAAGCTGCCGCCGCCAACGCGGCCACCAGAGCTCCCAACCCGGAAGACAGGGTTCTGGGCGAGATGAACGAACAGAAGATATATCTCAAAAAAGGCCCTTACGGACATTATGTCCAGCTCGGCGAAGACGACCCCAAAGGCAAAGTCAAGCCCAGACGCTGCTCGCTGCCCAAAGGGATTACACCGGAAGAAATTACGCCTGAACAGGCGCAGATTTTGCTTTCCCTGCCCCGCCAGCTCGGCAACGGCATTGAGGTCAACATCGGCAAATTCGGCACCTATCTGAAACAGGGCAACAAGTCCAAATCGCTTTACGGCAACGACACCGTCTTTTCCATCACTTTGGAACGGGCAGAAGAGCTGTTGAAAGGCGCCGCCGAAAAAACGCCGGCGAAAGTAATCGGCACCCACCCGGAAAGCAAACTCGAAATCACACTTAACAACGGGCGCTACGGTCCCTATCTGAAATGCGGCAAGACCAATTACGCCCTGCCGAAAGAGTTCAAAGACAAGGAACCGACGCTGGAAGACGCGGTTAAAATCATCGCTGCCAAAAAATAGCGCCGACGGCTTTACGAAAAACAAAAAAATCTTTCTCCCCGACGGAGGAAGATTTTTTTATCATGTTTCCTACAGTTTCTCCCGGTTTACCGGGCACTGAATGTCTGGCTGCCGAACAACACCGCTTATCGCTTTTAATCTTGATCAAACTACTACATATTCGCAGCCGTTTCCGTCTCATGTTCACCGGCCGTTTTAGCCCGGTTATTTCTCCGACCGCGTTTTATAAAAAAGAAAAAGACGGGAACATTTACCGAAAGAAAAAACGGCCGATATCCCCGCTGCTGCCGCGGCCGTTATCCTTTCAATCGTCCCCGTTGGATTTAAACGATCAATTTTTTGTTATACATCAACAGGTTAGCATCAGATTTTTCTGATTAAAAAAATTGTTCCTAAAAATAACAAGTTAGATGACTTTTATAAAAAAAGATGATATAGTGCTTTTGTATAACAAAAAATTGATCCTTTTTTTGTTATAGTTATTCTCAAAAGGAAAACGGTTGCAAATCAACAGATTGCAGCCGTTTTTTCAAGTCTTTCAGAAAAATTGTCAGCAAAAAAACGAAGAGCGTTTTACCATAACAGAGTTGGTTTTACCATTGATCGGGAAATGAGCGGCAGAAACGGCAGTCAGATGCTTCGAATAGCAGAATGCTGCGGCATAAACGAAAAGTGCTTTATCGTAACTTTGCCGGCATTGCCGCCAACCGGGCAATCGGCAGCAGAAACGGCAGTCAGACGCTTTGCCGTCATGCTGCCGGCGCTCTGACCGGCAGGGGAAACGTCAGCGGGAAAGCCGCGCAATCGCTTTGGCCGCTTCTTCCAAGTCGTTCATCGGGATAATCCTGTCACCGATTTTCTGGCCGTTTTCGTGCCCTTTGCCGGCAATAACCAACATATCGCCTTCTCCCAAACGGGAAACGGCATAATTAATCGCTTCCACCCGGTCGCCGATTTCTGCGGCATCGGGACATTCGCACAAAATCTGCCGACGGATTTCCGCCGCGTCTTCGGTACGCGGATTGTCATCGGTCACCACCGCCCTGTCCGCCAGTTCGCGGGCTATTCTGCCCATGATCGGGCGCTTGAGCTTATCACGGTCGCCGCCGCAGCCGAAAACGACCCACAATTTGCCTGCCGTATGATGGCGCATGGTTTTCAGCACGTTTTCCAGCGCATCCGGCGTATGGGCATAATCGACGTAAACCGCAGCGCCGTTTGCCAGCCGGCCGGCCAGATCAAGACGGCCGGGCGCGCCTTTCAAATGCGGAAGACTGTCTATGATTTTGCCGGAAAAACCATGCATGGCAATCACCATGCCGACGGCGCAAAGCACGTTCATCGCCTGAAATTCGCCGATCAACGGCAGTTCCAGCCGATACGGACGCCCTTCTATTTCCGTTTCCAGCGTTTGTCCCTCCGCATGCGGTACCCGCGACAATATTTTCAAATCGCTGCCGTTACGGCCGTAAGACATCACTTTAATTCCCCGGCGGCGGCAAATTTCCGCCAGTTCCGCAAATTCGGGAATGTCGGCGTTCAAAACCGCGGTTCCGTCAGTTTCCATTACCCGGGAAAAAAGCTCTTCCTTGGCCTTCAGATAATTTTCCATGGTCAGGTGATAGTCAAGGTGATCCTGGGTGAAGTTGGTAAAGCCGGCCGCTTTGATTTTCAAACCGTCCAGCCGGTATTGTTCAATGCCGATGCTTGAGGCCTCAAGCGAAACATAGTCGACGCCCCTGACCGCCAGATCGCGCAAAATCCGGTGCAAAGTCACGCTGTCCGGTGTGGTAAGCGTTTCCGCATTTTCCGCCACGTCGGAAACCACGCCGACAGTGCCGATGCTGGCCGCGGAATAGCCGAGTTTCTTCATCAGCTGGCGGGTAAAATCGGCAATTGAGGTCTTGCCGTTGGTTCCGGTAACGGCAGAAATATACGGCGGAACCGGTTTATAAAAATTGGCCGCCGCCCGGGCAATATTTTGCCGCATATCACCGTCGGCCCTGACAAACAAAACTCCGTCAGCCGCCGGGGGAGTATAATCGCCGTCGTACAAAACCGCGGCAGCGCCTTTTTCCAATGCGTCGG
This sequence comes from Azospirillum sp. 51_20, assembly GCA_001917175.1. Taxonomy (GTDB): domain Bacteria; phylum Pseudomonadota; class Alphaproteobacteria; order RF32; family CAG-239; genus JAFUYI01. Next base: position 95,613 of record MNTV01000019.1, read on the forward strand.
GAATAAATTTTCTGCCGTCGGAATTCTTTCCGTTAAGGGCTATAAACAACGCTCCCGGCACCGTTTTTCGCGAATCGAGTTCGACCGCGGAAATTTCCGCATCGCCGGAAAGCTTTTCCGCCAGCGGAACGCCCGCCAATATCTGACTGAGTAACATGACAAACCTCGCATTTCATAAATTATGCCGACAGTATATCCGGCAAAACTTAGTTTTTTGTTAATCCGCCGCCCTTGATTTTCAATCTGTCCGTCTTATCTAATATCACGGTTGCGATTTCGGTTGAAAAAGCAAAAGATGCAAAAACAGATGCGATAAACAAACGAAAAAAACAAGAGAGCAAAAAAAGGAGTTTTTTAACATGCAGACATCATCGGCTGTCCGTCCCTACACTTTCGGCGAGGAAGTATGCAACTGCGCCATCCACGGACTGGGGATCATTTTCAGCGTCGCCGGCCTGGCGGTTCTGGTCAGCCTGTCGTCAAAATACGGCGACCTTTGGACCGTCGCCTCCACCGCCGTGTTCGGCGTTTCGATGATTTTGCTCTACACGGCCTCCACCCTTTACCACGCCGTGCCCTATCCGCGGGTGAAAAAGGTTTTGAAAAAGTTTGACCACATCGCCATCTACTATCTGATCGCCGGCAGTTACACGCCCTTTTTGCTGGTCAACATGCGCGGGCCGGTCGGCTGGTCGGTTTTTGCCGTCATCTGGAGCCTGGCGCTCATCGGCACGGTTTTGAAAATCGTCACTTCCGGCAGCGGCACCAAACTGTGGTCGATTTCGCTTTATCTGATCATGGGCTGGGCAATCATTTTCGTTTCCCGGCAGCTGTTTGCCGCAATCAGCGCCGTCAGCGCGCTGTTTCTCGTCCTCGGCGGCCTGTTTTACACTTTCGGCGTTTTCTTTTACGTTTGGAAAAGCAAAAAATACACCCATGCCGTCTGGCACCTGATGGTGCTTGCCGGCACGGTCATGCATTTTTTTGCCGTCCTCTACGCCTGCGTACTAGTTTGAACCGCCCGGCAGCAGTTTTCCCGCACAGTCGTCGCCGTTAAAATTGTAACCGGTGACAACGCTGTTGTCGACGGTAAAGGAAATTTTGCAATACTCAATATTTTCCCCATCCGGGTTCGGACCGGGAAAATTCTGCCCGGAAATTGCCGGATAATAAATCTGTTCGGAATAAACTTCCCGATCCCCTTCTCCGTCGTATTCAACATAAGTCAGAACCCTGGTGTCGGCGTCCAGCGTAAAGGTACTGTCCGGCATTCCCCAGTTGTCCACCAGATGTTCTTCCGACACGCCGACCCAGCTTTCCAGCTGCTCATTATAGCCGGGGGTTGAGGAACAGGCGGTCAGAATAAAAGCGCACAATAAAACCAGCATATCGTTTCTCCCGTATCAAATAAACGTTTCCGCATTGATATAGGAGCAAAAAAAAGTTTTTCAATCGGCCGCGTTTTTCAACAGCGCGGTCAGCCGGCTCTGCGCGGCCGCGTCCAAACGCACCGACATTTTCAAAAATTCTTCTCCCGGCAGGCAGGACAGGACTTCGCCGTTACGATGCAGCCAGGAAATGGTTTTGCCGTCGGAAGACGGTATATTCACGTCAATAACCGCGCTGCCGGCCGCCAAAACGTCGTCCAGCTTCCGCAAAAGTTCTTTGCAGCCTTCTCCCGTCAGTGCCGACGCTTTCACCGCATTGGCGGAAGGGGCGGCAAAAGACGGCGCCAGATCAATTTTATTGTAAACTTCCAGATAGTTTGGCTGATGCTCAATCTTGTCCAGCCCCAGACCGGCCAGCACCGTCAACACGTCCCGCCGCTGCTGCTTGCAACCGGGGTTGGCGGCGTCCAGCACCTGAACCACGACGTCGGCTTCCAGCACTTCTTCCAGCGTGGCGCGAAAGGCCATTACCAACTCATGCGGCAGATCGGAAATGAAACCGACCGTATCGGAAAGAATGACTTCCCGTCCCGAAGGCAGCGTCAGCCGCCGCATGGTGGTATCCAAAGTGGCAAACAGCAGATTTTCGGCAAAAACGCCGGCTCTGGTCAGGCGGTTGAACAATGTGGACTTGCCGGTGTTGGTATAGCCGACCAGTGCCACCACCGGATACGGCACCCGCTTTCGCGCCGTACGCTGAAGGCCGCGGGTTTGTCTGATTTTTTCCAGCGCTTTTTTGATTTTGGTGATTTTCTCGTCGATAATGCGGCGGTCAAGTTCAATCTGGGTTTCGCCGGGACCGCCGAGGAAGCCGGCACCGCCGCGCTGACGTTCCAAGTGGGTCCAGCTGCGCACCAGCCGGCTGCGCTGATAGGTCAGATGTGCCAGTTCAACCTGCAGCGAACCTTCCCGGGTCTGTGCCCGTTCACCGAAAATTTCAAGGATCAACGCCGTGCGGTCAATCACTTTCAGATCAAGCGCCTTTTCCAGATTGCGCTGCTGGATCGGGGTCAGGGCAGCATCGACGATCAGCAGTTCGACCCCGCCGGCGGCGGCCGCTTCGCGAAAACGTCCGATCACCCCTTTGCCGAAATAAGCGTCGGGACGAATCTGCCGCAGCCGGACAATTTCGGCAAATGCCACCTCCAGATTGATCGCCGCCGCCAGCCTGACGGTTTCCTCCAGCCGCTGCTCCGGATTAAGGGAAGCTTTTTCACCCGGCGTTTCCGGATAAACGATGCCGGTTTTTACCGCCGGAATTTCAAATATGTTTTCCGCCAAGACTTACTCTTTGTCGGCTTTGGCGGCAATGTCAACCGCCACCCCGGGCATGATGGTCGAAACCGCATGTTTGTAAATCAACTGGGTGTGTCCGTCGCGGCGCAACAGGATGGAGGCGTCGTCAAACCAGGTAATGACCCCTTGCAGCTTAACGCCGTTGATGAGGAAAACGGTTACTGCAATTTCGTTTTTCCGGATATCGCCTAAAAAATCTTCCTGAACTTTTTGTGACATTGTCCTATATTCCTTTTTATTATTGTTTGTCGTTTGTCCGATTGTAACCCTATTTTGTAAAAATAGTAAAGAGTTGTTATGAAACAAGGGGATAATTATGCAAAGATTTTTTCCGCCCGGCGAATTGACGACGGCGCAACAAAAAAGACCAACACGTCGCCTTCTTCCACCTGCTCGTCCGCCGCGGGTAAAAATCTCGTTTCTCCTTTGCGGATCAGGGCGCAGACACGGCTTTCCTCAGGCAGGCCGAGCTGTGCGAAAGTCGAACCGATCAAAGTCGAATTGCCGTCAACGGCGATTTCCCATACCTCTCCCGACAACCCCAGCGTGCAGGCGTTGTTCAGCCGCACCTTGCGCAGTTCCTTCAAAATGGCGGAAATGGTAATGGTGGTACGGTCGATCAGGATATTCTCGCCGACGTTGATCATCTGAGTGTTGGCCGAACGCGAATTGACCAGGGCAAAAGTGTTTTCCACCCCGTTTTTGCGGGCAATCATCGCGGCAATGATATTGTCCTTGTCCTCGCCGGTGACCGCAACCGCCGCATCGGCGTCGGCAATGCCGGCTTCCGCAAGCACCACGTCGCTCATGACCGAACCGTTAAACACCGCCGTGTTGTTCAGATGTTCCGCCAGACGGGCGGCGCTGCGCGGATCTTCGTCAATCACCCGGCAGCCGGCAATGCCGTCGTCTTCTTCCAGCGCTTCCGCCAGATATTCGGCAATCTGATCGCCGCCAAAAATAAGCACCCGTTCGTTGTCCTTGCGCTCAAGGCCGAAGGCGCGGATGACGTCTTCGACTTCGTCTGCCGCCGCCAGCAGGTTAATTTCGTCACCGGCATGGAAAGTGTCGTCGCTGCCGGGAATGAAACCGCGGCCGCTGCGGATGACGTTGACCACCGCAATATGCAGATCAGGCTCCGCCCGTTCCAGATGGTCAAGCGGAATTTGCAGCAGCGGCGACTTTTTCGGACAGCGGAAAGACAGCAGCATCAGCTTTTTGCCGGCAAACGGACAAATTCCGGAAATGCCCGGAAACTGAAGCACCCGTTTGATAGCGCCGGCAATTTCATATTCGGGGGAAACCGCCAGATCCACCGGAATGTCGTGGTCGCCGAACAAGCCGCCCCAGGCCGCCTTATGATACACCCGGGCGCTGATGCGCGCCACTTTGCGGGGAACATTAAACAGCGAATATGCCGCCTGGCAGGCAATCATGTTGACTTCGTCGCTTTCGGTTGCAGCGATCAGCAGGTCGCTTTTGCCGGCTTCGGCCTTTTGCAGCACGTCAGGATGGGCGACCGAACCCAAAACCGGCATCACGTCCCATTCGCGGGCGACTTCGTTTAACTTTCTTTCGTCTTCGTCAACCACGGCCACGTCGTTGTTGCCGCGGCTCAAATAGGCGACGATGCTCTTGCCGACGCTGCCGGCGCCGCCGACGATGATTTTCATCTTTCTTCCTCCGTTATGTCTTTCTCCAAACCGTCAAAATAAGCTTCCGCCGCCGCAAACGCTTCTGCCAGACTGCCTATTTTCGTATACTGCTCGCGAAACCTTTTGGCATCGTGCAACCCTTTGCAGTACCAACAGACATATTTTCTCGAAAGCTGCAGCGCCGTCCGTTCGCCGTAATAATCGCACAAGCCGCGAATATGCCGGATCAGCACCGTTTTTATCGTTCCGGGTGCCGGCGTTTCCGGTTCTTTTCCGGTTTTTAAAAAGCGGTCAATATCCGCAATCAGCCATGGCGCGCCGAGAGCCGCGCGGCCGATCATCAGCCCGTCGGCGCCGGTATGGCGCAGAATTTTTGCCGCCGAAGCCGCGTCGGAAACGTCGCCGTTGGCAACCACCGGAATTTTAACCGCGTCTTTTACCGCGGCAACGATGTCCCAATCCGCCGTACCGGCATAAAAATCGCTGCGGGTACGGCCATGAACGGTCACGTAAGCAGCGCCGCTTTCCTCACACATGCGGGCAAATTCAACCGCGTTGACATGATCATGATCCCATCCCTTACGGAATTTCACGCTGACTTTAAGCGGGGTTGCTGCCACCGTCGTTTCGATGATTTTGGCCGCCAGCAGCGGATCTTTCATCAGTGCCGAACCGGAATTGTTGTTGACGATTTTCCTTACCGGACAGCCCATGTTGATGTCCAGGCTGTGCGCCCCGAGGTCGGCCGCCAGTTTTGCCGCTTCGGCAAACAAAGCCGGATCGCCGCCGACCAGCTGCACGACCACCGGATAAGGCTCGTCGCGCACGTCCGCAATGCGGCAGGTTTTGGCGTTCTTGCGCTCCAGCGCATTAACCGCCACCATTTCGGAAACAATGTTGCCGCCGCCGAAAGATGCCGTCAATGCGCGGAACGGCCGGTCCGTTATACCGGCCATCGGCGCCAAAAATACCTGACTGTCAAAATCGAGTATTTTCATAAGATTAATTCAGCTTGTCCAAGGCCCGGGCGATAACATAGTAGATTTTGCCGATGTCCGCACCGGAAATAACCGACAGCAGAATGCCCGACTTTTCGCAGCCGCGGGCGCGGTTGATCAGTTCCTCGAACTCGCCCATATAGGCATTGACCATCTTGCGGAATTCCGGATTTTTCTCAAATTCCTCCTTGATCGCCACCACCTGTTTGCGGCTCATGGTGCGCGACAGATAACGGACGAAGACGTCGGTGTCGCCTTCATAATATTTCTGCCAAAGTTTATCCTGGCTTTCGGGGTTGAAGATCATGTTGATGTCAACCGCCAGCGTTTCCAGTTTTTCGATAATGGAAGTCGCATTCTTGAGGAAGTTTTCAACCTTCATTTCGCGGTAGCGCTTCTCAATGTCCGCCAGTTCGCTGCCGGCCTGCTTGGCACCGATGTCAAGCAGTTCGATCTGCTTTTTGATCACGCCGTTAAAGTTACTGGTGCTGTCGACAATCGCGTTGCTCTTGGCGGTAAATTCCTCCAGACTGCCGCTGAAACTGCCCATCACTTCGCTGACTTTGGTCAGCGTTTCGTCGGCGGTTGCCCGCAGATTGTCCGACTGCTCTTTAAAGGCTTCGTGCGAAGCCCGTACCTCGCCGGCAACGCGCTCGGCATCGGTCATCACTTCGGCAACCGCAGAGCGCAGTTTTTCGCCGGAAGCGGCAAAATGCTCCGCACTGCTGCCGGTGGTTTCCTCCAGCTGTCTGCCCAGCTGCTGAAGCCCCTCGCCGAGTTCGCGAATCCGGTCATGGGCAACGTTGGCTTTTTCAATCAACTGCTCGGAAGCGTTGTTCATCAGGTTGTTGAAATAATCCGTCAGCGCTTTGGTGTCTTCGGCAATCTGCGTCATCTTGTCGTTTTGCGCGGCAATCAGTCCGGCCGCTTCGTTCAGCGCACGGTTGCTTTCTTCGGTAACCGCGCCGAAACCGTTCAGGCAGCGGTGGTAGTCTTCCGTCACCTTGTTCATGTTGGCGGCGGCGTTGTCGGTCGCCTGGTTGAGATTGTCCGAACACAGAACCAGCGCCTGATTGACCTGCTCTATGCCGGCAATGGAATTCTGAGTGGTCTGTCCCATGGTGCTGCCGATTTGCAGCAGGTGATCCGCCAGCGCGGAAATTTCCGCCGACATGGCCGCCGCATTTTCCTGCAGACCACCGGTATTTTTCTTGAACTGGTCGCTTAAACCCGTCATTTTGCGGGAAACTGCGTCGGAAACGTCCATCAAGCATTTATATTGTTCATTTAATGCCGCCTCGCCGAGACGTGTCTGCGCGCTGACCAGATTGACGACGTCCATCAGGTCTTCGCGCTGACGGTTGAAGTTGTCATTGATGGCAGTGCTCTGAACACGCATCTGTTCACCCAAAGCGGCAAAAATGCTGTCGGCTTTTGCGCTTTCCGCGTTGATCTGCTCAACCAGCCCGCCAAAACGTTCATTGATTTCCGTTCCGCGGACGGCAATTTCTTCCGCCGAACGCCCGATTTTGTCCGCATAACCGTCCATCTGACCGGCCAGAACCGTAAACTCGGTGCCAAACTCATTATGAACGCCCTTAATCTTTTCGACGCTGCCGGCAACAAAGGATGCCGCGTTTTCGGCGGTTTCTTTCATCTGTTCAACGGCTCGGACAAGTTCACCCGCACCGTCGTTCATGCGGCTGACAAGAGCTTCGGCAGCTTCGTCGGCACCGGTTTTGGCCTGCTCAACGATCTGGCCGATCCGGTCGGCACCGTCGCTCATACCGGCAACTATCGCTTCCGCTCCGGCGCCCGCTTCGTTTTTAATCCGTTCAATAATCTGGCCGATCCTGTCGGCGCCGTCGTTCATGCCGGCCACCATCGCTTCGGCACCTGCGCCGGCTTCGTTTTTAATCCGTTCAATAATCTGTCCGAGTTCGCCGGCGCCGTTATTCATGCTGTCAACAATGGCCGCGGCCGCTTCGTCGGCGCCGCCTCTGGCACGGTCGACGGCTTCGCCGAACTGCTCCAGACCGGCGGCAATGCTTTCGGCAATCCGGTTCTGACGATCGGAAACTTCTGTCAGATCTTCGTCAAGTTTGCGTATCCTTTCGGCAATCGCCTGATCGATTTCGCTCAGTTTGTCAATGGCGACGTTAGACTTGTCCGCTACGTCGGAACCGCGGCGTGCAACTTCGTCCTCAAGCGCGCTCATCTTGGCGAACACGCTGTCCGCGCTTTCGCCGACGGCCGCAATTTGCTCGCGGATGGAACGGCTGACGCCGGCCGTGTTTTCGGCCACCGAGTTAAACAGTTCCGACTGGCTTTCAAAAGTGGCGACGATTTCGGCAAACTGCCTGGAGAAACCGCCGGTCGCTTCGTTGACGGCATTTTCGTGCTTTTCCATAATCGCGGCAATTTGCGCCGTACGTTCGTCCACATCACCGATCAGGCTGCGCAGATGATCGCTTTGCGCGGCAACGGTGCTTTCCAGGCCGGAAACTTTTTGCGCCGCGGCATCCGCCGCTTCGTCCAGACGGCGAACTTCCGCTTCCAGACTGTCATTGATTTTACGCGTCTGCTCGGCGGCTTTGCCGGAAGCTTCAAGCGAAGCGGAAAGATTTTCTTTCAGCCTGTCGACGGCTTCGCCCGCCTCGCCGGCAATGCGGCCGGCCGCGGTCGAAAGCTCTTCGATCTGACGGTTGAGTTCGGATTTGATTTCTTCGATTTTGGCCAGCGAAGCATTGATGCTGCCGTGCTGTTCGGCCAGCGAACTTTCGGCCAGACGGCTCTGGGCAACCGCCATGTTGCCAGTTTCGTTCAGCCGTTCGGTCTGCGCGGCGATCGCGTCGTTGACTTCGTTTAAGTTTTGCATCATTTCGTCAATCGACTTTCTGATGCCGTCGATTCCCTCGGCAAATTTGCCGCCCACGATGTCAAGACCGCCGCCGATTTCGCCGCCGATCCCCTGCAGCTCCCTGAAACGTTCGGCAATATTGTCGCTGCCGGCGTTGATCTTATCACAGGCGCTGTCGGTAAAGGTGATCAGGTTTTCGGTTTTGACTTTTACCGTATCGACCACTTCTCGCAGATTTTCAACCGCTTTGGAGCTGCGCTCGTCAAGGTCGTCAAAACCGGAATTAAGCGAATCCTCGGCCGACCGCAGGCTTTCCGCCACCGTGTCGGCAATGTTTTTAAGTTCGTTCGCCTGAGAGGAAATATTGTCTTCCACCAGCGCCGTCTGGGCAATGATCTTTTCCGCCTCGTTAACAAAGAGGTCGCTGTGTTCGGAAATTTTGCGGTAAACCTCCTGAATGCTGTTGTCCATGTTTTCCGCATATTCAACGGTTTTCTGCCCGCGGGTTTCGATCAGCTCGTCAATCTCGGCCGCCACCGAACGGAATGTTTCGCCCACCGCCCTGGTGCTTTCCACCGCCTGGTTGGTAATGTCTTCCAGATATTTGCCCTGCGCCTGAATCTTTTCGTAAACCAGATTGAAGTTTTCTTCCGAAACGCTGCCGTAGGATTTGATGTTTTCACTGGCTTCCATAATCTGGCGGGAGCTGCTTTCGGCCACCGATTGGATCACATCGGCGGAATTTTTGATTTCGTGCATGCCGGGCAGCAGGTTGTCGACAATGCCGTTGATATCTCCCTGCAAACGGGTGGCAACACTTGAAAATTCGGCAATGCAGCTGCTTAAGTCTTTGGTGGTTTTAAACGCTTTGTCGGTCACGCCGTCAAAGCTCTTGGTCAGGGTTTTGACGCCGTTGGTCAATTCGACGATGCTTTTGGTCGAATAGTTGTCGAGCACCCGCACCAGACTGGCAAAGTCGTCCACCCGTTCATCCAGTTCCTTTTTGATCATGGAGGTCTGGCTCATGGCCAGTTTGGTCACTTCCTGCAATTCCGACACCTGTGAGCGAATCGCCTCCGACATTGCCTTGGCCGTGGCGGCGCCGCCTTCTTCCGGATAGACCAGCTGATTCATGTAAGCACGGAGAAACTTAGCTTCTTTTTTAAAGGCCGCGCTGCGATCCACATAAGCCATGCCGACCCAGATCAGCGCCAGCGGCAGAGTTGCCCCGGCCAGAAAACCGCCGAACTCGTCGGGCATCATCAGAAACAAATTCGACCAGCCGAAAAACTGGGTAATGTAAATCAGCACGATCGCGAACCAGACAACGGTTACGACCAGCATCAGCCGGTACAGGTTGCTGCCGAGCCAGGAATTTTCGTTTTCTTCCAAAGAAGGATTTTCGGACTTGCTTTTATGAATCATTTCAGACTTCCAGAATTATTAGAATTTGCACAAATCGGCTTTAGGTTACAGCATAATGCTTAATATTTCAATAACAAAACCGGTCCAAAGAAAAGCCTCTCCGAACCGGTTTGAACGTTTGCGTTTTACTTATTCGATGCAACAGTCGACGGCTTTGCGGACAAAGGCCTTCATCTTGGCCAAAGCGCTTTCCGGTTCGGCCGGCGACGCCTCTTCCCCCTGCCCGGACGTGTTGTCCGGCGCCTCCGCGGCGGCTTTCGTCTCTGCTGCTGAAAGTTCCTCCGTCAGT
>MNTV01000020.1:0-85084 GCA_001917175.1 Azospirillum sp. 51_20
ATGTAAAATATTGTACGATAAATGGTTATATTACTTTTCCCCGCTTTCCCTTGATTTTTCGTCTTGATTTCCGCCGCATTTTATCGTACCTTTTTTTGCCGCAGGCAAAAGGGATACAAAAACGTTGTTTTTCAATATATTGACAACACAAAACGCCGTTCTTTCAAGAACGGCGTTTTGTTATAAAAAGCAAAAAGTCCAATAGTTGCAGATAATAATTTTTATTTGGACTTTAACGTTTTCCGTCCGGCCGATGTTCAGGTAAAAGTCCGGGATCCGCGGGGAGAAAAGCCTTAGACTCCGGGCTTTCTCCCCGCCCCGCAACAGAGGGCCCCGCCCTAAAGGGGATTTATATCACCCGAACTCAGTCAGGCAACGGGCGGGGATTAAAAAAACATACTCCAGACCATATTTTTCCGGATAGACGCCGATAACCGGAATCACCGAATGCCGAGCGTTGAAACCGTCGGTTCGGCCAGATAAATATAATCCGAATACGTCCAGGAAAGTTTAACGGCATCAGCCCAAGTCCACTCGACCAGCTCTCCGGTTATGTCATCAATACCGTCTCCGTTAAGATCAGTACCGTCACAAACCATCGATGTATCGCCAACGTAGAAATTATTCCTTATATAGAATAAGAAACGCCATCCGTCAGCAGCCTGTTCCCATGTAACATCATTCACCCTTTCATTGTCTGCCATAACTTGACTGTACGGCATTTCATAGGTCAATATTGCATCTTTATAAACCGGCACTTCATAATCACACGCAGTATGAGTCACAGCCAGTTTTATTTCTCCTTCACCGGCATCGCTTAAAATGACATCCTGCGTTTTTCTGACTTTGGTAAATTCAATATTACCTTCGGCCCGACGGCTTATGAAAACGCTGTCTTGTGTATCCACATAGCGGAGAGGACTGTGATAGTGGTCCCACATACTTGAAACAAAACCATAACATTTTTCAGACGAATACGTCATTTTCGTTACCAGTTCCGTTTCAACGCGGAAAGATTTTACACCACTGACAGACCATTCCTGCTCGACTTCAATAAAAGACAAAGTCGTTACGGAAGTTTCTGTAGACGAAATGATCTTAGAACCTTCATTGATTACTTTGCTTGAACGTAAAATATCGTCTGCCCGCCCTTTATAAAGGACAAATTCGGCAAACACGGTATAAACTTCACCGTTCAACGTTACTTCCAACTCATGCGTCAGTGTTCGTTTTTCATACTCCTTATCACCCTCAGAAACTTTTTCCACTGCGGAAAAAGTACTTCCTTTATCCGTGATATTCTCATATTGGTAATGCGGCATAACCATCCGGGTAACACCATCATCATAAACGCCTACCTGATAAGTCAGTTCGTAATCAAAAGAAAAATCCGGATAACGAACGGTACATACCAGTATTGAATCCGTTACCGTAACAAAGCCGTCTTTCTTACTTTCTCCAGCTTTGTTTGAGAATTCCAACACTGCTTCTCCTTCGTTAAAATCCCTGACGTCAAGTTCTCCGCTGATATGTTTCAGCTGATTGTTGAGAGTAACCGAAACTCTGTTTTCAAATTCGGCACGGGTAATGCCTTTGACCAGAATCCAGCTTTCATAGCTCAGCGAGGTTCCTTCCGTACCGGACTGCACTTTTATGCTTTCGTCCATGCCCTGATCCAAAACTTCGCTTTCAATTACTTCCGGCTGAAAAGGTTCATCCTTTTCGCAGGATACCAAAGTTACCATACCGGCAAGCACGGCAGCTGCTGCCATGACAAACCAAAATTTGTTTGTTTTCATAAATAAAAAGGTTTTAAAGATTAAAATGTACTTATTTAAGTTTTTTACAAAAACCAAATCATACGGAACTATTATCTCTTTAAGCTTTTGTTTCTATGAACCTGCTTAATGCCAAATTTCTAAAAAGAGAGCTTCGTTTTCTCTCCTTAATAATAACTTCTTCATAAATAGTTGTAGATAATAATTCTTGCTTAAAACTTTTTATCTGCTGATTTTGAATTCATACCCGACTTCCGGTACGGACGGGGAAAAAAACATATAAATCCTGCTTTCTTTCCCCGCCCCGGGAAGCACACTAATTATTATATCCCAAACCGCATGCCTGCATATTGTAACATGCCGGGAATAACAATTTACTGCTCCAACCCGGTTTCCAATTATTGGGATCAACACCGGACCAATTGCCGTAATGCCCTGTCGCAGATACGTGACCTAATACATAAGAACGTTTATATTGGTTGTAATCCGTACAAATCCCTTGATTATAAGGCATACATGTCCAATTGTCATTTTTATCATAGAAATAGAGCCTTTGATAACCGGAACTGCCGCTAAACGCTACAACAGCACTCCCGTTATCTCCGTTCTCCAACCGATACCCTCCCTTGGTTGAAGTCACATATTTCGTATTACCGGCATCGGGGAAACATACGGAAGAGCCCGGCCCCAGATGAAGACTGCCATATACGATCACCTTACTGTCCTTACTGATATACATCTTGCCATAATCGGAATCATCACGTATCATGCTTGGCCACCGATAAGATTTACCCCCAAGTGTCAACGTAGAATTTTTCAGATAGACGCCGGGAGTCTTTTTGTAACAAGTTCCGTTCAGTTCTACTCCGCCTCCAAAAGAAGTATTGGCCTCTCCGTTATTATGAGGTTGAATATGAAGCAACGATAATTGAATATTAGAATCTAACAAACCGACGCTGCATTGTGACCATATTTTTCCAACCAAACCTGTAGAACTCTTGAACAAAACAGTACTCTTTGCAGCACAGTCAAAATCGTTACTGCTGCTACCGGAAATAGTTGCATTATCAAAAATTATCTTCCCCCACTCTCCGCCTATATAGAAATTGGTATAAGAACTGCACCCTTCATTATTTTTTAAGTTACCTTCATCTGAAGTGAAACAGCCTCCTCCCAAGTACAAAGATATGCTGCCGGTTAAAGTTAAGGTTGATTTGTTCAAAACATTAATTCTGTTCCTGTTACCGTCAAAAGCGACATCTTTCCAACCCGAACGTTTAGAAGTTTTTCTCATTTCACAAGAATCTGTTAAACCCAATTTCTGAACATAACTCTTGGTCGCAGAATGAGAAAGCGAAATATTTTTCCATGTATGACTGGTTCTGAGTTGATAATCTTCGGAACCGTCACCATCCCCGCTATTCAAAACAAACGTAATGTTAACATCCGACAAATCGACATCCAAAATATAATTCTTCTTAGTAATTCGCTTGTTGCTGAGATATACCGTCGGGCGATAAGAAGAAGTGCGGTTTTCGCTGCAGCTGCTGTAGCGGCTGCTGTCAACATCATAAAGCGCATTGATACCGTTGATCGACACATAGCTTTCTTTAGCCATCTGAGCATGTCCCCAGTCTCCTTCCCCCATCTCGCCCTTCGGCAAACCGACATCGCCGATCAGATACAAATGTTTTCCCTTGCTGTCGGTGCGTACAAAACCGTAATTGCCCTTGCTGTCAACGATATTGTTGTTGACTGTCAGATAGCCCTGCGAAATTGCACCTCTCGCCTGTTGTTCACAGGTCAGCTTGCAGCGGTAATAGCCAAGGTAATTGCTGGTGCTGCCGCCGCCGTTGTAGCTGCCGCCGAGGTTGCAGGGAATAACCGTTCCCTGTACGCCGTCCTTGGTACAGGTCGACGGCAACTGTTTCGAATATTCCGTCATGTCCCACTTGGCGCAATAACTCTCCGCACTCCAGCGGCATTTGTAGAAACCGTACGCATACGGACACGCTTCGTAGGAATCTTCGCAGCTGGTCGGATAGCGGCCTTTGTCATAGATCGTACTGTTCGTGTCGTAATAGCAGGTTTGCGTGTAACAGTCTTTGAAATAACCCGCGTTTTCACACTCGTCTTCCGCCGACTTGCACGAACTGTAAAGCGTCAGACCGCCCTGCTTGCAGCTTTTGGCGCCAGGCGCGCCGCCGTACGTACAGGTACGGTAGTTGCTCGGACACTGGCAGCTGACGCGCGTTTTGCCGTCACTGTCACGGCAGCTCTCAATCTGCGTCATGTTGTCCGGACATGAGCCTTCATAAGGAAAATAGTTGACGTCACAAACGCATTTATTGTAATAAACCGTGTCGGTGGTGCTCATGATGCACACCCCGCCGCCCGGCTGACAGGCGCTTGATGCCTGTGAACTCCAGTCGGCCGGGGTTTTGTATTCGCTGTTGCATTTACATTTGAAAAGGCTGCCGCATTTGTCGGCTACCGTTTTGCCCTCCGAATTTTGAGTTTTTACCGTTTCCAGGGGAAAAACGCAGGCCTGATAGGCATATTCCGAAGGGCAGCACCTGACGTATCTGGCATCATAGGGACAAACGCCGCCCGGGTTAGCGCAGGCGCTGGCCAAAGTATCGTATTTTTCCTGTCTGCAAAGGTCTTCGTTGGGCAATTCCTCTGCCGGTTCAAAACTGCCGCCGGCACCGCAGTTTTCGTCGCCGACGAAACAGACCTTAGCCGAAGCCGGCGCCGCACACAACAGGTACAGGCACGCGGACAAAAGTCCCAATCCCATGGTTTTATACAATATGTGATGTAAAATATTGTACGATAGATAGTTATAGAAATTTTCTCCGCTTTCCCTTGTTTTTTCGTCTTGATTTCCGCCGCATTTTATCGTACCTTTTTCCGCTACAGGGAAAATCAAACAAAAAACATTGTTTTTCAACGTATTAACAGACGCAAAAGCACGTTCAAACACAACGAAAAACCGGCCTTTCGGCCGGCATCAGTCAATCGGTCAAAAAGCTCACCGGCTTAACCAGTCGTTATAATGCTTACGATTGCGGATTGCCGTCTGCGCCTCATGCGGCAGGCTCTTGAAAATCCGTTTCGAGGCCAGCCGGCGTTTATGCGGCAGTTCCAGGCGTCCCCATTCGGTGCGGTTATAAACCGGGAACATCGCCTGCATACACTCGTCCAGCCCCTTATAGCGCTCGCCGGAAGGAATGTCGGTTAACCGTGCCAGCGCACGGTCATAGGCTTTCAGCTGTTTTTGATAATCCGGTTCGTTTTTTGCCTTGTCCAGCAAAAAGCGGAAATCGCTGCGCGCCATTTTCTCCACCGCTTTGACGCATTCCCGATACTGCGGATAAGTTTTCGGCAGCAGATTTAAGGCCCGCAGGCCGTAATTATAAGTTTCCCCGGTGGTTCCGCCCATTTCCGGCAAATGATGAATTACGCTGCGCAAATGGTTGGCAAGATTATGGTTTTGCGGACAGTTGTTAATGAATTTTTTGGTATGTCTGCGCCAATCAAGCAAATCTTCCGCCGTCCGCTGGTCTGCCTGCATCATCGCATAGGCAAAATACATGGTATATTCGTCACCGAGAGCAGGCTCTTTCGGAAAAGTCTTTTTCAATCCGCCGATCAGCTGCCGCAGTTCCTCCCCGTCAACCAGCAGGTTAAAACCCGCCGTCAGTTCATCGGCGCTTTGCACCCGCCGATAATGTTCGATAAGTTTGACCTTAAGGTCTTGAAAAGTTTCTGCCATCGGACAGTTCCGTTATTAAAAAATTACAAGTCTTTTACCATCCGCGCAAAGGTAATGCCGTTTTCCTCGAAAATATCGCCTTCCTGCCGGTAGCCGAGTTTCTCGTAAAAATGAACGACTGACAGCATCGCATGCATGACAATCCGTGAATATCCCGCTTCCCTGGCGCGTTTTTCGGCATATTTTACCATCTCGCGGCCGACGCCCTCACGCTGATATTTACTGTCCACCGCCACCTGCATCAGCCGGATTTCCTCATCGTTGACCGGCACCAGCATCAGTCCGCCGACCAGATTGTCATCCAGACTTTCCACACAGCCGATATGCAGATAGTTCATTTCCTTTTCGCGGTACATATCCAGAAATTTCAAACCAAGCGGTTCAAGCAGGACCTTGTAACGCAGTTCCACCAGCTCGTCATAGCGGGAAGAACCAAAATCGACGTCAATCATTTTTCTCATCTCAAACCTCCTGTCCGGATACATATTTATTGTTAGCATATTTTGCGGCCGTAATCAATATTATATTGCCTAATCTTTTTTTTTGCCCTATTTATGGGTATTAATACGGATAATTCAAGACAGGAAAGACATGGTTCACGATTTAAATCTTATTCGCAACTTTGCCATCATCGCCCACATCGACCACGGAAAATCGACCCTGGCCGACCGTTTGATCGAATACTGCGGCGGCCTTTCCAGCCGCGAAATGCAGGAACAGGTGCTCGATTCCATGGACATTGAGCGCGAACGCGGCATTACCATCAAAGCCCAGACCGTCCGCCTCAACTATACCGCGGAAGACGGCAAAACCTACCAGCTCAACCTGATGGACACCCCCGGCCACGTTGACTTTTCCTATGAAGTCAGCCGCTCGCTTGCCTCCTGCGAAGGTTCGATCCTGGTGGTCGACGCCACTCAGGGGGTGGAGGCGCAAACGCTGGCAAACGTTTATCTGGCAATTGACAACAATCACGAAATCATCCCTGTTCTAAATAAGGTTGACCTGCCTTCGGCCGAACCGGAAAAAGTCAAACGGCAGATTGAAGACGTCATCGGCCTCGACGCCTCCGGCGCGGTGGAAACTTCCGGCAAAACCGGCTTCGGCGTACCCGCCCTGCTGGAAGCGGTATTCCCGCAAGGCCGATGAGAAAACGCGCCCTTGAAAGCGCTTTTGATTGACAGCTGGTACGATTCCTACCTCGGGGTCATCATTCTGGTGCGGATCAAAGACGGCATTATCCGCAAAAAACAGCAAATCCGCATGATGGCCGCCGGCACCGTTTATCAAATTGACAAAGTCGGCATCTTCACCCCCAAAATGCAGGACGTCGACGCGCTTTATCCCGGCGAAATCGGCTTCATCACCGCAAGCATCAAAAGCGTCAGCGACTGCCGCGTCGGCGATACCATTACCGACCACCGCACGCCCTGCGAAGCGCCGCTCACCGGTTTCAAACCGTCTGTCCCGGTGGTCTTCTGTTCAATCTTCCCGGTTGACAGCAGCCAGTACGAAAACTTAAAAGACGCTCTCGCCAAACTGAAATTAAACGACGCCAGCATCGACTATCAGAACGAAAACTCGGCCGCGCTCGGGCTCGGCTTCCGCTGCGGCTTCCTCGGCCTTCTGCACATGGAAATCATTCAGGAGCGTCTGGGACGGGAATTTGACCTTGACCTTATTACCACCGCGCCCTCGGTTGCCTATAACCTCAACATGACCAACGGCGAACGGCTCACTCTCTGCAACCCGGCCGACATGCCCGATCTTTCGACCGTGCGTTCAATCGAAGAACCGGTGGTGCGCGCCACCATTCTGGTGCCCGACGAATATCTCGGCGCGGTTTTAAAACTCTGCAACGACCGCCGCGGCGTACAGGAAGAACTCACCTATGCCGGCAGCCGGGCAATGGTGGTCTACAAAATTCCCTTAAACGAAATCGTTTTCGACTTTTACGACCGGTTGAAATCAATCACCAGCGGCTACGCCAGCTTTGATTACGAAATTGTCGGCCATCAGGAATCCGACCTGGTCAAGGTGCAGATTCTCATCAACGAAGAACCGGTCGACGCACTGGCTTTTCTCTGCCACCGTTCGGAAGCGGAAGCCCGCGGCCGGCAGATTTGCGAACGCTTAAAAGACCTGATTCCCCGGCATTTGTTCAAAATTCCGATCCAGGCGGCAATCGGCGGCCGCGTCATCGCCCGCGAAACCATTTCCGCCCTGCGCAAAGACGTCACCGCCAAATGCTACGGCGGCGACATCACCCGCAAACGCAAACTGCTTGACAAACAAAAGAAAGGCAAACTCCGGATGCGTCAGTTCGGCAAAGTGGAAATTCCGCAGTCTGCCTTTATCGAAGCCTTGCGCATCAGCGACAAGTAAATCTCATTTCATTTACCGCTTGAGAAACAAACGAGGATTTATTATAATTACAGAAAATTATTTGGGAGGACCGTTCATGAAATTACCGATTTTGTTAATCACCGGGCTGATGCTGTTCTATCCGGCCGCCGGCTTTGCCCAGTCCGTCGAAGGCGTGCAGTCTTTCAGCCAGCCGGAAGGTTCCTGGAAACGGGAAAATCAGGCGACGGAAGAAGAAGTCAAACCCCAGCAGCGTTTTTACGACGAAGCCGGCAAGTTTGCCATCGATAACATCGTCAACGCCGAACAGGTCTTCTGTTATGAAGTTTTTCCGCAAAACAACGAATATGAAGGTTACACGCTGGACGGTTTTCCGATTCGCGGTTTCTGCGGCGTAATGGGCGAACCGGTGCGCGACATGGTAACCAAATATTTTCTCGGCACCGAAGGAAACGTATTGTTTGACCAGGCCGAACAATGCGTTATCCAGCCCAAAATCATCATTCGTTTTGTCCGCGGCGTCGATTACACGGACATGCTGATCTCTTCGCCCTGCCATTCGTTCGCCATTTTCTACGGCGGGGGCGTTCATGTATACAACTTCAAACCGGGGGCGGCAATCATCGACGCCATGCTGAAGGCGCTCGGCCCCAAACATTCCGAATTCGTGTCGCCGTCGCTCTTAAACCAGGTGCTGCCGATCGGCGTCATTCAAAACGAACAGCAGCGTAAAATCGTCAACAAACGCAGCGAACCGATCCGCAAGTGGGAACAGAAAACCAAAGCGGAAGAAGCCAAGCGCGCGGCGGAAGAAAAGAAAAACAACAGCGGCTGGAACAAGCTGAAAATGAAACCTTTCGGCCAGATACAGTAACTCGCCGACGACGATAAAACTGCTCAATGCCCTCCGAAACAGTTTCGGAGGGCATTGCATTTGTCCCCCCTTTTTTACATCACGGACAATGCGGTCCGGTCGACAGTTCGCCCCGCTTTTCCTCTCCGAAAAAAAACGGTTTTCCTGCAATCAACCGTCACGGTGGCAAACCCGTTGCAATACCCGTCCAGACTTCTTTTCCGCGCCTCTCTCCGCAAGCCGAAAAATCCGGTTGACAGTTCGTCCCGCTTTTCCTCTCCGAAAAAAAACGGTTTTCCTGCAATCAACCGGCACGGCGGCAAACCCGTTCAATAACCGTCCAGACTTCTCCTCCGTGCCTCTCCCCGCAAGCCGCAAAATCCGGTTGACAGTTCGTCCCGCTTTTCCTCTCCGAAAAAAAACGGCTTTCCTGCAATCAACCGGCACGGCAGCAAACCCGTTGCAATACCCGTCCCGACTTCTCTGCCCCCTCACAATCAACGGCTTACCTTGTTTCGTTTAAATTTTTACGCCCCGTATTTTCTAAGCGTCGACAGCGATTTTTTCCCTTTTTTAACCAAACGTTTTTCCGGTGACGGATTCTCATTATTCCTCGTCGGGAAACACCAGGAAAAACACGCGTTACAAACAAAAAACGACAACGGCCATTTTTCTGTCCCTGTTTCGGCCGGCCAAACTTTCCCGGGCACGCTACATCCCGTCAATCGTATCCGGCACCCTGTTGCGGCCTTTTCCCGTCAAGGTGCAAATCCCGGTCATTCCCGGCGTAAGAGAGGATCGTTGCAAATTATTTTGCCCCGCCGGCACATCGGCAAAAAAAATTCCCCGTCCTTAGCGAACGGGGAATTTTCCGACAACCCGGAAATTTACCACGGATCGTTATACTCCAGAGCCGGATCGTTCAGACGCTCAAGGTTTGTTGCTCCGGTTTTTTCCCAAAAGTTACGACGCGTTCCGTTCAACTGATCGTAAGCCTTGTCAACATACTCACTGTCAAATGCTTCGCGGCGGAAATAACAATAAACCGTCACATAAGCTTCCAGTTCACGATAATGAACCGGATACAGGTTCCAATAAACGGTATCCTGATCATTTGTTGTATCGGCATCGCCTTTATTGTCTTTATCCAGCGTTCCTGCAACAAAATCCTCGTAATAAGCTTTCGGATAAATGAAACCCATCACCGTGCCCCAGCCGGTAAACTTCTTCAAATCCCCGCATTCTCCTTTCAGATTCAAACCGCTGCAATTGGGCAAAACCATTGCCTTCAGCCATGTGCTTTTCTGAAAGGTAAGCGGATTAACCGGTTCGATTTCTTCCGTTTCCGTACGTCTCTCACCATCCTGGGTATACCAATACAAATACGGATTGTTATGCGTGCTGATGTCTATCTTGCTGTTTTTAGACACCGGCGTACCAGCCTGCGCCATCGCCCAACCAGAAGGATTGATGGTAATTACCTTGGAGTATCCCGGCGGACAGGTCGGAGAAGGTACGAAGCCAAGGTACGCAGAAGTATACTCTTCAGCCGATCCGTTGGTTATTTCACTAAAATTTCCACCATTCAAAGGATCCGATCCGTTGGTCCAGACCACGTCGTCTTTAAACGTATTATCGACCACGTAAATCCCCTTGTTGACAAAATCAGGCAGAATATCGCTCAGACGGGCGCCGCCGCGGGTTGTCAGTTTGATGTCATGCATAACCGACGTATAGGCCGGATTGACTTCAAACTTGTTAAAAGGAGTTACCTCTTTGCCGTCCGTTCCTTTAATGGTGTTTATATCGCCGCTGTTGATAGTGCTGTTCGTGGTTCCTTCCAAAATGGTACCGTCGGGAATCGTTTGGGCAATAAAACGATCTGCGGCAATATAGCCGACCGGCGCATAAGTTTCTTTATAACCGGCTTCAGTTTCCGTTCCTTTAATCTCGGCATTGGTCAGCCGCTGCTCTGCGGATACGGAAGCGGATGCCAGATTAATGGCGCCCTTGCGGATATAAACGCTGCCACGCTCTTTGTCATCGGGTATCACACTTTCGTCGGAGTTGTTATCCACCTGCAAAATGGTGTCGCCTTTGTTGACATCCAGCTGGGTATCGGCATTGCCCACGGTTGTCAAGATCCTAAAATCCCCTTTGTTGACGTACAAAGCCGGGTTGCCTCTTCCAACACTGTTTGTAGTACCGTCAGGATTAGTTGCAGTCGCATCCAGCGACGGATCATCGGGATAATCACTGTTGCCGCTGACGTCATGATCATAAATCGCAAAACCACCAGCAAAACGAGAGGTTATATAATCTTTCTCGCGGGAAGCGCGAATATCGACGACCGGCCGCGCCTTGTTGCCGTCAATTTGGGCTTCGCTGATAGTAAAGTCCATACCGCCCAGCCCGAAGAGGTTGTCTTCCCCGTCAGTTCTCTCTCTCTGATAAAGATCATCATGCGTATATCCGGCCTCGTCAAACTCCTGCGACACAAAGCGCGCATAGTCGGTAACCGAATCTATATACCCCGTACGATCACGGGTAGCCGTTACTTTCGTCTTATCATTATACGCGCGCAGCATGTCGTTCTGAATGGAAACAACGGACTGATCAAAAAAGTTTCCGTTCTCATCAACGGTCGACAGGGAAATGGCGTTAAACGCGCCGAGCTTGATCTGTCCGTCAGCCGTATCGTTGTTTGCGGTACTGTCGCGATAGTTGTCAACGTCATGTTCAATCAGACCGACGTTTAAACCGTCCGCGGCAGTGGCGTTGGCCAGCATGTTGATGCCGCTTTCGTGTTTCATGCGAATGCCGCTCTGCACTTCGGTGCCGTCATCAAGCGTATCGTCAACTTCCGCAATCTGCATCCGGTATCCCAGCTCGCCGGAAACCGGATCATCATGATGACCGACCAGCATTCTGCCTTCCGGGTTGGCGGCATCCGTGCCTTTCTGCTCAGCCACCAGATAAAAATCCTTGTCTTCGGTAACGTCGTCAAAGTCTTCGGGACGGACGCCGGCACGCAGTTTGGCCGCATCGACGTTATAAGCTTTCAGCTTGGCCGTTTTCAAACTGTCTTTGACAAACGCCGGACCGTTGACGGTCAGCGCATGCTCACCGGTCAAGTCGGCACTCTCAAACTCACCGTTAACAATACTCGGCGTGCCGTCGTCATTATAGGTGTAAGTCGTATAAGACGCGTTATGAACGTTGCCGCCCCCGACAATAACCGCCGGCGCCGCATTTTGTTCCGGCCACTGATCCTTGTGATAATTGTCATATTTACCGCCGTCCGGAGCGATTCCCGGATTGCGGACGCTCAACGCGCCGTCAATCACGTTGACCCGTTCGGCATTGGCGGCAATCAGCTTCTGGGTTCCGCTGACGGTCGGCGCTCCCGTTGACGGATCGTTTCCGCCGGTTTTCGACTCAAACTCCATGGAACCGTTGTCCTTGTCCACCGTCAGCAAAGCGCCGGCCGTATTTTCGTCGATGTTGCCGTATTCCATTTTAGAAGTCGTCACGCTGAAAATGGCATTGCCTTTGTTGGTGGAAGTTACCGGGTTACTTGGATCGGTCGTATCCGTCGTCGTATTAGTACCGTAATATTTGATACCGCCGTCGCCTTTGTCGTTTTCAAGCTCGCTTCTGACCGTAAACAGCGACGACAGCGCTGCCAGATTGCCTTCCATATAGGCGCCGCCCTTGTCGCCGATGTAAAGGGTATAGTCCAAATCGGCTTCATAAGTCTGTCCGTACTCCATGGTCGGCTCATTTTCGTTGGCTCCCTCCCGCTTAAAGGTATTCAGGTCGCCGCCGACCATCCAGTCTTTCTGCGGTCTCATGATAATCTGGTTAACCTGACGGATGTTATGGTTTTTGCTGTTGTAGCTCATAAACAGGTCGGTTTCCATCGAGTTCAGCACATAGTCGTTCTGCCGCTCGGTTTTGCGGTGCAGAACGTCTTCGTTGGCCAACCCCTGAGAAGAAATCGGCTGCAAAGAGGAAATGACAAACGTATTGGCCGGCAGATTCAGCCCCAGTTCGGAAGTGTTGGGCAAACTCCAGATGCCCTGCGCGCCCATGATTTCACCGTCATCTTCGACATAACCGCCGTTGCTGCCGACCATGGTGGCAATGCGCGACACGCGGGTCGACGGAAAATCTTCGCCTTCATTCGGCACCGCGGTCAAAAAGCCGGTAACCGTTTCGGCGACCACTACGGGCTGGTTGTTCTCGTCCAGCTCCGTACCCGTCGTCTTACGCAAAACCACCTGGAAAGAGGGGTTCGCGCTGGAAAACAGCTTGCTGTCCTGCGTCTTGCCGTCTTTCAGGAAACCGTAGGGCAGATATTCGCAAAGGTGGGAAATGTCGAAACTGACCGAAGTCGCGTCGGTAAAGCCGCTGTAATCCATGCTGCCGACGTTACAGCTGTTGACTACCGTTTCGCCGTCGTTGATACGGGTAAAGTTGTCTTTGATGTAAGAATCCATGGCGTTGGCCAGAATACGCAGCTGGTTTGAAGCGTTGATGTCCTGCAGCTCGGTCGTTCTTTCCGCCGCTTTTTTATACAAAATAGGAGTAACCATGGCAATCAGCCCCAGCATTGCCATCGCTTCCACCAGCATGGTACCGGCTTCATTGATTCGATTAAACATTCTTTTCATGGTCTTTCCCCCTTTTTAACTAAAACCTAGACATGTATACCAGACAATAGTCGCAGCTGCTGTACAGATCGGTAACGCTCTGCGGATTGTCCGGATCATAGTCTTCATTATGCTTGCGCGAACTGCCGCAAACGTTGGCAAAAGAATCGCTGCCCATGGAAGTGTCCGAAATATAATTCGGAATCGGCACGTAAAATTGTCCGCCCTGTCCGTAAACCCCCATTTTCGTCTGGATGTCTTCCTCATACATGGAATTGTTCTTATCGTAAATGTCGGTGTTCAATTCCGAACGGTCAATGGCATACCCCATACCGTGGGTAAAACCGGTGGTGGTCTTCATCGCCCCCAGCAAAATGCCGTCCGGTTTTCCGGAACGCACGTCCCGCCACTTGGACGGAACGCAGCCGTAAGTCACCAGATAAACCACCGTCGAAGACCCCGCACAGCAGTTGCCGCCGGTGCCCAGATCCGGATTGCTTTCCTCTCCGCCTTCCCCGCCCGCCGGCGGCAGCCCGGACGTACAGACGGCCGGCAGCGCCGCGGCGCCGCTGTTTTCAAGCTTGTCTTTGTCCAGACAGTAAACCCAGGTGGTAAATTTGTTAAAACCGCTGTCCTGCCGGAAGCCGTACGGCAGGTCGGCCTTCAGCATGTCCGCCGTCAACTCGCCCGGTTTGTAACTCAGCCCCGTCACCGTAGAATTGCGGTCCCGTTTGGAAATATAGTTCATCGCCGCACGGTGCTGCACATAAAGCTTCGTCACCACAGTCTGCGCCTGCGGCTCGACATACAGTTCCTTGATATCCGAACGTATTGACGTGTTCATCGCAAAAAGCGCGGCGATAAACGTCGCTATAATCAGCCATAAGTACATAGCCAGCCCTTACACAAACTACCACATTTTTTGTCAGTGTAACATAAATCAGTTTAAAAAAAAAGCAATTAATAAAAAGCCTTTCAGATTTCACATATCTGTAACATGGTTAAAAACGTTCTTTTCCCGGCAAAAAAACGGCTCATAAAAACATTTTGCGCTTTGCCCTGACAACAAATTGGTTTACTATGCCAAATATAGATTCAAAGGAAAAAAGCATGGTAAAAGTCAACCGCATATCTCGCGGAACAAATCGGAAAACGACTGCCGGCATACTGCTGATTCTGGCGGCGGCGGCCGTCGGCACCGTCATCTGGGGGAAAAAGACGCCGCCCGCTCTGCAGGGCGTGCTTTCGGCCGACGGCAGATCGTGCGAACTGCAGCCGATTACCGCCGTTTCCGCCGACGGCTGCCGGCTGCGGCTGAAAATGTCGCTGGAACCGCAAAATCGGACCGAAACGGGAAGAAACCTCGCCCTGGAAAAACAAATCGCCGCCAACATCGCCGCCGGTCTCCGGCAATATCCCTGCCGTGACCTGTCGCCCGGCGCCGATCCGCGGATTCTGCACGGAGAATTAAGGAAACAGATCGACCGTGCCATCGCCCCGGCCAAAATCAAAAACATCCGCTTCAGCAGGCTCTCCGAATGAAAACGCCCGAATCGACATTCCCCGACGGACTGCTCAACCGGGAAGAAATTTCCTTTCTGCTTCGTCCGGCGGACAAAAGCGGCCTGCAAACACTGGCCCGATCCCGCAACGCGGCCGGAGAGCTTTTCGCCGGACGGCTGGCCGCGGCCTGCTCGCAACGTCTTGCCCCTCTTTTCTTCCATCCTTTGTCGGTTGCCGCCGAAATCGGAAACTTTGACGAAGAATCGTCCGTCGGCTTCGTCTTTTCCGCCGGCGGAAGAAAAATAGCCTGCCGTCTGACGAAGGCGGACGCCGCCCTGCTCGCCGCCCTGGCTCTCGGCAACGCGCCGGCGGCCGGTCGTGCAGGCTTCCGCGGCATTTCCCTCGCAATAACCCGCAGACTGCTCAAAACTCTGGCCGAAACAGCGGCGGAAACGCTCGCCGAAAACGACGAACCCAAAGGAAAAAATGCAGCCTTCGTCCCTTTGCCGCTTTGTTTGCAGCTTGACATCCGCGGCCGGAAGACTAAAATATTTCTGTCTTTCGGCTGCAAAGAAACGCCGCCCGAAAACAACCGGCGGATGGACGGCGCCGAACGTTTGCGGCAGCCTTTGGCCGTCCGGCGACTGAACGACGGCACGGTTGTGTTGACGGCCCGCATGCCGCCGTTTTCCCTGCCGGCAAAAGAAATTATTCAATGGAAAAAAGGCGGTTGGATTCCGCTGCCCTTTATGCCTGCCGACCCGGTACTGCTGTCTGCCGAGGGCATGCCGGCGCTGAAAGCCGTCGTCGGCCGCAAAGGCTCCCGAATCGCCGTCAAACTGATAAACAAGGTAAAATAACATGACTCATTTTGAATTTTGGACCAATCTCGCCACCGTCATCCTGCTCGTTCCGGCAATCATACTCAGCTTCCGCCTCAGCCGACAGCTCGGCAAACTGAACCAAAATCAGGAAAGAATGATTGAACTGGCGGCGGCTCTCCGCCGGGCGGCGGAAACGTACGGCGCCGACAACGGCCGCCGGGTTGCGGACAGCACCGGCCTTTCGGCCGCCTCGCCGGCCGCCGGTTTTGCATCGCCTGTTATACCGCCGGCGGAAGAACAACCGGCGGCTGCGGCAAAAGAACCGCATTTTGACAGGGACGAAAGCAATGAGGCGCCGTCCGAAGCAGAACTAGAACTGCTGCAGGCGCTGCGTTCGATCAAATAAAGGAAACAGGTCATGCACAAATCGTCTTTTTTTGCCTTTCTGGCCGTTTTCCTGCTGATTTTGCTCGGCATCAAAGGTTTTCATTTGCTGCAGTACAGCCCCTGGCACGCCGACGGACATTTTCGTTATCTGTCCGCGGCCGCCGGCGCAACCGAAATCGAAAACGGATATTTCCGCCGGCATGAACGCACCGTCCGTCGCCGCGGCGGCGCGCCGGAAGTGGACCTGGCCATCCGCCGGCAGCTGGATGCCGATGCCGCGGCAGCCTCCCCGGCCGGTTATTCCGATGCCCCCGAAACCGGCGAAACTTTTTCTGCCGCCCGCCGGATAGCGGGGATCTATGCCCGCATGGCGCCGGAAGACGCCGCCCGCATTATCGGCACCATGGAAACCGGACAAATCGTAAGGCTGCTTAAACTCATGCGTCCGGAAGACGCTTCCGCCGTCTTTGCCCGGCTGCCTCTGGCAAAAGCGCGGGAAGTGACCGAACGGATGCTGGAACGGCCGGCCCTTTGACGGCTCGAAACTGGAAAGCTGCCGCCGAAAGGATTAAATCGTAATCATGAGCGAAGAATTTAAAATCGAAAGTCCCTTTGAACCGGCAGGCGACCAGCCGCAGGCGATCGGCGAACTGGTTGCCGGACTCAGACGGGGCGACCGCAACCAGGTGCTGCTCGGCGTAACCGGCTCGGGCAAAACCTTTACCATGGCCAAAATTATAGAAACCTGCCAGCGTCCGGCACTGATCATGGCGCCCAACAAGATCCTTGCCGCCCAGCTTTACAGCGAAATGAAAGAGTTCTTTCCGCACAACCATGTGGAATATTTCGTTTCCTACTACGATTATTATCAGCCGGAAGCCTACATTCCCAAAACCGACACATATATCGAAAAAGATTCCGCCATCAACGAGCAGATCGACCGCATGCGCAACTCCGCCACCCGCAGCATTCTTGAAAGCCGCGACGTCATTATCGTCGCCTCCGTTTCCTGCATCTACGGTTTGGGCGACGTCGCTTCCTATTCGGCGATGACGCTCGAGCTCAAAACCGGCGACGAGATCGAACCGCAGGACATATACCGCCGGCTGTCCGAACTGCAATACGAACGCAACCAGCTCAACTTCGTCCGCAGCACTTTCCGCGTGCAGGGCGACACCCTCGATATCTTTCCCGCTCACTTGGAAGACCGCGCCTGGCGCGTTTCCTTCTTCGGCGACGAAATCGAAAGCATCTGCGAATTCGACGCCCTGACCGGCAAAAAGACCGCCGACCTCGAAAAAGTGGTGGTTTACCCGGCCAGCCATTATGTTACCCCGCGGCCGACCCTGTCCCAGGCCATTTCCCGCATCAAACAGGAACTGCGGCCGCAGCTGGAATATTTCCGCGAACACGACAAACTGCTTGAAGCCCAGCGGCTGGAGCAGCGCACCCGCTTTGACCTCGAAATGCTGGAAACCACCGGCCATTGCAAGGGGATCGAAAACTATTCCCGTTATCTGACCGGCCGCGCGCCCGGCGAGCCGCCGCCGACGCTGTTTGAATACCTGCCTTCGGACGCTCTGTTGTTCATTGACGAAAGCCACATTTCCGTACCGCAGATCGGCGGCATGTACCGCGGCGACCGCAACCGCAAGGGAACGCTTGCGGAATACGGCTTCCGCCTGCCCTCCTGCCTTGACAACCGGCCTCTGAAACTGGAGGAATGGGACCGCATGCGGCCGCAGACCATATTCGTTTCCGCCACTCCCGGCGACTGGGAAATGGAACAAAGCAAAGGCGTTTTCGTCGAACAGGTCATCCGCCCGACCGGGCTGGCCGACCCCGTCTGCCTGATCCGCCCGGTCGAAAACCAGATTGACGACCTGATGGAAGAATGCCGCAAAACCGTCCTGAAAGGCGAAAGGGTGCTGGTAACCACCCTGACCAAGAAAATGGCGGAAGACCTGACCGAATACCTGAACGAAAACGGCATCAAAGTCCGCTACATGCATTCCGACATACAAACGCTGGAACGCATAGAAATCATCCGCGACCTAAGAATGGGCGTCTTTGACGTTCTGGTCGGCATCAACCTTCTGCGCGAAGGTCTTGATATTCCGGAATGTTCGCTGGTGGCGATTCTCGACGCCGACAAGGAAGGTTTTCTGCGTTCGACCCGCTCGCTGATCCAGACCATCGGCCGCGCCGCCCGCAACGCCGACAGCAAAGTTATTCTTTATGCCGACAAAATGACCGGTTCGATTAAGGAAGCCGTCGGCGAAACCGAACGCCGCCGCGCCAAACAGTTGCAATTCAACCTCGAACACGGCATTACTCCGAAAACGGTCAAAAAGAGCATTTCCTCCACCTTGAGCGAAATGACCGCCATGGACTACATCGACGACAAGGCCGGTGCCGCCGGCGATGCCCGCGACATCGAAAAACAGATTAAGGAACTGACCAAACTGATGAAAGAAGCGGCACAGAATCTGGAATTTGAACAGGCCGTCATCTACCGCGATAAAATCAAAGCGCTGGAGCTGCTGGCCATGCGCACTTATGACAACAGCATTTTCGTCAACGGCGGCTGAAACTATCCGCCGCAGACGAATGCGCCGGTTTTCATGCCGGCATACAAAACCGCCAGCCCGGCGGCAACCGACAGCAACAGATAAAATGAAGCCTCGAAAAAACTGTCTTTTTCGCACAAAACGGCAAAATCGAGCAGATAGGTCGAAAAAGTGGTAAAACCGCCGAGCAGACCGGTCATCAGAAAAAGCCGGACTTCCGGTTTCAGCGCCGCGCCGGACGAGAGGCAGCCGTACAACACGCCGATCAGAAACGCGCCGGCAACGTTGACCAGCATGGTTCCCCAGTGGTTGTGAATCCCGGTCGTCACCAGCCAGCGCAAAAACGCCCCGATTCCGCCGCCCAGAAAAACAAAAAAACCCGTCATCAAAATCTTCCTTCCGACACAGATAATCCGACCGGCAAATCAGCCAAACATCCCCCGCCAGTCGTTTTTTATCTCAACCCGGTACCTGTCATTTAAAAACGCCAGCCGTTCCCCGCTGATCGACAACCACGGATAAGAATATTTTCTTTTTCCGTCAATCAATTGCACATTGTATAAATCTGACTGCAACATCTTCAGCACCGGCGACTGCCATAACCTGATTTCCGACGGTACAAGCGTCCTTTCCGCAAACGGCAGCCGGCCGCCGCGGCAGACAACCCGCGAATCCGTAAAAACAACCTGCTGATTTTTTGCCGACAAAAATAGATAAACGGCCAGCGCCAAAGCCGCCGCGACATTCAGCAGATGCCGCCCCGCGCCCTCAGGATTCAGCCAGATCAAAAATTCCGACACGGCCAACGCCAAAGCCAATCCGCAAAGGACATAATACAGCCAGTGGCTTTGCAAACGGCAGACGACTGATCCGCCTTGTTCCGATTTAATATGACTCATTTTCGCGTTCCCGTCCGACATAAAAATTTTTTTAAGAAAACTTTGCCATTACCCGGGCCTTTTCCCGGTTCCAGTCACGGTTTTTGATGGTTTCCCGCTTGTCAAAGTTCTTTTTGCCGGTTCCCAGTCCCACTTCCAGCTTGGCGCGGCCCTTTTCGTTAAAAAACAGCCGGATTGCCACCAGGGTGGCGCCTTTTTTCGCCAACGCGGAAACAATGTCGTTAATTTCCTTTTTCTTCAGCAGCAGCTTACGGTCGCGCTTTTCCGCATGGCTCTCGTAACCCTTGTTGGCATATTCGGCGATAAACATGTTGGAAATGTAGAGTTCGCCGTTTTTCTCCACGCCGAAAGCATCGTTGATGTTGGCATGTCCGAGCCTGAGCGACTTTACTTCGGTGCCGGTCAGCTCAAGCCCGGCCACAAACTTTTCGTTGATGAAATAGTCAAAACCGGCGCGCCGGTTCTGGGCAACCGGCCCGGTCGAAATAAAATCCGATTTTTTGTTTTTGGCAGCCATCGGTCTATTTGACTGCCTTGATTTTGGCAATCACCTTCGGCGCGGCCACCACCGCCGGCTGCGGCGCGGCAGCCGTTTTCGGCGCTTCCGACGCGGCAGGCTCGGCTGCAGGCTTGTTCTGCACCCGGATGCAATGTCCGTCGATATAAGCGCCCGGCTCAATCGCAATCGTATTATGAGTGGCGTCGCCGATCAGTTTTGCCGTATTGGCAATAAACAGGCTGTCGGCTGTCGCTTTGCCCTGCAAAGTGCCGTACAAAAACATGCTCTGCGCCTTCACCGTGCCGAGAATGTTCCCTTTAACCCCGATCACCAGTTCTTCGCAGTTGATGTCGCCTTCGATATAGCCGTCGACATGAAGAATGCCGTTGCTGTTGATGTCGCCGCAAACCTTGGTGGTTTCGCCGATAATCGTCGGCACCTGCCGGCAGTTGTTGCTGCGGCCGAAAGCGCGCGCCAGTTTGAGATACATCATTTTTTTGAACTTTTTCATTTGATTTTCCTCATAAACCTTCATAATTTCTAAGAAATTTTAGCCTTCATAAAAGGCATCGGGTCAACGTCATGCCCCTTGTACAAAATCTCGTAATGCAGGTGCGGTCCGGTCGAACGCCCGGTCGAACCGACTTCGCCCAACACGTCGCCCGCTTCCACATACTGGCCTTTTTTCACGTAGATTTTGTGCATATGCCCGTATTTGGTCTTAAAACCGTTGCCGTGGTCCACTTCTACCAGATTGCCGTAGCCGGAAGCGGTGCCCGCGCGGGTTACCTTGCCCTTGGCCATCACTTTGATTTTGTTGCCGGTGCGGCCGGCCAGATCCACCCCTTTGTGATAGGCCTTCGTTTTCTTAAACGGATCGGTCCGCCGGCCGTAGGAAGACGAAACCCAGAGACTCCACACCGGCTTGCCGATCGGCACCGAAGACATCACTTCCCGGTAATATTCCAAGTCGTCCGCAGCCTTGAAAATCCGGCTGACTTTCTCGCTTACCTCCTTGTCCTGAAGGAAACTGTTATCCTCGGGAATGTAAGGACCGCCGCTGCCGGCTTTCCGCTTGTCGTTGGCCAGCGCGTTAAAATACAGCCCCTTCTTTTTCAAAGGCACGTTAATCGCCTTTACCGCGCTTTTGATCTTGCCGATTTCCTTTTCCGAGATTTTGGCTACCCGTTCCAAAATCTCCGCTTCCGCCTCTTTGATGTCCTCCACCGTTTTTTGCAGTTCAATCAGCTGTTCCCGCAGCTGGTCGCGCTCGGAAATGGCGATGTCGCGCTGCAGCGAAATTTCGTTCATGTTGGCCTTTTCCGCCAGCTTTTCGGTATTGATCCATTTCACCTGGGTGGTAATCTGCTTGATCTTGTCTTCCACCAGCGCCGCCTGCTTCTGATACTGCCCGAGGTTGAGTTCCGAAGTTTTGGCATTGTCCAGCGTCTTGATCATGTCGGCAATGTTGCCCTGCAGGGTGACAAAGTCGCCCATCAGGTCGACATAGGCATCACGGGTGGCGATCAGCTCGTTGTTCTTCTTGACGATGATCATGTCCGAACGGTGATACATATGATAATAGTAAAAGCTCCAGACGCCGACGAACACAACCAAAAACAGGAAAATCACCTGCATTTTGGAAGAAATCGTAAACACCTTCGCCCGGCCGTTGCTCCGAAAGATGATCTCCTTGGCGGAGAAAAAGGATTTTTTGGCGGCATACTGCATCGGTTCGGGAATTGACTTTTTGGCTTTTTTCATAAAATTCCATCACCATGTAAGCGGAAAAAGATTTTTCCGTTAATTAAAAGTTAACTATATATAGCAAAAAAAAATAAAAAAATACAGACTTTTTTTATCAGTCGTTAAAAACCCCGCTTCCAAACGGCATCGCGGATCATTCGTCCAAAATCACGAACTCGTCGTCACCGACAAAATTTAACACAATCCGCGCCCTTTCGTCCAACAAATCTAAATCCAGACTGTCCGGCGAAAGCAGCCGCACCTCTTCCGCCAGACGTTCCTTTTTGACCCTGTACTGCTTGGCCAGCGTACGGGCATATTCGACTTCGTGACGCAGGTACAAATACTTGCGAATCCCGCGCTCTCCGTAGAATGCGTAGAATCCGAAATAGAAAATCACCAGCGTAAACGCGATGTATATTCCCGAACTTTTCAACCTGCTTTTCAGATCAAACAAAAAACCCATACCAAGACTCTGCTTTGTTGTTACAGAGTCGGATATTAGACAAATTTTGTTAATATTTGGTTACGCCGCCCGCTCAGTAGGCAACGCAGTTGTTGCCCTTCCACCGCCAGGCGCGGACGATGCCGTCTTCCACCAGAAACGAGGTCTGGCACACATATTCGACCGTATAGCCGAAACTCTGTTCAAACGGATAAAAGTCGTAATCGCCGGTAAACGGGGAATAAACCACTTCCTGACCGGGAACAAAAGTGTTGCCGTAAATATAATATTCCGAAGGAACATAAGACTGGTCGACTTTGGTATAGGTAATCACCCGGCTGCTGTCGTCGATGATCTTAGCTGCCGATGGCTTGCCGAATTTGGCTTCCACTTTTCCAACCGGCTGGTCAAGAAAGGAATCCAGTTCCCGATTGTACTTTTTCTCCGAGGCGCAGCCGCACAAAAGCGCCGCCGCCGACAAGCCCAAAATCAGTTTTTTCATGTTTTTTCTCCTGCTTTGATAAAATTCAGCTTACGGAATTTTAAATAAGCAGGCGGAAAACGTTTTCAAGCTCCGCGACGCAAAGGCCTCCGCTCCCTGCCGGACGTTTTTTCAGATCCTGCAGTCGCGGCCGGACGCGGGCAGCAGTGCCGGCGGCAGCTTTCCGTCCCCCTTTTGCAAACCGCGGCGAGTCGCTTCCATCCGCGCCCGCAGGATTCCCTCCGCGTCGACAGGCTCAAACAGCGGCAGCCGGATCAGCAGTTTCGCTCCTTCCGGCATCCGGTCGATTTCTTTCAGCTGAGGAGCAAAGATTTCCCGGTTGATGCGTATATGAGTCGTTTTGTGAAGCACCGTCAGATTGGTAAAGGAATTGACGTCTTCGGATTCGCTGCCGGCAATCGGAAAGATATGATGAACGTCCAAATCGGCCGGCAGGTGTCCGAGCTTGGCCTCCTCAATCTCCCGGTCGTTCAAAACCCCGTCAAACTGGTTGGTGTAGGCCAGATACTTGATGAACATCCGGCGCACATGACGCTCGAAGAAACGGCGGTTATGCCTTCTTGTTTCAGGAGAAACCTTGGTAAATACAACTTCTTTAAATTCCATTGCCGCCGTCCGTCCGCCATTGTCGTGATGAGCGAGCTTAACCCGGCGGCATCTTCCCGTCCAGACATTTATTGTTTTGTCGACAGCTTTTGCCGCTTGCCGCGGAAAAACGCCTTCAGCAGCGCCGACGCCTCGTCCGCCAGCAGACCGCCCTCGACTTCCGGCCGGTGGTGACAGGTCGGCGCCTGGTAAAAGCGAACGCCGTTTGCCACCGCGCCGCCCTTGACGTCTTCGGCGCCGAAACGGATTTTCCGTATCCGCATCAGCGAAGCCGCCGCCGCACACATCGTACAGGGTTCCAGCGTAACGTACAAGTCCAGCCCCCACAGGCGGTTCTGCTTCAGTTTGCGGCAGGCTCGGCGCATTGCCTCCAGCTCGGCGTGAGCCGCCGCGTCTTTGCCGTGCTCTCCGAGGTTGTGGGCTTTGGCCACCACCACGCCGCCGACCGGATCGACGATCACCGCGCCGACCGGCACCTCGTCGGCGCGAAAGGCTTTTTCAGCCTCTTTCAGGGCCATTTTCATATAATCTTCAGGATTCATCTTTATTTTTCTTTCTTTTCGTTTATTATAGGCACAAATTTATCAAGGAAGCATTAAAAAATGAGCGAAAGACTGGCCAAATTCATTGCCCGCTCGGGGGTCTGCTCCCGCCGCGCGGCAGAAGAACTGATATTGCAGAAAAGAATTACCGTCAACGGGGAAATCGTCGATTCCCCCGCATTCAACGTTGACGGCAGCGAAAAAATCCTGCTTGACGGGGAAAAGCTGCCGACGGTCGAAACCACCCGGCTGTGGCTCTATTACAAACCGGTCGGCCTGGTCACCACCCACAAGGACACCGCCGGCCGTCCAACGGTGTTCGACAATCTGCCGGCAGGCCTGCCAAGGGTCATCTCGGTCGGCCGGCTGGACCTTAATTCCGAAGGCCTGCTGCTCCTGACCAACAACGGCGAACTTTCGCGCATGCTTGAGCTGCCGCAAAACGGCTGGAGCCGTCGTTACAAAGTCAAAGTGCACGGCCGCGTCAGCCAAAACAAAATCGATTCGCTGACCGGCGGCGTCACCATCGACGGAATCAATTACGGACCGGTCAAAATCGTCTCGGGCGAAAGCCAGGGAACCAACAGCTGGCTGACAATTACCCTGCAGGAAGGCAAAAACCGCGAAATCCGCCGCCTGATGAAACATGTCGGTCTGGAAGTCGCCCGCCTGATCCGTCTTTCCTACGGCCCTTTCCAGCTCGGCGGCCTGAAAAAAGGCGAAGTCCGGGAAGTGCCGCAGAAAGTTTTGAAAGAACAGCTGGGAGAAAAATTCAAATTATGAGAATCATCGGCGGCCTCTACCGCGGCAAAAAGCTGTTGTCTCCGCGCTCGGCAAATATCCGTCCCACCGCCGACCAGGCGCGGGAAGCCGTTTTCAACATCCTTTCTTCCCGGCTTGACAAACCGTGGAACGAACTTTCAATGGCAGATGTTTTTACCGGCAGCGGCGCCTTTGCCCTTGAAGCCGTATCCCGCGGCGTGCGCGACGCAACGCTGGTCGACCTCGACCTGACCGACGCCGCCCGCAACGCCGCCCTCTTTCCGGCGGAAAAAGGGAAAATCCGTCTGCTGAAGGCCGACGCCGCCCGGCTGCCGGCTGCTCCAACGCCGTTTGACCTCATTTTTCTCGACGCCCCCTATCACAAGGGACTGAGCGAAAAAGCGCTGGCCTCGCTTTCAAAACAAAACTGGATCGGCCCGGATTCCCTTTGCGTGGTCGAACAGGCTCGCGATGAAAAACTCCTTTTGCCCGGCGGTCTGGAAATCGTTGACGAACGCGCCTACGGCATTGCCCGCTTTCTTTTCATACGTAAACAAAGCGCCTGACTTCCTCCACGGATAAAATGCCCGGCTTCTACCGCAGACAAAGCGCCTGACTTCCTCCGCGGATAAAATGCCCGGCTTCTACCGCAGACAAAGCTCTTGACTTTTGTCTAATTTTTCACTAATATTTTCTCAATTCACCAAACTATTTTTTATATTATGATACCTGTAAAAGATTTTGCGGAAGTTCTTTCGCTTCACGCAGCATTGTCGCTGTCCGTCGTCCTGGCTCTTTTGGTACTGTATTACGCAATATCTCCGGCAACGGACGATGACAATGGCAAGTTATGGAAAAATATCAGGCTGTTGCCCGATTGTCCCCGGCTTTATCAGTTATTGCTGCTGGGACCGAACATTTTGTTCTTCTGGTGGCTGATATGCTTGAAAGGCTGCTCTTTATGGTGGCTTTCGGCAATTGTCGTCGGTCTGCCGCTCAGTGCCTTTCTCATCAGAACGGCAACGAGTTTTCTCGCGTTTGTCATATTGGCGGCAAAACGGGTGATCGGATACTGTTTCGGCCTGTATCCCGAGAGATGGTTCTGAAATCAACTGATGTTTCATATTCATTAAATTTTTTATTATGATTACAATTTCTTTGAGAAGCGTTGCCGAAGCATTTGTCGGTTTCGCCTGGTGGGCCAGCTTTTCGGTTCTGGTGCTGATGGTTGTTTTAAGCGTCATCGCCGTTGTCTGCGGACATTACGACGACAAAGGCTATTGGCCGAAAAAAGCGCTGAAAATCACCGTTCTCGGCAAAAGCCGGCAGTGGTTCCGCGTCACGCTGCTGATCACCAACATCGCATGCTGCGTATGGCTGCTCGGCTGCCACGACTATTCGCCCTGGATACTGGCGGTTCCGCTGGTCAGCTATCCGCTGAGCGGCATCGTCGTTACCTGGGTTACCCGCCTGCTGGCCGTTTTCAGCTGGCTGTTGGCCAAAAGCATTGAGTACTACCTGAAGATTTTCCGGTTAAACTGGTTCTGATTCAGGAAGTATCCGCAACAAAACACCGCCTGCCTTCCCGGCAGACGGTGTTTTTTTTCGGCGGCCGTGCTTTGTCCGGCCTTTTTCATGTCAGGCCTTTTTCTCTTTTTCCGCCGCCAGATTGGCTGCCGTATAAGGATAGTTTTTTACCGTTTCGGCATTCAGTTCGGCACATTTTGCCTCGATTTTTGCCTGCAATTCTTCAATAAAGGCATTTTTGTCATCGCCCGGCATCATCGGTTCCATAAACTCGACGATCACTTTGCCGGGAAAATGCCGGGTCGAGCTCCGCGGCCAGAACATGCCGGTGTTAAGCGCCACCGGAATCACCGGCAGTTTCAGATTCTGCGCCATGAACAAAAAGCCCGGCTTATACTTCTGCGTGGTTCCCGGTTTCATCCGGTGTCCTTCGGGGAAAATAATGATCGGGCGTTTTTCTTCCACCCGTTTTTTAGCCGCCGCCAGCATTTTCTTCATGGCCCGCGCGCCCGCGCCGCGGTCGACCGGGATCAGCCCGTACAGCCACTGCGCCCAGCCGAAGAAAGGAATATAGGTCAGTTCCTTTTTCAAAATCATCACCCCGCGGGTAATGATGGTCGTCATTGCGTAAGTTTCCAGCGCCGATTCGTGCTTGCTGGCATAAACCGCACGCTCCTGATCAATATACTGCCGGCCGCGCACTTCAATTTCAATGCCGCCGAAAACCCGCAGTCCCCACAAAGCGATCCGCAGCAGCAACCGGTTCCAAAAGAAAACCACCCACTTTTGCGGCACAAACCAGCCGAACACACAGGTCGCTACCACGCCGAATCCGATCCAGAAATAAATCCAGATTGTTCCCAGCCACGATCGAATAAAAAACATTTCAGTCCTCCTTCAGTCTGCCGATGCGGTTTTTAATCCACACGTATAAAAACTTGTTGTATTCCGATGCGATCAGAACAAAGCTGCGCCAGCTCCGCCACCAGTTTTTCCGCACCCGTTCCGAATAAACCGGATGCGCCAGAATCGTCACTTCCCGGTTGTTGGCGCGAAACTCCGCCATGCTGCGCGGCATATGGTAGTTGGACGTCACCAGCCGGATCGAACGGATGTTGTTTTTTTTCACCCAGGCGGCCGCCTCAATCGCATTTTCCACCGTATTGGTCGATTTCTCGTCAAGCGTAATCTCCCGGGAAGTGGTAATTTTGACATCTTGGCGTTTTTTCAGGGTTTCCAGCGAAGTGCCTCTCGACACGCCCGAAATCAAAAGCTGCTCGGCGCTGCCCCGATTGAGCAGCCGCACCGCCTCGCCGATCCGGTTGCGGCCGCCGGTCAAAACCACGATCGCGTCGGTTTTGGCATCGGCGTCTGTCCGCAGATGGTTGATGGTATAGCCGAACCCGATCATGCCGCCCAGCCAGACGCAGATTCCGATAAGCAACGCATGACAAACGGTTCTTTTTAACATCGGCTTACATCATCTTTTCCAAAGTGCGCTTGACCGTATAATAAGCGGTCTGCATCGCCACCAGCATCGAAAACAGCGGCAGGCTGAAAATCACCGTCCAGGCGCCCCAGGACAGCCGCGCTTCGTTGATGATGCCGCCTTCGATCTGCTGCGCCAGATGGGCGATGACAAAAATCGTCGGCACCGCGAACACCACTCCGATCAGCCCGCCCCAGAACCCGAGCACCGCGGTTTTGGCCGCATACTGCTGGGCAATATAAGTATCCTTCGCGCCGAGCAGGTGCAGAATTTCGATAATGTCCTTATGCAGTCCCAGACTGGTCTGGGTGGAATAGAAAATCGCCCCGGAAGTAATGCCGATCACCAGCGCCAGAACGCTCAGCGCCAGCATCTTCAAGCCGCTGGCAAAGTTGATCAGCTTGTTTAACCACAGTTTGTGGTTGTCAAGCGAAGCCTGCGGCGCCACCGTCGCCAGTTTTTCCGCCAGCGCCATAAAATTGATTTCGGCGTCTTTTTTCAGTTTGACGTCAATCAGCCGCGGCATCGGCAGATTGCTGAGGTCCACGTCGTCGCCGAGCCAGGGTTTCAGCAGCCGTTCCAGCTGGCCGTCGTTCAGCGGAGTCACCTTCTGCACTTCGGGCATCGCCTCCAGCATCGCCGCCGCCCGCTGTTCCTGAATCAGAGTTTCGTTTTTGGCTTTCAGCTTGTCGACGCCGTTGACCGGAATGATCTGCACCGTCAGCGAACCGAGAATGCTGGAATTCCAGTTAACCAGCATCGAATTGATGGAAAGCACGCCGGCCAGCGTCACCGCAAACAAAAACACGGCGATTGAAATCATCACCTTCAAAAACAGGTTTGAAGAATCGGTGGAAAGCGGCAGTTCCCGATGGCGCATGTTGTTATATCTCAGCATATTCGTCTCCGTCTTCCGGGTTAATGATCGACAATCCGTGATTTTTAAGATGAATGGTCGGATAGCGGAATTCCTTGATCAGATTTTCATTATGGGTGGCAATCACCACGGTGGTTCCCAGCTTGTTCAGTTCAACAAACAGCTTCATCAGCTTCGGCGCAATGTCGTTGTCAACGTTGCCGGTCGGTTCGTCGGCCAAAAGGACGTCGGGTCGGTTGATCACCGCGCGGGCAATCGCCACCCGCTGCTTTTCGCCGCCCGAAAGCGTCGACGTGATCGCCGAGGTGCTGCGGTCGATTTCCACCCATTTCAAAAGCTCGTTGACCCGTTTGCGGATTTCCTTTTCGTTCATCCCGCAAACCCTGAGCGGCAACGCCACATTGTCAAAGGCGGAAGAATGCTCAAGCAGGCGGAAGTCCTGAAACACCACCCCGATTCGGCGGCGGAACATCGCCAGCGAATTGCGGTTGGCGAAATTGACGTTGTTGCCGAACACGCTGACGTTTCCCCTGCTCGGTTTCTGCGCCAGATACATCATGCTTAAAAGCGAAGTTTTGCCGGCGCCGCTCTTGCCGGTCAGGTAATGGAAAGAGCCCCTTTCCAGCGACAAATTGATATTGCTTAAGATTTCCGGTCCGCGCCCGTAGCGGATGCCGACGTTTTCCATCTCAATGATTGGCGTTTTGCTCATTTCCGGCGAATACTCCTTGGTTTTTTGCTGACTACATACTATAATAATATTATCTTTAATAAAATCTTTTTTTCGGCAATAAAAAGATTTTTTACACTAACCGTCAGTTTTATAAGGAAACAACATGCTGATCAAATGCCCGCAATGCCAAACCGTTTACCGCCTGGAAAGCGAAAAGCTGCCGGAAAACGGACTGAAAATGCGTTGTGCAAAATGCCGCTGCGTCTGGCGCGCTTACAACGATGCCGTCAAAGAAGAGGAAAAGGAAAAGACCTCTGCCGACGCTCCGTCGTTTGACACCGACGCCTTCCGCTTTGCCTTCAGCCGCGAAGAAAAAGAAGAACGCACGCCGCCGGACGACCGACAGGAGGCAACGGCCGCCGGCATGCCCGAAGACATCCTCTCCCGTCCGCGGCAACAGAAAAAAACACCGGCGCTTCTGCTTGCCCTGCTCGCGGCAGCCGCCGTCGCCGCCCTCGGCTGGCATTTCCGCGCACAAATCGAACGACTGCCGGAAAAAGCCCGGCCTCTGACAGAACAGACCATTGCCCCGCTGCTGCAAAAAGCCGATCCGCTGCTGCAAAAGACCGGCGCATTTCTCCAACGACTGGAAGACGCCTTCCGCGAACAGGGACCGAACCTGAAAATTAACGGACTGATCTGGAATTATGCCGACAAAGACGGCACACCGTCCATCCGCCTGCGGGGCGAAGTCGCCAACCCTTCGGAATGGCTGCTGAATATTCCGACCATGAAAATCCGCCTGCTCGACCGCGAAGGAAATCTTTTGCGCGAAACCGACATGGCGCCGGAAAGAAGCATGATTGCGCCGGGAACAAACGTCAAATTTGAAATCGACATCGACGCGCCGCCGCAAAACGTCAAACAGGTTTTGGCCTATTTTGAAAAATAGGCGTGCGCAAACGCCGGACACGCAGCTTTTTTGCCTTTCCGGAAAACAAAGGCAGACAATTAAGAACCGGCAATCCCCGCATCAGAAGGCCATATTCCTCTACAACAATGCCCATAAAAGGCGGATAATAGGATTTAAGGAATTTTTCCCGCGCGGTGTACTCAAGACGTACATAAGCGGGAAAAATATCCGTAAAATCCGTATTAGACGACCATAGAACGAACTTTAAGCTTTGAGCATGGCTTCGGGCGCCTCAATCCCCAGCAAATAAAGCAACTTGACCAGCACGTCGCGGGTGAGCCTGGCAAGCGCCAGACGGGAAGCGGCAATCTCCGATGTTTCGGCGCCCATGATCGGCGAGGCGTTGTAAAAGCTGCTGAACAGCTGCGCCAGCGTATAGGCATAGTCGGAAATAACGCTCGGTTCCTTGTCGGCTTCCGCCCGGAAAACGACGCTGCTTAATTGCGTCAGCTTCAACCCGAGAGCGCGTTCTTCGGGGTTGGTGATGACAACAGCACCCGGCACCAGATTCTGATTTTTGCGCATGATCGAATTGATTCTGGCCACCGCATATTGAATATAGGGACCGGTTTTGCCGTCGAAATTGGCAAAGTCATCCAGTTCAAAAACATAACCGGAGGCAATGTTGTTTTTCAGATCCTGAAACTTGATCGCGCCGACGGCAATCTGGGAAACCAGACGGTCGATATATTCCCGGGTAATGCCTTTGGCTTCGTCCGGCGCCGGCATCGATTCGGCAACTTTGTCTTTTGACATTTTAATCATGTCGGCAAGATTCATCACACCGCCGTCACGGGTTTTAAAAGGCTTGCCGTCGGCGCCGTTAACGGTGCCGAAACCGATATGCTGCAGTTTAACCCCCGGCGCGATGCCCAGTTTTTCCACAACCTCAAACACCTGTTCGAAATGCAGCGACTGCCGTTTGTCGACAAAATAGATAATCTCGTCGGCATGCAGATCGTCCACCCGCATTTTGATGGTGGCAATGTCGGTCGCCTGATAGGTAAACCCGCCGTCAGATTTTTCGATGATAACCGGCGGTTTGGGTTTGTTTTCCTCGTCCAGACGGATGATATAGGCACCGTCGTCATATTCCAGCAGACCTTTTTCCTCGGCAATTTTCTTGATTGCAAAACAGGTTTCGTGCGCATCGCTTTCACCCAGCCAGAGGTCAAAATGCACGCCCAGTTCGCGATAGTTTTCTTTCACCGCCTCGACCGAAACCTTGCGAATATGCTGCCAGGCTTTGCGGTAAACCGGATCGCCGTCCTGAAATTTGGCGGTAATCACCCGCGCGGTTTCCTTGGCTGCCGGATCCTCCTTGCAGCGGATATTGGCCTGTTTGTAAAAACGGGTAATCTCCGCAATGTCGTAAGTTTCCATCTTGTCAAGGCTGCCGTCGGCGGCGATCACTTCCGCCAGAATCATGCCGATCGGGGTTCCCCAGTCGCCGAAATGAACATCGGCGATCGGTTTGTTGCCGACAAATTCTTCAATCCGGCGCATCGATTCGCCGATCACTCCCGAACGCAGGTGTCCGACATGCATTTCCTTGGCAACGTTCGGCCCGCCGTAATCCATTACCACGGTTTTCGGATTTTCCTGCAAAGCGCAGCCGAAACGTTCGTCGGCTGCCATCTTGTCCAGCACGCCGGCCAGGAATTCGTCGGTCAGGGTCAGGTTGAGGAACCCCGGGCCGTCAACCGAAACCCTGGCAAAATCTTTGTCCTCACGCAAACGGGCGGCAATTTCTTCGCCGATCTGACGGGGATTTTTCTTTTCGCTTTTGGCCAGCGCCAGCGCACCGTTGCATTGAAAGTCGCTTAAATCCGGCCGGTCGGAGGTTTTGGCCGCCGCATATTTGGTGTCAAGGCCCAGGCCGGCAAACGCCGTTTTCAGTTTTTGATTGATAATTTCATCCAGTACGTAACTCATTGATCAGTTCTTTCCGCTTCTTCTTTTTTCACACATTTGAATTTCCAGGCCGCCGGCGTCAGCAGACGGCAGGTAAAAACGTCCTGCTCCACCGGTTCGGCATAATCGCCGGTCTGGTGTTTGACGCATTCGGCATCGGCCATTTTCTGCAGTTCGTCAAACTTTGTTACCCAGCCGTTGTAGCAGACGACCGGCGCTTCCGGCCGCGACTGCCCGACATAAAGTTTTCCTTCTTCCGCGCCGGCGTTGCGGCGGCGGTCGACAAACGGCTGAACCCACGAACAACCGGCCAGCACAAGCAGCAACAGGGCGCACCCCGGCAATTTTATCCTAGACAATTTTTAAATCTCCATTAAATTAAGGACAGCATCCGAAATTTAATTTATATATGAAGAAGTTAAAAATGCAAAGTCAAAATAAATACATCGGCGACGATAAAATGC
Organism: Azospirillum sp. 51_20; assembly: GCA_001917175.1. GTDB lineage: Bacteria > Pseudomonadota > Alphaproteobacteria > RF32 > CAG-239 > JAFUYI01. Next base: position 32,631 of record MNTV01000020.1, read on the forward strand.
AGAAAATGCTTGACCACTATCACTGCGAAATGCCGCTTGAAGCGGTCAAAATGCGTTTTGCCGGCGCCGTTTGCAGCCCCAACATGGAACTGCGGCCGACCGACGTCATTTCCTCACTGTGGCCCGAAAACCGGGAACCCAGGCTGCAAACCAAGGAAGAAGCGGAACTTTTTTTCAAGTTTTTCATGGGGCTGTGGGACGAAATTTTCGAACAGGTCCGGCACAACGAAGTCAGACTGCCGCCCTACCTGCCGGAAACTTCCCGTGAATATTGGCGCGAACTTTGCCGACGCCGCTCCGAACAGCTGGAACAGGGATATGTCGAAGGCTTCTGGGGCGGACGCAGCGACTTGAAAATTTCCGCCGGGCTGGCCGAACTGATCGATTCGCTTTCCGATCTTGCCGCGCTTTATCTCACGCTTGCCGGCCGGCTGGAAAAGGAAACAAACATCGAAAATCTGATTGCCGCGGTCAAAAATACCGACAAAACGGTCAACCGGGCGATTTCCTTTATTATTGAAAACACGGTTCTGCCGCGGATGACGGAACCGCACCGGCAATAAACACTTTTCTTAACAAGGAGAACAATAACATGGAATTAATGGAAGGGCTGTTAACCCGCCGTTCGATCCGCAAATATCAGGATAAACCGATTGAACGCGAAACCATGATGGAAATCATCAAGGCTGCCCAGTATTCGCCCACCGCCCACAACCGTCAGCCGTGGGAATTTCTGGTCATCGACGACAGGGAATTTCTGGCCGAACTGCGCCATATCCAGCGCTGGACGTCTTTTGCCAAAGATGCGGCCTGCGTGGTTATCGTCTGCGGCGACACGGAAAAATCTTTCAGCCGCAGCAAGGAAGACGAAAAATGGACCTTCATTGATGTCGACTGCGCCATCGCCACCGAAAACCTGATGCTGGCCGCCTGGGCAAGAGGGATCGGCAGCTGCTACTGCGGCGCCGCGCCGATGCAAAAAGTAGTCGATGCCTTAAAAGAGCGTCTTCATCTCCCCGACAATATCCGTCCGTTTGCCATCGTGCCGATGGGCTATCCGGCAGAAACGCCGAAACAGCCGGAAGACCGCTACCACCCGGAAAAGATACACTGGGGCAAATGGTAAAAATCCGTACGAAAAATCCGGCCGCGCCGGATTTTTTCGTTTTTCCCGAAGTTTGCGCCGCACCGCAAAAACTGCTTGAAAAAAACTCAATCGGTGATACATTAAGCACGAAAAATTCATGCCTGTGCGGGGCGTTCCGCACACTAGTTTATTTAACAAGGAAGGATAATAACATGACAATTCGCGTCGGTATTAACGGATTCGGCCGCATCGGCCGCCTGGTTTTCCGTGCTGCCCAGAAAAGAGACGATATCGAAATCGTAGGCATCAACGACCTGATTGATGTTGAATATATGGCTTACATGCTGCGCTACGACACCATGCACGGCAAGTTCGACGGCACCGTCGAAGTCAAAGACGGCAAACTGGTCGTCAACGGCAAGGCCATCCGCGTTACGGCCGAAAAGAACCCGGCTGATCTTAAATGGGGCGAAATCGGTGCCGAATACGTCGTTGAATCGACCGGCCTGTTCCTGACCAAGGAAAAAGCTCAGGGTCACATCGACGCCGGTGCGAAGTATGTGGTTATGTCCGCTCCTTCCAAAGACGACACTCCGATGTTTGTCTGCGGCGTTAACACCGATTCTTACGTCAAAGGAACCCAGTTCGTATCGAACGCTTCCTGCACCACCAACTGCCTGGCTCCGATCGCCAAAGTTTTAAATGACGTTTTCGGCATTGAAGACGGCCTGATGACCACCGTTCACTCCACCACCGCCACCCAGAAAACGGTTGACGGTCCGTCGGTTAAGGACTGGAGAGGCGGACGTGCCGCCGCCGGCAACATCATTCCGTCGTCGACCGGTGCCGCCAAAGCTGTCGGCAAAGTTATTCCGTCTTTGAACGGCAAACTGACCGGCATGTCTTTCCGCGTTCCGACTTTGGACGTTTCGGTTGTTGACCTGACCGCCAACCTGAAAAAAGCCGCCACTTACGAAGAAATCTGCAAAGCCATGAAAGACGCTTCCGAAGGCGAACTGAAGGGCATTCTGGGTTATACCGAAGACGCGGTCGTATCTTCCGACTTCCTCGGCGACGCCCGCACTTCCATCTTCGACGCCAAGGCCGGCATTCAGCTGACCCCGACTTTCGTCAAAGTCGTCAGCTGGTATGACAACGAATGGGGCTACTCCAACAAAGTTCTGGATCTGGTTGCCCACATGGCCAAAGTCAACGGCTAAAACCATGCTCCCCGCGTTTTGTTCCCCCGTCCGCTTTTTACCGGCAGGGGCAAACGCGGGGATTTTTTTATCAAATCCCAAACAACAGGAAAAACAATGACCGAATATAAGACAATGGATGATTTAGGCGATCTGCACGGCAAGGTCGTCATGCTGCGCGCCGACTTGAACGTTCCGATGGACGAAAACTTTCACGTAACCAACACCGCCCGCATCGACCGTACGGTTCCGACCGTCAAAGAACTGATGGAAAAAGGCGCCAAGGTTGTGGTTATCAGCCACTTCGGCCGGCCGGAAGGCAAAGGCGACATGAAAAACTCGCTTTCGCACATCGTCGGCGACCTGGAAAAGGCACTCGGCAAAAAAGTTGTTTTCGTTGACGACTGCATCGGCGAAAAAGTGGAAGCCGCTGTCAAAGCCATGAGCAGCGACGAAGTGCTGCTTTTGGAAAACCTGCGCTTCTACAGCGAAGAGAAAAAAGGCGACGAAGCTTTCGCCAAACAGCTGGTTGCACCGGCCGACGTTTATGTTTCCGACGCTTTCTCCACCGCCCACCGCGCCCATGCTTCGATGGTTGCCGCGGCCAAAGAAAAACCGGCCGCAATGGGGCGTTTGATGGAAGAAGAAGTCAAAGCGCTGGAAGGCGCTCTGTCCAACCCCACCCGTCCGCTGATTGCTATCGTCGGCGGTTCCAAAGTTTCAACCAAGCTTGACCTTTTAAACAACCTGGTCAAAAAAGTCGACAAGCTGGTCATTTCCGGCGGCATGGCTCACACCTTCATGAAAGCAAGCGGCATTGATACCGTCAACGAAGCCAACTCGCTGGTACAGCCGGACATGCTGGAAACGGCCAAAGAAATCATGGCCACGGCCAAAGCCAACAACTGCGAAATCGTACTGCCGACAGACGTTGTTGTCGCCAACGAATTCAAACCGCATGCCGAACACAAGACCGTCGACCTCGAACACATCCCGGCCGAAGGTTGGAGCCTGCTTGACGTCGGCGAAAAAACAATTGCCGCAATCAACGCCAAGCTGGACGAAAGCAAAACCCTGGTCTGGAACGGCCCTCTCGGCGTGTTTGAGATGAAACCGTTTGACAACGCCACCAACAAGGTAGCCGAACATGCGGCCGAACTGACGGCGGCCGGCAAGCTGATGAGCGTGGCCGGCGGCGGCGACACCGTTTCCGCGCTGGAAAATGCCGGCGTTGCCGACAAGTTTTCCTACATCTCGACTGCCGGCGGCGCTTTCCTCGAATGGATGGAAGGAAAGGAACTGCCGGGCGTTGTCGTTTTGAAAAAATAAACAAAAAACGCTTTTTTAAGAGAAAATCCGCCAAACGGCGGATTTTCTTTTTGCAACAGGAAAACGACCGGCCGAGCCGGCGGGTTTCTTTTTACACATACCGAAAACCCGGGGACAGAGAGCTTACGGCTACAGAGAAATAAAATGCCTTTGTCTGAATATAATTCCTCGCAATTACAAAAATGAAAACAACAAAGGAGACAAACAAACATAAATACGATACGACAAACAAGTCGCCTCCCAATGCCACCTGTCACAGAAAGTCATTTGATGGGGGACGTCGTCCGGAAACAGGAGATATATTCGGGGAATTGTGCCGGAAAAGAGGAAGACAGAATAAAAGCAGAGGAGTATTCGGGCCATATTCATATACCGCCGGCAAAGTATTCGGCATCTCAAATCATTGTCCGTCCGAAAGGTGTAAGAGAAAACTTGGTTTTACATAACTGAGAAACTGGGATTTTGTGAGATTTAACGGGATATATCGGGATGACCTGACCATTGAACGCCCTGTTTAACCGCCGTTTTAAGCTCTATTAAACACTTATTTAAAACGATTTATACGGGCTTTTGTTTTGTGAAGACCGTTTTTTTGTGGGCGCAAAATGGTTTTGCATTTTGCAATTTGCTTTTACATTTTGAAAAGTTAAAAAAGCGATTAAAAACATATAGTTAAGTCTTTGTTTTTCTCTCTTTACTTTTAGAAACTGGGAAAAATTAAGCCGTTATTATTTCCCAGTTTTTAAATAAGTGGGAAATGATTTGGACAAAATAAAGTTAATTTGTGCCGCAAATGCCAGCCTTTACCATGCCGACAATTTTAAACAAATTTTCGTCTTCGATTAACCACGGCGAATAGTGGTCGTTGAGGGAAACAGCTTTCAAGGCCTTGCCTTCCAGCTGGAGAAGTTTAATAAAGCAACTGTCGTCATAAACGAAAGCGTAAATTCCATCATGGATAAAACGCTGAATTGACATGTCCAAAAAAGCTATATCGTGGTCGGAAAACATTTTCTCCATCGAATCGCCGCGGACATAGACTCCGGCGGTGTATTGCGGGGGTAAATTGTACTGTTTGAAGAATTCTTCCGGAACGCAAATTTGAGTGTCTATATTTTCGTCCCGGATAAAGCTTCCGCAGCCTGCGGAGAACTCGACATTGTAAATATTAATGACGTTCGGCCGTTTGACATGACCAGCGAGAAGCCATGTTGTATCTATGCCGGCTTTTGCAAGTTTACACAGAATTTCATTGCTTGGTAAGGTGCCGCTTTCGTAGCTTTTCACAGACCGGGAAGTACAGTCGAGAAATTTTGCCATTGCGTCTTGAGTAAAACCCAAGTCTTCCCGTATTTTCTTAAATCGTTGGCCTATATCCATAAAAAACCTCATACGATAAACATTATTCACAATTAAAAGCGGATGTTAAGCCTCTGTAATTGTGCAAACTTTCACTTTTATTGCAAAATAGGTGAAAGATTGTGCTTGATTTATGCGTAAAGTTTCACTATATTGCAATTAACGTTTCGTGAATGATAGCAGAAACTTATAAAAAATAAAGGAAATTTTTTAATGTGGGATCCGAAAGTCATAAAAGCAGAATTGATAAAAAGAGGCTCGTCGCTTTCTCGGGCTGCCCTTGTCAGGGGCTTGAGCGAATCAGCTTGTCGGGTTGCTCTTAACAGACCGCTGCCTTCCGGCGAGCGGGCAATTGCCGAAGAATTAGGCGTTGATGTTAGAGAAATTTTTCCCGAACGTTATATTCAGAAAGAGGCGGAATAATGAAAGAGTGGTTTTCTGCAAAAGAGCTTGCCGATTTAGGACTTCCCTCTCTTGGGAAAACTAAAAGAGCCGTAAGTTACCGGGCAAAAGCCGAGAACTGGCCCAGTCGGCCGCGCGAAGGACAAGGCGGCGGCAGAGAGTTTCACCTTGATGATTTGCCGACAATTATAAAATCGGAAGTTATCCAGGTTTTAAGAATGAGCGATGCCATCTTAAAACGTAAGTTTACGGAAGAGGCGGAAGAATCTTTGGCTAAACTGATACGCGTAAACAGCACACAGCTGCAAAAAGCGGAAATCCGGGAAACGATTATAAAAGAGTTTAATAAGTATTTAGACGCTGAAGGTTTGCCGGTATCAAAGGCCCGGGAGGAATTTTGCAAGAAGTACAATGAACGTCAGATTTTTGCAGATAACCAGACAATTCGGGCGATTATAAGCGGAATCAGTCCGAAGACGCTTTTCAGCTGGGAAAGCGCTTATAAAAAGGAAGGCCTGTCCGGTTTGGTCGACAGTTACGGGAATCGTAAAGGCGACACTAAAATTGACAGGAACCAAGAGCTTAAAGGTTGCATTTTAGGGTTAATTTACGAGTATCCGCATATTGATTCAGGCAAGATAATGTCCGGGTTGCGCAGTAAGTTCCGTGAAGAGGATTTGCCGTCGTACCGCACCGTTCAAACATGGGTTAAACGGTGGAAAAAAGACAACGCATCCATTTTTACTGCGATAAAGAATCCTGATGAGTGGAAAAACAAGTTTATGGCGGCTTCCGGTTCTTTCTCCGAAAACATTGTCAGGTTGAACCAGCTCTGGGAGTTTGACTCAACGCCGACGGACATAATTCTGAATGACGGCGAACGTCATAATATCGTCGGCGTGATTGATGTCTATTCCCGCCGGGTTAAGTTTTTGGTGTCCAAAACGTCAAATTCAACCGCCGTAAGCGCGATTACAAGGGCTTGCCTGTTGGAATGGGGTGTGCCGGAAAGCATTAAAACGGATAACGGCGCAGACTATGCAAGCAAATACATGTGCCGGGTTTTTGACAGTTTGGAAATCGAACGCCGTTTCTGTAAACCGTTTACACCGGAACAAAAGCCGCATATCGAAAGGGTTTTTCGTACCTTTTCGCATGACGTTCTTGAAGTTCTTCCCGGATATATCGGGCATAACGTTTCCGAGCGCAAAAACATTGAAGCGCGCAAGTCGTTTGCCGACCATATCATGGGCAAGGCAAAGCGAAATCCTAAAGATTATTTGTCCGTCGAAGAACTTCAAAAGTTTTGCGATGACTGGATAAATAACTGCTATATGGTTAAGCCGCACGGCGGATTGAACGGGAAAACCCCGTTGCAGATAGTGGCCGATTATAAAGGCACAATTCAAAAAATCCAAAACGAACGCGCGCTTGACATCTTGCTGTCGCCAACCAGCGGCGACGGTCTGCGAACCGTTCAGCCGAAGAAAGGCATTGCGATTGACAACGCGTTTTATGACAGCCAGTTTTTGGGCGGTTATGAGAATCAGCAGGTTAAGGTTTTGTATGACGAGGCCAACTGGGGCGAAGTTTATGTCTTTACTCTTGAGGGGCATTTTATTTGCAAAGCGATTTGTCCCGAAAGAAAAGGAATCAGCCGCGCAGAGGTGGCTACGGCGCGCAAGGCGCAGCAGAAACGGCTTATTAACGAATCCAAGCAGGTTCTTAAAAAGCTTAGCAAGATTTATAAAACAAAGGATATTGCCGGCGAGATTATGCAGCAAAAGGCAAAAGAGCAGCCGAATGTTGTTTTGTTTCCCAAACCGGAAATTTCCTATAATTCGCAATTTTTGGCCGAAGCTGAAAAGGTTCTGGAAAATAAGAAAATGCCGGTCAGCCGTCAGCTTTCCAGCCAGGAAAAACGAATCATTGATAAAATGGAAACGGCCAGGAACAACAATGTTGTCGAAATGCCGCGGGAAATCATGGCACGGCAGCGCTTTGTTCACTGGCAGGATTTAGACAATCAGTTAGCAAAAGGAGAAAGGTTAAACAGCGAGGAAATGGATTTTTATCGAAATTATCAGTTTTCATCGGAATTTTCGGCGATGAGAAGGCTGGAGGCCTCAAAAGCCGAAGTTATGTAAGGATTGCCTGAAAGATTGCAGTCTTTCAGGCAACCACTGGGGCGGGAGTTCCTACGCCAATAGACAACTCCCTTTCTATAACATCCATTATAGAGGATATATAATATGCAGAGTAATGCTCTAAAAGTCAATAATTATGCTAGTTTGCAAAATATCGGCGTTATTACCTACGCCATCGAAAAGGTTATGAACCGGCCGGATTATCTTCCGGGTTTAATAGTGGTTCGCGGCCCGTCCGGTTACGGAAAGACTTTCGCCGCGAGTTATGCGGCGATTGAATACGGCGCCTATTATGTGTCGGCAAAATCGACTTGGACAAAGAAGACGTTTCTTCAGGCAATATTGAACGAGATGAGCGTTCCGGCTGAAAAGACCGTCGGCGCAATGATGGATCAGGTCTGTTCGCAGCTTTCGATTTCCAACCGGCCGCTAATCATCGACGAATTTGATTATTGTGTCGAGAGTAAAGCCCTGACGGATATGACCCGCGACATTTACGACGGTTCGCAAGCAGCAATCATCCTTATCGGGGAAGAACGGCTGCCGAACAAACTTGAAAAAATCGAACGTTTCCACAACAGAATTTTAGACTGGATTAATGCCGTGCCGGCTAATTTTGACGACGCCGTCAAACTGCGGGCCATGTATTGCAAGAAAGTTGAGATTGCCGACGACCTGCTGAAAAAGGTTTGGGAAAAGTCGGAAGGCCGCGTGCGTCGCATTGTTGTCAATTTGGCCAAAATTGAAGACGACATGCTGGCGGAAGGCAAAAGCAGAGTTGACCTGGCCGGTTGGGGAAAGCGTGAACTTATTACCGGAAACGCCCCTCTGATTCGGAGTATTTAAGATGTTGGGACAGTTACCGGTAGACAAGGCCAAAAATAACCGAAAGATTATTTGGGCCGCCATTCGGAAACTCCGGGTTTTCACGATTGTTGACCTGGAAAAGGAAACAAAGCTGAACCACGCCACGATTTCAACTTATGTCTTGTCGTTGGCAAAAGGCGGTTACCTGAGCAAGAAGTTTATTTATTTTGAGGGAAGCAGGCGCATCCAGCACTCTCAATATGAGCTTATCAAAGACACGGGCTTTTGTCATCCGCGGGTCAACCGGCAGGGTCAGGACGTTTCCGAAAGTGTTCAGAATAAAATCTGGAAGTGCATCCGAATACACAAATCTTTGTCGCTGCTTGACCTTGAAGCCATGCTTTCCGGCCTGGGCGTCACCTTTTCGCTGGTTGCCATTGACAGTTATTTGAAAATGCTGCGGACGGCCGGTTATCTGCGAAAGAAAAAGGGGGACAAGAACTACACGCTGGTTCTCGGTATGAACACCGGCCCGCTGGCGCCGCAAATTCAAAAAACGAAGCAAATATATGACCCTAATTTGCAGAAAGTCATCTGGAGCAATAAGAAAGAGGTGGAAGATGAACTCAACTGAAAAAGCCCGCCTCTACTGGGGCGATAATTTACCCGACTGGATAAGAATTTTGGCCGAAGAATGCGACAAAACGTCCCAGGGCAAGGTTGCCGCCCGGATAAAATACTCAAAGGCCACAATCAGCCTTGTTTTGAAGAATGACTACAAGGGAACAATCGCAGCCGTGGAAGAACGCATTCGGACGGTTCTGATGAACAGCACGCACGAATGCCCGGTTTTCGGAGAGATTTTGACCCGTGACTGTCTTTTCAACCAGGCGCAGCCTTTTTCCAATTCAGGCAACCCGAACCGGATCCGGTTATTCCGGGCCTGCCGGCAATGTAAGTTTAACCGTACGAAGGAGAATGTCGATGTTTAACTATCGTTTAAACGGCAATTTGGCCGAAAAAATCGCGTATCTGCGCGACCGCGCTTCTGCAATCCGAGAGGATAACGAAGCCTGCTACAGCAAAATTGAACGCAACCGCAAGGTGCTTGATTGTATCAGCGTGAATCTGGCGCGTCTGGAAAAGAAGGCGCAGGCCGAAGAACAAGCTTTTAACTCTTAAAGAAAAGGGAGGGTTTTATGACAGAATTTAACAAAGACGATTTTATGGAAAATGCACAGGGAATGCTGGTTCCCAAGTCGCAAATCAAGCCGATTGACCTGCTCCGGAACGACGTTGTCAACAATCTGATTGCAAAAGCAAAAGTTCAGTCCGAGCAAATTAAAAGCTTTAAGGAATTTGCTTTTGACGAGATTGCCCAGTTTATCAGCATTTCAGCCGAACAGTATAATTTGAAGACCAAGGGCAAAAAAGGCAATGTAACGTTAATCTCTTTTGACGGCCGTTACAAAATAGAACGGGCCTATGCTGACAAAATCGCCTTTGACGAACAGCTGCAAATTGCCAAAGAGAAAATTTACGAGTGCATTCAAAGCTGGTCTGCCGGCGCCAACTCAAAACTAATCAGTATGGTGAACTTTGCTTTTCAGACCGACAAGAAAGGCCAGGTTTCTGCCGATAGAATTTTAGGGCTGCGGCGTCTGAAAATTCAGGACGAGAAATGGCTGGAGGCAATGATGGCGTTGTCCGAGAGCATTAACGTCGTTTCTTCAAAAGGATATGTCCGTTTTTATGAGCGGATCGGCGACAGCGACAGCTGGAAGCCCATTCCCTTAAATATTGCGGCGGATTAGAGCAGATTTTCAATCTCCAAATAAAAAAGTCGTATTAACAGAAACCCGGGAGGCTGTCATGTAAAAAGAACTTAAGCGCGCGCAAGCGAAACGGCGGTGTCTTTATCCGCCGTCTACAGGAGATTAACCCCCCTGTACTGATGAGCCAGGTTAAAGCTAATGAAAAAAACGGAAATTACACAGGAACGCAAAATACTTTTGGGCAAAATCCATATCGCCAGAAAAGCGCTCGGCCTTGATGAGGAAACTTATCGGTCGGTTATCTTTGCAGCGGTCGGCAAGACCAGCGGCAAAGCCTGCACTGACCGCCAGTTGCTTAAGGTCGTTAAAGCTTTTGAGGAAAAAGGCTGGAAACATCGGAAGAATCCGAACCAATATCGCAAAGTTCCGACCGGACGAGCCGATTTGGAAAAAATCTACGCCTTATGGGGGCATCTTCAGGATTTGGGCGCAGTCAGGTCGACGAATCTGGTTGACCTGGATAACTGGGTTTGCCGGATGACGAAAGGCAAACGCAGTTCTGCCCAATTTTTGGAAGAAAGCTGGGCGCAGCGAATTATCGAGTGCCTGAAAAAATGGATTGAGCGCGAGGAATGCAAAGGAGGATGCCGTGAGTGAGTTTACCGGAATTCTGGCCGAAATCGACAACGTCATCGGGGCGGCGCTGACGTTGAAACTTGTCAGCGAATGCGGCGGTTCGACGATTTATATTCCGAAAAAACCGACTGAAAAAATGCCGCTTTGTCAGCTTTTGGGCGTCGAAAACGTTAAAAAGTTAAGTCTTGCTCTGGGTTCCGGGGAACTGCTTATTCCGATGAGTTATTTCCGGGGTATGGGCAAGAAAAAAGTTCAGATTGCGCAAATGCTGGAAAAAGGCGTCAGCGTTTCCGAGATTGTCAAAAAGATGGTCGTTCATGAACGGACGGTCTACCGGGTCAAGGAAAAAAACTATTTGGCTCTGCCTTTAATAGATTATATCGAACAACAGGAAAGGAAAGAAAATGAACAAGCTGAAAATAAAACGGTGTAACGGGCTGTTGATGGTAACGGCTACGGATATGAAAACGATTGAGATTGTCAGGAAAGCCCTTGAGGGCTGGCGCGAAGACGAAAGCGAAGCCGGCGTTTTGCAAGCCGGCGACACGGTTCTTTATCAAACCGTTTTCGTAAAGGTCGTTCAATAATGAACTGGGAGCAGTTTATCGAATGGATAAAAACACGGGATTTTTGCAAAGGCAACTATCAATATCCGGCCTATGTATATTCTTATCCTGATTTTGTCGCTTTGGGCGATTATTGTTTTTTCCGTGCCGGCGGTGACATTACCCGCAAAGGCAGAACTATTCTGACCGGGCAGACTCCCGACCAGATGCAGCATTTTATCGTTAAAAATTTTGAGGTGTGAGATGAAGAAATTAAAATATTACAGGGTGGGAAAATATACCTTTTGGTGCAGCAGCCGGACTTTGGCGGAATCTGTCGTTGAAGACTTGGTAACATTTTCCTGCCTGCTGGCGACCATGTATATTAATTATAATTATCTCGGCAACAGTCTGATCGCTGTCATTTTGCTTTCGTTGTGGATTTTGGCTTTTTTTACCAAAAGCCAAAGAGAGGAAATGACGAAAGAGGCGTTTATCCGCAGCATTAACAACGACGGGAGAGATTAAATGGAACCGGTTGTTGTCTGTTATTTTATGGCGGGTTTTATCCTGGGATGGTTTTTTAGCGGTTAGGAGGAATTTAATGTCAGATGTAAAATTGACAGATGCCGAACGCCAGCCCTGCGAGGTATGGACGCGGGTCATGGGATATTTTCGGCCGTTGTCGGAGTTCAACAAAGGCAAGAAGGCGGAATTTCTGGAAAGGAAATGTTTTGATGAACACAAAATTAATCACGGAAATTAAAAAGAATGCTTTTATTGTCGTTCTGGATGAAGCCGACACATCAGAGCAGGAAATTGAAAAACTTTTTAATTATGCTGAAAGTAAAAATTACCGGATTTTTTTTCATCACGGCATTAAAACAGAGAAAGTATTTGTTTTGTTCAACCCTACATTAAAGCATGTTGAAGTTCTGCCGTATGAGCCGGTTAATTATTTATTAAGTGTTCCGAGGATTACAATTCAGGAGTTTTTCAAAAAAAAGGCCGTTTAACCGGCCTTTTTTAATACGTTTAATTCGGGTATTTCGTGAAACATTGAACTGCCGTCGCCGCTTTCTTCCCAGCCGCAAATTTGCTGCGCCTGGCGTTTGTCGGTAATAACACCGCTTTTGGTGCCGCTGCCGAGATAAAAGGTCAGCAAGTGGCCGCCGGCGTGGTATTGCGGGGAAATGGATTTTAAACGGTCTTTTAACTGGACGTTAACGACAATCATATCCGTCCAGCCGTATTTTTCCGTCATGTACGGATACGCCTCGGAATGGAAGGAACTGGCCTTGACAACATCGTCAACGGCGGCGAAAAACAGAAATTTGCAGTTATTTCTTAAAACCCGTGCCGACTGTTTGATAGCTTCGTCGCTGAAAACCGGGTTGGCGTTTTCTGCCGGCGGCATATCGTAAACAATAGGAAACTGCCGCGGCTCGCCGCCAAAGTCGGCCATGACGAACAACAACAAACCGGCCACTATCAACAAAACAGCTTTGAACATTGATTTTCTCCTTCCGACAATGAGTTATTCCTTTATATCAAATTAAAATATTTTCGCAAGTGTATGTATTTAATTTCATTAAATACATAGTCTTTCCCCTGACACCAGTCAGCCTAACCCTTGCCGCCGTCCGGGCATATACTTGCCCTGTAACGTTAGTTAATGAGGTTTTTTATGATTACGGACAAAGGCAAAATTCTTTTTACCGACAACGAACTGGCATGCCGCCATTGCGGCGTTTTGAAACTTGCTCCAGGTTTTGCGGATAAATTAAAAGAATTGCGCCTTAAACTGGGGTTGCCGATGACAATTACGTCTTGCTGCCGTTGTCCGGGCCATAATAAGAGCGTCAAAGGCAGCCCGCGCTCTTTTCATTTAACCGAAAACGCCGCCTATCCAACCGGTGGCACTTGTGCGGTTGACGTCAAGCGCCGCGGCGCCGACTATGACAGGCAGCTGGTAGCGGTGGCGATTGCTCTCGGCTGGAGTGTCGGCATTGCAAAAAGTTTTATTCATTTAGACCGCCGGGCGGACTATACCGGTCTGCGTCCGGCTTTGTTCACTTATTAATATAAGGAGTTACCATGTCAACAGAAAGTTCGGAAGAAAAAACGCCGTTTTGGAAGTCAAAGACGGTCATCGGTTCCGTGGTTGCCGTCATCTGCGGCATTTTGAGTTTGTGCGGCATTGACATTTCGGCCGACACGCAGGCAACGATTACCGACAATTTAATGAGCGTTATCGCCGGCATTGCCAGCTTATACGGTTTGTTTGTCGCGCTTAAAGGAAAATAACGTGGTCGACGTTGTAGATATGGCAACCGCAGAAATAGCCGCATTTAACAGTTCAGCTCTGGCCGAATGCCGCAAACAGCGGCGTCGTGCCTTGAGAAGTCGGAGTAAATGCGCAATCTGCGGCGCGCCTATTCCGCCGGAACGCCGCAAAGCCGTTCCGGGCGTGAGATTGTGTGTTGATTGTCAGGAGGAGGCAGAGCGTGGCAATCGTTGATTTTGTACAAAGCAACTCAAATTTTCTGATCTGGATTTTAGGCGGTTTTTGCGGTTGGATCTGGTGGTCGATAAAGACCAAATTTGTTACAAAAGAAACTTATCAGACGTTGGCCGGCGAGGTTTCCGAACTCAAAAATCAGGTTTCCGGCATGCCTTCGCAGCGTGATTTTCATAAAATGCAGCTTAGCCTTGAACATATTACCGGAGAACTGGCGACACAGAACAAAACACTTTCGATCATAGAAAAAACACTGGAACGCCAACAGGATTACTTAATGGGGAACAAATAACAATGGCTTATCGTGATTTCATGACAGAAGACCGCCGCCTTGCGGAGCTTCGTTTTTTGGCAGAAGACAACGACTACAGCCTGAACGACAGCGTTATGCAGACAGCTTTGGGGGAAATCGGCCACGGTGTCAGCCGTGAGGTTATCTGGGCGGATTTTGCCTTCTTGGCGGAACTGGGGCTGATTACGGTCGAAAAACCGCTTGACGGCCGAGTTACCGTTGCGCGCCTGACTGCCCGCGGCGAAGACGTCGCCCGCGGCCGGGCAACCGTGCCGGGCGTCAAAAAGCCCAGACCTGAATAAGGAGGCTATAATGGCCAGAAATTCAAGCATCGACCGCCTTCCCGCTGCCATTCGCGAAAAAATCGGCCAGCTGCGCCAAGCCGGCAAAACCATTGATGAGATTTTGGAAAAGCTCAAAGAGCTGGACGTTGACGTGTCACGGTCGGCGCTGGGGCGGCATTGCAAGCAGCTGGAGGAGGTTTCGAAGTCAATTCGCCAGTCGCGGATCGTGGCCGAGGCGCTCGCAAAGAACTTCGGCGACGAGAGCGAAAACAAGGTCAGCCAGGTCAATATTGAGCTGATGCACTCGCTAATCCTTAAAATGATGGTCAACAACGACGGCGAAACTATCACTATGGACAGCAAAGACGCTTTTTTCATGGCTTCCAGTCTGCAAAAACTGGTTCAGGCTTCCAAGCAAAATGTTGAAAACGTTATTCAACTGCGCAAAGAATTTGCCGAGAAAGCAGCGCAAGCCGTTGAAAAGGCCGGCAAGAAAAAAGGCATTTCGGCAGAAAACCTTGACTTTATTAAGCGTGAAATTTTCGGGATAGTCTAAAAATGGAAGAATTTCAGCGGGACAAAGTTTTTTTATATTATCAACAGCTTTTAAGCACAACGGCTTTGACCTCACCGGTTACCGTCGTTGAAAAGTCTCGCCGAACCGGTTATTCCTGGGCGGCGGCAGCAGTTGCTGTATTCGTATCATCACCGGCCGAGAATGCACAAAATACTTATTATATGGGCTATGACTACGAAATGGCCCGCGAATTTATCCAGTATGTCGGCGAATGGGCGAAAAAAATCGGCGAAGCCTGTTCCGAGGCGGAAGAATATATTTTCAAAGATCCGGACAATCCGGACAAAGACATCAAAGCTTTCCGTGTGACTTTTGCCAACGGCAAAGAGGTTGTCGCGCTGCCGTCGGTTGCCCGGGCGCTGCGCGGTAAGCAGGGCTTTGTCATTATCGATGAGGCCGCTTTCCATGACGATTTAAAAGAGGTGTTAAAAGCGGCTTTCGCGCTGCTTATCTGGGGCGGACAGGTGTTAATCATCTCGACCCACAACGGCGAAGACAACCCTTTCAACGACCTGATAAAAGACATCCGGGCCGGCAAAAGCCCCTACAAGCTGCTGCGCTGCACTTTTGACGACGCTCTGCGTCAGGGTCTTTATAAACGAATCTGTCAGAAACAAGGCAAAGAGTGGAGCCAGGCAGCCGAAGACCAATGGAAAGCCGACATTTACAAATTTTACGGCGACAGCGCGGCGGAAGAGCTGGACTGTATTCCGGCCAACGGATCCGGAAACTATTTCAGCCGCTTAATCGTTGAACAATGTATGCAGCCGGACATTCCGGTTTTGGAATTAGCGGTTAAACCTGAATTTACCGCCGCCCCGTCGGCTGAAAGGGTTGATTTTATTAACGATTGGATAAAAGACAATCTTCAGCCGGTTATTGAAAAAATGAACCCGAATTTGGCTTCAGGCTTCGGTTATGACTTCGGCCGTTCCGGCGACCTGTCGGTTTGCGCGGTTTTGCAGGAAGATGCCGGCTTAAATCTCAAAACGGCGTTTGTCCTGGAAATCCGCAACATGCCGCACGAACAGCAATGGCAGATTGCCGACTATATCACCGCGCACCTGCCGCTTTTCCGCTTCTCCGCCTATGACGCCCGCGGCAACGGTTCCTATCTGGCGGAAGTCGCCTGCCAAAAATACGGCGCCGCCGCGGTTGAAGAGGTTATGCTGACGACGCAATGGTACAGCCAGAATATGCCGCGCGCCAAGGCCTATTTTGAAGAAAAGCGGGTCAGTTTGCCGCGAAACGCCAACATTTTGAACGATTTTAAGGTTGTGAAGCTGGTTAAAGGCGTGCCGACGGTCGCCGAGATCCGGACGAAAGACGAACACGGCAACAAGCGGCACGGCGACAGCTGCATTGCTTTTGTCTTGGGCATATACGCCATGAGCAAGGAAGGCGTGCCGGTTTATGAAGGCTGCATGGGAACCGGGGATTTAGAGCTTGACGAAAGCCGGGAAGATTTTCGCAGTTGGAAGGGATGTTTATAATGTTTGATAAGATTAAAAGCTATTTTAACCGCAGTTTGTTGACACAGGAGGAGGCCTCGCCGGTTATTGCCGGCGTACGGGATTATTACAGTTCGTTTCCGAGCAACGGTCTGACGCCGGTAAAGCTGGCACGGATTTTGAGAGATGCCGCCGAAGGTGACGTTTTGGCCTATTTGGAGCTGGCGGAAGAGATGGAAGAAAAAGACACGCAGTACAGCACCGTTTTGAGTACGCGCAAGCGAACCGTTGCGCAGCTGGACATAACCGTCGTTCCGTCCGGCGACGGCCCGGAAGAACAGCGCCAGAGCGATTTTGTCCGCGATTTTCTTAAGCGGGATACGCTGGAAACGGAACTTTTTGACATGCTGGACGCCATCGGCAAAGGTTTTTCGGTTACCGAAATTGTCTGGGAAACTTCGGAAAACCAATGGCTGCCGAAAAAATTAAACTGGATAGATCCGCGTTGGTTCGGCTTTGTTGCCAATGATTTGGCAACGCCCTGCCTGCGAACGCCGGAAGGCTTAAAAGAGCTGACGCCTTTTAAATATATCTACACGACAATCAAAGCAAAATCCGGGCTTGACATTCGCGGCGGTCTGGCGCGGGCGGCCGTTTGGCCGTATTTGTTCAAGAACTATTCGGCCAAGGACTGGGTTTCTTTTCTTGAGGTTTACGGTCATCCGTTCAGGGTCGGAAAATACGGCAAGGGTGCGACGGACAAGGACAAGAGAAATCTGCTTCAGGCCGTCTATACGATAGGCGCGGACGCGGCCGCGATTATTCCCCAGGACATGGTCATCGAGTTTCTGAAGACGGAAACTTCCGCCGGCAGCGACGCGTTTCAGCGGCATATTGAATATTATGACCAGGCCATTTCAAAACTGGTTTTAGGCCAGACCACGACAACCGACGCCATCTCCGGCGGTCACGCGGTCAGCAAGGAACACAACGAAGTGCGGATGGACATTGCCAGTTCCGACGCCAAGCAGTTGTCCGCCGTTCTTAACCGCGACCTTGTCCGCCCGATAATCGACCTGAACTTCGGACGCCAGCGCCGTTATCCGCAGCTGATTATCGGCACGCCGGAAAAAGAGGACATCTCGGCACTGGTTCAGAACATAGGCGTTCTGGCGCCTTATGGTTTAACTTTGTCGAAAAAGCAGCTTCGTTCCAAGCTCGGCCTGGACGCGCCGGAAGATGCCGACGACGTTTTCGGCCAGGTCATGACGCCCGCTTCTTTTGAGCGTCCGCCGGTCGCCGCGTTCAATAAACAGTCTTCCCCGGCGGCTGCCGATTTTGTCGATGAGGTTGCCGATGAAGCGCTGCAAGACTGGGAAATACTGGAAGAACCCCTGTTAAACAAGGTTGACGGCCTGATTGAAAAACTGATTGCCGAAGGCAAAGGCCTTGAGGAATTGAAAAAACAGCTGCCGGAGGTGAGCGCCGACCCAAAACGGTTGGCGGTTTCTCTGGCAAACAACGCGGTCTATGCCCGGGCGGCGGGGGAAAAAGATGACGGATAAGATTTTACCCCGGGAAGCGGTCGAGTTTTTCCGCCGCAAATCGCTGAAGGCAACCGACCACTGGACGGATTTGTGGCATGGCGAACACGCCCGGTTCTTTACCGTTGCCCGTTCCGTTTACGCCGACATTTTAACCGACATTTACAACGAGATTGACAAAGCCATAGAAAGCGGCGAAACCCTGCGCGATTTTCAGAAAAACCTCAAGCCGGTTTTGCAGCGTAAAGGCTGGTGGGGAAAAACCGAAGACGGCGTTCAGCTGGGGTCTATGCGCCGGCTGCGGACGATATACGACACCAATCTGCGGGCAGCCTATGCCGCCGGCAGATGGGAGCGAATTCAGCGCCGGAAGGATTATATGCCGTATTTGCAGTTTATCATTGTTGACGACAACCGCACCCGGGCAAGCCATCGCGTTTGGGCGAACAAGGTTTACCGGGTCGACGATCCGATTTGGAACAAGATATATCCGCCGCTAGGGTGGAACTGCCGCTGTATTGTCCGACAGCTGAGCCGGGCGGAAGTCGAAGCCCGGGGGCTGAAGGTGGAAACCGGGCCGGAACTGCAATATGTGTCCTGGCTCAATCGGAAGACCGGTCAGGTTCAGCTCGTTCCCTACGGTATTGACCCCGGGTTTGATTATAATGTGGGCAAGGCAAATTTACGGGTAAAATCTCGCGAACAGGTTGCGGACAAGGCTGCCTCCTGGCCGGCCGAAATTACCGACAATACCGTCCGAAACATGGTTAAAGACGAGGATTTCGCCGATTTTTACGAAGCCCCGAGCGGCTATTATGTGGTGGCGGCGGCCGACGATTTGATAAAAAAGACGCTCAAAACGGAAGTCAGTGCAATTTATTTTTCAGACGAATCGCTGATAAAGAACAAACATCATCACCCGGATTTAAAACTCGAAGACTACCAAAACATACCGGAAGTTGCCCGCGATTATGACTATTTGGTGCAGGATACGGAAAAAAGCGTGGTCGCGGTTAAGGAAATAAAGGATAAAAAATACTGGCTGGCGGTTAAGATTACCCGCAAGGGCGACGAGATATTTACCCAGAGCTACCATCTGACTTATGAGGCGCAAATAAAAAGCCTTCTGCGCAAGGGCAAAAGGCTTAAATAGTTGCAGCGAGGCTCGAATACACTCGCACGCGACATTTCAGCCTACGGCCTCGAGATTCACCGTGTTTTGCAACTGTATATTATTATAGAACGGATAAAATTTATTTTCAATCATTTTTAACTTTTAAGCGGCAAAATTCAAAAAATGTTTTTTTTGCCTTCAGGCGTTTTTTTTCTTCTTGCCGGGTAAAGTTACGAAAAAAGGCAAATCGGTAAAAATCGGACGTTTAATGTCCGTTTAACGACGGCGGAATGCCGGCTGCCTTTTCCGGCAACAAAACCTTGCAGGTTTTGTTTAAATGAGCGTTTCCCCTGACACCAGTCAGTCTAATTATCCGCAGCAAATCGGTCTACCTTAAGGGCATGACTGATACAAATTCATACATAGCGTTAAATTCTGCAAAACTGGACTTGGACGGTGACGTTGCCGCCGAAGTCCAGTTAATTCCTTACGGCCGTTTTTCCGGCCGCGACGGTCGTCGTTTTTCAATGTTGGACGCGGACAGGGTTATTGAAAACACCCTTCGGCGCTTTCATCCGAACACGGCGACAAACACGCTCGACCTTGTCGTCGATTACGAACATCAGACTTTTCTGTCCGACAAAAACGGCCAGCCCGCGCCGGCCGGCGGTTGGATTAAGAGGCTGATTAACAAAGGCGATGAAGGTTTATGGGGTGTCGTCGAATGGACGGCAAAAGCCAGGGAACAGATTAAAAACCGCGAGTATCGCTATTTGTCGCCAGTCTTTACGCATGACAAGAACGGCAACGTGCTGGCATTGAAATGCGCCGGGTTAACCAACTACCCGAATTTAGAACTGAAAGCTTTTAACAAGCAGGAAGACAATAATTTCAACAACCAAACGGAGGACAAAGTGGATTTGCTTCAAAAACTCTGTCAGTTGCTGGAGATTCCCGAAAATTCGAGCCAGGAAGCAATTTTTGCCGAGGTTGAGAAGCTGAAAGCCGGAAAAACCGGCGCCGGCGACACTTCCCTGAACAAAATTGCCGAAGCTCTGGGCGTTTCCGCCGCTGATACGGAATCAATCGTTACGGCCATTAACAAGGCCAAAACGGAAACAATCGGCATTGCCGAGTATATGGCGCTCAACAAGGAAGTCGAAGGCCTGAAAAGCGATTTGATTGACACCGCGGTAAACAAAGCCGTCAGCGACGGCGTTTTGCTGCCGGCTCTGAAGGAACATGCCCGGGACATTTACAAGAATCAGGGGCGTGCGGCTTTTGACGATTTCGTCAACAAACTGCCGACGGTCGCCCTGAACAAATCGGTAGCCCCTGCGGGAACGCCGCCTTCGTCCGGCGCGTCGCTTACTGCGGAAGCCGTCGCCGTCTGCCGTCAGCTTGGCCTGAGCGAAGACGATTATCGCAACGCTTTGAAAGAAGAGGAGAAAGCCCATGCCAGCATTTAACGCACCGGAAATTGACGGCAAATTTATAGCTCTGAAACTGAAGGCCGAAGAGAAGGTTTGCCTTGGCGAAATCGGATGTGCGGATGCCGACGGTCTGGCCGTCGCCGCCAAAACGGCCACCGGTTTGAAGGCTCTCGGTCGCGTTGACCATATTGAAGACGACCGCATCGTCATTAAAAAAGGCGTTTTCAGATATGCCAACGACGGTTCCGACCCGGTAACCGCGGCCGAAATTGCGGAAGACTGCTATATCACCGACTCGACAACAGTTTGTAAAACCTCCGCAACAAACACCAAATCCGTTGCCGGCAAAGTTTTTGCCGTTGACGATGCCGGTGTCTGGGTGGAATTTTAGGAGAAAAGACAGATGATTTTGAATTCTCAGACCCTGGCGGCGTTAAAGACCTCGTTTAACAAGCTTTTTAAAGACGCGTTTAACGAAACCAAAACGCAGTATGAAAGAATTGCGACCACCGTTCCCAGCAGCAGCGCGTCTAATACTTACGGCTGGCTCGGCACGCTGCCCAGCCTGCGCGAGTGGATCGGCGACCGCTCAATCCAGAACATCAAGGAACACGACTACACCATCAAGAACAAAGACTTTGAAACGACGGTTGCCGTCAAAGTAAACGACATCAAAGACGACAATCTGGGCATGTATTCGATTCTGATTCAGGATTTGGGCGATTGCGCCAAACGCCACCCGGACGAGCTGGTCTTCGGCCTTTTAAAACAGGGAACCTCCCTCAAATGCTATGACAAGCAGAACTTTTTCGACACCGACCACCCGGTCGTCGGCGCCGACGGCAAGGAAGTTTCCGTTTCCAACTATCAGTCCGGCAGCAAACCGGCGTGGTTCCTGCTTTGCACCAAACGCCGGCTTAAACCGATTATCTACCAGAAGCGGGAAAACTACGAGCTGGTCATTAAAGACGACGTCAAAGACGAGAACGTTTTCCATCGCAAGGAAATCCTCTACGGCGTCGACGGCCGCGGCAACGTCGGTTTCGGTTTGTGGCAGCTGGCTTTTTGTTCGCAGGCCGAGCTGAATCAGGCAAACTTCGAGGCTGCATACAAAGCCATGCGCTCGTTTACCCGCGACCAGGGCATTCCGCTTGATATTAAACCGGATTTGCTGGTTTTCGGGCCGTCAAATACCGCGGCGGCGGAAGCGCTGATTAACTGCGAACGTTTGTCGAACGGCGCTTCCAACGTCAACTATCATAAAGTTGACCTTATGGAATCCGGTTTGCTGGATTAGGGAGCGGCGCCATGAACGAGAAACTCCCGGACTTGACCGGAAAGGGCTTGTTGATTTCCGCAAAGCGCGACGGTTTCAGACGGGGCGGCATTGCCCACCCCGTCAAGAAAACCCTGCGGCCGGCGGCAGATTTCAGCGAAGAGCAGCTGCGGCAGATTTTGGCGGAGAACGGAAAAGACCTGACGGTTGAAATTGTCGACTTTAAAAAAGTCGAAGCTCCGAAACGGCCGGCGGCTGCCGAATCCAAAAAAGGCCAAAAACCGGACGAAAAAGGCAAAAAACAGAAAGCCCAAGGCAATAAAGAACCCAAACAGGCCAACCGGGCGGAAAACGAAAACACACCGGCCGAGGGCGGCAAATAGGAAAGAAGATGAGCTACGCCACAATGGAAGATTTAATGCGCAGAACCCCCGACGGGGAGATTTTGCAACTTGCCCCCGAGGACGAGAACGGGGAACAAATCGACGTCAAAACCGTTGAACTTGCCTTAAGTGACGCGGCCGAAACCATCAATTCCTATCTTGCCGCCCGCCATGCGCTGCCGTTGTCCGTCGTCCCGGAAGCGCTCAAGCGCATCAACTGCACGCTGGCCCGGTATTATTTGCATAAAGGAGTAAAGCCCGAAGACGTCAAAGACGAATATGAAAAAGCAATCAGCTGGCTGCGAGATGTTGCAAAAGGTGTCGTTATCCTGGAAGACAGCTCAACCGGCAACGAA
This sequence comes from Azospirillum sp. 51_20, assembly GCA_001917175.1. Lineage (GTDB taxonomy): Bacteria > Pseudomonadota > Alphaproteobacteria > RF32 > CAG-239 > JAFUYI01. Next base: position 55,148 of record MNTV01000020.1, read on the forward strand.
CCCGAACAAGCCGGCGATGTTGTCTTCAGAGGCTCGTCGCCCCGGCTTTTTTCCCACCGAAACATGAGAGGCTTTTAGATGAGCGTCAGAATTCGCGCCAGAATAACCGGCCTGACGGAGGCCGCGGAAAAAATAACCGGCCTTGATGACAGAAAGCAACTGGCCGACCGCATTGCCGGCGAGCTTGAAAGCGGAACAATCCGCCGCTTTCAGGAAGAAAAAGAACCGTCCGGCAAGCCGTGGAAAGCCAATTTGCGGGGTGGAAAAATCCTGAATTTCCAAGGTTTTATGAAAGACTCCATAACCACCTACGCCGAGGACGACTATGTCGAAATCGGTTCCAATCTGCCGTATGCCGGCGTTCATCAGACCGGTGCGGTAATAAAAGCCAGATTTTCCCGTTTTCTGCAATTCTGCGTGAACGGCCGCTGGGCGCGCAAATCGTCGGTCGAAATTCAGGCCCGGCCGTACCTGGGCGTTTCAAAAGATGACGAGAAGCGTATTCAGCTTTGTATCGGCGACTTTATGACGGAGGCGCTGCGTGGCTGAAAAATACGACAGTTTTGACCTGGAACCGCAGAGCGTCATTGAAAGCAAAATGACGGAGATTATCAGAGCCGCCTCCCAAAGCGGAGCGCTGGGCTACAAAATACCGGTGGTTGACAGTTACGGCGGACAGGTTGACGACGATCCGGAAGTGCTGGTCAAAAACAGCAGTCCGGCGGTTTGGGTGACTTATGTCGGCGACAGCGACCCCGGCCGCAAACTGAATCGCCCGGACTGCGCGCTGACATATCTGATTATCGTTTATGTCCGCAACGTCAGAAACGAGAAAGCCTCGCGTTTCGGCGGCAGCAAACAGGCCGGCGCCTACAGGATATTAAATGACATCAAGCGGATGTTCATTGACCAGGATTTGGGGCTGCCGATTAAACCGTTTGAGTTTGTCAGCACCCGGCCGATTTATTCCGGGCGGCTGAAAGGTCACTTTACCAGCATTTACGGCATTACCTTCAAAACCCGCAGCTTTCTTTCCGTTTTGCAGAAAAAGGCCGCCGACCTGGACGATTTTCTGCGCCTGTTCAGTACCTGGACAATCGGGACGGAAAAGTCGGAATTCAATTTTAACGTAAGGAGTAAAAACAACCATGAATAAGATTTTTGTCAGACCCTGCAAAAAGGAGCTGATCGTTTTCAAACCGGACCGTACCCGTCTGCCGGCGGAAGGCGCCTGGGTCGAAGCTTCGACTTTCTGGCATCGCCGCATTCGCGACCACGAGGTGGAAGTCGTCAAGAACCCTCCCAAAACCGCAGCGGCCAAAGCTGCTTCAGCAAACAAGGATAAATAAAATGGCACAAATCGATTATAACGAAATCAGTAATACGAAAGTCCCGGGCTGCTATTGCGAAATTGACAATTCGCTGGCCAGCGCCGGCCTCTCCGGCAAACCGTCGGTCGGTCTGTTAATCGGCCAGGCCTTAGACGGTACGTTGGGCAAAAATACCCTTTCCGGCGTCATCAGCGATGCCGACCAGCTTATCGCTCTGGCCGGCGAAGGTTCCGAACTGCACCGTATGGCCAAGGCCTGGAAAGAGAAGAACACGGCCAACAAGCTTTATGTCATCGCCCCCGACCAGTCCGAAGGCGTGGCCGCCGTTTATAAGCTGACGTTGACCGCGGAAGATGTCAAGGCCGGCATGGTCAATTTGATGATTGCCGGGCGCGAAGTCCGTCTGACCGTCAACGAGGGCGACGAGGTTGCGGACATTACCGCCGCGCTGATTGAAAAAATCAACGCCAACAGGCAAATTCCGGCAACGGCGGCCGAGGTGTCCGACAAACCGGCCGAGTTGACGCTCACGGCCAAGCATAAAGGGGAAGCCGGAAACTATATCGACATTCGCTTTGATTATTATGAAGGCGAAGAAACGGCTGCCGGCGTCAAGGCCAGCGTTACCCAGGAAACGAAAGGTTCCGGCAACGTTTCCCTGGCGGCAACCATCGCCGCCATCGGCGACGGATATTTTACCGACATTGTCACGTCATACACCGACGCCGCCAACGTGCGGCTGTTAAAAACCGAGCTTTCCCGCCGCTATAATGCCATGGTCTGCAACGAATCGGTCGTTTACTACACTCTTAAAGGCACGTTAAACGAGATGTTAACCGGTGTTGACGGCGTTAATCATCAATGCGTTTCTCCGATTATGGATTACAAATCGCCGAACATGCCGGAAGAACGCGCCGCCCGGTTTGCGGCGATTGCAGCCTATGAATTCCAAAAGGATCCGGCCCGCCAGCTCAGCACTCTGGTTCTGGACGGCGATTTGCCGGCCAAGGAAGAACTGACGGCCGACGAACGCAACATGCTGCTTGAAGCCGGCATCTCGACGCTTGTTACCAATGCCAGCGAACAGACCGCGATTGAGCGCGAAGTTACGTCATACCGTTACAACGACCGCGGCGTAGCCAATGACAGCTATTTTGACCTGCCGACGGTTAAAACGCTTATTTACCTTCGTTATTCGTACCGCGACCGGATTTTGAACAAGTACGGCCGGTATAAGCTGGCAGACGACGGTTATGACGTCCAGCCGGGACAGGCGATTGTTACTCCGTCGATTTTGACCGCGGAAGTCATTGCCCTGGCCGAAGACTGGCAGGCTGCCGGTCTGGTCGAGGATATTTCGGCGTTCAAAGAATCAATTATTTCAATGATTGACTCTTCCGACAAAAACCGCGTTAACCAGCTTTTCCAGCCCAACATCATGAACAATCTGCGGCTGGTTGCCGGCAAACTGCAATATATTTCCTAAACGAGGCGTTAAATGAAAAAAAGCACAAATCCGTATCAGAAATTCGGCGAAGGTTCGATTAAAACCGACGCCAAAAGCTGGGACGCCACCGAATTAAGCTATTCGCTTTCGGGCGTCATCCGCAACAAAACCGACAACGGCCAGGGTTTTTCCCATAAAACCCAGGGCGGCTGGGTCAAGTTCAAAATCGAGCTGTCGGCCGGCCTTTCCATTGACGAGCTGATGGCGATGGACGACGTGACCGTGGTCTGGACAACTGACACCGGTCAAAACTACACCGCCGCCCACGCTTGGCAGGACGGCGAAATTGAAGTTGTGGCCGGCGGCTTTGAAGTAACATTCTGTTTCAAAAAGCATCAGGAGATTATCAATGGCTGACATTGAATTTGATTTGTTTGACGGGCTTTGCGTCAACGGCGTCGAGAACAAACACGTTGTTATGCGCGGGCTGACCGCCGGCGACATTATCGCGGCCGAAGAGGGCAGCGAAATCTGCTACCACACGGCGCAAGGCCCGGTGGTTCTGTCCTCGCCGATTAAGGCGATGGTTATCGCCTTAAGCCGGGTTGTTCAAAGTATCGGCGACATCAAGAAGGTTTCGCAGACAGAACTTAAAATGTTGACGGCCAGGGATTTCGACCTTTTGCAAAACAAATATCTGGAATTGAGAGGTGTCGAAAATCTGGCCGAAATGGGGCGAGATTCTGAGCCATTACAACAAAACGCTTGATGCCGTTTTAGTAATGGCTCGCACGCTTCACTTCAGCGAACAGGATATTCTGAATATGCCCTATGTCCGCGTTCACCGCTATTTTAGACGCTATGCCAAGATGATGAAAGAACCGAAAAAATGACAACCCCGAATTTAACTGCTTCCCTGCGCCTGGACTTGTACGGCAACTTGATGTCGCAATGCCGGGTCTTTGCCGGCCGGCTTAATCAGCTGAGCGCGTCGGGCAGCCGCAGCATGGCGGTCTTGTCCAAAGCCGCGCAGATGGCAGACCGGGGCATTGACCGTTTAACCAACCGTTACACGGCCGCGGTTACGGGAATCGGAACGGCAATGGCTGTCAAAAACGTGTCTTCGCTGCAAATGCGCTTAACCCGGCTCGGTATTCAGGCCGAACGTTCGACAAAGACATGGAGCGTTTGAATACCCAGATTAACCGGGTGGCGCAGCAGCGCGATATTAACGTCGATCCGTCGGAAATCATTGCCGCGATTGAAAAAATCGTCAGCAAAACCGGCGACATGGACTTTGCGGTCGAGAATATGGAAAATCTGGCTTATGCCATCCAGGCCGCCGGAGCGGCCGGCGAAGACGTCGGCGCCATGGTCGGCGACATTTATCAAAAATTCGGCATTGACCAGCCGGAAAAAATCCGCGTGGCCATCAGCAAACTGGTCAATCAAGGCAAAATGGGCGCTTTTGAGCTGAAAGACCTTGCCACACAGGGCGAACGCCTGATGTCCGCTTATGCGGCAACCGGCAGAATCGGGCAAATCAGCCTGGACGAAATGGGCGCCCTGGCGCAAATGGCCCGCCAGTCTACCGGTTCGCCGGAGCAGACGACGACGGCGATTGAAGCGCTGATTCGCAATTTTAACGACCGCACCCGTCAGAAAATGCTTTCTTCGGCCGGCATCAAGCTGTTTGACGACACCGACCCGAACAAAATGCGGTCGGTCATCGACATTGTCAAGGATTTAGTCCGGCTGACAAACGGCAGCCAGACGAAAATCAGCGGCGTTTTGGATGAAGAGGCGATGAAAGCCGTTCGGGCGGTTATCATCGAATATAACAAAACCAAGGATTTTAAGAGCCTCGACAGCTTTTTGAAAGCCAGTTCGGACAGCGCCGCGCTGCTGCAAGACGCCGCCCGCGCCGCTTCCAAGTTTGACCCGAACATAACCAAAATGCGGGCAACTTTCCGGGAATTCATCTATTCCAAAATGGAACGTTCGCTTAACAGTTTTGCACGAGCCGTCAATTCCGTAGACCACGAGAAAATGCAACGTTATCTGAACAATACCGCAAAAATTCTCGTCGGCGTCGGAACGGCGCTGGCCGCATACAAAACGGCAAAGTTCGGTTTTGGTGTTTACAGCTTTTTAAAAAATCCGATGCAGGCCGTCCGGGGCGGCGTCAAAGGCGGTGCGCTGGGGTCGATTGCCAGCATGTCGGCGCCGTTGCCGGTTTATGTCGTCAATGCCGGCGCTCTGGGTGCGGGCGGCGGTGATTTTCTGGGCGGCGGTTCAGGGAAAAGCGGCAAATTCGGCCGTGTCGGCCGGTTTATGGCCAGACACCGCGGTCTGGCGCGGGCGGTCGGTTACGGCAGCAAATTTTTAAAATACGGCGGTCGGGCCTTGGGCGGCCTCGGCGTAGCCTATTCGGCCTATGAACTGACAAAAGCCGAAAATGCCACACAGGTCGGCGGCAGCCTCGGCAGCATTGCCGGCGGACTGATAGGCGCAATCGGCGGGCCTTTGGGCATGGTTGCCGGCGCTTATATCGGAAACTATCTGGGTGAAAAAATCGGCAGCTTTTTTGACGACGTTCCGCAGCAAAGTGCCGCCGTTATGCGGCAGGAAGCGGAAAAATCCGTAAATCGCTCGGAAACAAAGGTACAGATAGGCTTTGAGGAACCGAGCATGTGCCGGCTCAAGGTTAATTCGATTCAAACCGACGACGGGCCGGACAGCAACACCGACGTCGACTTGTCTTTGGGAGGACGGCAAATTGTTAGCTAAATTCGGAGGCGTTGAGTTCCACGTCAAGAAAATAGATTACGGCCGCAGCGTTAAGATTGCGGAGGCGAGTTTTTTGGCCGACGACAACAAAAGCCAGGTCAATGAACCCGACAACATCGACTTTAAAATTCAGGGCTTTATTTACGGCCGCGAAGTTGAAAACGTCAAACGCCGGCTTGAAGCCGCGTTGAGCCGCAAGCAAGGCCTGCTGGTTATGCCGGACGGCCGCTCGGCACAGGTAAAGACGGATGAAGGCGGCTGGCGCATCAGCGGAGATGACGAGAACGAGGGATATTATCTGCTGGATCTGAATTTTAAGAAAATCGACGCCGACAACCTGTCCCTGCAAATCATTGAGCTGAAGGAAATTGACGAGGAGAAAGTGGCTGCCGGTCAGGCGGAAACTGAAAAAAACATTCTGGCGGAGTTTGACGAGAAATTTACGTTCGAGGGCTTTCCCAACTTTGTCAAAACCCAGAGTTTCGACAGCATAACCAGCATTGCCGGAAAAATTTCAAAGTTGACGGCAGACAACCTGATCGGACAGATTGTCGACCCGATAACCGGAAATCTGGACATTTTGGCGGCGGCTGCCGGCGGCATCAGCAACGCGATAATGAGCTATCTTAAGCTGGGCGACACTTTCGGCGCGGAAAAAGACTATTTTGACACTTACATCGGCATTGCAGGGCTGCAAAGCGAAGTTGACTACCCGGAAATCAACGACGAATCTCTGTTGCAGGTTTATACGAACGCCAAGGCCGTTCAGCAGCTGGTAAATCAGGAGGCTGTCGTTCAGGCGGTGTTTGAAGCGTCGACCAAAAAGCAGTATGACAACCGCAAACAAATTGAACAAACGGTTGAAACCATTCAGAAAACGGCAGAAACGGTTCTGTTTGACACCGACAACATCGTTGTCCAGACGCAGATTTCCGATTTGGTCAATCTGGGAATTAAACTTATCCGCAAAAAGCATGCGGTCAAAATCCGCAATGTCCGGTTTAACCGGAGTTTTCCCGCCGTGGTTATTGCCCACGAGCTTTACGGCGCCGAAAATATCGAAGATGCGGAGGCCCGTCTGGTCAAACGCAACGAAATCCGGCACGCCCTGTTTTGCCCCGCCGGCGAGGAACTGGAGGTGGAAGATGTATAAGATAGAACTTCGCACGTCGGCGGTCAGTATGTTTAATTTTACGGATTTTCATATTCAAAAATCTGTTTATCAACTGGCCAATACCGGAACTTTCATCGCCTTGAAAAAAGACGTAAACGACCTGAAGCGTCTTAAACAGTCGTTAAAAATCGGCATGCCGGGACAGATCCGCATTGACGACGAAATTGCTCTGACCGGTTTTGTCAGCGAATGCCGTCCGGGCTATTACCAAAAAGAACCGTGCCTGACGGTAAAGATCAATTCGGAAGCTTCCCGGCTGGTCGGCGCCAGCGCCGGCCGCGGCCATTATTACATCCGACAGTCCTTTGTTTCGATTGCGCAGGATTTGATTAAGGATTTCAACATTGCGCTGAACAATCGTTCGTCCAACCGGGAACTGGTTCCCGAATTTGTAGTTTCCGCCGGTGATGACATCGACGTCGTGCTTAACAATCTGGCGCTTTTGACCAACACCTTTATTTATTCGGACAATGACGGCAGCCTGGTCATTGCCGACCGTATACAAAAACGGCTGACAAATTCGGTGCTGATGACCGGAGAGAATATCAGCGATATCAAGTTTTATCAAAACGCCTACAGCGATTTTGAACAGGTGGTTTTGCACCGGCAGCAGGCTTTGAACGACGATTTGACTTTGGCGGAAATTATAAACAGCAGCCGGTCGGAAAACTCCCGGGGCACAAAACGGCAGAAACACAAAACCGTCGACCTGGTCACGACGTCTTTGTTGAGTGCCGTTCGGGAAGGACTGGAAGACGCTTCTTTCGACTTTCAGGTCATCGGTTCGTCGCTGAAAACCACCGAAGGCCGGCTTTATGACGTCAATACTCCGATTATTGTCCGCGACGACTGGCTGGAGCTGAACGACACCTATCTGATTACCGACCTTTATCTGCGCGGCGGCGAAGCCGGTTATCAGGCAAAGCTAAATCTGGAGGAACTTTGAATGTCACAAATCAACCTTATGCAAAAGCTGATTGATATTATAGCCGTACGGGTTTTTGAAATGATACGTCTGGGCGAAGTCAAACGGCATCAGGGCGGCAAGACCCAAAGCTGGCAGATTGAAACCGCCGCCGGGGAAACCGTCGAAAACGCCAAACATCTGGAACCGTTCGGTTTTACGAGCCAGGCGCCGGTCGGGTCGGAAACCCTGATTTTTAACGTTCAGGGCAGCAGGATTAACAACGTTGTCCTCAATATCGGCAATCGCGAGCTGCGGTTCCAAGAGTTAAAAGACGGCGAAGTCGCCATGTATGACACTTCCGGCAATCTGCTGCATTTCAAAAACGGCGGCATAATTGATTTTAAAGCCGCCGATACGATGAAGCAGACGGCGCAGACCATAAATATCAGCGGTTCGGCGGCTGTCAACGTCAACACCAAGAGCGCCGCCGTGTCAACCGACAGCCTGACGGTCAAGGCCAAGACCGCGTCGATTGACGCCGACACGACAACGGTCAAAGCCAAAACCGCCACGGTTGACGCCGAAACGACCACGGTCAACGGCAAGGTCAATCTTGCCGGGGGCGGTCAGCCGGTGGCCCGTCTGGGCGATACGGTCGAGGTCGATCCGAATACGCACAAAGGCACCATAACCGGCGGTTCTACGGAGGTCACGGCAGGATGATTTTAAATTGTGACGACATTGACATTGCGCTGATTAAAGACCCGAAGGTCAAAGCGGTTCTTATCTGCCTGTTTACAGATGCCCGGGCAACGGCCGACGAATTGCCGAGCTATATTCAGGAAAACCGGGGATGGTGGGGCGACGGCATCGAAGTCAGCATAAACGATAAAAAGGAGCTGATCAGCTGGGGGTCGCTGTTATGGACGCTGAAGCGGGCCAAGATGTCCGGGGACATTTTAACCACGGTCAGGGAACAAATCAAAAATGCTCTTAATCCGTTGGTTAAATCCGGTTACCTTGCCGAACCGCAAATTACGGTCAGCAAGGAAGGCGACCGGCTGAACTTTGTTTTGCAGTTTGAAAACGAAACCATTGACATACAAGGAGTTGAGTTATGACAGATTATCCGGTTCCGAGCTTAAAAGAGAGTATAGAGGCGATAGAGAAGTCCTATGACGCAAAACTGACGCTTGAAGAATGCCCGGTTGACGAGCGCAAGGCGGAAGCGCGGGTTCTCGGCTATGCCGTCAACTCTTTGCACGGACATATTCAATACCAGGGCAAACAGATTTTTGCGGATTCCTCAAATCACGAAAATTTATTGAAACACGGGGCGGAAATCGGGCTTTTTCCGAAGACGAAAACCAACTCTGTCGGTTCCGTTTCCGTCAATGCCGTTGTCGGTTCAGTCATTCCGGCCGGCACCGTTCTGTTTAGGCCCCTGGATAACCGTCAATATGCGGTAACCGAGGATACGACGGTAGAGGCCAGCCCGCAGGTCGTTAATGTCCGGGCGTTGGAAGCCGGCGCCGCCGGCAATGCCGAGGCCGGGGAAATCCTTAATTTCTCGGTTGTCCTTTCCGGCGTTGACAACAAGGCTACGGTCATTCTTATCGGTTCCGGCGCCGACGATGAAACCGACAAGGATTTTGCGCTGCGGATACATCAGACGCTGCAAAGCATATATCACGGCGGCAACGACAACGATTATGTCAAATGGGCGCTGCAAGTCGAGGGCGTCAATCAGGCCTGGGCTTACCCTTGCGAACAGGGGGTTGGTTCAACGGTCGTGCGGATTATGACGCCAAACGGCTTCCCGGACGGCATTCTGTTGCAAAAAGTAGCCGACTATATCGATACCAAACGGCCGCCGACCTATAACAACTTTTTTGTCGTGTCGCCGATAGAACGGCCGATTGACCTGACGATTTCCGGCCTTCTGCCGGATACGCCGGAGATGAGGGCAGCGGTTCAGTCTGCCGTTAAAAACTCGTTTAACACCAATCGCAAACCGGGCGGAGAAGTTACGACGGCGCAGCTGAACTCGGCCATTTTGTCGGTGCTGGGGCTGAAAGACTATCACTTGGACGCGCCGACCGCAAACATTCAGCTGGGTACCGGTGAAATTGCCGTTTTGGGAGAAATAACGTGGATTTGAAAGAACGCTATATTCAAGGTCTGATTGCTTTGCGCCCGCGCGGCAAAATCTGGGAGGTCAAGCCCGGCAGCGTTACCATGCGCAAAATAGAAATTCAGGCCGAATATCTGGCAAAAGTCCACCAAATGGCCGAAGACCTGCTGAAAGAAGCGCACCCCGGTTCGGTCGAGTTTCTGCTGGAGAACTGGGAAAACGCTTTTGGCCTGCCGCATACGGGAACTTTTGAGGAACGCCTGGCAACCTTGAATGCGGAGGCGGCCGCCGGTCTTTACAGCCGCTTTATGTATATTGACCTTTGCGCCACGCTGGGCGTGACGATTGAAATCCGGGAACATTACCCGTTTGTTTTCGGTCTGTCCGCGTTCGGGGAAAAATACGAGTGCGGCGTCGACGAAATAGTTTTCTGGTGGACGATTGTCATAAAGAAAGCCGATTCAGAGGCCGCTGTTGCCAAAATGAAGCAGTTTATCGGCAAATACAAACAAAGTCACACATTAGTCAAATATGAAGATGAAAGGACAAATTGATGAAAAAATATCCGCCGCTGGGGGAAACAAACCCGGATGCCCCTTATAAAAACGCCGACGTTACGACCGGAGAAAAAGGTTCGCACCCTGACGCAAAAGCGTTTGAAGCGATGATGCTTGAAATCATAAACGCAATTAAAAAAGCGGGTTACACGCCGGAAGACCGAAACGACCAGCTGGGCGACGCCATTTTGAAAATCGCGCAAAACGGTTTGTTCGGTTCCGTCGGCGACGGTCTGACGATTGCCGCCGGCGTCCTGAAAGCGGTAGTTGCCGGCGGTTTAAAATTTGACGGCGGCAAAATTGCCCTTAACCTGCACGACAGCTTACAGATTTTAAATAGCCAACTGGCGCAGGCCTATCTGATTTCTTTATCAAAAGCGGAAGATATGGCCGACAATGTCATTCGGCCGCAGATTACGCGGACAATCCTCCGAAAGTCTATCACCGCGGCGACAACGTTCACTTTTGACAATTCGGCGATTGCCAGTGTGCCGGACGGAACCCACGTCACGCTTGAACTTCATTTGAACATGAAAACCGTTTCCGCAATTTCATTCAACCCCGGCGTGGAATGGGACGGCGGCAAAGCGCCGACCATGAACAAAGTCCGCGATTACTGGCTGGTATTGAGAACAGAAAACAAAGGTACAAGCTGGAAAGCCAGCTTGGGGAGCGATTTCAATGCCTATTAAAGCAGCATTTTGGCCTTTGGGCGGTGGCAAGGAAGTCGACTCTTACCCACTTAATCATGTCGTTTTGGATTTGCGGCCGTTGCCGGAAAAAGGTGGAACGACAAATATCAATCAGCGCTCGCAAATAAAAAAAGGCTATTTTGAACTGACAATGGCCGGCGGTGGCAGCAATTCGGCCTATTACGGCTGGGGCGGTATTGACGGCGCTTCCGGTGCCGGTTTCAAAGGAATTATTGAAATTTTTGACGATGTGGAAATTGACATTCAGGTCGGGGCGTATGTTCCTAAAAACTCCGGAGACCTTCGGCGACCGACTTTGTTCGGCGACTTTATCGAAGCCGGCGGTGCAACCGGCGCAACGGACTATGTCGGCGGCGGCAGCCCCGGAACTCTCATCATTAACAGCGTAACCTGGGCGAGAATTGTTGATCCGCAAATTCAGAACAACGGGCAGCAAAACTCAACTTTTCAACCTATCCCCGGAACAAACTACGGGCAAGAATTTTACACAGGTTATATGAAGCTGGTCTATTTAGGACTGACGATGGATGACATGTCCGTCGCTCTCACCGAATTAGACAAAAATCGGGGGGGGGTAAGCCGTTGGCTGAAATTTAAAAGGTATTTAAACAGCTTATTATTTAAGGCTTTTTATTATTTTAGACAAATTATTATCAGGAGGTTGCCATGAGTATCAAAGCAGCTTTCTGGCCAATGTCCGGCGGCGCCGTGCGTGAGCCTTTCGATCCTAATCAGGTTTTAATTGAGAAAACCGGTCCTAATACCTATTCCGGCATATTGCCGGCCGGCATCTACGATTTAATCATAGCCGGCGGCGGTGGTGAAGGTCGGAGCTGGAACTTCGGCGGTGTCATTTTTCACAACGCCGGCGGTTCCGGGGCGGCGTGGGAAGGCCAATTTTATAACCCAACCGAGCAGCAGATAACGCTTTATGCCGGGAACGTCATGGAAGACAGTTTCCTCGACTTGGGCGGCGTGCGCATGATTACGGCCGGCAAAGGCGGTAATTATTCAGGTGGGTCAACTGGTCAGCCCGGCGACGGCGGAATCATTTCCGTAAATGGCGCTTTAACCGTAGTTCAACAGCGAAAAGCGCAAAACGGCAATCGTGGTTCGCGCGGATCAACCGGCACCAGCCCGACGGCTTCCGTTTGTTCTATTTATAATTGGGGTCAAGGGTCTTGGGGTTACGCTTCAGAAGCCAATTGGGTGGCCGGCGGAATCCGACTTCAATATATAAGACTTGAATAAAAGGAGATAACACATTGATTTTACGTAAAATTATCGGGGGGGGTAGAGCCTGCCGAGTCTTAAAAAACAAAGGCTTACAGAAAAAAAATAAGGTTTTTGTTTATTATTATGGAGGCCAAAGATGACAATACCAGCCGGATTTTGGCCAATGGGTGGGAAAAGGGAAGTTTGTCCCTACACCGCCAATCAAAAGCTTTTAGATATTCGTCCCAGTTCGACTTCTGCCGTTTCCGGCAGTATTGAAATTTTGGCCGACGGCCGGTTCAAACTCGAATTAGAAGCCGCCGGAGGCGCCGGTTCCGGTTGGCAAGACGAAAACGTTTGGGCGGGCGGCGGTTCCGCTGCTGCAATTGTGGTTGAGGTTATTCTAACCGCTGGCAAATATCTTTACAGCGTACCGGGAAAGACTAAAGCTTCCGGCTTTTGGACGTCCGGTGGCTCGGGCGGTACGGCTTATTTCAAAAGCAGCAACGCTTCAGCGGTCAACTTTAAAGTCACCGGCGGCAAAAGTACCTACGGTTCAACGAACAATGCCGGCGGAACCGTCAGCAGCTTTACCGGTACAGTCAAAAAGACGGTGTTAAAGAAAAACGGCAACGCCGCCAGCGGCTGGACAAACGCGCCCGGGGCTGAAAATGCCGGCGGCGCGTCGGTCTATGTTGTTGACAACGTCAAATTCGGTGCCGGAGGCAGTACGACAAAAGCCGGTAATCAGGGCTTTTTGAGGTTAACATTTATAAGTGAGGAGTAGAAATGCAGCATACACACGCAAAATTCATCGATAAAAATACAGTTGAATTTCCGCCAGTCAATGACAACACCAGAGGAATTATCAACTATTTTGCCGCACCGGAGTTGTTAGAGGCCGACGGCTATCTGTCGTTTGTTGGTATGGAATACCCGGCTGACGGCAAAAACTACTCGGCAGTTTATGAAGTCCGAGATAACAAAATCTATCAGAGCTGGCAGGAAATCGTCCCCGAACCGGAAGATGAACCTGCGATTCCGGCCGAAGAACAGCGGCGGCAGGCCTATCTCGCTATAACTGACGGTATGGAAGCCGAACTCGCCTATAAGACGCGTAAAGGCTATCCGGCAGAGGAATTAAAAGCCATTGAAGAGAAAATCGACCGGCTGCGTGCGCAAATTAAAACCATGTATCCAGACGAGGCGGAAGTTCAATGAAAAGCGCCGCTTTGTATTTATTAATAGCCGGATTGCTCGGTTGCAGCTGGTTTTTTGCTTATCAATCAGGAAAAAAACAGGCCAATTTTGAACATGTCGTAAAGCAACAAGAGGTTATCAAAGATGAGAAAAATTGCGCGAATAATCTTCTGGCCAAGCCTAGCCTTAATGACGATGCCGTTGTTCGGCTGCTCGACGCCGGCCGTTTGTAAAGCGGATTGCATCGCCTGGCCGGTTGGAGGAAAGCCGGTTGCCGGTGTTTATCGCAAGCTGACCGCAGAAGACCGAGCCGTCATGAATGAATGGCTTAACAGACTTTATAAAGTCCGCCAACTCCCGACTTTTTGTCAGTAATTATTATTCAATAGCGGACGGGGCGCGCCAACGCCCCGCCTTGCGGATTGCTCTCCGCAAAGAGAAAGCCCGTCCGGGCGGTCTTCCTGCTCACTATACATCTAATTAAATGCAGGAAAGGAAATAGAACATTATGAGAACAAAATCAATACAAAATATTGTTAATTTTGAGGTTAAACCGATAAACCCGATTGCGCCTTATCTGGGCGGCAAGCGGTTGCTGGCCAAGACTATAATTCCTTTAATAGATAAAATCCCACACAATATATATTGTGAACCTTTCATTGGTATGGGCGGCATCTTTTTCAGACGGACAAAAAAGCCAAAATGCGAGGCTGTCAATGACATAAACAGCGAAATCGTCAACATGTTCCGTATGGTGGAGCGTTTCCCGGATTATCTGGCCGATATGTTGCGGTTTAAGATTTGCAGCCGCGCCGAGTTCAAACGTATGCTTGCCACCCCGCCGCTGCTCTTGACCGAGCTGGAGCGAGCCGTCAGATACTTGTATATTCAAAAAAATGCTTTCGGAGGCAAGACATTTAGCCAGGTTTTCGGAGTTGCACTTGAGCGAACGCGCTTTGATTCCGAGCGTATCATTCCGCAAATTCACATGCTGCACAAACGTTTGGCCGGTGTTTATGTTGAATGCTTGCCGTATCAGGAGTTTATAAAACGCTACGACCGGCCGGACACGCTGTTTTATCTCGATCCGCCGTACTGGGGCTGTGAAAGCTTTTACGGAAAAGACTTTTTCAGCCGGGCGGATTTTGGCGAACTGGCCAAGCTCTTAAAGGGCATAAAAGGCAAATTTATAATGAGTATTAACGACGTACCAGAAATCAGGGCAATATTCAAAGGCTTTCACCAGAAGGAAGTCAACACCCGCTACACCGCCGGCACCCAATCCGGCAAAAAAGCCGCAGAACTGCTGATCGGCAATATTGACTTAAGTCTTTTGTAATTCGGCAAATGCCGGGGTTTGGCAGGTTTTGACATATTCGGCTTTCAGCAGTTCGTCATCCTGCCATACTTCGGCCCAAATGCCGATTTGATAACACCCCGACCAGTATTCCGGTTTAACGGCCGACAAAGCTTTTTGATATTCGTTTTGCGCGGCCGTCGGCTTGTCATAGCAAAGCCAGAAGCGGCCGGACGTTCTGAACGCCGTCCCGTCCCAAACGGCCCGATAATAAACGCCGCGGGCGGATAAATCGGCTTCAAGCCGGATTGTGTAAACCGTTGTTATCATATAAACAGCATAACCGGTCATCTGGTGCGGTAAAAAGCCGGAAAAAGGTCTATATGTATTATAGCAAAGGCAATCCTTAAGATTTACCGTCCGTTAAACGAACGTTTAAAAACGGCTTAAAAAAGCCGTTAAACAAAGATTTTTTTTTAGATTTTATGTAAAACCAAATTGCAATTTTGGACACAAAAGCCGCAGAAAAGCTATGTAAAACCATCTTTCGCGCTACGTAAAACCATTTTGCGCGCTACAAAAGGCAAACAATATAAAAATGCAGGATATGAATACAGGGGCAGACAAATTTGGCATCATAGGTAACTATGTTGATACAACAGGGAAAACCTTCAAAAAATCACAAAGTATAGAACCGCCTAAAAGAAGACAAGAAGGCAAGTCAGCCGACTACGGATTCTGCCCTGTTTATGATTCGAACGTCTGCATAAGCAGGCAGATGTAGACATACCGGTCCGGCCGTAAGGCTTGCGTAACTTCGGGCCGGGCGTTTGAGTTTCGGGACGGTTAATACCACTTACATTAGCCGGTGGTCGTTTATAATGAGCCACATAATATTTGTATGGACGGAATTAATTGCGCCGTCCGGACATGGCCGGAAAGATAGTTTCCTCAGACGTATGAGAAGAACCATCGGCTACACCGGGCGGTATCTTTTTCCCTGCCCGTTCTCAGCCGGACTTTCTCCCCTTTTCTCTTCTGCCCTTGTCACATCTTTTCCCTCTTCTCCTCGTACCGTCATTTCTTTTTTCGCCCCGATCAGCCCCTTTCGCTTTTATCCGGCAACAGGCGTTTCTTCCTGCTTTATCGCAAGCTTTCTCTTGTCCGTCATCGTTTCGACCGCTCCGCTCTGCCTTTCCTCCGCTCATTTTTTGCCTCACTTTTTCTCCGCCGCACCGCATTCCTCCTGCTTGCACCATATTCGCTTTCCCCCTTTTCTTTTCCTTTCCCTGCCCTTGTCACCTCTTTACCGCCCCTCCTTCGCCCGCTGTTATCAGCCCTCTTCTCCGCTCACCTCCATCGGCCGCTTTTCCGCCTCTTCCGCTCTCTTCCTGTGACACAAAAAACTTGATTTTTGTCTAAAAAAATCTATATTTAAAACAAAAGCTATTATTAACCCTAAAAATTATTCGTATATGGAAAAAGACCATCGTTTAAGAAAACTGGCGCAAAACGTTTTGCAAAACTCCGTTTGTCTGCAGCCCGGCGAAAAGATTTACATCGAAACTTCCGGCACGCTGACAACCGATTTTTTAACCGTTTTGATTGAAGAAACGATCAGACTCGGCGCCGTTCCGTTCTATTATTACAACGACACGCTGCTCAGAAATGCGCTTCTCTGCAATGCCTCAGAGCTGCAAATCCGCGAACACGCAAAACTGCATGCCCGGATTATGGAACAAATGGACGCCTATGTCGGCATCCGCTGCGTTGACAACCCGATCGACGCCGCCGTGCCGGGCATGGAACAAAACACGATGTTTCACCGGCAGTACGCCAAGCCCGTTCATTTCGACATCCGCATTCCGAAAACCAAATGGTGCCTTTTGCGTTATCCGACCCCGGTCATGGCGTTTCAGTCAAACATGTCGACCGAAGAGTTTGAAAACTTTTACTTTTCGGCCTGTCTGACGGATTATCGCCGGATGTATATCGCCATGCAGCCGCTGGTAAAGCTGATGGAAAAAACCGACAAGGTTCGGATTGTCGCGCCCGAAACCGATTTAAGTTTTTCAATCAAAAACATTCCGGTTACGGCCTGTCACGGTTTGCGAAACATTCCCGACGGCGAAGTCTACAGCGCACCGGTTATCGATTCGGTAAACGGCAAAATCAAATTCAACACCGTTTGCCCGCAAAACGGACGGATGTTTACCGGCATTTCGCTGACTTTCCGCAACGGAAAAGCCGTTGAGGCCGGCGCCGACAACTATGTCGACGATCTGCAAAAGATACTCGACACCGATTCCGGCTCCCGTTATACCGGCGAATTTGCCTTCGGCCTCAATCCGTTTATCAACCGCGCCGTCGGTGATACGTTGTTTGACGAAAAAATCTCCGGTTCCGTTCATCTGGCGCTCGGCAACTTTTGCGGCAACGCCTGTAACGGCAACCGTTCCGGCATTCACTGGGATCTGGTGCAAATACAAACGCCGGAATACGGCGGCGGCGAAATCTGGTTTGACGATGTGCTGATCCGCAAGGACGGACTTTTCGTTTTGCCTGAATTGCAGGATCTGAATCCCTGAAAAACACAAGGTCAAAAAAGAACAAAAAACTCCCGGAATTTTCGGGAGTTTTTTTTACTTGTCATTATGCAAAAGAAAAACGTCTGCCCTAAAGGGACAGACGTTTTTCTTTCTGCCGGATTTTCTATTCGGTCAAAAACACGCGGATCGTGTTTCTTTCGCTGTGAGTATACGATTTAAACGTTGCACTGATCCACTGGGCAAACTCGTACTCGCCGTAGCTGCCGTGGTCGTCTTCTCCGGAAGAAACCGGCCGCAGTGCACCGTTGTTCTTAATGTCCGTATACTTTATGCAGGGAAAATCGATTGACGTAAAGCCGTCATTGTAAACCGCCTCCACATGCTGAAAAAGCGTTGACGTCGTACCGTAGTTGTAATGCACGACGAAATAACGTTCATAATAGGAAGCTTCCACGAACTTGTCGCGGGAAACGACCTGCACATGTTCGCGGCTTTTGTCAAAACCTGCGCTTTCACGAACCAGTTTAGTTCCGGTAATGTTCATTTCTGTCAGCGGCTGCATGCTCAGCTTGCCGTACATCAGAACCTCGAAAGTCACGGTGTCTTTTTTACCGCTGTCAAAATCCTGCCGGATTTTGAGCCGCGAAACATAAGACGCGTGATTACCTTCGTTTTTAAGATCCCTGATGCCGGAATCCAGCAGCGTGCTTTTAACAACAAAATCCTCACCGTCGGCACCGGCCTGCCGTTTCAGCACAACTGTTGCCGTCGCCTGATAATCCCGGCCGTTGAAACGAACCGAAATCGAATGACGGAACAACTTGCGCGTAAACACTTTGCCGTCAATCGTTTCGCTGTCAAGATCAGTCAGCTTGTAACCGTTGTCGACAACTTCCGGCGCAAAACGCAGATAAGCCATCTGTCCTGCCGTTTTCCCGTCGTTGTAAAACGCGGATTGAAACGGCATTCGGTATTCAAGCGTAAAATTATCATAGCGGATACGATAAAGCATCAGCGAGTCGGTAACCGTAATATCCTGGTCCTGCCGGCTGTTGACTGCCTGATAATCCATGCTGCCGTTTCCTTCGCCACAGACGAAGTTTTCGACCCGGACTTCGGTATTCACGTTTTCCAAAGAAGCTTCAAGCGTAATCTCCGCCCGCCGCATTTTGGTTGCCGCCTCCGCCCAAACGCGATACTCAAACTCTGTTTTGGCGGAAGAAGAAGAATCTGCGGCAAAACTCGATTCGTAAAAACCGGTGCGGAAATAACTGTAATCGGGAAGCCCGTGAAAATCGTCAAACTCATGGTCGCAGGCCGCTAAAGCGAACAACGACATAACCGGCGCAATCAGCCGTCGAAAAATTTTTGCTTTCATATACCGTGAATTTTTAAATGATTAATCTTAATTCAAAAGTAAAAAAGCATCCGGCACGATCAATAATAAAACAGACAATTCGGACACAATAATTTTTTACCTGTTTTTCATTATACCCGGAAACGCGTTTTTGTCAAATTCAAACCGCGTTGACAAAAAACATAAAAAAATAAAACGTCAAACTTGTTAAGTTTGACGTTTTATTTAAAAATCGTTCTTCTACTTCATAACAAAAGCGGAAAAAC
Source organism: Azospirillum sp. 51_20 (assembly GCA_001917175.1). Lineage (GTDB taxonomy): Bacteria > Pseudomonadota > Alphaproteobacteria > RF32 > CAG-239 > JAFUYI01. Next base: position 74,085 of record MNTV01000020.1, read on the forward strand.
TAACATACGCACTCTGCTTAATATCACCGAAAACAATTGAAATCTGATGATAGTAATCCCAAAGATAACAGGGCTTTCCCTGATAAGTGGTTTCTTCTCCCCCTTCAAACCACATTTTTTCTTCAACCTCACCAAAATCAAGAGCCGGCATTACATGATACGTAATTCCATCGTCGTACACGGGAACATCCTGCATAATATCGTAACCAACATCAAAGTAGTTATAATGCACGATATATTCTTTTGTGTAACGCACAACATCCACGTAATCACAAGGACTGTAAACATTTTCAGAACTGATTTCATTCATTTCTGACGACAGCCTTTGCAAATTGGTGTCCGGAATTACGCGGCTTACCGCTTCTTTACCTCTCGCAAACGAAGTCAGATCAACCGAATAAGTTTCGGTTTTCACCTCCCCCGTAGACCAGCTTTGTTCCACCTTCAACCAGGAAGAATATTGTTCTCCGTTTCTGGCAAGCCCTTCATCAATAATTTTACTGCTTTTAATGTACGGACCGCCACTACTGAGAAAACGCATCAAAATCCGGGTAGAGGTAACATCATAGCTCTCGCCGTTGCAAGTAACGCCGATTGTATGAGTATACTTTTTACGGGCAAAAATATTACCCTTTTCATCGGGGGCAATATCCATATCCTCAATCGTATACCCTTTATCGACGATATTGTCAATGCGATGATAAGGCATTACCTTCTTGGTAATACCATCATCATAAACGGCAACTTGATAAACCAGACGATAATCCAGTGTAAAATATTTATAGGCAACGGAATATACCAAAACGGAATCGGATATAGTTACAAAACCGTCTTTTTTCTGTTCTGCAAGTTGATAACTTACGGAAACTTTCGGGCTGCCCATTTCATAACCGGATACTTCACTGTTCAAAGTTTCGTTGTTATTCAGAGTGTTGTTGAGAGTAACCGAGACTTTGTTGTCGAAGCTGGCGCGGGTAATGCCCCGGACCATAATCAGAACGACAGCTGCTGCCGTTGCAAACCATAAGCTTTTTGTTTTCATATAAAAAAGGGTTTTAAGAGTTTAACAATTGTTTTTATTTTAAGTTCACTGTCTTTTTTCTTATCACTGCTTTTTATCTTATGAAAACCGCACTTGCCTGAGCCGACAAACCGGCCTTAACACACATCGCCGGTTCTCTCTTTGGATAATAAGATAAATTAAATAGTTGCAGATAATAATTCTTGTTTGAAACTTTGCCGTTTTTCGTCCGGCAGACATTTAAGCAAAAGATCCGGGATCCGCGGGGAGGAAAGCTTTAGCCTTCAAACCTTCCTCCCCGCCCCGTATCAGAGGGCCCCGCCCTAAAGGGGATTGTGCTGCCGGATCATATTGCATATCCGGTACGGGCGGGGATTAAATATTATATATTATAGAATTGGAAATATTCCTTCTGTACGTCATTCCCCTTATCGAACCAGCGGCAATCAGGATGTGTACGCCCACCCGCACGATGGGTTTTAATTCCGGTTCCGGTAATCATACACATGATATCATCCGGTCGATCTCCTTTATTGGAAGTTTTGGCACAGTAAGGTCCGCAACGTCCGCCGCCTTCATACCACCTTCTGGTTGTCCAGGATCCGCTTGAAGTCAGGTAAGGATAAGCCGTATCGGGACAATCGCCGCAATATCTGTACAGTCTGGCAAAACCGACCATGTAACGGGTGTTGCTCTGGAAAATAATCTTGCCGCTGGCATCACCGCCAAACATTGTACCTGAACTCATGTGCAAGTTATTCGACCGGTTATTGGCCCACTCGTACAAATAGTAGTTTGTATTATACAAGGTCAAACTGCTGTAATGACCGTTTGATATATAAGTCACGCCGGAGGCATTGGAGGTACCGTTGCAAGTTGTGCCTATACAAGTATTTGCAACGGTTGCTTCAGCGTTTTTCATAGCTGCAAGCCCCAGCACAGTCATTGTCGTCGGCTTAAACATGCCACGGGTACCGTCAGGTTGTTGCAAATCAAACAACACTTTTCTTTCAGCTGTATTATCAACGATAATATTTCCACCCGTATAATTATAACCGGTTGAAGTATACTGTCCCTTGATAGTAAGCTTTCCGCTGACGTTAACATTCATGGACGAATCCGAAGCCGCGTTATAATAGCTTCCTTTAGCCAACGTTGTCGTTCCGTTAAAAGTAACATTGCTTCCGCTGATACTGCAGTTATAACAATAGAACGTATCGGAACTCGAAGTGCTTGCGCTGCTGCCCGTAAACTTCAAGTTTACGCCATAAAAAACCGTAGGACTTCCGCTGCCGTCAAAACTGGAGTATCTCCAATTCAATATCGGCCGGGTATTGCAACGCGTCTGTATCATGCTGTCACTCACCCTCTGTCCGAAATCACCGCCACTATAATAAGTCTTACCGCGGTAAATATAAGTCGGACTAATTTCTTCGGTAATCACATAAGTACTGTGACTTGACGATGCCGACATAGATGCTTTATTCAAAATTTTGTAAGTCGTTTTGCGGCTTGGATAAGACGGATCATTAATCCAGGCCTTTACTGTTTCATCACAAGTCATCGGCGTACAATTTCCGCCATTGGCACCGGGTTTCCAACCATATTTACATTTTAAAATTTTCCATCTCTTAGTCGGTGCATTCGGACATTCCTCATACCCGACTCCCTTACCGCCGTCAACATTAGCCAGAGAGGTCGCCGGATAATTATCGCAGCGACGGCAGGCATGGAAATAATAAATACCACCCTGAATACAATGTCCCTGACTGTCATCAGCGCCAAAATCGCCGTTTTCCTCATTATCACATCCGGAACTTGTATAAGGATATTTGGTTCTGTCACAAATACAATACGGATAACGGGAAACACCGTCGCTGCCGCGACACATTTCTCCATTTGAAACACCGCCGTCATTGGCACAGTCTTCATCCGTATATGGATAAAGAGCTTCGTCGCATTTACATTCAGTATAATAAATTTCGGTCGTCGTTCCCCCGAGCGCCGTATTGAACCCCTCTACCTGAGCACAGGAAGCACCGGCGGCACGGCTGTTTATATTGAGATCACGACACGCTTGCGCCGTATACGGATACTTTTCCGGATCGCATTGACATTTAAACTTATTCACACACCTGTCTTTTACCAACAGAGGATAGACACAAGAATCATAAGCAAACTCCGCACCACAGCATTTAACATAGCCGGAGTTGTATGGACAATATTCAACAATACGTTTTGAAGGATCAGAAGTACACTTTGATCTCTTTACATATCCTTCCTGTGTACATAAATTTCCGTCTTCGGCCGGATCTTTATAGTGATCAAAACTGCCGCCGCCGGTACAATTTTCCTCGCCGACGAAGCAGACTTTGGCCGAAACCGGTGTTGCCGCAAGCGTGCATAAACACACGGCCAGCAGGCACAACCACATGGTTTTATATAATATTCTCATGACTTTTCCCCTTTTATCAAGACTGATTACTACAGGTGCTGTAAAGTATTGTACGTTATTTCGTTATAGATACTTTTATAGATTTCCCTTTGATTTTTGGGGTTGATTTTCGCTGCAATTTAACGTACCTTTTTTCGCAACAGTCCAAAAACGAAAAACAATACGCAAAATCAATAGAATAGAAAAAAACACATAAGTGTCCGGAAACACCGCACTCTTCTTCGGGACGAAACAAAAAACTTATTTTTATCAATAAGTTAGAAAGTGCCCGTTGTGACCGTCAAACGCGTTATTTTCAAAAAAACGCGTTTATTCCCGAATAACGGTAAAACTTCAGTTGAAAAACAAACCGAAGGTAGATAAGAAAACCGCTGCGGCAAACATCGGACGGCTTTTTCGCACAAACAAAAAACCGACCCGAAGGCCGGCGCGAAAAGTATAAAAAAAACATCCGGAATTTATCCGCAAAAATCAGATCAGCCCCATTTTCTGCGCGATGATCACCGCCTGAGTACGATTGGTTGCGCCGATCGCGCGCAAAAGGGCGTTGATATGCAGCTTGACGGTTGCCTCAGACACGCCCATTTCATAAGCGATCTGCTTGTTTGACATACCTTTGGCAACCAGCCCCAGCACCTGCGACTGCCGGTTGGTCAGCATCTTGCCCTTGCCTTTGGCCGGCGTATCGTCCAGATTTTTGCCGAGCATCACCGGCGGAATATAGGTGCCGCCGTCCAAAATCAGTTTCAGCGCGTTGCTTAATATTTTGGTTTCCGCCCGCTTGGTAATATAGCCGCTGGCGCCTTTTTCCAGACTTTCCCTGATGTTATGCACGTTTTCGGAAGCGGAAATGACCACCAGCCTGGCGTCTCCGGCTTTGGCGCGGATGGCGTCAAACCCCTTTTCCCAAACCATATCCTGCATGTCAAGGTCTATAATGATCAGGTCGAACTTGTGCTCGGTGTCAAGAATTTTCAGCGCCTGGGCAAAATTTGAAGCCTGCAGTATCGTCGCCGACCCGTCCAGCTGCTCGATCAGCAGCCCCAGACCGTCCCGGAACAACGCATGTTCGTCTGCGATTAAAACTTTCATACAACTTTCTCCAACTGTACAGATTCGCCATCTTCGGCCCGCACGGCAGCTGCCGCGGAGGTAAAACTTTAAGACAGCGTCAATTTAGCATCATATAATCAGTCGGATTTACATTTAAAGAGGAGCCGCGCGGTTTTTAGTCAAGAATCTTATACTCGACCCCGGCTTCCTTAAACATCTGCTCGGAATAGACCAGCTTGTCACGCCAGCCGCCGGCCGGCGCGTTCGGATCTTCCGGCAGCCGGTTGGTCACCACCATCTTGATCCCGGCCTGGATGATCGCCCGCGCACAGTCGGTGCAGGGCGGATGGGTGGCATAAAGAACGCAGCCTTTAAGGGAAGTGCCGGTCAGACACGCGTTGTAAACCGCGTTTCTTTCCGCGTGTTCGAAAAAATCGTATTTGGTCGGGCGCTCCATCCGTTCCGGAATGTCGTCGTTGACGCCGCGCACCAGTCCGTTATAACCGGTGGCGCGGATTTCCCGATCCGGCCCGACCACGATCGCGCCGGTTTTGGTGTTGGGGTCCTTCGACCAGGTGGCGATCAGCCTCGCCACTTCCATAAAGCGGTAATGCCATTTTTCCGAAAACATCAGAACCTCCCTGTTGATAACCTTGTTTTTAAGTATTACCCGAGCGCCCCGCTTTTGCAATTATTTTTTAAGAATTCTGCAACGACTTCATGCACACACTTGACAAACAAACGAAAATAGTCAAAGTTAAAGGCAGTTTTGATAATTTAATTTAGGAGAAAAAAATGAGTGCAATTGTTGATATTCATGCCCGCGAGATTCTTGACTCCCGCGGCAATCCGACGGTTGAAGCGGAAGTTGTCCTGCAAAGCGGCGCTTTCGGCCGCGCGGCGGTTCCTTCCGGCGCGTCGACCGGCGTGCATGAAGCCGTAGAGCTCCGTGACGGCAACAAAAAACGCTACGGCGGAAAAGGCGTTCTGAAAGCGGTTGAAAACGTCAACGACAAAATTTACGACGCCCTGGCCGGCCTGGATGCCGAAGACCAGATCGAAATCGACCAGACCATGATCGACCTCGACGGCACCGAAAACAAAGGCAAACTCGGCGCCAACGCCATTTTGGCGGTATCCCTCGCCGTTGCCAAGGCTCAGGCCGAAGAAGCCGGGCTTCCGCTCTACCGTTACCTCGGCGGCACCATGGCCCGCACTCTGCCGGTTCCGATGATGAACATCGTCAACGGCGGCCAGCATGCCGACAACCCGATCGACATTCAGGAATTCATGATTATGCCGGTCGGCGCGGATTCGGTCAAGGAAGCGATCCGCTGGGGCGCGGAAATTTTCCACACTTTGAAAAAGAACCTGAAAGCAGCCGGGCACAACACCAACGTCGGTGACGAAGGCGGTTTTGCTCCCAATCTGAAATCGGCCGAAGAAGCTCTTACCTTCATCGTCGATTCGATCAAAGACGCCGGCTACAAACCGGGCGAAGACGTCGTTCTGGCGATTGACGCCGCTTCTTCCGAATTCTACAAAGACGGCAAATATGAAATGACCGGCGAGGGCAAATCCTACACCAGCGCCGAAATGGTTGAATTCTACAAAGGCCTGTGCGAAAAATTCCCGATTTTCTCAATTGAAGACGGCATGGCCGAAGATGACTGGGAAGGCTGGAAAATGCTGACCGACGCCATCGGCGACAAAGTTCAGCTGGTTGGCGACGACCTCTTCGTTACCAACCCGAAACGTCTGGCCATGGGCATTGAAAAAGGCGTTGCCAACTCGATTCTGGTCAAAGTCAACCAGATCGGCTCGCTGAGCGAAACCCTGAAAGCGGTTGACCTTGCCCAGCGCAACAAATACACCGCCGTTTTGTCCCACCGCTCGGGCGAAACCGAAGACACGACCATTGCCGACATTGCGGTTGCCACCAACTGCGGCCAGATCAAAACCGGCTCCATGTCGAGAACCGACCGCATGGCCAAATACAATCAGCTGATTCGTATTGAAGAAGAACTGGGCGACGTTGCCCTGTTCGCCGGCAAATCCATCCTGAAAAAGTAATTTTTTTAAGGGTTAATGCAAAAATCCCGCATCAAACGATGCGGGATTTTTTCTTGGCCCTTGTCAACGCCCGAAAAACAAAAAAAGCGGCCGGATTGCTCCGACACGCTTTTCTTTAAAATTTCTGTCTGCCGCGTCCGTTTTAAGGAAACTTCAGCAATACGCCGCCGTTTCCCGGCGATTCGCGCCAGGGTTTGCCGTTGCACAAACCGATCAGTTCAAAGCTGTCGCCCTGCCGGCACCAGAACGGCCGCGTTACCGGAACCGGTGACAGGCCGCCGGCTTGCAGCACGGCATTAAGCTTCGGCAGCAGCGAAACCGTCAGCATCAACTCGTCGTACGCCGGCAGCAGCTCTCCGCATTCGCGCGCATATTCCGCGGCACAAAGAGCATCGCAGCCGCACAACTGCATGTTGGTACTGAGCGTCAGCCCGTCTGCAATTCTGATCCCGGAAAGCTCGACGTCGCGGTAAAACCGTTTGTCCTCAAAACCTTCGTAAACATAAACGAATTCCCGCAGCGGCCGCAGCGGGGAAACCGCCGGCGCATAGGGATGCCTTTCGTCAAACGATATCAGCCAACGGCCGAATTCCGACGGATCAATGCCGCGGGCAATGAGTTCCGCGTAAGCTTTTTCAAATTCAATAATATCCATAAGCAAAACATTTAAAAGTGATTTCGTTTATTTGCCGACCGCTGCCCGCGAAACATAAGAACTTCCTTTGTCCTGCACCAGCGTATAGCCGGAAGAAGCGTTAACGACAGGCGCATAAAACTTGTCGCCGCCCGCCGTCCAGTAAACCGTGCCCGCCAGCAGAAAATCGGCATTGACGCCGTTTTCGCGCAAAACTTCCACGGTCCGGTTGATTTCCTCCCGATGCGACACCCACAGTTCAAACTCTTTTTTCAAAGAAAGATAACCGTAGTGTCCGTCGGCAAAAGTCAGATTTTCACATTCCCGTTCTGCTCCGCGATACGACATGCGAATTTGATTTTTCAAACTCATCAGCGTATTTTCAACGACGATGGCAATAACTTTTTCGCCTTTCAGCAATTCGTTGGTCACCGTGCCGTTAAGATAAAGCAACGGACAGGATAATAAAATTTTTTCCATATAATTAAGCTTAATAATTGTTTCACATACCATGTACTTTGTCACTATTTTGGACAAAAGTCAATTTTTTTCTAAAACCTTGCCGGCCGATGCGGGCACACGCCTCTCACATGCCAAGACGAGGCATAAAACATCTTGCGGCCGAAGATAAAGCGCAGCGACAGACACAATAAGCATCGGGATATTTCGGCCACGGAGCGGTCAACGTCAGATCCTGTTCTTTTGAGCCGGGAACGGAAACCAAAGCAGGTAATGTGCAGTAAACTCGAAGATAACCGGCCGAATGACCTGCTCCAATATGCTTACAGAACATATACATTAACCGCAATTGTTTTCCGGCCGCCCCAAAACCGGTGCCGCACGGCGGATAATCCCGCCCTGCCCCTGCTGTCAAAACGTTTCCGTCAATGCCTGCTTTCCTGTCTGATACTCCGACTCATCGCGCAAACCGAAGCCGCTGTGGTCGACGCTGCAGCTGTCTGTTTTGTCTTCGCCGTTGGCACAACCGGGCGGGGACTTCTGCTTTGGATATATTTCCATCACCGTTCTTCTTTTTGCCCCTAACCTGTTACACAAGAAATACAACACCGGCGAAACACAACCGTTATTTGTTTTTACATTGGCAAGCCATTAAAATCAGCAGCAGAAATCCGTTTTTTTATCCACAAACGCTTAACACATCGCCAAAGACAGCCGTTGCCTGCGCAAATTTACACAGACAGTTAAAATCTTAACCGTTTAAACCGCCGCCGAACGCTTACCGTGGGCAAAAATCGTTGTTTCCGCCCTGCCGGGGTCTTGCGCCGCGGCGTTCCGTCTTTGCCGCCGCCGTTATGAACCGCGGCAAACCTTCTCTGCGCCTTTGGCCGCACCTTGTCCGCGTTCCCTTTTCCGGCCGGCAGCCTCTTCCTCCGTCTGCCCGTAACGGCAGCTTTGTTTTATTTCGTTGATCAGCTCACAGGCCAGTCTGGCAATTTTCGGATTGTCTACGGCATTGATCAGACGGATGTTTTCGTTGCTCAGCATCGGATCAACCGCCGGGAAAAAACTTCCCGCCATTTTCTGCACTTCCTCAACGGTATGAAAATTCATCAGCGGCGAATGATTGATCGCGTCTTCATCCATGCCCTGAAAGAAATATTCGACCGGCACCCTGAAAATGCGGGAAAAGTCCCACAACCGGGAAGCGCCGATCCGGGTGGCGCCGCGCTCATATTTCTGTATCTGCTGAAAAGTCAGCCCCAGCATGCCGGCCACCCGTCCCTGACTGTAATTCAACCGTTTTCGGCGGAGCAAAAGACGCATACCGACATGAACGTCAACCGGGTTGGGCTGTCCGTCGGCCAGCCGGCCGCGCGAGACTTTTATGGATTTGACGGTTTTGGCGGAAGATTTTTGGGGAGATTTAAGCATAACTCTGTTTCCTGATAAAAATGAATGGAAAAAAAATCTCCTCCTTTCGGGTCCCCGAAAGAAGGAAGGAGTTTTCCATACTACATAGTCAGCAACACTTATTCGTCCTCAAAAGAAGCTCTTGCGAGTCCAATGAAGCTTAGTTCGTTGTACTCCTTCCCTGCTTCCGAGGAAAAGAATTACAACGGGGTTGTGTGACCATTGTCATCACACTATGTGGGATGGAACTCCCGACAGTTTTATAATAATAAACGGTTTATGCTTAAAAAACCAAGTTAAGCATAAATCGGTTTTGGTTAATTTCCCCTTAAAAAACGCGGTGTTTTTTGATTAAAAAAAAATACCGCTTCCGGCAAGGCGGAGGAGCTTCGAATACACGACGAGGTGCAGCCGCTTATTTGGCCTGTCTGCGGGCGCACCGACGACCGGTATTACAAAAAAACTCCACCTTGGCAAAATGCTTTAAGGTGGAGGAGCTTCGAATACACACTAAGATGCAGCCACTTATTTGGCATGCCTTATTCGTGGCACTCCTCCTTGCAGAAGAGCGCCAACTTTCGCCACAAACACTTGGCTATGTTTCTTAGTGAGGGATTCGATTCCCCTGGGCTTGAATAATAACGCCGCTGAAAACAGCGACGGTATTTTTATAACACGTCCGCCGCCAAAATGCAACCGTTTATTGCACGTTTTCTTTATTTCTATCATTAGCGGGCAGCCGGCAAACGATGTTTTTCCCGTTCTCCCGAAGTCCAAGCGGCAAACGCCGCCGCGGATAAAAGGCTTTTTTCCCCCAAAAAAATACGAACCGTCCGGAAAGATCCTCACAGATGTCTCCCGGCCAACCGATCCGTTACAAAACCGACATTTGCCTATCCCCGCTGACATAATACGGCGTGATTCCGACAATCGGCCCCGGCTCGGCCGGGGGTTCTTCACATACGCCTAAGAAGGCTCAGCCGCACCCAAATGACGTATCAGATTTCAACCAAACGCAGATTGTCTGACTCGCCATAAACGGCACAAAGTCCATAATCTGCCGACCAGCCTTCCCGTCTTCTTTTAATTTCTTCCGTATATGCCCGGCTGTCTTTTGGGTATTCTTTCCGGTCGTATCAACAAGTATCCTTTGCGCCAGAATTCCCGGTTGCCATATCGAAATTTCGCATTTTCCCATCGTTCATAACCGCTTTTACCTTTCAGACAGCCCCAGAATGAACTTGCGGAATATTCGGGAGGTATCTCCGGCAACATATGAATACGGTCCGAACAGACTTCTGCCTCCATTACCGGTATTTCTTTTTGTCTGTACAATTCCTTCAGTATTGAACCTGTTTGTCTGCCTCCGTAAAACGCTTTCCGGCGATATTTCGGCGCAAAGACAACATGGTATTTTCCGGTTCCATATTGTGTGCGTTATTATATGCATGTTCATAAAAAAACACCTTTGCTTTTTATCAGACAGTTGCCGGACCGTCGCTTTTGTTCCGACAAAGGATTTTTTCATACGCTAAGAACAAGGCGTAAAAAAATACAAGAGAAAGAGAAAGAGAAAAAGGAAGAAAAGAAAAAAGGGAGAAAAGGGGGAGAAGCAACGAAGAAAGTGGAAAAGAGGAAAAAGCAAAGAAAAAAACGGAAAAGGGAAGCGGAAAAACGGAAAAGATGGAAATAACGGAAATAAGAAGAACAGAAAGAAGGAAAAGGGAAGCGGAAAATGGGAAGGGCAAAACGGAAAAGATGGAAATAACGGAAATAAGAAGAACAAAAAGAAAGAAAAGAGAAGCGGAAAAATGGGAAGGGAAAAACGGAAAAGATGGAAATAACGGAAATAAGAAGAACAGAAAGAAGGAAAAGAGAAGCGGAAAAATGGG
>MNTV01000020.1:85153-97930 GCA_001917175.1 Azospirillum sp. 51_20
TGGGAAGGGCAAAACGGAAAAGATGGAAATAACGGAAATAAGAAGAACAGAAAGAAGGAAAAGAGAAGCGGAAAAATGGGAAGGGCAAAACGGAAAAGAGGGAAAAAACGGGAAAAAGAAAAACAGAAAACGACAAAGAGCGAAACGGAATAAAGCCGCAAGCTCTTTATAATCACGCGCAGGGTTTTCTCGTTACAAAAAAAGATCCGGCAAAACCGGATCTTTTTTCCATTTAAGCCTGAAAACAATCAGGCGCGCAGTTTGCAAAGCAAGCCGCCGGAAGTGTCCCATTCCTCGCAGCCGAGCATTTTGCATTTGCCGTCGGAAAGCGATACCGCTTCCATGTTCTTGTAGTTGCCGTCCCCTTCGTCAGCCGTCCAGATCAGACATTTGTGGTCGATTTGAACATGACTGCCGCATTTTTTCAGCATCATCCGCACTCCGCTCAGGCGGCTTTGGACGATTTTGGCTTCCTTGGGCGTCAGCAGGGAAACACCGTGCAGACAGGCAAACTCGAAAGCATCATACGAAGTGTAGCCGGTGGTTCCGAAATACTCCGTTGACAACAGACAGTCCTCGGAAATCCGAATTGCTTTCACTTTTTTCCCCGCGATCAATTCGGCACTTTCTGAATTGTCGTCGTAAACAAACAAAAACTGAAATTTTGTTTTCATACCTGATAATATTTGAAGTTAATAATCGATTCGTTGCTTTCAGTATAGACAAAAATTTTCAGAAATCAACCGAAATCGGCAGTCAATTCCACAACCTGCCGACAGCCTGTTCCTCGGTCAGCCCCGCTTCTTCCCTCTCTTTCTCCTTGCGACCACCTCTCCCTGCCTGTTCCCCGGCTGTTTCTCTCCCGCCGTGTCCTCATGCTTCCGCAGTTTCCGTCCGTTGCCCCTCAACCGCGTCTTCCTTCTCCCGCAGCGTCCTGCCGCCGCCTCTCAACCGCCGCTTTCCCCGCTCTCCTTCTCATTGCGGCTCTGTCCTGCCTGCCTCCCGTCTATTCCTCAGTCAGCCCCCTTCTCCCTCAGTTCCCGCCGCCCGACCTATACTGCCGTTTTCCTCACCCGCCTCCCCTTTCCGATAACTTTCCTCTCTCCGTACCCGCCGGCCGCTTACCTTGCCTCTCTCCCGGCTGTTTCTCTCCCGCCGTGTCCTCATGCTTCCGCAGTTTCCGCCCGTTGCCCCTCAACCGCGTCTTCCTTCTCCCGCAGCGTCCTGCCGCCGCCTCTCAACCGCCGCTTTCTGTCCGATAAGCTTTTTACAATCAAAAAAGACGTGCCGAAAGCACGTCTTTTCCTTCAGGCATTTTTTTACAGCCTGCATTCCAGTTCCGCAGCAAAAACATCCGGCTTGCAACCGAATACATCCTGCCAGATTCCGAGGATTCTCCGCCCCCACCAAACCAGCGTCCGGATCAATATGCGGCTGCCGGAAAACATAATCTGCCGTTGATGTTCCGGCGGCAGAAACAAGTGCCGCAATTCAATTTCCGCCGCGCTTTCGTCAGGACGATCCGCCAGAGCGGAAGCCATAACCGGCGCCTGTGCGCAAAGATCTTCCACACAATCTGCCGGTTCAATCGCATAGTCATGCCGTCGAAGCTCGCGAAAACGGCGCATCCGGCAGAGCAGACGCTGCAACAGCGTATACAGTTCGGACTGGCGGCCGGCTTCAAAAAACGCTTTGACGGCAGCCAATTCTCCTCTGTTCAAATCACGTTCGCCGGCCGGGGATTTTTGCAATTTTCCCTGACGGACAAACAAATAAGCCGATAAATTCTTTTCCATGTTTTTATATGATTAATAATTAATGAATAAGGTTAATAACGTTTTGATTATAAACGTTTTTTTCGGCACAATCAACACATTTTTCAAGCTAACCCGTTGAAAATGTTTGATTTTAAGAACAGTTATCAGTTTTTAAAGACAGTCGTCCGGTCTCGGGAAATTTTCGTTTTTCGGCGACAAACCCAACTTTCCGATCGCCGACCAAAAAAGGCGAAGCGGAAAAATCCGCTTCGCCTTCCGATAAAAATACGGAAAAGGGTTATCTGTATTTCAGCACCACCGCTGCCGGCCCGGCCTCTTCGCGCTTGCTGCCGTCGATCAGGGAATATGCCGCCGTTTCGCCGCTCTCCGCGTCCCGCGTCCATACGTAATCATGCGCCAACACCAACGGAGCCTCACATTTTTCAAGCATGCCGCGGATTTCCTTTTGCCGGCATACGATCAGGGCAAAATCCCGCGGCTCAATCAGCATCAGGCCGTTTTCCTCCGCCGTCCGGTTTGCTTCCTCCGCATCCGCTGCCCGATTGTTTGCCGTACTGCCGTAATGCACGCTGATCCGGGAACCGTTTTCCAACATAATGCCCGTTACCGGAACATCATAAAAGTCTTCCATCGTTGCTCCGCCTTCGTAAAGGTAACGAAGCTTAAACTTTCTTTTTTCCATATGATAATTTGTTAATAGGTTTATATGTTTTCTTTGTACCCCTTTTGCCGTTTTTTGTCAAGTTTCGGAAAAACTCTTTTTTCCCCACTTTTTCCAACCCCGAAAAACGAAAAAGCGAAAGCCCCGCTCTGGCACGGGGCTTTCCTTTCGGATTTTCGGCTAAATGCGCCGCTCGGCCTTCCTCTTGGCCTTAAGGAAAAACAGCACGCCGACGGGAATGCTCAGGGCATAAAGCCCGGTCGAAACGCTCAAGACCAGCCACGGCGAACTGATGATCATGGTGGCAAACAAAACCACCACGATAATCAGCGGCACCACCAGATAAGTGGGCACTTTCATATGCTTGGTCGAAACCGTCGGAATCCGGCTGACCATCAGCATTGCCACCACGCACATCACCACGCAGCAGAACCAGTCGCTGCGCAGAAAGGTCGCTTCGGGAAACTCAAAGCTCAGCATAATCGGCAAAATTCCGAGCGCCGCCGCAGCCGGAGCCGGCACGCCGACAAAAAAGTTCTGCCAGTAAACCGGTTGCGGCTCATCTTCCAGCATGGTGTTGAAACGCGCCAGACGCATCGCCATGCAGATGGCAAACAGCAGACAGAAGAACCAGCCGAATTTCGGGAAGCTGGACAACGTCCACTGATACATCAAAATGGCCGGCGCCACCCCGAAACTGACGAAGTCGGAAAGCGAATCCAGTTCGGCGCCGAATTTGGTCGATCCTTTGAGCATGCGCGCCACGCGACCGTCCAGCATGTCAAAAAGGGCAGCCAGAAAAATGCAGACGATGGCTTTTCCCCACAGTCCCATAATCGCATAACGCATGGAAGTGACGCCGGCGCACAAAGCCAGCGTGGTGACGATATTGGGGGCGATTTTGCGAAAAGGCAGCGAAGTCAGTTTCTGCTGCAGCAGATTGTTGTTGAGTTTTTCCATTATCTGATCACTCCCTTAACCGCGGCGGCAGACGACGAAAGATTGGCGATCACGGTTTCGCCGGCGGTCATGATCTGACCGACGCAGACCTGCGGTTCAACGCCTGCCGGCAGATAAACGTCCAGCCGCGAACCGAAACGGATCAGACCGAAACGCTCGCCGGCCTTGTATTTGTCTCCGGGTTTGGCAAAACACAGAATGCGGCGGGCAATCAGCCCCGCAATCTGAACAAAAACGATTTCTTTGCCGGAGGCCGTCTTCATCGCCAGCAGCTGGCGCTCGTTGTCCTTGCTGGCCTTGTCAAGCGTCGCGTTCAAAAACTTGCCCGGCACGTAAACGGCCTTGGTTATGGTACCTTCGGCCGGCGCCCGATTGACATGTACGTTAAACACGCTCATAAACACGCTGACGCGGGTAAATTCTTCGCCCCCCATATCCAGCTCTTCCGGAGCTTTCACTTTGGTAATCATTTGTACGATGCCGTCGGCGGGAGAAACCACGACGTCCTTAATTTCCGGCGTAACCCGTTCCGGATCGCGGAAAAAATAATAGCACCAGACGGTGCAAACAAGCCCGATAACGCCGAGCGGTTCCCAGATCATTGCCAATAACGCTGTTATTGCCGCAAAAATACCGAAAAACTTCCACCCCTCTTTGTTAATGTTGGGCAGAACGTAACGGCGCCAGGAAATATCAACAGTTTTCATCAGTTATCCTTTCTTTTCGTTCAAAAGCTTCCGGCATGCCGAAACGCTGTTTCCGCCGCATGCCTTACCGATTAACAAAACACATTTTTTCCACGGTTACAAGTTTTTAATCGGATTAGTCCAGACGAAAAGGCAAAAATTTTCCGGTCCGCAAGTTTACGGTTGCATTTTTGTCTTTTTATCTGTATAAGGGGAATAGATTTTGC
The DNA here is from genome assembly GCA_001917175.1 of Azospirillum sp. 51_20. GTDB lineage: Bacteria > Pseudomonadota > Alphaproteobacteria > RF32 > CAG-239 > JAFUYI01. Next base: position 89,466 of record MNTV01000020.1, read on the forward strand.
GCTTGTGGCGGAACTGGTAGACGCTGCAGACTTAAAATCTGTTGGCCGCAAGGCCGTGCCGGTTCGATTCCGGCCTAGCGCACCACCTTATAAACCGCCGTTTTCGGCGGTTTTATAGTATTGAAAATTGAATTTTTATTCCGACTTTTTAATGCATATTTGACACACGTAAAAACAAATACTTAACAACATGAGTCGGAATGAAAATCATAGAACAAGACAAGAACAGACACGAGTCTATTTCAATCCTTTTGTCTAAGGCATATTGCACACCTCCAACTCCTGCCGCAATTTGTCGATCCGCCCGATCCATTCCCAGGTGTTCGGAAATTCCGAATAGTTGGCGTTTTCCAATTCTGCCGCCACCTTTTCGCCCGCAACCGGATAAATCGGACAACCCGAACTATAGCCGACCGGCACGCATGAGCTTAAGCAAATCAGAGCGGCCGGCATTAGGGCGAGCGTGAATCTCCGCTTTTTTCTTTTCAACATATCGGATTACCTCCACTTGTTTTTCTATCACTTGAATTTTGGCCTCACTCCGGCCGACTTCCTGCCCTACCTCGTAAAAGGCAAAGCAGAGGGCGGCAACCATCACAAAAGTCACCGCCCAACGTATCAGCTTATTAACCATCACACCCCCGCAATCAGCAGCATAAAGGCACGGGCGACGTTCTCGGCATATTCCGGCTTAAACAGGCAGACCAGAGCCAGCACCAACGCCGCCAACGCAATAAGGCGTTTCCTGTACTTTTTTATCCGAGCCATAGCGCCGCCATTCCCCCGAGATAAGCGCCAAACAGCCACTCGCCCCAATTCCAGCCTTGTTTGCCCAAAGTATAAAGCTTTTCAATCCGGCCGCCGAGCCAGTAAACCGGCCCCATTGCCAACCCGGACAGCATCAGCCCGACGGATCCGACCGACAGCCCCATCAGGAAAGTTAAAATCAACCCGGACAAACAGGTGCCGCAAAAACCGAAAAGCTGCGGATACTGATACAAATAAACCGCCTTTCCTTTGAACGTGACATGTGCGGAATATAGCAGATCGTCGATAAGTTCACACTCCCGGTACTGCGACAAATTCGGCTTAAGCTCGCCGCCCCCGAGCAGCCGGCCGATATAAAGCCCCCAGCCAAACGCCTGATAACCGGCATAACAGGCCAAGCCGGCGCAAAGGGCATATTCTGCCGTACCGACCCGGAAGAACCACGCCATCGCCCCAAAAAACACCGCAAACCAGACTTTATTTGCCGGTACGTATTCTTTGAACAATCCGCCGCGCACACGCCACAAAAAGGCCGCAGCCGCAACAATTAAAAAAGTCATTATATAAGTCATCAGTCTATATCCTTAAAAAATACATGGTTACCACACTCAAAACACGGCTCTTTTCCTTCTGCCCACTTGGTGTGCGGCAACGCGGCATAGGTGCAATAATGGGTTGCGCCGCCCGTGATGTCGCCCTTCTCCGCTTCCTTAATCACGTCAAAATACCGGCTATAAGCCGAATACGGCAAATTTGCCAAAATCTGACTGTTGGGGTCGGATTTGTTCCAACAGCTGAATTGAAGCGGTTTTAAGCAAACGCCGGCCAACGTTTTCGCCGCAAACCATTTTCCCGACCTAAAACGGTTAAAAATAACGCAGGCAACGGCAATCTGCCCTTCCCGCGTTTCTCCTCTGGCCTCGCCGTAGATGGTTTTGGCCATAATTTCAAAATCATAATCAGTCATCTTTCCTTTTTCTCCGTTTGCTTTCCAACCTTTCCGTCAAAACCGCCAAAAGCTCATTTAACCGGTTGACGGATTTGTTGAGTTCGTCAATCTTCGCATCCGTTTTTCTTAAATCTCCCTCAATATGCGTCATTCTCGTTTCAATCCGGGCTTTCCACTCGCCGATCCGAATAAAATTGCACAATACCCCGATCAACGCAGAAACGCCGGTAAACAGTCCGTAGTCCATAGTCTTTTTTTCTCCATTAAAAAAGCCCGCATTTCTGCGGGCTGTCGTCTTAAACTTTCCTGTCATAATAATTTGCCTCGGCAAGATTTTTCTCGACCTTGCTCATGTCCTTTAATATGTCGGACATGTTCATCATCGCTTCCCAGCTTATGTTTTTATTCTCCCGGGCGTATTTCTCCATCTCCTCAATAAGCATTTTAACGCCTTTGTGCATAGCTTCGCGCATTAAGTTAATTTCCTCTTTTGACATTTTCAATTCTCCCCGTATTTTTTGAAATACTCCATCAGCTGCGCCGGTGTATCAGCTTTTATTTTGATGTCGCCGAGCATGTTTTTGAAACTTTTATCCGGCAAATCATCGGCATATTTGCGGATCAAACCATCCAAAACCTCAACATCAATCCGTTTTTCCCATCACCCATTCGCCGTTTGCGTTTTTATAAATATGCGCCGGCAAACTCAAATCCGCTACTTCAGTCATATCCGCATAGCCTTCCGGCCGTTCGAACGTATCATCCGGCGACAGCAGATAAAGCGCCGGCTTGTCAGTACCGGTCAACAAATACATTTTAAGATCAACCGCCGAACCGTCGTCCGTATAATTGATCAGATTGCCACCTTCCTCATAAGGCTTCATCACAAGCGTTTGCTCACCGAACGTTTTGCTTTTGTGATAAAAGGGCTGCGTAATCAGCTGCATGTAGTCTTCCAAATAAACTCTTATCGTTGGCGTCATGTTTCCTTCGGCAAGTGAACAGGAAACCGTTCCCGACGTTGCCAGAAGCGAAGCTTCATACAGGTCGCACGATCCGTTTTCGGCACCGGTCAGGATATAATATTGATACGGCTGCTTTGGTGAAAGCGTCACTTCGCTTAAAACCTGATAGCGCTCCGCCGTATTTATCAACAGTTCTCCCGTTTCGTCGGAATACTCGCGCCTGGTCCAGGCATTGTAAACCGACAACGGATTGTTGCTGCCGTACAGACGCCAGTTGTCGTATCCGTTTGTCACTTTGGTCTTAAAACTCCGGGCTTTAACCGCCGTCGGGAATTTCCAGACGATTTTATAATTGCCGGTATAAGTTTCGACGTTTTTGTCAAAAGCATTGATATTGTCAGCGGCAAGAACCATATAAGCCGGATCTTTGGTCGGCGTCTCCAGCCAGGTTTTAAGACTTTCGTCATCTTGATACGTCTGCACCTTGTCAGACGTCAGCGCATTCAGAGGAAACTCTCTGTCTTGCGTACTGTTCTCAAAAACGTACGCGGCAGCTACTGCCTTGCCGCCCATATTGCTGTTTGTTTTTCCCAGCATAGCTAAAAACTCCCTCATTGACACAAAATCGTCGGAATAACAACGGCTTCTTCCGGCTTTTCTTTTGCCCAGATCCGCACATAACCGGCACCGCTCTCCGCCACCGGTGCAAAATTGCCACTTTCCGAATCCGCCAACGAAAATATTACCGTCGGTACCAAAGAATCCCCTATTTCCGGCAGAACAATATCCGCCTTATACGGATATTCATCATAAGTTGCATCTTGAACAAAAGAGGCGACCGGTACATTGACATTTGCGTATTTGTAGAGTTCTGCCGCCTCGGCCAGGTTAGCCTTGGCTTTCTCAAAAGCATCTTCCAACCCCGCGATATATCCGTTATAAGCATCCTGCAAATCAGCCAGCGCATTTTCCAGCTCTTTTTTCAGCGCATCGACATCAAAACGGGAGATTTCCGCCGTATTGTTAACCACCTGAATATATAAAGGCAAACGAACATGTTTCGGGTAGCCCTCATTGCTTCCGCTCACCGAAGACTTGCGGTAATTGGCTTGTGCTGGCGAATCGCTTGCCCCGTACACATAAAGCAGCCTTCCGCCGCCGGCACAGGCCGAATTTGCCCCCGGAAGCCCATGCGTATGGCTTTTTATCTGGTCGTTATAAACCGTTCCAAGTTCTGAAAGCTGACTGATCGAACTGATAAAACGGATAATTTTCGGCAATCGAACATGGCCGTTCAGCGTATCGATATAAAAACACGGGCATTCGCCGTATTCTTCCACTATATCGTTAAAAGCCGCGTTACTTTCCACCGTCGGCACGGCGTTAATCCCAGCCAACCGATTAAGTTCGTTCCAAAAATCCGGATAAAGGATTTTGCAGTTGGTAATCGTTTCGCCCGTCCACAACGGATACGCCCCGGTCGGCGTTTCCCCTTTTATGGAAAAATAAATGTCAAACATTTCCCGTGTCGGTTTTTCTTCCAAATCCGCAATTGCCTGATTGATTGCGTTTATCTCAGTAATAACCGAGTTGGCAAAAATTTTCACCTGATCAAAATCGGCGTTGACCTCCGAGGCCACCGCTTTTTCTCCGCCCTCAAAAACATAAGGGTAAACAATATTTGTTACCGCCATATTCTTTCCTCTCATAAGAAAAAGGCACCGCCTCCGGTGCCTTATCTGTTTCTCAAATTGTTATACGCTGCCGATGACAAACCTGCCGACAACAAAGGATTGATATTTATCGGTGAACCAAGAGAACGATAAGCATTTAGTCCTTTTCTGAGCTCTGTTACATTCGGGTTCGTCAACAAGTCAGCAAGTTTAACATTGTTTCTGTCCGTAAAATACCTTTCAACCGGCGCCACAACTTCTCCGATAATACCGGTCGGGTTTTTAAGAATCCTCATTACCATATTAGACTTATCGCGCAATGTTTGTTTTTCGGCTGTCTGTGACCCTTTAAGCAATTGGTTATAGTTTTGGTTTAGCCGAATTGCCTGTTTGGCCTTATCAATAACAGCATTAGCCTTATCGTTACCAAGAGCAATACGCATTTTGTCTTGAACATTTTGCGGCATAATTGCCTTAAAACCAAGCGCCTCATTTTCTCTTGAGCCTATTCTGCCAAGCAAGTCATCCCTTAAACCAATAGCTAAAGCAGCTTTCTCATGCTGTCCGAGTTTTGCAACATCGGCAGCAAAATCACTCGGATTTTTTGAGTTTGTAAAAACGTCTTTACTCATTCCGGCAGCATCCTCAAATTTGTGCGCATCTGAATATATACCACGCGCTAATTTATAATCTGGAACAATTTCATCAAGCACAGGATCAAGTTCTTTCAAGACCGAACGAGCCTCGTAACCGGAAAAATCGCTATAAGATTTTGATTGTTCATTCAGGGCGCGACGCGCTTCGTTGATAACTCTAAAATCAGTATCCGGCAAATCCTTTAATGAGCTATGAGCTTTTTTCACACGGGAAACCGCATTTGCCAAAACCGAATTATCATTGACAAGAGAGCCTATTTTTGATAAACTATTATTACTTCCTCCTGAGGGACTTATCCCCATATCAGAAAGGAAGGGGTCCTTGACAGATAAGTTGTCAAGTGGCGCTTTAAAGTTTTTAGCTACCCCTCTCACATCCGTTTTAGGAAATTTATTAAAAATTTCTCCTGCTTTTCTCTGCATAACCAAATCATAAATCGGCTTGTTTTTATTTACATCCCAAAGATATTTTTTCATGAAATAATTTGTAGGTATACCCTCAGGAGAAAAACCTTTGGCAGAAATATCCGCATCCATGAAAGTATCGGCTAACGTATTGGCCATGCCCCGGCGCTGGCTGTCTTTCACAAAGTGTTCAATCCCGTCTTTTCCGTCCAAATATAATCCCATGTTTATCTTTTTTGCCTTTTCCTGAAGAATTTGTGCCGCTTTTTCCGGAGATATTTCCCCCAAAAACTCTCGCTCTGCCATCGGCATTTTTTTCAGTTTTCCAGCTATCTCATAAATTTCCAAATCTCCCAAATTCTCAAGCCGCTTATATATAGGAGCTACTTCTCGTTGCGCTCTATCAGCTACTTCGGCAATACTGGCACCTCGTGTCTGTGAACCGAGTACATTGTCAATAAAACTTCTCAGTTCCTGCGGCTGTCTTTCTTTCGCCGCTTCAAGCGTTGATTGTAAAGCATATCCTGCCCGCGGTGTTTTTTGCCTTATTCCCTGTGCAACATCCACTATCGGCGCTTCCGCAACTTCAATAATACTTTTGCCTCCACGTTCCGCATCTTGTAATGCCTTATCAAACACATCTTTTGCGTATTGCTTATTACCGGTATTTTGGGCAATATCCTTTTCTAACTTAGCAGCAGTTTTAACCGCCGGGGGAGTAGAAGTAAAGACACGTCTCAGACCCTTGGCACTTCTCCCAATGCCGTGAATTCCAAACGGCAATGCGGCGCCGAAAGCCGCGCCCCAGGCCACATTTTCCGGCAGTTCATCCATACTGTCCGAACCCGTTGCGCCGTAGGCCGCACCTTCCAAGCCGCCGCTGGCGTTTGCAAGTTTCAGACCCTTTAGGCCGGCTTTGCTCAAACCTTTGACTAACGCACCGCCCGCGCCCTGCATATTTCCACCCAGCTCAGAAGCAAATTTTGCCGCTTTATTCCAGCCGCCCAAACCGGCACTTTCCGCCGAGCGCTGCAAATCCGCGTCAAGCGACGCCAAATGACTGCCCATCTTTCTGTCCAGCCAATCCGTCGCGCCCAGAGTTGCGCCGCCGGCCACTCGCCCCAAACCAGAAACAACGCCCTGCCCGAAGCCCTTCACCCCTTCTTTCGCTATATCCAAAGCCCCGAACCCTTGCGGACGAAGGCCGGCGGCAAGCCCTGCCGCTTCCGCCTTCTGGCTCTCCGTCAGCGGACGCAATCCCTGACGCAACCCGTTGTATTGCTGTTTTTGACGTTCAAAAGCATCGGGAAATTTTTGCAAAATCATTCCCCGGATTTCTTCCCGCGACATATTATCGGGAAAACGGATTTTTTGTCCGTCCGGCATTCTCACTATCGGCATTTTCTAATCTCCATTAAAAAAAGTCTGAATAATCAACCACATCATCAGTAACCATGTCAGAAACTGACAATTCATGTATTTTTTTTGCTGCTTCAGTCATATAATCCAAAGCGCCTAAAATCTCTTCTGCCGAACTGTTCTCATTCAACCCGGCTGTAGCCATTTCTATTTCTCTGGCCGTATTCATTCCGCTTTGTCCATTTGCTTTGGCCTGAGCAATCAAATCGTTGCGAATGCTGCCGAGATTGCGAATAACTTCACCGCGTTTTCTCAAATCATCGGCTTTCATACCAAACGTTCCTCCGGTGTATCGTGAAACAGCCGCACCAATCGGCGCATAAGGCCCAACTACATTCGGATTTTCTTTGACTAGATTTTTCAGATTATCCAAATTATAAACAGCATTTCGGTAATTCTTATCTGCGTTGGCGGCTATTTTTTGTTGTTCAGCTGCATTTTTTCCTGCTTGCGCCAAATATGCGTCATCATATTTTTTATTACCGGTCATCACATAACCGTTGACTACATCCCCCGACTGATAACCGGTATTCTGAATTGATTGTTTTGCCATTAACAACGCCAAATCGTTTTGAAACTGCCGTTGTTCGTCTTCCAGTTGGCGGTTTCTCTCCTCCGCCCTCAAACCGGCATCATAGTTCCGGGCATCTGCAAGGATGTCAGCATTATATCGGCGCTCATCCTCTTTCCTGCGATCATACAGACCTTCATCATAAGTGCGTTGCAAAGCAAGCTGATCCGCATTATAGTTCCTTTGATCCTGCAACTGCCTTGCGGCATAATCGCGGCTATCTTGAGTACGCTCCCAATAACGCTCGTTATTTCTTGCCTCATCCGCCAAAGCCCAATCGCGGTTCTGAAGAGCCTGATTTACCGCAAATGCCCTTCTTTCTGCTGCCTGATCTGCTTGAAATTCTCGGTCAAGCCGTGCCTGATCCGCCTGAAAACTCCGACCAAGTTCATTTTGGCGGGTGGTATTTGCCCAGCCTTCACGGGTAAAAGCCTGCCCGACATCCCGATCTTCAACCGCCCACTCCCTCGCCAAATTGGCTCTTTCGTTTGCATACTGATTATTGATTGCCAATTGCTGCAATGTTCGCTCAAATGCCGCGTTTGCCGCTTCTTTCTGCGCTTCAATTTGCCGGTTAAGCATATCGGTCTTAAAATCCCTGTCCCTCTGCTCTTTAGCCAGAGCGTCGGCGCGTTCCTGCTGCTTTAAGGCCAACCGATTGGCATATTGCCGGTTTTGGTTCGAGCGCATCCTGCAAGTTACCGCCGGTCAGGGCAACACCCAAACCTGCACCGAGGCCGCCCCAAAGCGTACGTCCTGCGTTTGAACCGGCAAAGTTTTCGAAACGTCCCCATGCGCTTTGCGGACGCGCCTGTTGCTGCTGCCTCTGCCGCTCTTCCGCCATCCGCAAAACATTGTCTACCGGCGTCGGATCGTTGACGTCTCCGGTTTCAGCAATCCTGTACATTCTGCTTAAATCCATAAGAAAAAACTCCATAAAAAAAAGCCCTGAACCCCAACGGGCGCAAGGCTTGACACAGTATTACTTTTGTCTTATAAAAGAAAAGTCCGTTGCTGGAACAACGGACAATTTACCTAACCAAAGGAGCTAAGCCTTAA
>MNTV01000020.1:98042-200634 GCA_001917175.1 Azospirillum sp. 51_20
ATATTTTTATAAGGAACTACAATGATAATAAGAATTATGCTTATAATCAGAAAAATCAAGATACTTTTCTATGTGAAAAAATCTTGAGCCTAAAAGCAAGGGGCGGAGAAATCCGCCCTTTGTTATTTACTTAAGCGCCCAGTTGGTCAAAGCTTCCCCGCCGGGACCGCCGAGATAACCGCCGGCAATCGTCCCCGCCGCATTGGCAATTCCGCTCCACAAATTATTATTGTTGCTGTTGGCCAGTGCGTTCTGATAAAGATTATTGCTCGCCTGATTGGCGGAACTCATCATATTATAAGGTACCTGATAATAGTTCATCAACTGGCTTAAAACATTTGCAACCCGGCTGTCTTCGCTGTTCATCAAATCAAGCTCGGCATCCGTCAGCTTGTTTGCCAGCTGGTTTGACATCTGGTTAATACTCGACCCGCGAGTCAGGCCTCTCTCAGAAAGCGGACTGACAATGTTATTTTCAAGCGACTGCGTTGCCGCGTTGGCAAGTTGCTGCTGCCGGTTCTTGTAGCTCTGGCTGTCATAGGTCGGACTGACAAGCTGCTGCAGATATGACGGGATCGCCGAAGTCGTCTGATTGACAAGCTGTGTTTCAAACGAAGACGGGTTATAAAACGTCCCGTTTTTATTTGTTGTCGAATTGCCGTAAAGGCCGCCGGTGTTGTAAGTTTGTGATTTTGTTTTGTTTCCGGAACTCATTTTTGTAATCTCCTTAAAAGTTTCTTTTTTCTGTCCACCCATTCAAAACCTGCCTTTTTCAGGCAGATAACGGCGTTTAAGTGCCTTGTGTCGGCATAAATAACCGGGAACATATCCGCCGCCTGCCGTACCGCGTCCACGCATTCGCGATGTTTTTTGCGTATTCCGTATCCGCCCAGATAAAAAAGGTTATCGGCCTCGCTTTGATAAACAAAAACCGATCCGACATAGCCGTCCTTATCGTAAACGTTAAAAAAACGGCTGTCGTTGACCAGTCGTTCAAAACCGTTGACATCGTCAAGGTTTTCTTTGTTTTTCTCAAAGCCCCGGCACGCTTCTTCCCTATCAAAAAAAGGACTTTCCTTGCCAACCAGAAAAACCATCTTTTACCCCAGCGTCTTTGTCTTAACCTTAACGCGTTTCAGCTCCAGCCGCTTAATACCGAACTCCTGCCCGGCCTCGCTGGTGTAAATTCTTATCTGCAACTGTTTGAAATGCCTTAAACCAGCAAGGTTGAACATCACCGTATTACGATTCTTGTCAAACCACATTCCGCCGGCCGCGTCGTTTTTATCTTTTGCCCACAAGCCGCCGTTTTCATCGTCCGAGCTTAAAGCCCAGATCAAATACCCTTCGGAAGTTTTAACCACCCTTTTGGTCTGTTTTCTTTCCGGGTTATCGTCATAGGTCAACTCAATGAAAAAATCGTTTTCCTGATTAAAATCAAGCGTCAAAATCAGCGGCATCTTAGGCACCTTCATATTGCTGTCGGAGCCCACATTGATAATGTTTGCCAGATATTCGGCGCCGATAAATTCGTCGGCAAAATTCGACGTCTGATATTCGCGCAGGATATTTTTGCCGCTTGCGGAATAAAAAACGCTGCCCGTCGGCATCAATGCCCGGATGTTGTCTTCGGCCTGCCGCTCCACCCATTCCGACTTCAGATAATCGTAAATCAGAATCCTGTCGCCGTTTAAGTACGGCAGCTTAAACCAAATTTCCGAACGGTCACCATCAACAAAACTGACCGTTTCAATCTCATCAAGACGGGTTGTATCAATCTGATCAAAAAACTCAATCACATTATCCGCCAGCCCGTTTGTCGGTCTTGTCTGCCCGACGTCGATCAGATAATAGGCAAAAACATTTTTGGCCTTTGCGTCAAAATAAAACAGTTTGTTGTCAAATTTGATCACCGACTTAAAACTTGCGCACCCGCCGCCCGACGCCCCACTACGTTGGAACGACGTCGCATCGCCGGGATTTCCGGTATAAGCAACCGAATAGCTGTCGGTAAAGACAATCAACGAATTGTTATAATACGCCATTGCCGTCACATCCCGATCAAGCTCCTGATAGGCCGGTTCTGTCGTCAAATCGGGATCTGAAGTCCCCCAGGTAAAAATATCCTGTGTTTTTGACCAGTGAACGCGGTTCTGGCAGTTGGTTACCAGCCGCCCGTCGTAAGATTCCAGACAAAGCCCGCGGATGGTTCTTTCCTCAGCATCTTTTGCGTCAATTTCCTTAACCCGGTCGCTTTCGCTCTTCTGCTGCATATTGATCGCAATATACGGATCAACCCCGTTTGAAAAAACAAACCAGTCATAAAACCCGTTGGCTATTGTGATCGCGTTGGCCGCGCCGGTTACGGTCAGCCCACTTTTTAAGGCGGTATAGGTGCCTTCGACCTCATCAAACAGGTAAATGTAGCCTTGAGTATCATCAACGGCATAGACAAAACGGTAAGTCACCCTGTTTTGCACGCTTTCCCATTGTCCGATGATTTTGTTCGGACAAGCGGAAACAATCTGGTTTCCGGCCGCCGTAAAAATACCGACATTATTGCCTTTTTCGGTATAACGCAGCTCGGTATTGCGGCAAGTAACGGCCGAAAGCACCGCACCCGACACAACATCGACAACCGGATTAACCTTGCGTATGCCGCGGAAATTTTGTATTGCCAAATCCATCTTTTAATCTTTCGCTATATCACCAGCTTTGGCGCTCTTTTAATACCTGCAATGTCCAGCAAATTATACCACGCCTCCCGGAACTCCCGCTCATACGGCTGATAGTTTTCGTCCGTTTCGTCGGCAATCAGGTAGACCATCGACTTGGTGTAAAGGCAGTGCATAAACAAGTCTTCAATCGCCGGGTTGTCCGGGATGTTGACCACGTCGTCCAAATCTTCAAGGTTGAATTTCTCATTGCCGGCCGCGTCGCGCGCTTTCATATTGTTGGCATAGCGATAAAAAAAACTATATTCCCGGTCCGGCGCCGGCCACAAATGGACAACCGCCCCGTTATCGCCGAAATCCGCCCAGTAAAGTTCCGGACGGCCGGTTTTAGACATATCCAGCAGATCGCCGTCTTCCGGCGCGATTTTTTGCAAATAACGGCTGCCGTCTTGCATCCACATTTGCAAGATATCGCCGTTTGGCGCCGGAAAAGCGTTTTCCTTGGTGGTCAATCCGCCTTTTTTTATGCGAAAAGGAAAATCTTTTAACCCGAAGATATAAGAATTTGCTTGGCGTACTGCCAGTTTGACGTTGTCCTCGACCTCGGCAAATGCCTCTTCCAGAACGACCGTCGACCATTTAAGGTTGGAAACGTCTTTGACAATCTGCTGAAAATTCCTCATTTTTCCTCACTTTTCTATTTGCGGGCAAAAACAAAACCGGTTACGCTTTCAATACGCTTAACGCCGTTTTTGGCCTTTTTTTTGTCCTCTCCGTTCATCAGTGCTTCCGCCATCGGACCGCGAAAAACGGAAGTTCCGCAGCCTTTTTTGGAAACATACCAGATTACATTGTCCGCCAGCCAGTTTGCCGTCTTTTTTTCTTCCGGCTCATTATCCGTCTGGCTGCCGAGTATCTTTTTTGACATATCCGTTTCATCCATCGCTTTTTCTCCAAAAAATAAAATCAAAAGGGGAGGAAAACCTCCCCCTCACATCATTTTACGACTAACTGCCGCCACCGGCCTTGCTATCAATATTATCAGCCGCCGACACATCAACGACCACGCCGGCCAAGGCTTTCGGCAAAACGACCTTTTTACCGTAAACATAAAGCCCGCGCACATTGTCGCCGAAAAATTTGTTGTCGCGCATCGCCTCAATTTTCGAGATATTCCCGGCATAGGCGATCGCGGCGTTGATCCCGGCCATGATATTGACTTTGCCGGTGGTCGTCGGCAGGTTGGTCGAGACCAGTACATCAAGCCCGGCAATGGTGCCGATGGAACCTTCGCGCAAAACACGGTCGCCGGCGTTGGTTGCGTGGATAAAATCCGGCGACTGGATTAAAATCGCTTCCACGTCCGGATTGATAACCACATAAGGCATCGCCTCACCGGCCGCCTGATTAGACTTAAAAACCTGATCGTTTTTAGTCTGAACGGCATTGTTGTTCTTCAAGGTCTTGGCAAGCCAGACCAACACCTGATAAGCATTATCTTTGGTCAGCGTGATTGCCGTATCCGTCCCCTTTTTGTTTTCCGCCGGAATTTCCGAAAAAGCCGACAGAATAAAAGTGTCTTTAACCAAATCGACGGCCGTTTTGGCTCTGGCCTCAAATTTTGCCTGCAAATCTTTGATATTCGACTGTTTTTGCGTGATGTCGGACAAGAAAATACCGAAAGATTTGCTCTGATCGATCTTCAAGTCCTGGCTGGTTGCATCCACCCGTTGATAGGTTACGCCACCATCGGATTCATCCTCTGAATAATCAGAGATGGTAACATCGCCGATTTCCCCGATATGAACCGTATCACCATAGTTTTTGATGTCTTTTTCATAAATTTTATTGACAATTTTCATGCCAACGCCGGATTTATCCAGCTTTTTGTTCAAAGACAAAGACCACAGCTCGGGAATGAGTTTTGCGGCCTGTCTTTCAAGCGTCTCTGCATTTGCTGACATTTTTCTTTACTCCTAAAAAAATACCGCCAAAAGACGGTGTAAAATTAAAATTCATTGATTACAAAGTAAGCATTCGCGGCAGCTTGCCGGCCTTTTCAAGCTCAATCTGCCGCGCAATCTTATCGTACTGTTTATCGAACTCGGCCTCGCTCAAATTATTATAATCCTCACGGGTCAGCCACGTTTCGCCTTTTGCCGCAGGCGCATTGTTATTAGGCGCGGTCAGGCTTCCCTGCATTTCCCGGTTTTCAGCAGCGGCTTTGCTTTCTGCAATATAGCGGTCAACGGCAGCTTTCTCCGCCATGTCGATCAGCCTTTTAACCTCCGACAAATCCGCTTCACCGCCGGTCAGGTTGATAGCCAAAGCCACAATCTCCTGTCTTTCCTTTGCGTTCAGCCAGTCGCCGCTTTCCTTGGCAAAAGCCTCAAGTCTTGCCTTGCTTTCGGAGAGCTTGCGCGTCATTCGTTCACTTTCATGAACTTTCGCGCGTTCTTCTTCAAACAAAGCGGTATCCTTGGCAATCTCAGCAATCACCATCGGCGGAAAAAAGCTTTGCGCCGTTTCCAGATCCTTTGGGTTCACTGTGTATTGATAGCGGGAGAGCGCCGCCGCTGCTTTGGCTTTTGCCTCACCGTCAAGCGCCTCCAGCGCACGTACGTATTGCATGAACTCCCGGTTTTTTACCTCAAAAACAAACTGCCTTGAGGCGTCATCGGAAAATCCTGCGCGCTTTGCCTCTGCCTCTCGCTCGGCTTTTGATGCTTCTTCCGCCTCACGGTAAGCCTTCAGCTGCTTTTCATACTCTTTGGCTCGTGCAACGAATTTCTCGCTTTCCTTATAAGCTTTTTCGAGTTCGTCTACAGATTTATATTTCCCCGCGTAGAGCTGCGGAGTTTCTTCTTCGCCGCTTTCTTCCGCCTCAATTTCTTTGGTTTCCGGTTCCGTTTCCGTCGTTTCCGGCGCGGTTGTGATTGCCGCGGTGTCGGAAGCCGCATTTTCGGCTGCGGAAGTATCGGTCGTCAAATTCTCCTCGGGTGTGGTTTCTTCGGTCATTTTCTTTCTTCTCCATAAAAAAAAGAACCTTTATTTAAGGCTCTTTATTGTTTTTCAAATTTCATGCGACATTCTTCGGGCGCTTTCTCAAGATGCCCGATAAGAAGCCCCATGCCTTTAACCCATTCGGCCGGCGCATTGACCCGGCAGGCGGTTTCAACCATATACCGGTGGCATTCCGCCAGAATAAGTTGCCCGTCTTTTGTTGCCAACGCATCACGCAAGCGTATCAATTCCGTTTGCCTGTCCATTTGTCACCTCTCGGGTTTCAAGACCTGCCGCCGGCAGCGGTTGCACATTTCCCGCAAGCTGTGGCGTCATGGCCGTGTTTTGTTCTAAAAAGTATTTATCCACATTTTCAAATTCAGCATTTGCCAAAATATCCTTAACAATCTCCACTTTATTGAGCGGAACCGCCTGATCATTCCAGACGTTGCCCAAAAGCTGGATCAATTCCTGATTTTTGGCAAGTTTGCGCTGAATGCCGGTGTTATCAGTATATTTGTACTCGTAGTTTCCCTGCCGCACGGTGTCGCCGATGACAACCGCTGTCTTCATGCCGTCGTTTTCAACATAGACAACCTCGTCGCCGAATTTCATGTTGGCATCAAGCGCCGCCACTTTCTCCACCATCGGCACAATGCCGTTTTGTTTAATCGCGTCCAGCGTTTTGGCAAGCCTCGTCGTCTGCCCCTGCACTTTTACCTGTATTTCTGTCGCGGTCGCATCTTTGGCCTCGTCCTGCCCCTGCATGTTGGGAAAAATGCCGGAAACCGTCGACGCCGTACTGTCGTAATACTCAATGATCTGCTCGTTTGAAATCAGCGGAAACTGCATTTTGATAAGCGCCGACGGCTCATCGATACCGGGCTTGTATTCAATCTGTTTGCCGGGCGCAAGTTTTATCTCGTTTTTAACAAAAAAGCCCTGCGGCGCGTATGCCGGCGGGTTCAAATTCAAGGCCTGCGCATCATTTTGCAGATTAACCTTGTTCTCCTGCTCTTTGGCGATATCATAGATTGACCAGATTTCAGGGATTCCCCGTTTTGATTCGTAGTCGCGGAAGATGGCCATATTAACCAGCGGGTTGACGATAAAGCGGTTGTGTTCAAAAACAGCCAGATATTTCCGCCCGACAACAACAATGCTCCAGTTTCTTAAAATCGTCCCGTCGTCAAGCGTGTAGTTTCCCCAGTAGGAAAGAACCTCAATCCGGTTTTCCTGCAAAACATCGTCCGCTTTTTCGGTTTCAGTGTCATCTTCCTCAACCGACTTCTTATCAAGCATCGTCTTAATGTCGGAAAGCTGCTGCCGGCTTAATTTGTAGAATTTGTTTGAGGCAATCTCATCATAGGTCAACCACTCTTTGACAATCTTTCCGCATTCGTCCCACTTCTCGCTGTCTTCAGGATTAATTTTCGGATCAAAAGTCAAATTCATCGGGTCTATCGGCTCAACCGACGGCCCGTTGTATACTTCTTCATTAAATATCCCGTAATTTTGACCGGCAAAAAGCGCTTCCAGCCCCTTTTGCTGCAACGCTTCGGCCAAAGTCATCCGCCGGCGGATCTGCCGGTATTTGGTTTTCCAGCCGATAAACAGACAAAACTCGCCGACCGAAAGCAGATATTCAATCGCTCGGTCAAGCTTGCGCTGAATACCTATCTGGTAGAAGATATTGACAAGATTTGCCTTCTGCAAGCTGGCCAGCTCACCGGAATCGTCGTCTTTACCCGCCACGTCAAACAGCTTTTCGTTGTTGGAATAAATATTGTCCCAGATAAAAGCCTGCTGCGTCTGCGAGAGCGAGTATATTTTGTTCAAATGAACGTCAGACTTCCAGTTTCCCTCGCCTCGGTCTTTGGCCGGCCGGTCGTCAAGATAGATTTCCGGACGCAGTTTTTCGGCAATCGCCTTTTGCTTGGAACGTGCCTCGTCCCAGTCTTTCCACAAATCCCCAACGTCGGCGGCAACTCTGGATGCCTCTGCCTCCGAGAGCTTGCGTGCTTCCGTTTCTTTCTCCACCAAAAATTCAAACATCTTATTCCCTCACAACTGGTTTGAAATATTCCACCATGTAGCTGGCCGCATCAAAAATATGGCCTAAATAAAGCTTGTCCTCGTCTTCTTCCACCTCCGCCGGGGTCGGCGCATCGACAATTGAACTTCCGGGCTTAAAACAAAGCTTTCTCATATTGTAGATCAACCACCTGCAACGCGGGTGAACGAAAAAATGCCTTTTCCCTTCCACATCAAAAACCTGCCGGTTAAAAGCGTTGATCCGGTTTAATATCGGCGGGTTAAACCGGCGAAGGTTGAAATTCGTCTGATAATTCGCCCGGCTCAGCGTGTTTTGAATAATCGCGTAGTCGGAATAGCGGCTTTGCGTCTTGCGATATTTGCCGCTGGCGTCCCCGCAAATCTGTACTACGCCTTTGACCTTGTCCGGCGGATAGCGGCTGATGAACTCATCGACAACATCCTGTGTAATCACGTTGTTTAAGACGATTTCGTCGAACACGAAAAAATTCTTTTTGTCATAATGCGCCAAAACCGACATTGCCGGGTTAACGTTGAAATCAAGGCTCCAGTATATGTCATATTCCTCAAAATAGCGTATATTCTCAACAACGTTCTCCGCGCTCCAGTATTTAACCACCCGCGCCACGTTTGCTCCGCGCGGCTTGTTCAAATAATCCCGCTCGAACTCATCCGGTTTGTTTTTCTTAACCAGCTCGGCGTATCCGATGAATTTATCGGAAAGCAGCCCCGTGTGCTCAAGCTCGGGATAGTTCACTTCGACAAAATAGGTCTTTTCCGGCGCCGTCTTGTTATAATAATCCAGAAAAAGCGCTTTTTCGACCGGCAAATCGTCGTCAATCCGGTTGTAAATCACAATCAGTTTTGCACCTTCCTTGCGGATTGTTTTTAACAAAACATCCCACACGCCGGCAGACACCGCCTGCGCCTCATCAACCAGCCAGATATCGACCTGTGCCAACCCCTTGATCGCCTCACGGGCGTTATCGTTGGCGTCGCGAAGACCCAAGAAGGTAACCGTCGCCCCGGTTAAAACATTTTTTATCGTTTCAGTGTTCGAGACAAATCCGCGCCCCTTAAACTCGCCGTCGATCAGCTCTTTGAACTCATTAATCAGCGAATCCTTTTGGCTGGTCTTCGTTTCACGAAAACAAACCACCCTGAGACGCCGCTTCATCATCTCAACCATTACTGAGCGCACCGCGTGTCCGGTCTTCATGGAACCGCGCCCGCCGGTCAGAGCAAACGTGTCAAAGCGCCCGCTTTCCATCTCAAAAAGCGGTTTGAATTTCTTATAACAATACATCAGTCGACAATTTCAATCTTAAACGGTGAACTTTCCAGATTTCCAACAGCCACCTCCTGTTTGGCGGCAAACTCGTCCCGTGCTTTTCTCTCCAAATACCATTTGGCGGTATTTTCGTCCTTATTTTTCAAAGCCTCGGCAACAACAGTCCGCGCTTTCAAAACAAGCTTTTGTTTCAACATTTCTTTTCGCTCCCGAAACTCAGGATTTTTCTCTTGAAAACGGTACAAAATTGATGGAGAAACATCCGCGTAAATACAAGCCTCTAGGTCACTGCACCCTAGAGAAAAAGCCTGTTCCAGTTTGGCGAGGGTTTCGGGAGTAACGCTTGACGGCCGACCGCCTTTATTTTCACTTTTTTTAGCGGTTTTCTTCTTCTCCTTTCCGTTTTTGTTTTTTGACTTTTTTTCCATTTTTCTCATCACCCCGGTTCATCTTTTTTTACTCCGAAAATCTCAAAAAAAATCCCCGAAGAGCGGCTAAGGAAACAGAAAACCGCTCCCGGGAAAATAAAAAAACCCGATGCCGTGAACAGAGGGGAGATGCCATGGCATCGGGAAAGAAAAGCAGCAAAACGAAGCTACGGTTTCGGCAATTTTCCGATTGATACCGGATTATTGCCATAAAAAAACGGCCGTTTCAAGAAACGACCGTCAGGATGTTCTCAATCAACAACTGAAAAGGTAAACTGTGACAACCTTTAGGTTCAGTTGCCGATTATGAATAAAATTATACAAAGTTTTCGAAAACTTGTCAATAAGTATTTTCAATTATTTTTTATCTTTTTCCTATTTTTACCCTTTATTTTTTTATAAAAAATAATAGAATTTAAAATTTTATTCCTGACATTTTTTATTTGGCTTAGAAATATAACCAACAATAAAGGCAATAATCGGAGGAACAACCATACTAAAGAAATTTTCAATTTCAGTTATAAACTTTTTTGCATTTTCGGATGCCTCAACTGTAGAAAAAGGCCAAAAGATGGGTTGAAAACTTAACCATATCCATAAAACTGCTAAAGTTATTAATCCAGCCCCAAATAAATACGATAATACTATTGCAATACAAGTTGCGTGATGTATATAACGGATAGCGCCTTTTGCCATAGCATCTTTTACATTTTCAGCTTCCACGACACTTTTTTCATAAGCTCTTTCATAACTATCATTTGAAAAGCCGCTATCTTGAACATTAATTGTATTCAAAATACTTTTAATTACACTATCATTATTCGAAGTATCAACCAATGCAATTTTCCAATCTATGTTCAATTACTCTTTCGGAAACAAAAAACATTTTAGCCAATTCTTTATTAGAAACACCTTTTTTCTTATATTCTAACAATTCTTTAAATGGAACTAACAGTTCTGCTGCAAAAGTATTTGCTTCTTTTTCCATTGGGTCATCTTCTCCTCCATTTGGACGACTTAATTTCAACTCATATTCATCACGTCTATCTTTATGGAGAAGCCAATGACCTAATTCATGAGCAATCGTAAAATTTTGCACATATGGTTTTCTTTCTGAATTAACAATCATAACTTTTTCATCAAAATCTATGAAACCATTAATCTCTTTAAACTTTTCTCCAAACTTTGCAAAAAAGACCTGTAATCCCTCTCTTTGCGCAATTTCTTTCGCATTCACCGGAGCAGAATAAATATAATTTTTTTCCCGTACTTTTTTAACTTGTTCTCTTACCAAATCATAATTCGGATAGATCAAATTTAAATCGCACTCTTTTTGCTTATTGTTTGTCATGGTTACACCCAGAAGAAATAACTATTTTTTTGATACACTATAAAAATATAATTCGCAACAGATTTTTTTCATCCCTTGATAATCAACATTTTCAAGTCAGTCGATAAAAAAATATAAGGCATAAAAACATGTAAAAAAACGACTCATTTAAACCCAATAAAAATTAATATTTGCAAAATGATCCTCACATTTTACCAAAAGAGAAACACGGCATAATCCATAAAGTCAGGAAATATGCCGCGAACTCTAAAACGGTTCTCATTACAACGCTGACAGTTCTATTTTTGTATCAAGCATTCCGCGAACGGTTGCATAAAGCGCGTCGGTGTTCATTTCAAAATACTTGGCATTCTTGCCGCGGTAATGTTCGCAAAAATCGACGTGCCCCTGTAAATGGCTGGCATAGCTGTAATAACGGCAGGCAAGCCCCTTGCAGGCCTCAAGCAAACGATAAAGCTTGTACATATCCGCGCTTGACTTCTTGTAATCCCAGAGCCCCGTCAGCAGATGGCCGAGATGCGTTTCAATCTCCATCGGGGTTAAGCTCGATTCGGTCAACAAGTCGTCGCTTAAGATGTTTTTAATCGGGTTGACATACTCAATGACTTTGCACCCCTCAAGAGCCTTGCCGACGACAGCCTTGGTAATTCCGCCGATTTCCTCTCTGGCTTTTGCGGAAAGGACAATCTCCTTTTTGCCGGAAGGCAGCGACCGGGTGTGCTCGGAAACGATGACCGGCTTGTCCTGACGTTTGCGCAGTTCCGCTTCCATAGCTCTAAAAGCGACAATAAACTTTTCTTTCCATTCTGCGGCTTTTTCTCCGGTAAAACCCATAACGAGAAACATCCAGCCGTCTTGTGTCATATCGTAATAAGTTCTTTTTTCGCCTTTTTGGTCTTTATATTCAACGGACGCAAAATTGCGTGCGTTAAAATCTTTACTACATTTCAACAACTTAATAGAGCGCAACACATCACAATGCCGCTTTCCGAAACGATCGGCAACTGTTAAAGAATCAGTTATTTTCTCATCTCCTTATAATAATTTTCAATATCATCCCAAAAACCAACAGTTGCCATCCCAACAATCTGCGGTCGGGGAACTTTGAGTTTTCCCCAGTAGTGTTCAATCAGACAATCCAATCCTCGGCAAACGGTTTCTTTCAACAATTCCAAATCATGGATATACTGGTCTTTTCGGATGTTGGGAATTTTTATCGGCGCATTTTCACAACATATCTGCCTAATAACAAAAGACTGCTTCTTATCCAAACACGATATTGCTTTGATAAATCTCGTACGCGCATCCAAAACAGCCGGAGACAATTCATTGCGTACAGAATTATCGACCCGGGGCTTGGTGTAATCAATGATACCTTCAGCTACAAAACGGCCGTGATAATAATCTTGAGCAATCCGGCAGCCTGCTTTCATACGATCATCCTCAGAATATCTGGAATCCCCAAAAGATAACCAACCTTTGGATTTATATTTCTCAAGTACACTCTGCCGATATAACGTTCCATCCTGAAGACGGATGAACCCCAAACATTCACAATCTTGTTTGTTTATATAATCAACCATCACGCACCTACTTTCTTCGCCCCGCCGGTTTAATTTTCTCCAAAACATTTTCCAAAACTTCTCCGAGAGGTTTGAAAGTATCTTCTTTCGTTTTTGTCATGCTGCCTCTTTAAAAAAAATTCTCCGCCGAAAAGCACTGTGCTACGGCTCTAAAAATATAAATAAAAATATACGGGTCATCTGTATTCTGTTCTTCTACGGTTACAAAACCAACAATAGCCTTAGGAACACCGTTGTTTGCTTTTTTAATCTGGGCATACCATTGCGATACAACACTTGATACTTCACAATCCCTACATTCCTCAGGCTCATCAAATGAACATCGCAAAACAGCCTCTAATTCAAGCTCGCAGACATGCTTATCCGTAAAATTTGGCTTTAACAAACAGTTTCGTAAATCCTTTTTGATTTCATAGGCATATTTTTCTTTAGTCCACATAATCTTTTCTCCAGTATTGCTGTTGGTACTTATCTTCTAAAACATAACTGTCCTGGTTATACTCCAGTTCACATTTACCCCCGGCAGGATCGCCCAAAGTAATATCTTTAACCTTATGGACAATTACTTGGGTCGTTTTACTGAGCTTTCCCGTCCCCTCGTTTTTTTCACGATGGATTGTCAAACCATAATCCGCCATATTATACCAATCTGCCGAACCGCTGATTGAATACATATCGGGAACTCCGTCTTCTTTTGATTGCTTTTTGGGATGAGCCACAAAAATGATAAGGATATTTAAACGCTTGGCCGCCAAACTTAATTTCTTCAAAATTTCGCCGATATACAGATCTTCACGATCTTGTATGTCCCTGTCTAACCGATTGTATGGATCAATAACCAACGAATTAATTCCGTAACGTTTCGCCGCATATTCCGCTTGGGCAATAATCTCGTCCACGTTCCAGCCTCTATCCAGTTCAAGCCGCAAATAATACAGACTTAATTCATCGATTCCTTTGCTGACATCCTCAAGGCTTGAAACTTTTTGCGAAAAGGATTTATGGTAAGTCATCGCATAAAGCCGGGAAAAATGGTTTTCCAAGGTGTTTTCAAAACTGACAATCAAATGCTTCCAACCTTGACTTTGGGTCAAATTAACCATTAGATTATCCGTAAAAAAGCTTTTGCCCCGGGTCGGTATGCCTGTAACAATCATCAGATATCCCGGTTTGATAGTGAAAATTTTATCCAAATCAAGCCACCCGGTTGAAAATCCCTTTTCAAACCCGTGTTGGAAATAATTTAAAATTTTATCTTTGTTAGAGGAAAAAGTGGTTATCCCCGCCAATGGAACAAACTCGGCAGTCGCAATACAGTCTTTCAGGATATTTGGCTCAACCCTTAAGAAATCATTGGCATCCTTGCCTCTAAGCTCATATTTGCTCCAGTCGGCAATTTTACATTTTTCCCTGCCCAGCCGCTGAATAAGATGCCGTTGTAGGACATGTCCCGCCTCATCACTGTCAACCGCAATGATGTATTCGTCAAATCGCTGCAAAAAATCCCAGCAGTTGTCAATACACTCAAGTTTTTTCTCCCCTGCCCCCTGCGGAACCGAAACAGCATACATCTCACATTCATAAAAGCTTAAAACATCAATTTCTCCCTCACAGATAATTAATTTTTTTTCGTTTTGGGGGACAATGTCCATGCCATAAAAAGTCTTTTCGGTATCTTTTTCCTGATAAAACGCCTTTTTGCCGTTTCCCAGATTTTCACGGGTCTTAATATTTACCAGTTCGCCATTCTTGAAGTAGTTGAAAATAATAAACTTATCCTTACTGGCAACCTGATAAACCTCCAAAGTCCTTTCCGAAATCCCGCGAGCTGCAAAATAGCGGATTAAACGGCTTTTATCGGTATCTTCCTGCTTGCGCGCCGGTTTGGCATAATGCTTGGAAATATGCGGCATATAGCGGTTCTCAAAAGGTATAAAACCTTCAAAATCACAACCGGCATTATGACATTTATACAAAACGCCGTCCGCCTCAAACGTAACGCTCAAGCTTCTGTCATGTTTATTCTTGCGGCTTGCCGAGCAATGCGGGCAAATGTATTTTCCGCTGCGAACAATAGCTCCCATCCCCAAACGTGACATCTCGTTGCGATAATCGTTCATGCCAATAACCCCCGTTCTTTGCTGTCGCGCCAAATCCAGTTTCGGAAAAATGCCACATAGTCGGAATACTTTCGACCGGAAGACTGGCAGTAGCTCACAGCCTCGTCTTTCAACCGGTTATAGTACTCCTCATTTTCGACCAGACTTTTTTTGAGATACTGAATGGCGGGGATGAATTTATCATCCTGCCACTTGCAAAAAGTTTTATCTTTTTGCCATACCCAGTTTTCAAACTTCTCGAGCGTGTTAATTTTTTCAGGGGCAGGCGCTCCGGGAGAAAGAGAGTTCTCAAGCGGCGGGATTTCTTTTGACCCCGTAAGGGGTTTTTCTTTTGTTATTTCATTTACATTATCATTTACATTATCATTTACATTATCATTTACATTATCATTTACATTAGGGGTTGTTTTGGGGTTATTTTTAGACGCGTTTTTATTTCCTTTGGGTGCGCCGCCCAAAGCCCCGTATTTCTTGCCTTTCGAGCCGTTTACAAACTTCTTAAAGTTGGAAATAATTTGGGGTTTTATGAGCAAAAATTGCGCAAAAACGTTCTTGTTTTGCACCAAACTTGATTCAATTTCGGCACAAACTTGGTCCAATTCCGTTTCGTTTTCGGCACAACATAGACCCAACTTCACAACGGAATCGTACAGTTTTAGTCTCGCTTTATCACCAAGAGTGGAAGCTGCTTGCGCAAAACTGGAATAAAAAACAAAGCTATCTCGTTTCATCTCACCTACTCCGCTGCTAATTGTTCACACAAAGCTAAAGCCAGCATAGCCCCCGGGTCATTCTCCGGGTGTATCTGGTTGTTGTTATCCAAAAGCGGGCTTTTAATGATGTCCTGCAAAAGAGCTAGTTTTATCTTTCGGTCTTCCGGGCACTGCATCGGAAGTCTAATCAAAGCGTTTTCAAGCGCATTAAAAACATCGCCATAAATGGTTTCCTGATCAATGGTATAGTCGCCCTTGTACCAAGTTTTAGCCATTTCTGAATAATAGCGATAAAGGGATTGTAAAGTAGATTCAGTTGTATTGATGATTGTATTTGTCATTTTGTATGTCCTTTTTAGAATGTCCCACGCGAATTGAGCAAGGTGGGTGGCCTCACTAAAAGCTACATACAAAAGCTCTGGCTGATATTGGTTATTTTCAGCTCTCAGCCACCCTAAAGGATATACAAAAAAATCGCAAATCTGACGGGTGCGAAAGCCGTGTATGTAAGTTTTTAGGCCTTTAGCATACCCCGATTTTAATTCAAATGTCAACATTTTTTATCACTCCCCTGCCAATTGATTGTGTAACACGGCCAGAAATTCTTTTCTGTCGTCGCCGGCATAAGAAATACCGGCAGCGATGTTTTCAATTTGCCATCTTCTTTCCCCGGGCTTGGCATAATTCACCCACCGGGCAACAATCCCGCCGCAGGTGTTCTCGATTTTTGTCTGCTTGGCCAGATACTTTCGGTATTCCGTCGCTTTTAAGCCCAACTTATACATCTCTGCCTGACAATTTCGGCAGTAGTGATTTTTACTTGCAAAACAGCTTTCATCTTTTGCCATGCCACATGCGCTGCACTTTTTCATCATATTCCCCTTTCTATCTTTTCAGCCACAATTCGCACTAAAAGTTCTTGCGCTTTTTTTCGATTGCCACGCTCATGAGCGGCAATCTCCAATACGGCTTTTTCAAATTTCAGAAGCTGCTCGTCCGTCATCAGCGGATGCTGCTTTAAGGCTTCCCTCACCCGTTTGCCGGTTTTACTTTTCCCGAATAATTTTTCCGCTTGATTCATTGTTCACCTTCCAAACAACGCCGTTTCCTCCGGCACCACCTTGATTTCCAAACACGGGTATGCGGCATAACGCTTTTTTACCAATAACGAGCAAATCAGTGCATCATCGCGCCAGATTATACCGTTGCAGGCATCAAGCGCCGCCTTGGCCAGATTGTCTGCGTCCGGCTTGACCGCCGGCAGGATATAGCCCGCCAGCGCGTCTGCCGTTCTTTTCTTGGACATTTGCGGCATTTTCATAAATGCCGTAATCATTACTTTTATAGGACAATCAAACGGCGGTCGGCCGGCCATAGCCGTTTTGGCCAGACCGGCAACCAGCTTTTCATATTTCCGGGTTTTGTCCGGTGTATAGGCAAACCCGCCCCTTGTAAAACGCGGGCGACCTTTCGGCACCGGTGGCCCGGGAATATTGACAACAACCGCCGTCATTTGCCTTGGCCTTTTCTTAAGCCGCGTCGTTGTCGTCGCGGAACGAATCCTCGACTTCTTCAAATTCGGCATCGACAACCGAGTGGTCTTCCAAAGCCGGAACTTCTGCTGCTACCGGATCCGGCACGCCCTCACCGTCTGCCTGCGTGTACTCAGAATTGCAATTTTCAAACATTTCGCGCTGATCCGGATCGGCTCTCAGATTGTTCTCGCCGCCGGTGAATTCGTCATCCGAATTGGTCACAATCAAAATCGGCTTGCCGGCAACCGCAATCAGCTCGTCCGCATAAGCAACGCTTGCTTTTATTTCGCATTTCAAACCTTTGTCAACGGTGATTTTGCCCATCTCCGCCTGAACGGTCTTTCTCCCGCCGGAAGCGACAATGCCGACGGCCTTGCTTACCAGCTCCCGCGCCGCAGACTTTGCCATCTCAATCTGTTCGCTTTGCTCTCTTTCACTCATCTGCTGATAGGGCTTCGGGAACGCCCGCAGCCGGTCAATTAGAAACGCGGCAATGTCACCGGTTAAAGTCTCTTTTGCCAATCTGGCGCCAAATTCGTTATTGTTCATTTTATTTCCTTTCTTTAATTAAAATTGACTCTCCAACCTCACCGACCTATAGTTTTATTGTTCAATAAAATGAAAGGGGGTGAAAAAGTTTGGAGAAACAAACAAATGAATATGATTTGATGATCTCTATTATTGAAAAGTTTTCCGCAGCTGCTCTTAAAACGAATCAAGATGAAGTTGTGACTATCTATGCTAAGCTTGCAAAAGCAGTTAAAGAATCTAAACAATAAAGATCACAGAGAGGGAACCATTGAGTTTCCTCTCTTCTCTCCGTTGTCTCCAATAATAAACTCTTCTAATTCTTTGAGTTCTTCTACTGTAAAAGGCTTTTGGGCTGCCAAAGCTACCAAAGCCAAATGCTTACGTAACTCAATTCTTTCTTTATCTGTCATATTGTTTCTCCTTATTCTTTGTCAGAATTTTCATCGGAAAAGTAAAAATCGTTAGCAGTTACCAAACCGCCGGACCACTCGTAGATTTTTTTCACCCGCTCAGCTCGGGGGATAACGATTTTATGATAATAGCGGCGTGTATCCTCATAAGAAAAACCAAGATCTTTTGCTGCATTTTCGATAGAAATTTTATTTTTTTCTAAATACTCTTTTAAGGTCATCTTGTCCTCCTGTCTTCTTTATTACTCATCTTTTGAGTAAAAGTCAACACTTTATTTGTGTTTTACATTAAACATTTTTTGTGTATAATAGACAAAAAGGAGTAACCATGAATATAAAAGAAAGACGAAAAGAATTGGGAATGTCGCAAGCAGAATTAGGCAAAAAAGTCGGCCTATCACAACAGCACGTTCAAAGGATTGAAAATGGTTATGAAATAGGTTCGGACCTAATTCCCCTTTTTTCAAAAGCATTACAAGTGCCAATATATGAGCTTTTACCCGATAACTTAAAATATTTAGCACAAAATATAAACACGACCGAATCCGACAATTTGGTTAAAATCGATGTTTTGGATGTTGTTGCCTGCTGTGGTAACGGGGTCGAGAACTTTTCGGAGAACATTATCGGGCAACATATGATGACCCTGACAGCCCTGCGCGAGTTGACCGCCACCGCACCGGAAAACATAAAAATCATCCGTGCTATCGGCGATTCTATGACTCCCACCATCCGCCCCGGCGAAATGTTGTGGATAGACGTTTCCTACACCTCCCCATCGTCTGACGGGCTGTATCTAATTCGCATCGGCAAAGAACTACTGGTGCGGCGTATCCAGCTGAACCCGTTTGACGGCAGCGCGGTCATTAAGGCGGACAACGAAGCATACCGGTCTTTTCCGGCAGAAAGTTTTGAAGCTGTCCCCGTCCTCGGCCGGGTGATATACCATGTGGTGCGCATGGTATAAATTATGAAAAACATATTGACCTTTTATAAATAGCTCTTATAATATATATCACGGTGATAGGTTATGAACATTGAAGACAAAATAGAAGATCTGTCTTATATGACAGGCGTTCTGAACACAATGGCCAGAAGCGGAGCGCTTGATTTGTGTTACACCAACCATTGTACGGAACGCATGAAAGAAAGAAATATCACCGTTTCTGATATAAGATTTGTCTTAAAATGCGGAATTATCGAGTCATATCTTGGGCCGGCAGAGTTTGAAGGGAGCAACAAAATTCATAAATATAAAATTACCGGGGACTACCTCGGTGACGATACTGGTGACCGGGAAATAAGCCTTGTCATCCTTGTTGAAATTGACCGTTTCAAAAATCCGGCTATAAAAGTACAAAAAATAATTACGGCTATGTGGAGAGATTGAAAATGCAACAAATTTATCATTACACAGAATCGGGACTTGATAATGTATATTTACACAACATTAATATCGTCCACGATTCCAAAGGCGAAGAGGTTGTTTACATTCCCAAAGTTAACCAACTACATCAGGTTATTGCACAGGGAATCATCAATAAAGCCGGTATAATCAACGGCAAGGAACTCCGCTTTTTACGGACAGAAATCTGCTTAAAGCAGGCAGAACTGAGTAGTCAGCTCGGCAAAGAAGCACAAGCTGTCGGCCGGTGGGAACGAGGTGAATGCCCAATTGATAAAACAACAGATACGCTTATCCGTATCATTGCCGCTGCTTTTCTGGGGCTAAAAATTGATCTAACGGAAATTCCGGCGTTACATCAAAAGCAAGCCGCAAACGACAATATCAATATTGACGGAACTGATGAAAATTACCAGCTGATGGCAGCTTAAATTATAGTTTTCTTCTCAAACCAAAAGCGAAAGGTGTCGAATTGGACACCTTTTTGTTTTCAAAAAAATTTCCAAACATTTACATTACACAAAATATATTTGATTTTTTACTTTTAATGTATATATAATAATTATTGCAATATTCATATTTATCTATACAATGACCAAAAAGAGGAAAAAAAATGATAAGCGAAGAAAGAAAAGAAGACACTTTAACCATCACCCTCACAAACGGTGATATTGATTTATTCAACCAAGCTATTGAAAAATACAATTTTATAGATGGTCAGGCAATGCTTCGTTTTGCCTTAAGCCTTTTAATCATTGCAGAGGATAAAGAAATTAAAATTAATAAAGGGGGAATGTTGGTCGATATTGCACCCAACAAGGATTTGATAAAAAAATCGGGAAATAAAGAAGATGAACAATAAAAAAGACGATTCTAATCCTCTCAACTATGTTGACATAGATTCGCGTTTGCAAAAATTTGAAACCCCGGATCAATTTGCCGATTTCTTTTGCAAATGTGCAGAAAGCCAGAAAAAAATCAACAATGCTTTGGCGATTGTGATAAAAGAACTGATCAGCAACGATAAATTCGTTAAAGAAGAACTGAAAAAACTGGCACAGGAAATTATTAACGAAGATAAAAGCCATTTCATAATCCGTTGTATAGAAAAAGTGAAATATCTTATAAGCGCCGCTTTTGGAGTTGCCTGCACATTATTTGTCCAATGGTTGCTTAAGATTTTGGAATTAAGCTAATTTTTTAATTTTGTTAAAATCTCCTCACCGCCTTCGGGCGGTATTTTTTTGCCTTTTCCGATTTTTCACTCCTGTTCCGAAATTCAACTCAAAAAAATATCGTTTGTTTTCATTGCTTTAGGCTGTTTTTGCAAATTTTTATAAAAATACTCATTTTTTGTGTTGACAATTACGCATTTTATGAGTAATATTTACACATAAGATAACAAAACGAGGTCAAAAAAATGAAAAAACCAATATTCAATCTCTGCAACAGACTCTGGGACATTGTTATCCCGGAAGACTGGAAGAACCAGACGGATTACCCGGAAAACACCGCCAAGTGTTTAGAGGCTGGCGATAAAGTAAGAGAAATGAGTGTTGCTCAAATTGCCGATGACCTCGGCTGCGGCATACGGACAGCGAAAGCCGTTAAAGCAGAATTTGAGAACGGCTGCGACAAGTGGCTGGCGGCCTAATTAAGGGGAGAGAAAAACAATGGGCGTTTTTGAACAAGATAATTTCATCACCGAATTTTTTACCAAAACGGACAGCTTTATAGAAAGGGAAAAGGCAAGGCAGCGACGCCTTGCGGAGTTAGAGGAAAATTACTTTTTCGAAAAGGACGAAGACGATGAATAAACTTTTGACCGACGCTGAAATGGACAGGATGGAGCTGATATTCGGCGCCACCCTGCCCGCCACAAAAGAGCCGGAGGTAACGGAAACACAAAAAATTGCCGCAGCCTTCGTTCTGGGGCTGGCCACAGCGGGAATGTTTTTAATTTAAGAAATTGAGGGAACAATGAGTATTTATGAGAAATTAGGACAAATTCAAAAGACGTTGAAAGCCCCTAAAAATCAAAGAAACAAATTTGGGGGGTATAATTACAGATCATGCGAAGACATTCTTGAGGCAGTTAAGCCGTTGCTTGACGGGTGTGTTTTAACCGTAT
The DNA here is from genome assembly GCA_001917175.1 of Azospirillum sp. 51_20. Taxonomy (GTDB): domain Bacteria; phylum Pseudomonadota; class Alphaproteobacteria; order RF32; family CAG-239; genus JAFUYI01. The sequence continues at coordinate 119,274 of MNTV01000020.1, forward strand.
CCGATGAAGTCGTTTCTTTGGGAGATCGGTTTTATATCAAAGCAACCGCCCGCCTTGCTTTATCCGGAGATGAATTTGTCGAAAACACAGCCTGGGCGCGTGAACCGGAAACCAAAAAAGGGATGGACGAAGCTCAAATCACAGGAGCAACATCTTCGTATGCCCGCAAGTATGCGCTCAATGGCTTATTGGCTATAGATGACACAAAAGACGCGGACGCTTTGAATAAAGAAGAAAACAACAAAGCTTTTGAAAAAGCCGCTGCAGCGGAAAAAGCAGCCCAAACAAAGGCAACCAATGCCGCAATCAAAACCGGCGGCGAATATATCGCCCCCAAACAGCAGCAAACGCTTGAAGAACGTTATAAAAAAGCTTTGTCGTATTTAAAAACACAAACATCTTTCAAAAGCAAATCTGTTGCAGACAGTATAAACACGCTGCTTATGGATCTTAAAAAAGCAGGAACTGCCGGCTGGCATGACGACATCATGGCTGAATATAACAGGCTTTCTGCAATCGACGATTTTATTCCGGACGGCGGCGTCGTGAAAGATTATAGAGTTTAGCCATGCAGATTACCAAAGATTATGCCCGCAGGATATTTCAGGGATTGCCGGCAGCTCTTGCCAAAATCGAGCGGATAGAGGGTGACCAAGTTTATTTTGAACTGCAATCGCCGACGGCGTGGAAAACCGCCAAGCAAAACAACCTGTTTCATTCGCTTTTGCAATGTTTTTGGAGTTCCGGCTGTGCCAGCTTTGGCGACTATGACAGTTTGCGGCTTTACTACAAGCGGGTTGCCGGGCTGGTGAAGAAAAAAGACGGCATGCTGTTTGAAAGCAGTTGGTCAGAAGCAAAAAAAGAGCAGGCTCGGGTGGCAATTGACATGCTGATGCGCGATATGGACATGGCCGGCGTTATCGGCAGCGGACAGGGTAAAAAATACGAAGACATCTTAAAAGGCATCAAACAATTTTATCAGGAGTTTTGAAAAATATGTTGACTTTTGGCAAAACATACGGCTATACTGGCGGCAGAGTTCAAAGCTCTGACACAAGCGGACACACCGCCCCCGAAAGATTTGGCGAGTTTTTTATATCTTGTTTAGTCGGGAGTGCGGCTAATATATCGAATATGCCCACCTATCTTGTGTTAGGCTTTGAGCTCCCGACACCTCACGGTTTGAGGGGTTTTCAAAGAGGAACACAAGATATGACAAATTCAATTTCTATTTACAATTTCAACAATAATCAAGTACGCACGGCTAATATTGACGGTGAACCGTGGTTTTGTCTGGCTGACTGCTGCGCGGCTCTTAAAATTAAACAGAACCGCGACACGGCAACTCGATTGTCGCAAAAGGGTGTCGGAAAAACCGACATCCTTACCGCTGGCGGTAAGCAGGAAGTAACCTTTATCAACGAACCGAACTTGTACCGCTTAATCTTCCGCAGCAATAAACCTCAGGCGCAGGCGTTCGCTGACTGGGTTTATTCCGAAGTTTTGCCCTCTATCCGCAAAACCGGCGGTTACGGCGTTCCCGCCCCTGTTGATATGAAAGCCGTCGGCGGGCTGGTCAAAAAGTGCTGCGCCGTCGCCGTGCGGGAAGAACTTGCCAAAGCTTTTGACGACCTTGTCTTCCGGGAAACAATCAAAAGCATTGTCCGCGAGGCCGTGCGGGACGAGGTGGCGGACTGGTTCTTAAAAGACGGGATAAAAGAAGACACTTTCAACACCTCGCCGACTGCAGACGGTCTGCCGGCTGTCAACTGGGTAGTTGGTATCAGCCATGGGGCAACCGTGCTTTATGAGCTGATACAACAGTATCAGAAACGGCAAAAAGAAGCCGTTGCCCTGCTGGAGAGCCGGAAATGCTGAGACAAATTGCAGAGTTCGCGGCGTACTTCCTGACCTTATGGGTGCTGCCTTATTTAATTTTATGCCTGTTTTAACAAATTTATGGAGAAACCAAGAAATGAACGAAGAAAACAAAAACAAACTTTTTATCAGCAACCGCGACCGGGGCTTGTCGGTGGCTATCTTCAAAAAAGAAGAGGTTGACATCAAAGGCGACGGGAAACTGCACACAACCTATTCTGCGAACATACAGCGTTCTTGGCAAAAGCCGGAAGACAAAGGCACAGACAACTGGCAGCGCCAAAGCCTGAGCCTGTTCCCGGACGAGCTTTTGAAAGTGGCGGCGCTGTGTGTTCGCACCTACAACGAGCTGGCGGCCGAAATTCAAAAAGAGAAGGATAGGAAAAATAAAACGAACTCGGCTCCAAACTATCCGTCGCAGTCTTATGACACCCCGGAACCGCCGGTATATCTTGACGACGTTCCGATGGATTTTTGAGGGTTCTCCCAACCGCACGGGCACGCGGTTAAAAGGCCCGATATTACGGAGGGTGGCGGAATAGGTAGACGCTAGGTTGACGAACTGAGGGGCCTGACAAGGCTGCTGGAGCAGATAGGCGATGCGAATTGGGTTCGAATCCCGACAACCCCATGCAAGGTGCAGATCCTTGCCCCTCCACAAAATTTGAAAGGAAAAAAATAAATGGACATAAAATTGAAAAACTTAAAACAAGAATACATGGGACGCTGCAATATTATTCCTTGCTGCGATCTTCCAAAAATAGAAGGAAGTTTTAACGACCTTAAAGATGATATTATCGACAGTTTTGTTAACCAAAACATAATAAGTGACTGGACACTAAAAGACGGAGTTCTAGAAAAATACAATAACAATGAAGAATTTGACAATGATGATGAACGGGAAGAAGAATTTTGGAACGAAGTTGTTTGCCGTTGTCTGAATAAAGGCTATTTAGTGATTTATGAACTTCCTGTACCAAACGGAATACACAAAAATAATGAAAAAATAGAATATTTCTCTTATTCATGGGGTTATTTCCAAACTCATTTTATCCACATAACCGACCTTGCACAACTAACATCAGTATTATCTAACTTGGATGATCTGATCATCGAAGAAAAATATAAAGAAGAACAACAGAAAAAAGAAAAGTAATACAACATTACCCCGGGGCGGTTACCCGCCCCGACGATAAAGGAAGACAATGAAAATACTCAATTTATATGCCGGCATAGGCGGAAATCGCAAATTGTGGGGAAACGATCATGAAATAACCGCCGTAGAGCTGCGTCCGGAGATAGCTGCAATTTATCAGGACTTTTTCCCAAACGACCAGGTGGTCGTCGGAGACGCGCATCAGTATTTACTGGAGCATTACCGGGAGTTTGACTTCATCTGGAGTTCACCGCCCTGTCAAAGTCATTCAACCCTACGCGGCCGTACTTGTGTTGCCAAAGGACAATCAAAACCCATTTATTTCGACACCAAACTCTGGCAAGAGATAATTTTTCTCAAAACATACTGTAAAAAGGATTTTGTTGTTGAAAATGTAATACCTTATTACAAACCGTTGATTGCCCCGGATTTCAAGATTCAACGGCATTTATTTTGGAGTAACAAATTCATTCTTTCGACACATTTTGAGAAAGATAATATAGACAGGGGAAATGTAAAAATATGGCAAGATAATACAGGGTTTGACCTCGGCAATTATCAGTTCAGTCGTAAATCCGGTCTGCGTAAGGAGCAAATTCTTAAAAACTGTGTCCGGCCGGAACACAGATGTGGGGGGTACCGCAAAAAGTCTGCGTCGCTATAGCAAAAGAATTGTCTCCCCATTTCCGTCTTGTTGGATTTTGGGAAACTGACAAAGGAAACGGCGTTATTGTCGAAACCGACGACGGAGAACAACGGCTGTTATCTCACGAGCAATATAACGATTTGATGAAAGCCAGAAAATCGAAAGGAAAGAAAAATGAAACCGCTTAAACTTGTCTTGACCGACCATTGGTTTGAAGAAATTAAATCCGGGCATAAAACTCACGAATACAGAAATTTCACCCCTTATTGGGAAAACAGATTGCAGAAATTTGAGTTTTCACAAGGGTACTTTGTCCAGTTTCAAAAAGCATATCGGAAAAACCCTGAACGTATGACTTTTAAAATCGACAATATTCGCCTTGTAGACGGTAAAAACACCGACTTGCATATTGACGGCCTTGTTTTTGATATTGAACTTGGGGAGCGCATTAGATGACTAAAACCGACCGAGAGATTGAACTTGAGAAAAAGCTTTCGATTGCTGTTAAGGCTTTGAGATATTATGCAAATTCTAATTGTTGGGATGATTGTTTCTATAACGGCCGCATAAAAGTTAGCGCTTATTTGCAAACCGCCGGCTATAAAACTGCCCAGCAAGCATTAAAGGAGATTGAGAAATGCGTAAAAAATATGGATTAACACGGCACGAGCAAAAATTATTAAGTAAAGCTCAATACTACCAAAACAAAGCCTCTGAAATGCACAGAAAATTTTCCGATAGTCTACAAAATAGGTTTTACAATTCAACCACAATCAGCGAGTTTGAAGAGTGGGATTTATGGACGTTGAACGAAAGCGGGGATTGTTCAGGAAGTGAACAGGAAGTACTGTTTTGGCGAAAAGTAAAAGAGGAGGAGGAAGACTAATGTCATATTTAGAAGAACTTCTGCCCGAGTTCAAAAAAGGGGCTAAGATTAGAAGAAAGGATTGGAGAGACGGAAAGTATATTAAACTATCTGGAGTTTACGCAAAAGATGAATATGGCGATGTTTATTTTATTGAGCCTAACGAAATAACAGCGGATGATTGGGAACTCTACGAAGAGCCTATCGACTGGCAATATATCATTGACCACAAGTGCCCCTGCTGGTTTTGGGATTACGATTTTAGCTATAAGGTAATGCGCTTTTTAAGAAACATTGAAATTGATTTGAATAGGCCTTTTTTGGATGAAAATCACTCTTACTGGAAAAACTGCCGCCCCGTCCGCAGAGATGAAGTAACTTTTTACGAGGATAGAAAAGATGACAAACAGAAATCTTGACGGCTGTTATTTCCGTATCAGACGCGGGGAGAAATACGAAGACCTGTGCTTCTCTGACCTCACCCGCGACGAGCAGGAAGAGCTTTTGAAAGACAAATCCCCGGAGTTCATTGTCGGGCTTACCCAGCATCTTGCGGAAACCCTCCGCAAAATCGGGGACGAATTCGACTTGAGGGGAGAAAACCATGATTGACGGTTTTTACACAGCAGAAGAAATCAAGCCGCTGCTGGGAATCAAAGCGCGGCCGGGAGATTTGCGGACGCTTAACAAGTATGTCAAAAACGGCAAATTAGAAGTCTTTTATTATTCAAAAAAAATAAAAGTTTATAGGCCGATACTTGTTGCTATTTCGAATCAGGAAAAAAGCATAATTGAAGATGATTGGGTAATCGAAAAATAAAATGAAAATTCCTTATTTAAGACATAAAAAGCTAAAAAATGGAGAAATAGCTTATTATTTCGACATTCCAAAGCATATTATGCCGGCGGGTTGCGAATTAAAACATTCGTACCCGCTAGGCAAAAACTATGTCTTAGCATGCCGGGAAGCCCTAAACCTTTTTGAAAGATTAGAGAATTTCAGGAAAAGCGGAGAAAATATACAACCTAAATCTTTGGCACATATATGGTCTATTTACAAGGAGAGTCGCCTATTTAAGTCCATAAAAAAATCAACGGCCCGCACATATCAATATACCTTTGATATACTGTCAAAATTAAAATCAGGAAAAAGCGGCCGTTCTTTCAAAGATGTTCCTCTGGATAGTTTTGATTACGATAGCGCATATAATTTGTATGAGAAATTTGTTATCTGCTTCAAAAAAACTCAAGCTATGTATTGTATAACTGTCTTAAAAATGCTTTATAATTTTGGTTTTAACAAGGGCATTTTTACAAAAAACAATCCATTTGCCAATTTAAGGATAAAAAAGAATAAACCTAAAAAGTTTGTTATTCCGCACGAACACGTAAAAAGTATAATTGACAAAGCCAGAGAACTTGGCAAAGATAACGACAGTTATTTAGCCGTAGCCCTTGCGACCGAACTTAATTTTTATATTGCACAAAGAAATGCTGATGTGCTGAAATTACAAGATAAAGACATTTACAAAAAAGGCGACAATTATTTTTTTAACATTAACCAAAATAAGGTTGACAACGTAAACGTCAAAGTACCTATTCCACCTCACCTTGTTGAAGAAGTTTTAAGTAAAAAAGGTTACATCATTGCTGATCGTTTTGGTAAATTCGACGTTCAAAGATTTAGCCGCTATTTTAAGAAAATACGAGATATTTTAGGATTCGATGAAAGATATATATTTAAAAATATGAGGCATACCGGAAGTACTGCCTATGTCGAGGCCGGAGTGGCCACAAACGCTATTATTTCAATTACCGGACACACTAACGAGGCTATCTTTAATCAAGTATATAAAGGCAATACGGAAGAGGTGACTTTGCCGGCATTGAAGAAACGGCTTGAGGCAGAAAGTCGGAATAACAAAATAAAAGAGTCGGAATAGATTAAATAAAGCAAGCAAATACAATATGTTGCACAAACAACACAATAGACTTAAAATCTGTTGGCCGCAAGGCCGTGCCGGTTCGATTCCGGCCTAGCGCACCACCTTATAAACCGCCGCTTTCGGCGGCTTTTTTGTTGCGTTCTCCGCAACCCCCGTTTTCAGCGTTTTTCAAACGGTAAATTCCGACAAAGCTGCCGGACTTTTGAACACGTTTTTTAAGAATTCGATAAAATCATCCGCCTGTTCGGGGGTAACGTTTTTATTTTCATGTTTTTCCGGAGGAGAAAAATCTTCAAACATCTGACCAACTGTCGGCGAATATCTGAAATTTCCCAAACAAGGCGCTTTTCCGCTTAAATAGTCGTAAACGCTCATGCCTTTGGAATCTTTCAGATTAATGTCCGCGCCTTTTTCCGCCAGATATTTTGCAATTTCCAGATTTCCTTCCTGCACGGCATACATCAGGGCCGTGCGTTCGCCGTTTACAAGACAAATGTTCTCCCAGCAGCCCGCATCTTCCGAATATCCCTTATTCGTTTGCGCGTTTATATCCGCTCCGGCCTCAAGCAAAATTTTCACACTTTCCGCAAACCCGTATTGAGCCGCGTACATCAAAGCGGTTTTGCCGAAAGCATTTCCCGCGTCAACATCCGTGTTCAGACCGAAGCAGCTCAGTTTTTCCTCATTATACGGACAGGTTTCAATCAGCATTTTCAAAACATCGGGACGATGAACGCTGACCATTAAAATTTCATCCGCCTGATGAGGCGTTTCCGGTTCCGCAAATTCTTCCCCTTTTAATTTTTTGTCCTCAATCCATGCTTTTATTTCTTCCGCGGGAACTCCGGAAAGGATTTTATAGCGCAGGGTTTCCCTGTTTACCGGAAAACTTGCCGCCGCCCGGGGAATCATCACATAACGGGCATATTGCCGGGCTTTGCCTTCATCAACCTTAAAAGTTTTTACATAATGCCGCGTCAGCTTGTCGACCGCTTTGTCAAACCCGATACCGTGATTGACAACTTCCGAAAAATATTTGTAATTGGGATATGATTCCATCGCCCAGGCTTCAAGCGGCAAGGCTTGCAAATATTCTTTCTCGCCATAACTTCGTTCAAAATTCCAATCGGGATCATAATGACTGACTATATTCTTATATACATCTTCGGCCATATACACATAGCGTATCGAACCGGGATTATCCAATTCCAGTTCCCGCTGAATATAATTCCGATACTCTTCAACATCATCGGGAAAATCGTATTGCGGATACTGGCCACAGTTGGAAATATCCAGCGTTTCGGCGCCGTGTCCGCCGCCGGCGCTGTCCAAAACGGCCGTTAAATGGAGTTTTTGAGCCGTCGGGCAGGGAACCGCGATTTTCCACGGAACATAAAGCATATCGCCGCTCACATCCCCCCAAACGCTGAAAAATTTGGAAAAGTTTAAAGCGCCGATTTCTATCAGACAGCTCAAATCTTTGTAGCATTTTAAATAATCGTCTTTGATCAGCCCTTCGTATTGCCCCTGATATATTCCGTAAAAAGGGGAATCGGGAACAAGCTTTTTATATTGCGCAACCACGTCCGTATGCAGCCGGCGGGCAATTTGTTCAAATTCGAGAGTATTTACTTTTTGCGGTTCGTAAATGCTGAGCAGTATCAGATATTCCATTGCGGCAAAGCGGTTTTTGTCCGCCAGTTTTTTTAAATCTGCCAAAGCCTGCCCGGGGTTGTCTTTTACGGATTTTACAATCTCTTCGTACCGTTTATCCGCATTTTGCCCGGTTTCCCGCGTTTCTTTGCACATAAGAGAAAGAGGAAACAACAGACATACCAGAACAATCAAACAATGTTTCATTCGCCCTCCCGTTAAACGTCTGCACAAATAATATTTAATCCGGATTTATTTTTCCTTAACCCCGTCCGGCCGGCATACGGCCATACGCACCGCCTTCCCCGAAAAGAAGGAATCCTTGCCGCAGCGTCAATCGTCCGGAGTTATCGTCAAACTGTTGAAAATCAGGCCGAACTTGCGGTTTTCCTGTCCGAAGCCGAGACTTTTCGGCGAAACGGCGCCGTCAATTTTAAAAATCAGATTAACCGGATATTCGCTGCTCAGATATTTTCGGGCAATCTTGATCCTGGTCTTCGGCATCTTGCGCCCGTACTGAAAATTCCATTCGTCGATTTTCCTGTCGTCAAGATACACTTCCGCAAAAACGTTTTCATTTTTCTTGTTGACATAGGGATCAATTTCAAAATCAAGCCAAACGGAAGAATAAACCTGCGGCAGCCTGAACGACATCCGCACCGTGTTGCCCGTGCTCCATATGCCGCGGTCGTCAAACCGGACAAACCCCAGCACCTTAAAATTACGGTTTTGGCCGTTAAAGCGGTATGTACGGAAATAATTTGTCGTTTCCGTTATCGGTTTGTGGAGAAAAGCCCTCTCTTCGTCGATTGAAAAACTGCGCGCGCTCAGCAGATAATAGTCGGCGTAATATTTGCAAATGCCCGGACTAAGCATGCAATAGGTTACGCCGTAATAAACCAAAGCAATAAATACCACCAGCATTATTTTGAATTTCAGCATTTTTTCTTCTGCCCCGCTTATGTCGCTTTCGGTTTCATTATACCGAAAGCCCGGCACGATACCAAGCGGGAAATCGCCGGCGGCGGCGAAATTCACAATTCTGTAACTATTCGGACGGGTCGTCGTCTTTTTCCGGCGCGCTGCCTTTCAGGTTGTCAAGAAACTGCGCTTCCATTTTCAGATATTGGCTGAGCAGCCACTTCGACCGCGAAATGAGCGCCACCGAAGCGACCAGCAAAATCAGCGTCACTTTCTGGTTTTCCGTCAGAAACTGATGCACGACGGTGACGATGAAAAAGGCAACGACCAGCAAACGAAAACTGGTCAGCACGATCAGCGGCAGCCGGTTGGCTTTTTTGCTCCGCCAAAGCTGATAATAGATTTTCGCCGCCTGCGCATTGGAAACGAAAAAGCTTTTCAGGCTTTCGGCATTTTCCCCCAGCAGATTGTCAATCAGCGAACTTTTGTCTTCCGCCGGCCGGGGGCGGGACGCCGGGCGTTCTTCCGCGGCAGCGGCCGATTCTTCTTCCCGGGTTTCGAGAAACTTCCGCCGCCGGCGTGCAGGCAGAAAATCGGCAAAAGAACGGATAAACGACGGCAGCACGATTTCCCATCCGATCAAAGCCTTCAAAAAAGGGGAAACCAGAACAAAAGCAATCATCGTCATAACGATTCGCCCCGTCAGACCGGGCAGCGCCATCCGTACGTAAGGACGGACGAATTGGGTGCAAAAACCGATAATCGCAAACAATATGATCGAAAACAAAATGATCCGCACGGCATAATTTTTAAACAAAACGCTCCACAGGCGCTCTTCCGACCTGCTCGGTGCCCGGGCTGCCGAAGCCTTGTTGATGTAGCGGCTCCAGGAAGCGGGAAGTTTGCGTTCGATCAGCCTGTAAACCGGCCCGGCCGAACGGATCATCACCGGGGTAAGGAAAGTCGTGATGACGGAAACCGCCACGATCACCGGATAGACCTGTCCGTCCAACACCCCGAGACTCATGCCCAGAGCGGCAATGATGAAAGCAAACTCGCCGACCTGCGCCAGCGAAAACGCGCATTCCGTCGAAGTGCGCAGGGACTGCCCCGAAATAACGAACCCGAAACAGGAAAAGACGACCTTGCCGACAACCACGATCAGGGTAACGACCGCAATCGGCCCGGCATAGGTGACGAACATGGCCGGATCAACCATCATCCCGACCGAAACGAAAAAGACCGCGCCGAAAAAATCCTTCAGCGGCCGAACCACGTTTTCGATTCGCATAATCAACCCGGTTTCGGAAAGCACCGACCCCATCAGAAAGGCGCCGAGAGCAGAAGAAAACCCCGAAGCCGTCGCCAGCCAAACCATGCCGAAACACATGCCGACCGTGATCAGAAGCAGCATTTCGTCATTTAAAAACGAAGTCAGCTTTTTCAAAACCGTCGGCACGATATAAATGCCGATGACAAAACACAAAATCAGAAAGGAGAGCAGCTTGAACGTGCTCAGGGCAAGCTCGCCGCCGTTGATGCTCTGCCCGAGCGCCACCATCGGCAGCAGCACCAGCAGCAAAATGCCGACCAGGTCCTCAATCACCAAAACGCCGAACACCAGATCGGTAAACTTCTGCTTTTTGATGTTGAGATCGTCAAAGGCCTTGATAATGATGGTAGTTGAAGACATTGAAATCATTGAGCCGAGAAAAAAGCTGTCCGTCGTCGACCAGCCGAGCAAAAGACCGGTATAATATCCGAGAAAAAGCATAAACAAAATGTTGGCGTTGGCCGTAATCATTGCCGACTTGCCGACGTTGAGCATTTTTTTGAAGCTGAACTCCAGCCCCAGGCCGAAAAGCAGGAAAATCACCCCGATATCCGCCCACAAACTCAGATTTTCCCGGTCGCTGACCGTCGGCAGCAAGTCAAAGTACGGCCCCGCGAAAATGCCGGCCAGCACATACCCCAGCACAATCGGCTGCTTCAGCTTTTTGCAAATCAGCGTGGTAATGCCGGCATAAATGGTAATCAGCGTCAGGTCAATAATCAGGGCATGAATGGTATGCATCGTTTTTTCCCGCAAAAATAAATCCTTGGAGAGAATATGCGGTGTTTTTTAATTTTGAGTTAAACCGCATAAAAAAACCCCCTCCGGAAGGGGACTTTTTTGATTGCCGAAACTCAGCGGCTCAGAGAATCTTTCACCATCTTCTGCTGCGCGGCGGACAAGGAAACGGAATTGTTCCTGCCGGACTTTTCAAAGTTCTCCTTCTCGTATTTCCGGGTAAAGTCCTGAGCATGCTCATACATGCCCTTGATCTTGTTGTCCAGCATCTTTTCATCCGCCTTTTCGCCGGTTTTCGCGTATTTTTCCGCAAGTTTGTGAATACGCCCGCTTTCCTGCGCCAGCTTCAGCATTTTGCGATAGCTCTTCATCGCCTTTCCGGCGGCCTTTCTGGCCGACTTGTCGACGTTTTTGACGTCGCGGTTGATTTTGGCCCGGACAATCGGATCGTTCTGATCTTCCCGGCCGTAATTTGCCAGCACGCTTTCCATGCCGGAAGTCGTCTGCACCACCCCGTCCAGCGCCGGCAGCATTTCTTCTCCCAGCAGTTTGGACATTTCCACTTCCGTCGCGCCGACCGCCAGATCAAGCTTGGTTTCATAATCCAGCTCCTGCTTGCCGTAGCCGGCATCCTCGCATTCTCCGAGCAGGTCGTTGCAAATGTCGTAATGTTCATCATCACAGGTTTTTCTGGCATCCTCATAATCATAGGGAACGTCTTCTTCCTCTCCGACCCTGATCTCCGGCGCCGGCGGTTCGGCGGCCGGAATGTTGATCCCCGCCGGCCGGTCGTCAACAACCGGAGCGGGAGCCTCGGGCATGCTCTGCGGCGTCGCGCCCAGCCCCGGCCATTCGGCCGTCGGCGTATTGTCAGGCGCCGGCTGCGGAGCATTTTGCGTCACCGGCTCGACTTTGCGGTCAAAATCCGGCTGCGCCATTACCTTGCCGTTGCCCAGTTCCATCACCACCGCCGCCGCACCCACCGCCAACACGCCGCGCAGCGCGTTGAGCTGTGCCCGAACCTGCTTTATTCTCTGCTGTTCCTCAAGAGAACGTTTGCTTTTTTTCTCAGCCATTTTCATACCCCAAACTTTTTTTATTGCAAATTATACCATATGGTTCAGCGAATTGCCACAAATTCTTTGACATGCCCGTCGGGATCGCACCACATGGTCAGAAATTCGTCGGCAATCACCAGCCGTACCTGGTCGTAATAGGGATCATAAAGCAAAATCCGGTGTTCTTCGGTGTCTTCCGGATCGCGGACGGCAAAATAACCGAGCACGACGACCCAATGGGCGTAATTGTACATGCATTCCGCCATTATGTAATACTTTTCCGCCAGCAGTTTTGCCAGAAGCGGCAGCCCGATCTCCTCCGGCCGAAAGTTCTTGTGCGTTTTGACGGTTCTGGCCGGCGACAGCATTCCCTTGGCCAGAAATTCGTCCGTATAATGAGGCCCGGGCACAAGACCGAACTTTTCGATAAATTCGTTTTCGGAAGGAACCTCCGCGGTCCGCCCCGACAACAGGGTGCGGATGCAGGCAACGCTGCAGGTCCAATCCCGTTCCTGACGAAAAAGGCGCGGCGGCGTATTGGACACGGAAACGAACGCCGACGGTTCCTCGTAAGTAAAATATTCTTTCATGCGCTTCATTGTTCAAACCTCTGACTTTGTTAAAACGCTGTCAGCTTAGCAGAAAAAAAAGACAAACGAAAGTTTTTTTTGACAAAAAAGGAAGAAAGCTCAGGACGGCTTATGGCAGGCGGCGCGCAGCCTGGCCTGCCGCTTGCGGTATTCGCTGAAAATATAAAGATTGCGGGCAATGGCAATGCCGCGGAGAACCAGCCGGCGCTCGTCGTCGTGGATCGTTTCTTCCAGATACCGGAAATACTCCTCCAGCTCCTGAACATTATTGAATGTAACCGACATTGTCTTTCTCCGTAACCGTTCCATTAATACATACCATAGCACGAAAAACGACCGCCGGTTGTTATAGTTTTGTGACAAAAAAGCCGGAAAGGGGAAACGCCGCCGGCAAAAATAAAACGCCCCCCTGTTCACTTTGCAATTGCACATTATTATTATTTGGTTTAGTTATGGAAAACAATATCAACTTTATCTGACAGGAAAATTTTACAATGGCAAAAATCACTTGGAAACCGGGAACGATGGAATATCCTCTGCCGCCGGTTATGGTCAGCTGCGGGAGCATGGAAAAACCCAACGTCATGACCGCCGCCTGGACCGGCATCGTCAGCAGCGACCCGGCAATGACTTATGTTTCGATCCGCCCTTCCCGCTACTCGCACGAGCTGATTAAGGAAAGCGGCGAATTCGTGATCAACCTGACCACCCTGCCGCTGGTGACCGCCGCCGACTTCTGCGGCGTCAAATCCGGCCGCGACACCGACAAATTCAAGGAAATGAATCTGACGCCCGGCGCCTGCTCGCAGGTTTCCTGCCCGCAGATTATGGAAAGCCCGGTTTCAATCGAGTGCAAAGTGGTCAGCGTCACCAACTACGGCAGTCACGACATGTTCCTGGCGGAAATTGTCGCCGTCAACGTCGACGACAAATATCTTGACCAGGACGGCAAACTGTGGCTGGAAAAAGCCGGACTGATCGCCTATTCGCACAATTACTACTACACCCTCGGCCGCAACGTCGGCTTTTTCGGCTTCTCCGTCTGCCGCAGCGCGCTCAAAGCCCGCGAAAAGATGAAAAACGTGGTGGTTGAGGTCAAAGAACCGAAAATTGCCAAAACGGAAAAGGACAGCAAATTCACCCGCAAAAAATGGACCCCGAAACCGGAAAACCCCCGCGGACGGGAAGGAAAGTTCAACGGCCGAGAGAAGTTCGAGCGCTCCCGCAGAATGCGTTTCGACGACAATGAAAACCCGGCCGGAACCCCGCGCAAACCGGGCAGAAAATTCGGTTTTGACAAAAACTCCGCCCCGCGCAAAAAATTCGACGACAGATTCGAAAACGGCAGTTCGGAACGGCAAACGGGAACCGGCAGACACGAAGGCGGCTTCAACCGCCGGCCGCGTCATCCGATGAACAAACCGCGCGGTTAATCTGTTCTGAAAACAAGCGTCAAGACAAAAGGCACCGAAGCTCAACCGGTGCCTTTTTATATGCCGCTTTTGACCGCTGCACGCGGCTGAAAACCCGTCGGCAGTTCAACCTCCGGCAACCGTCAGACGACACCGGCGGCAACTTTTCCCCTTCGGCAATTTTCCGCTGCACGCGGCCGAAAACCCGCTGACAGTTCTACTTCCGGCAACCGTCAGACAACACCGGCGGCAACTTTTCCCCTTCGGCAATTCTCCGCCGGTCATTTCCGCCGCCGTTTTTCACGGTACCGTTCCCGATGCGCCCGCTTCTCTCAATCAGTTCGATTTTGAGCTCTTTGCCGTAAAACTCAAGCAGATGACGGTAGTATTCCCATTTGCGTACGCTGCCTATCTCCATGTTGTCAATCACGTACCAGGGAATCCCGGTCTTGGTTGCCACCGTTTTTAATTGCAGAAAACGGTCACAACGGTATTTGTGCAGCTCTTGTCCGATTATTTTTTTGATTTTGTTGTTAAACATAGTTTGAAACTCCCTTGATTTTGTTTATGGTAAAAACAAAACCGCCCGGGAAAAACCCTTAGGCGGAAGGAGCTCAAAAACTGTCAGTACACAGTCGCCGTTATTCGGTATATTACCGGCACTCCTTCCGAAGAAGGATAGTTTATACTGAAGATGTTTTTGAGACACCGCACCCGGCCTCCCGGATGCAGGGCTGATATTAAAGAAAACGTCGCCCGTTGGCAAGAGCTTTCTTTTAATCAACATTCCCCTTTGTTTTGCTTATTTACCTTTGGTTAAAACAAAACTCACCTTGATAAATTTAAGGTGACGGGCTTGCTAAGCAAAAACAACCGCCGCTCCGGTCGTTTTTGTCTGCAAAATCTTTGCAACATCTTAATGAGCAAGGAAAGCATAAGCGACCGCGGCGAATTCAGATGCCTAAGTGAAGAGAACTGATCAACGAACAGTCCGGGTTATTCGCGCCTGCGGCCTTATATCCCCGGCTCCCTCTTTACAGGAGTCGTTCTTTTTTCTGTGAAAGGGGCCGTCACACTCCGCCCCCGGCCTCCCGGATGCAAAACTGATATTACAGAAACTGCCGCCCGTTGGCTGGCGGAAAATCAGTCTGCCCCTTTCGCACGGAAGAAAAAACGCTTTCCGGAGACGTAAAATCCGAGATCCGCAAAACACGGATCCCGGACATCACAAACGTTTTCCCGCGCTTTCTCGTCTACAGCAGCTTTAACGGCTGGGAAGGATCACGTTCCTGTTTTTTTACCGTGGCCGGGGGTTGCTTTTTCGGCGCCCGGTAGCCCATTTTCTTGTCAATGTAACCGCCCAGTCCGCGGCCGAAAGTCTGACGGATGTACTGTGTCATTTCGCTGGGCTTTTCCTTGAAGGTTTCCGCCGCCGCCTGCGCCTGCAGCACTTCCTCGATTTTCAGGATTTTTTCCAAAGCGTCGCGTTTTTCCGCCGCGCCTTCGATACCGTATACCGAAGCGATGTTAAACCAGATGTACGCCTGATATTCGTTCTTCTGATAAGAGGTTCCCGCCGCCAGAATGTTGCCGAGATCCATCATTGCCTGAACGTTTCCCTGATGGGCGGCTTGGGTCAGATATTTGACCGCGTTACCGTAGTTGCGGGGCGTACCTTCCGCATTGATGTAACGCTGCGCCAGTTCATACTGGGCTTCATCATAAGACACGGCAGCCTGTTTGATCAGGTCAAAGGCCTTTTTAAAATCCTTGGCCACCACAAAACCGCGGTAATAGGAATAGCCCATCATATATTGTGCGGTGATGTTGCCGCCTTCCGCCGCCTGCTGCAACAGTTCGACGATTCGGTTGTTGGAAACGCCGCTCGACGGCGAAGTCAGATAAATGAAAGCAAGGTTGATCGCCGCTTCCTTGTTGCCGAGTTTGGCCGCCTTGTCAAACATCTCAACCGCCTTGTTGACGTTCTTTTCGGTGCCGATGCCGCTGTAATAAAGGCTGCCGAGGTTATTGACCGCAATCATGTCCTCCTGGGAAGCCGCCATCGAATAATAGCGGAAAGCCTTTTCCTCGTCGCGGGTCACGCCGTTTTCGCCGTAAAGATACATGTAACCGAGAGTCAGACAGGCGTCAACGTCGCCTTCTTCCGCCAGACGGGTCATCCGGTCGAGGAAGTTTTCCTGGGGCTCATCAGGTTTGCGGGCAAATTCCTCCACTTTCTTTTTGTTTTTAAGGAACGAGAAATTCAGAAACGAAAACATTCCTTCGTCGTCCACTTTCACTTTTTCCTCTTCCTTTTTGTTTTCCGGCTCAACCCGGCGTTCGGGTTTGTCGGACACGGAAACCTTTTCTTCCTTTTTGGGCTCCTCCCCGAACAAATCAATCAGCGACATGTCGTCGTCGGCCGCCCGGGCAGCAAAGGAAACAAGCATCGCACAGGCGAAAAGCGCAAACATTTTCGGCATTTTAAAAATCCCATCGTTAAACCAGACATTTTGTCTTATCATATACGAAAATTCCGCATGTTCAAACTTTTTTACCGTCTTTTCTGCCGATTTTTGCCTTTCGGAACAAAGAAACGACAGCCGGCAGCACGGCCGTCTTAAGATTTTTGTTTATTTTTGCCGCCGCCGCGCTTATAATGCGCGCGGAATTTTTTATGTAAAAAGACAAAAGGATCAAGACCATGCCGGCATTTGAAGCGCCCGTTTATACCTTAAAAGGCATCAAAATCCGCTTCGGCAGCAAACAGCTGTTTGAAGACGTGGAACTCTACATCAACCGCGGCGACAAAATTTCGCTGGTCGGACGCAACGGTTCCGGCAAATCGACGCTGTTAAAGATCATTGCCGGCATCATCGAACCCGACGACGGCGAAATTTTCATCCAGCCCAACGTCAAAATCGGCTACATGCCGCAGGACGCCGACTTAAGCGGTTTTAAGACCCTGCGCGAAGCGGTTGCCGCCGGACTTGACAAACACGACGGCAGCGAAGACTACAAAACCGACATGTGGATCGAACAGCTGGAAATTGCCGCCGACGCCGACCCCGCCACCGCTTCCGGCGGTGAACGGCGCAAAGCGACGCTGGCCAGGGCACTGATCGAAGAACCGGACATTCTGCTTTTGGACGAACCAACCAACCACCTCGACATGCCGACCATCGAAAAACTGGAAAAAATCATCGGCGGTTACGGCGGCGCCGTCGTCGTCATCAGCCACGACCGGCGTTTTCTCACCAACATTTCGCGCACCACCTTCTGGCTCGACCGCGGAACCCTGCGCCGCAACAACAAAGGTTTCGGCAGCTTTGAAGAATGGCAGGACCAGGTGATCGAACAGGAAATCATCGCCCAAAAACATCTCAACAAAAAAATCGCCGAAGAAACCGAGTGGCTGCACAAAGGCGTCACCGCACGGCGCAAACGCAACATGGGACGCCTGCGGCGTCTGATTCAGCTTCGCCAGGAACGCAAAGAACAGGTCCGCCAGATCGGCTCGGTAAACATGGATATCGAAAATACGCCGTGGCGCTCCAAACTGGTGATTGAGGCCAAACATTTATGCAAGTCATTCGGCGACAGAACCATCGTCAACGACTTTTCGACCAAAATCATCCGCGGCAACAGAATCGGCATCGTCGGCCCTAACGGCGCCGGCAAAACCACTCTAATTAAACTGCTGACCAAAAAGCTGGCGCCCGATTCCGGCTTTGTCAGAATCGGCAAAAACCTGGAAGAAGCCTATTTTGATCAGAACCGTTTTATCCTTGACCCGGGCAAAACCTTATGGCAGACGCTCTGCGACCAGGGCGACCACATCTGGGTGCGCGGCAGCTGGCGACACGTGGTGGCTTATCTGAAAGACTTTCTGTTTACGCCGGAGCAGGCCAAATCGCCGGTAGCCGCCCTGTCCGGCGGTGAAAAAAACCGGCTGATGCTGGCCAAGGTACTGGCGCAGCCGTCAAACTTTCTGCTTTTGGACGAACCGACCAACGACCTCGACATGGATACCCTCGACCTCTTGCAGGAAACGCTCGGCGATTATGACGGAACCATCATGATCGTCAGCCATGACCGCGATTTTCTTGACAAAATCGTCACTTCCGTCATCTATATGAAAGGCGACGGCAAAGTTGAGGAACACGTCGGCAGCTACAGCGACCTGATTGAACATCTGAGCCGAAGGGAGCCGCCGGCAATGCCGAACAAAAACAAACCGGCCGCCGCCAAAAACAACGGCGGACAAAAACGGGAACCCGCGCGCGGCAAACTCAGCTATAACCAGCAGCGGCTGCTTGCCGTCCTGCCGGAACAGATCGCGCAAACGGAAAAGGAAATCGAACAAATCCGCGCCGACCTGAGCGATCCGGAACTTTACCAAAACGACGCAGACCGTTTTCTTACCCTTACCGACCGGCTGGAAGAACTGGAACAAAAAAAGGAAGCGGACGAAAACCAATGGCTGGAAATTTCAATGCTGGCGGAAGAATTGTCCGCCGGCTGAACAAACGATCCGCACTCCCGGCCGGTTATCCGCCAAGCCTTTGAAGCGCTCCAATGAGCAAGAAGGTTTCGGCAACACAGATGTCTGAACGAAGACGGCCGGTTCCGGATCGTCTGTGCTTATAACCTCATGTTCCCGGCTTTTTCTGATCAGAAGCCGCCTTTTTATGTACTTGAGAAACCATTGCACACCGCACTCGGGCGTCCCCGCATCGCTAAAAAACGCCTGTTTTCAGCAAACGGCAAATCATTTTGCCCGTCATGCGGAGAACAAACGCTCACAATAAGGTTTGCGAAAACGTTTTCTGATCGTTACCCCTGCACCTTTCATCCTTCGTCCGCCGAAAACCGGTATTAACCGGCCGTCCCTGCCCAAATCGGCCGCACGCCACTGGCCATCTCCAAATCCAACCTCCAAACTCCTGAAACCAACGCCTTCTTAAAAAGAATCCCTGCGCCCCTTCGCTCCGCAAAACCCCGAAAACCGCACCCTTCAAAAGAAACCCCGCATCCTCACAGCCGCTCCGCAAGAAGTCCCTAGCCCCGTTTTTCAAAAGAGCCCCACATCCGACCGGCAAAAAACCCGCCTTTCAAAAGGAACCCCAAGCTCCCTCGACAGGGTCAAAAAGATTCCTTTGGGC
This sequence comes from Azospirillum sp. 51_20, assembly GCA_001917175.1. Taxonomy (GTDB): domain Bacteria; phylum Pseudomonadota; class Alphaproteobacteria; order RF32; family CAG-239; genus JAFUYI01. The sequence continues at coordinate 138,635 of MNTV01000020.1, forward strand.
TATCCGCAGGTCTTCCGGAAACAAAAAAACGGAAGAACTTTCGCTCTCCCGTTTTTCTTAAAAAATCTCATCCGGCCGGATTATTCGGCTTTTTTCGATTTTTTTTCGGCCTTTTTCTCTGCTTTGGCTTCTTCTTTTTTAACTTCTTCCTCGGCAGCCTTTTCCGCAGCTTCGGCAGCGGCCTTTTCAGCGGCTACGCGAGCCAGGTCTTTGGCGCCTTTGGCGTTGACGTCGCGGTCAACCAGTTCGATGATGGCCATCGGAGCGGCGTCGCCGTAACGGATGCCGGCCTTGAGAACGCGGGTATAACCGCCGTTGCGTTCTTTATAGCGTTCGGCTAAAGTAGAGAACAGTTTGGCAACGACTTCGTTGTCGCGCAAAAAGGCCAAAGCCATACGACGGCTGTTCAGATCGCCTTTTTTGGCAAACGTAATCATACTGTCGGCAAAAGTTCTCAGTTCTTTTGCCCTGGGCAGGGTAATCGTAATCTGTTCGTGGGTCAGCAAAGCGTTGGTCAGGTTCGAGAACAAAGCTCTTCTTTGGCTTCTCGGCATGTTGAATTTTCTGTGTTTGTCACCATGTCTCATGGCAGTTTCCTTTCATTTCTCTGATGCTTTGACAGGCAAAGCGGATAAAACATAAAGCCGTCACTACCTTCATAAATGCCGGCGTTCCGTGAATTTAAAACTCACAATTTCAAGCGCAATATACAGAAGATTTTTTCTTTTGGCAAGCCTTTTTTATCCGTCGTTTTTTTGCCGGAAAACGGCAAAATAAAACTTGTTTTTCCGCTTCTCCGAAGCTACTCTGGCAAAAACGAAAAAATCTCGGGAGGATAAAAATGCGGCTTTTGATTCAGCGGGTAAAAGAAGCTTCGGTCACGGTTGACGGGCAGCGGGTGTCGGCCATCGGCGCCGGGCTGCTCGTCTTTATCGGCGTCTTCAAAAACGACGGCCGGGAACAGGCGGCGGCGCTTGCCAAAAAGACCGCCGCGCTGCGCATATTCGAAGACGAGGCCGGCAAAATGAACCTCTCGGTCAAAGACACCGGCGGCAGCGCGCTGGTCGTTTCCCAGTTTACGCTGGCCGGCGACACTTCCCGCGGCAACCGCCCCGGCTTTGACAACGCCGCCCGGCCGGAAACGGCCAAACCGCTCTACGAATATTTTTCCGAATGTCTGCGGGCCGAAGGAATCGAGGTGCAAAACGGCATCTTTCAGGCCGACATGGCGGTCGGGCTGATCAATGACGGCCCGGTTACCTTTGTGCTTGAAAAATAACCTTTATTTGAAATCTTTGTAAATGCGCGAGGCCACCGGTCCCTTGTCGTTCTGGTACTTGCCGTGATAAAGCCTGATTTCGCCCGCGGTCTTCCAAAACGTGATCTGCGCGATCGGCATGTTTTTGTACAGCCGGACCGGCATTGTCGCATACAGGTGAAAAGTGACGTTGCATTTGCAGCCGATGTCAAACAAACCGGAAGTGATGTGAATGAACAGCCCCAGCCGGGCAATGCTCGACTTGGCATGCACGATCGGCACGTAGAAGTCGCTGCCGACAAACTCGTTGCTGCAGCCAAGCAGAAATTCGCCGCGTTTCATCTCATAGCCTTCGTCCGGAATTTCAAACGTCCTGGTATGCGGTTCCTTTTTCGGGTCCAGCACTTCGTCGGTGTACATTACCAGTTTGTCGCCCAAAGTCAGATCGTAAGAATTCGTCGTTACCGCCGCCGGGTCAAACGGCTCGATCACGATTTTCCCGTTCAAAACCTCCTCAGTGATTTTATTTCCCGTCAGTATCAATTTCTTTCTCCATTTTCGAGATTTGCGGGCAGGAATAAGCCGAATATCCGCCCTCGTACAAAGAGGCGTCGCCATAGTTCAGCCAGAATGAAATCTGCCCGGTGATCATTCCCGGATATACCCGGAAAGGCTTGGCCGTCACCAGTTCCAGCGTCCATTTGTGAACCGAACCGGTATGCCCGAGATCGGCCGAAACCTGCAAAAACAGTCCCAGCCGCCCGGTCGAACTGCGGCCGATCAGCGACATCGCGCATTTGCGGCTGCCGAGCGTTTCCAGCGTATGCCCCAGATAAACCCGGTCGGGATACAGGACAAACCCTTCTTCGGGAATCTTCACCGTCCTGTACTTTCCGTCGTCTTCCTTAAACGTCAGCGTTTCCCCCAGCCGGTAGTTATAGCTGTTGGGATTGAGCTGGTCCTCGTTAAACGGCTCGATCACGATGTCGCCGTTTTCCACATACTTCTTAATTTCCGAACCGGTTAAAATCATTGCCTTTTCCTAAAACGCCGTCAGCTCGATCCGTCCGTCTTCAATCCGGCAGCGGCCGCCGACGGGAAAAGTGACGATCGGCGTCGTGTGGCCGAAATCGACGTTGGCAATCACCGGTTTACCCGCCAGTTCCTTTTTGGCGCCCAAAATCCGTTCCAGCAGCGGCCGGTTCATTTGGTTTTCCGGCTCAAAACGCCCGAACACCACCGCCCTGACCGAAGCAAAGTCCGGATGCAGGCACAGCGCCTGCAAATTGCGGTTAAAAGTCCAGACCTCGTGTTCCGCGCAATGTTCCAGAAACAAAACGCTGTCTCTGATATCGGGAAAATAGGGCGTGCCCTTCAACTCGTCCAAAAGCCCCAGATTGCCGCCGACCAACCGTCCTTCCGCCGCTCCGGAAGCAATCTGCCAATAGCCCTCGTTTTTGACGAACTTACGGTTTTCCTGATCCCGGTACCACGGATCGTCCGACCACTCGGCGGCCGGATGCAGCTCGAACGGCTCGTTTTGAAACAGGCATTTCTTAAAATATTCGATCGTATAGTCGATTCCCTTCAGCATGCCGAAAGTGGAAAAATGCGGTCCCGAATAGGTGACCAGACCGGTCTTGGCATAAATTGCGTTTGCCAGCGCGGTAATATCGGAAAAACCACACAGGATTTTCGGATTTTCGGCAATCAGCCGATAGTCGATCCCGGCCAGAATTTCAACCGAGTTAAATCCGCCGATCACGGTCAGAATGCCGTCGACCGTCCGGTCGGCAAAAGCCTCATGCAAATCCTCCAGCCGCGCCGCGGCAGACGAAGAACAAAATTCGTCGGTTTCTTCCGCATGCCGGCCGAAAGAAACGCTCAGTCCCATTTCCGCCAGACGCTCGCAGGCGATCCGCCGGCATTCCCCGCTGACGATTCCCAAACTGCGCGCCGGTGCAATCACCCGGACATGCGCGCCTTTTTTCAATTTTGCCGGTATCATCTCTCATTCCTTTCCTTTTGCAAATTCAACAAAGTTCCCCGATTCAGTTCTTCGATTCGTCCGCCTTTGGCGGCAAACAGCGCCGTCATCGCCGGAGCGGCCCGCACGTCACCGAAAATCATCGCTTCCGAATGATGCAGCAGTCTGGCCAGTTCCTGCGGCCGCATTCCCGCCCGTCCGGCAAAATAATACACGCCGCGCAGATACTTGTAGAGAATTTTGCTCTGCTCGTCGCGGCTTGACGGCCGCAGTCCCTCGCGCATCATTGCCTGGGAAGTGATGATGCAGTCTTTGAACTTACGGTTCGTATCCAAAGCCGGATGCTTCGGAAACGGATAGCAGTCCATCACGTGAGCCAACCCGTATTTTGCCTGCATGATCACCGTATCGCCGAAACCGACTTCCATAAACAGCGGCCGCCGGCTTTCCTGCTCACGGAAAATAATGAAATTGCCGACGTCGGAATATTCCCCGGTGCGTTTGTGGCGAACGGCAAAATTGAAATTTTCCCCGTAAACGCCGTCAATGCCGACCGTATGACGGTAATATTTTTCCGGATGAGCGTCAACTTCCACCGCCGGCCAGCCGCTTTCCCGCACCAGCTGATACAGTTCTTCGTCTTCCGAGTGCACCCTGAGCAGCAGTTCCTCCGGCGCAAGCTTCACCTTGTCGGAAAAGAAGGCCAAAGCCTGCGCAAAGGCCTCATCCTTAAGCTCATAGGGAAAAACGGTATCGATATTGGTAAAATAAGAACCCCATTTCGGCTCAAAATCGTCCGCCAGCATGTTTTTAACGTTGCGCGTACGAACCGCGTCCTGAGCAATCACCAGTCCGCCGGCGGGAAGTTTGCCCGGATAAATATAATCTTTTTTCAACGCCGAAATCGCCGCGCCGACAAAAACCACGCTTTCATCCTGTTTGGAAGTAACCGACAGCGGCGCCGCTTCCCGGTATCCGGCCGCCCGATAATGCCGCAAAAAGGAAGACACCAGTCCCCGCCGGCACGCGTTCAGCTGCTGCCAATCTTCAAGCGCCGGCCTCATCTTCCCTTCCTCTTTTTAACACAGTCGAAAATCAGCTCGCCCGGATATTCGCCCTGCCCGAACGGCGTGCGGTCAAAATGTCCGTACAGATTTTCCACCGTCAGTTCGTTTTTCTCCAGCACCAGCGACGCCGTGTCTTTGAAAAAATAACCGGTGGTATAAAGCCATTCGAACTTGTCGGTTTTGCCGTCCGCGTACTGTACCGAATAATATTCCTCAATGTCCTGCGTCTGCTTGAAATAATCGCGCTTGTTGATTTCCACCCGGCGATTGATTCGGTTGCCCTCTTCGTCATGATAATTGCCGTCGAAAACCACGCCTTCGCGCACCAGCATATGCACCCAGGGATTAAACAGGTCGAAGGCAAAGCGCCCGTTTTCCGTCAACAGATCCCTGGTGCTTTTAACAAAACGGTCCATCTCCTCAACCGAACGGCAATGTTGCAAAACCCGGAACGGCGCAAAAGCGAAGGCAAACTTCTTATCACTCTCAAACGCGTTGATGTCCGCCACATGGGGAACAATGTTGTCGATTCTCCGCGCCCGTGCCTTGTCGGCCAGCACCGCGACTTCGTCCCCGATCACGTCAACCGCATGAAATTCAAGATCAGGATGCTTCTCGGCAATCGGCAGCAGAACCCGCCCGGTGCCGGCGCCGATTTCAATCACCCGGTTGTTGTCCAGCCGGCTCTTGTATTCCGTCAACAAACGGCTGTAAAAAGCAATGTCTTCCTTGCGTTCCTTGTAAAAAACGTCATAAAGTTCCGAAGCGTTTTTATATCTTTTCATCTTCACCTGCCCGACCGGCACATCGTTTCACCACTCCGCCGTCAAATAATCCTCCCCCGCCGGCGGCCGGGAAACATTGCAAAGTCTTTTATCGGGCGTTTTGTATACTGTACTACAGTTTGTACAAAAAACAAGGACAAATATAATATATAAATAGTTGAAACGATATTTTTTTCAATTAAAGAAGACGCGAAAAAAACGCAAAAGCGGTTTTTTCATATACGCCCCTGGAGGTGCCGGCAAATACCCGAAGGGCTTAAATGCCGCCTTCGACAACCATCACATCATCACTCCGGAAGGCGCCGGCAAACGCCCGAAAGGCACAGCACAAGACGGTCCGGCGGAGCAAAACCTGCCCGACTCACCGCAAACGGATCCAAGTCTGCCGTCAGGTAACCCGCCCCATACTTTTTAAAACCGATTCCGGACATACCCGTTTCTTCTTCCGGTCATTTCTCCCCATGCTGCCGGTATGAACAATAATGCGGGCTTCCGCGCTTATATCCTTCATTTTTCCCCATCCGCAAGCGCAAAACTGTTCCGACCTCTCAAATTAAACCGGTGAACTCCCGCAGACGGCGTTTCCGGCAGCATACAAACGATCGGGACAAACTCCGTCCCTTCCGGCCGGCACGGTTCCCCGAATATCTCTCCCATAGCCGGATATTTTGCAGCGCCCGGCAGCAAAAAAGGTTAAGGCCACTGCCTTCTCCGAACATCGGCCGTCATATTACGCCTTTCGGCAATATTCATAAACTATGGTATTTTTTTGGGGGCGGATACCATGATGTATCCGTAAAAAAGCCTCCGGCTTTTATTCAGACAATTGCCAAACCGTCTTTACGGCAACGGTGCTTTTTATGCACAAAGCTAAAACACAAAACCAGCTTTTCCCTGACACGAAAAAAGCCCCGGCAAAACACCGGAGCCTTGTGCTAAAAACGCTTTGTCAGATTTTCACCAGCATTCGCGAACTGTCGTTGCCGCCGATTCGGGAAAATTCCCCGGCATAAGGATACCAAACCGTAAACTCCCCGTTTTCAGCCCTGCCTGTAAGCAGCCAACGAAACACCCCGTCAAAATCGGGAACACCGGCCTCATTCATCATGGCGCTCAATTCGTCTCTGCAACTCATTATATACGGCACGTCATCTTCAGCCGTCAAACGCAGATTACATTTCGCAGCTGCCGACTGAATATCTTTGGCAAACAGATTAACCGGCGTTATGCCGGCAATGACCAGTACGGAAGAAAGCGCAAATCCGCGTAACCTTCCGCTTTTCTCAATCACATAACAAAGGCGTCCGGCATATTGTTCACGTACCGCCGCATACACTTCTGAAGAAGCCGCGTCATCGGCAACCGTAATAATCCGGTCGGAAAAACGCTTTATCAGCTTAGCGCTCAAAACCGGCTGTTCGATTCGCAGCAGGCGCCTCCGCAACAGCTCTTCCACCTGTTTGTCATGATCGGCATAAGGTTCATAACCGCGTATCATCCAATTGATCCAGGCTTCATAAACAAACGACCAGTCTTTGCCGTCGGCAAAAGATTGCCATTGTTCAACGGAAGCGTTAACTCCGGGTGTCTTCACTGCTGTTTTTGGGCTCTCTGACAATTTTTCTTTTTGTAACAATTCCATAAAGATAATAATTTTAGGTTAGTCTTAATAATTAATCTCAGGTCGGGCAGGATAGCACTTTAAATTAAAAATACAACCCCGAAATTTGCCCCACCATAAACGCCCGCCGGCAAGCCGCCGGATTTTCCCCGGCCGGATTCCCCCCCCTTGTCAAAACGGCTTCTGTCTTTCACTTCCCCTGCCTAAAAATCTGCCGCCTCAGCCTTCCCGCCATAAACGCCCGCCGGCAAGCCGCTGAATTTTCCCCGGCCGGATTCCCCCTCTTGTCAAAACGGCTTCTGTCTTTCACTTCCCCTGCCCAAAAATCTGCCGCCTCAGCCTTCCCGCCATAAACGCCCGCCGGCTTTCCGCCAACAGCATTTGCCACTCGGATCCGCACAGTCGGCTCCGGCCGCCACGCTTCTGCTCTGATTTTTCACCTGTATCGTTTGTCTGCTATGTTCCTCGTTCCTATATTTTATCCGCCATATTGATTTTCGTTTTTCCCGCGACTGATACTCATAAGCCGTACCTACCGTATATATCCTTCAATTTTCAAGCTTTTCGGCAAAAACAGATTTTTTCTTCCTGCTTTCCCGTTTCTCTTTAAAATTTTCTTCTTTCCGTTTTTTCGTTTTTACAAATACCTTCGGCAGACCGGGAGCTCTAAAACAGCCGCAAACTTTACAGTTTAAGCATGATCAAAGGCGACGACGGGACTTCTTTGCCCCGACACTTAAGCATTCAGCCCCGGGTAAGCCCGGAATATTCTGTCAGGAATGCAATAAAACAAAAAACTCTCCCGCCGCTGCGGAAGAGTTTTTATTTAACCGATATCCGGATTTAGAAGTGATCGTCTACGCGTTTGATCAGTTCTTCAATGTTTTCCGGCGGCCAGCCCGGGGTTTCCATACCCAGATGAATACCCATTTTGGCCAGCACTTCTTTGATCTCGTTTAACGACTTGCGGCCGAAGTTCGGCGTCCTCAGCATCTCGGCTTCGGTCTTCTGAACCAGGTCGCCGATATAAACGATGTTGTCGTTCTTCAGGCAGTTGGCCGAACGAACCGAAAGCTCAAGTTCTTCAACCTTCTTCAACAGATTCTTGTTGAACGGCAGTTCTTCTTTTTCAACTTCGGCTTCGTTTTCCGGTTCGTCAAAATTAATGAACGGCTTTAACTGGTCTTGCAGAATGCGGGCAGAGAAGGCAACCGCGTCTTCCGGCGTAACCACACCGTTGGTTTCAACGACCAAAGTCAGCTTGTCATAGTCGGTAACCTGTCCGACACGGGTACGGTCAACACGGTAGGAAACGCGTTTGACCGGCGAATAAATCGCATCAACGGCAATCAGCCCGATCGGCGCATCGGCCGGTTTGTTCTGGCTGGCCGGAACATAACCTTTTCCGGTATTAACCGTCAGTTCCATGTTGATTTTGGCGCCGGCGTCCAGCGTGCAGATAAAGAGATCGGGGTTTTTGATTTCAACGTCATGGCCGGTTTCAATCATCGCCGCCGTCACTTCGCACGGACCTTCCGCCTTCAGATACATGGTCTTCTGGCCTTCGCTGTGAACGGCGACGGCCAGTCCCTTGATGTTCAGGACAATATCGGTAACGTCTTCTCTTACACCCGGGATAACCGAAAATTCATGTAACACGCCGTCGATCTTGATCGCCGTAACGGCGCCGCCCTGCAGGGAAGAGAGCAAAATGCGTCTTAACGCGTTGCCGAGAGTAAGACCGAATCCTCTCTCCAAAGGTTCAACCACAATCTTGGCTTTGTTGCCGCCATCGCTGGGAACAATTTCAAGATTAGTCGGTTTAATAAGTTCTTGCCAATTCTTTTGAATCACGTGGATATCCTCATTTAAAGTGCATATGCATATTTACAAAAAATCAAAAGACGGCGAGGCTAAAAAAACTTTTAGCCTCACTATCAAAAAGCCGAAAATTACACGCGGCGGCGTTTGCGCAGACGGCAGCCGTTGTGCGGAATCGGAGTAACGTCACGGATAGTGGTAATGGTAAAACCGACAACCTGCAAAGCTCTGATTGCGGATTCTCTGCCCGAACCCGGACCCTTGACTTCGACTTCCAAAGTTTTCATACCGTTTTCGATAGCTTTTCTGCCGGCCTCTTCGGCGGCAACCTGAGCCGCATAGGGAGTCGATTTGCGGGAACCTTTAAAGCCCTGCGCGCCGGCCGTAGACCAGGCTACGGTATTTCCCTGAGCATCAGTAATGGTGATTCGAGTGTTGTTAAAAGTAGAATTCACATGTGCGACACCGGCAGTGATGTTCTTCTTTTCTTTTTTCTTCTGTGTTGCTTTTGCCATTTGGGACCCTACCTCTTCTTATTTCTTCTTGTTTGCAACGGTTTTGCGTTTGCCTTTGCGGGTACGAGCATTCTGTTTGGTGCTCTGACCGCGGACCGGCAGTCCTTTACGATGACGCAGTCCTCTGTAGCAGCCGAGGTCCATCAGTCTTTTGATGTTAACCCCGACGTCGCGACGCAGTTCGCCTTCAACCAGGTAGTCGTGGTCAATAACCTCACGCACCTTGGCAATGTCTTCCTCAGACATATCCTGTACGCGCACATCGGGCTTCACCCCTGATTTTGCGCAAATGTCCTGAGCAGTTTTTCTACCGATACCAAAAATATAAGTCAAAGCGATTTCAATTCTTTTGGCAGTCGGAATATTTACACCAGCTATACGAGCCAAATTTCATCTCCATTATTTTTAAAAATTAAAACTCAAAAAGTTGATCACCACTTTTCAAAATTAAGCCGGATTATATGCTAATATTTATTTGTGTCAACCCTTACTTTCAGCATTTTTTCAAAAAAGTTACTTTTTGTTAAACACTTATTTGTTTTTCAGCGCCTCATCAATCCGTTCGGCGACAACCTCTACCGTACCGTTGCCGTCGATGCTGCGCAGCAATCCGTTTTCTTTATAATACGCAATCGTCGGATATGTAAAATTGCGGTATTTTTCCAAACGGCGTTCGATCGTTTCCTTCGTATCGTCGAGTCGTCTGGAAAATTTCGTTCCGCCGCAGATGTCGCACACACCCGGCACCTTCGGCTTATGATACTTGTCGCTGTAGCTTTCGCCGCAGGTCATGCAGGTATAACGCCCCAGGATTCGGTCGACGATAATATGGTCGGGTACCTGAATTTCGATCACCGCATTCAGCGTAATCCCTTTCTCGTTCAACATGTTTTCCAAAACTTCGGCCTGTTTCAGAGTCCGCGGAAAACCGTCGAGGATAAAGCCTTTCTTGCAGTCCGGCTCCTCAATCCGGTTGGAAACCATCTTGATCATCAGTTCATCGGGGGCAAAACCGCCGGCGGCCAGATGATCTTTCAGCTGGTTACCGATTTCAGTCCCCTTTTTGACTTCTTCCCTCAGCATCTCGCCGGTCGAAAGATGGCAAATGCCGTACCTGCGCTTAAGAACGCTGGCCTGTGTTCCTTTTCCGGTACCCGGCGCGCCGGTCATTACCAGATGCAGTCCTTCTCCGTTCTTAAAACTCATTATCTTCTCTTTCCTTTTTTGTTGACCAGAGCGGCTTTTTTCAAAAGTCCCTCATACTGATAGGCAATCAGATGCGTCTGTACCTGGCCGACGAAATCCATCGTTACCTGAACCACGATCAGAAGCGTGGTACCGCCGAGAACAAACGGAACCGACAGCTTGGAAATCAGAATTTCCGGCAAAATGCAGAGCGCGGTCAGATAAGCGGCGCCGAGCACGGTCAGGCGGGTAAGGACATAGTCAAGATATTCGGCCGTGTTTTTGCCCGGACGGATGCCGGCGATAAAACCGCCGTGTTTTTTCAGATTGTCAGCCGTTTCTTCCGGATTGAACACAACCGCGGTGTAGAAAAAGGCAAAGAAGATGATCAAACCGGCATAAAGCGCCAGATAAAGCGGCTGACCGTGTCCCAAAAGCTGACTTAAGGTCTGTGCCCAGCTCGGGCCGTTGGTCGCCGAAAAGTTGGCGATCGTAATCGGCAGCAGCAAAAGCGAGCTGGCGAAAATCGGCGGAATAACGCCGGTCGGATTGATCTTAAGCGGCAGGTGAGAACTTTCCGAAGAAGTCATCATCCGCGCACCGACCTGACGCTTCGGATATTGAATGGTAATTTTGCGCTGAGCTCTTTCGACCAGAACGATGACATAGATCAGAACCAGAACCATGACCATCAGCAGCAAAATGACCCACAACGACATTGAACCGACGCGTCCCAGTTCAAAAGTCTGTGCCAAAGCGGTCGGAATGTTGGCGATAATGCCGACGGTGATGATCAGCGAAGAACCGTTGCCAACCCCGCGGGAAGTAATCTGATCGCCCAGCCAGACGATAAACATGGTGCCGCCGACCAGCGAAACGATGGTCGTAAACTTGAAAACAAAGCCCGGCATAACCACTGCCGAAAGCCCGGCGCTGCCGACCATGCCTTCAAGTCCGACGGCAATGCCGTAGCCTTGGATAATGGTAATCAGTACCGTCAGCACTTTGGTATAATGAACGATTTTGCGATGTCCGGCCTCGCCTTCCTTTTTAAGCGCGGCAAGCGACGGAACCACCGACTGTCCGAGCTGCAGAATAATGGACGCCGAAATATAGGGCATGATGTTGAGGGCAAAAATCGTCATACGTTCAAGCGCGCCGCCGGCAAACATGTTGAACATGCCGAGGATACCGTTTGAATTGCGCGAAAAAATATCGGCCAAAATCTTCGGATCAATTCCCGGCAGCGGGATAAAAGTTCCCAGCCGGAAAACGATCAAAGCCAAAACAGTGAACCATAATCTTTTTTTCAGTTCCTCGGCTTTGCCAAACGCCGACATATCCAGATTGGCAGCCATCTTTTCTGCTAATGATACCATTTTTGTTTCCTTATCTTTAAAATAACCGAATTGGGGCGCAGAAGTGCCCATTTGGAAACAATCTAATACACAATTTTTAAATTATTGCAACAACTTTCTCTTTATCCTCAATTTTTATAAAGAATCGGCTTAAACAAAAAAAGAGCCCGCGAAAAACTTCGCAAGCCCTTTTTGCCAAAATTTTTTTATTTCGCACAACGGAGATAAGTTTTGTCACTGACAATCACCGGTTGGCGCTTTACTTCCTCGGGCAGACCGTTTACCGGACGATAGACGATAACCTCTGACACATGACGGTCGATTGCCGCGTTAAAAACATCCTCCGGCCGCAGCGAGGCAAAACGAACCTCGAACACAGCGTCACCGCCATCATCCAATTCTGCCGGCAACTGTTGCAGTACCTCGTCAACGCCGGGACGCAGAAACATCCAGTACCCGCCGTAACGATGATAACAGATAAAACGTCCGACCTCTTGCAACTTTCCTGTCGGCAACGGTCGTCCGTCATCGGCAAAAACGGTGCTTTCTCGGTAAGAATAACCGTAATAATAGCTTTGACGCAGATCAACCGGCTTAGTAAAAACCAAATACGTCACCTTGTCGTTGTCTTCCGGATCCGCCTTGCGTTTTTCGGCCTTGCAAATACGCATTAACGGTTTGATGCGCCATGCACGTTCAAGCAAAACGTCAACCGTCATTTTTTCCGATTCAACCAGCATCGGAATAATTCGGTTGCGTTCTTCATACACTTTTCTTTGTACGTTTTGCGGGTTGAGCAGCAGCTCTTTTAAATTTTCCAATTTCCGCTCGAAATTTTGCTTCATAAACAATAGTATTTAATAAATAATAAGTCACTAACGGCTTAATTATACGCAAATCACGCTTTAGTCAATAAAATACTCTTTCGGCCATCTGCCGCGTGTAACCTTTAACACCGCGCTCCCGGCTTTCCTTTTCCGTCTGCACAGGTATACTGCTCTCCGCACCTTTTCCGCCGTATCCGATATCGTTCATTTTCTCTTCAGGTCCTTCGCCCGCATCAAAATAATCTCAATGGATACATCTCCAAAACACCCAATCGCCACTCTACGCCGACAACTTGGCAACTCCAATACAAAAATTTGCTGCAGCAGACATCCCCTCCTCAAAAGAATTTTTATATTCAGACGCTCTCAAATTTATCAAAACCGTTATACAAGACATAGCAAAAGACTATTCACCGCAAAATCAAATTGCGAGACAAAAACAAATACACTATAATCGGCCAAGATATGTTCACCCCGATCTCCGCCGTGGAAACGGCCGGAAGATACTCAATAAAGAACCCGATCAATGGATCTGTGAAGACAATGCCGTTGCGCATAATTTGAATGGAGCCCGTGGAAACACGGATTGCCGAGGCAAGGCCTGAACGGTAAGAGAACACCGGCAAATGATTGTGGCCCCGGACGGCATGATCGTAAACACCCCCGAAAACATGGGAACATACGACTTCGTTCCGCCCGGAGGGATTAATACATTTATTCATGGTGTTGTTGACGTCATCCCATGGATAATGTGGGGCAACAGCGAAAATGACAGGACGAGCATCGGCGAAAGGCTGCTGAGTATCGGAAAAGGAATTATAAATAAAAGCACAGATTACTTTGCAGATGAAGAATAAACTTAAATAAAAGGAACAAAATGTTTATCCTCAGTTATATATACTCAACAATTATAATTTTGTTATGTCAAATCAATAGCAAATCCCGATTTTGGGAGTTTTATACTGTTTGGATGCATCTTTGCCTTTCTCTACGCAAATTTAATTGTTTTGTACAAATACGCCACCATATTCGTTGAAAAAAACATAAAGAAAGAAAAATTGAACGAAAAGGATATTTATTATCTTATCACCTCAACCATTATTTTTGTAACCATCGGCGTCATATTGACGCGGGTGTACGACATAAACCAAATCGCGGCAAGTCAATTGAACTGCAATTGGATAATAAGCCATGTTTGGATATTGTTTTTATCTCCCGCAACAGCATATGCCGTCGTGCTGATCACTTCAATATTAACCCTTGCGAAAGCGTTTGCAAAACAAGATGTTTCTTTGTTTTTAGACGACATATGGATAAATCTCTTTGTTTGGACCAATTTCATCATCTTATGCAAATATCTGTATCGTTTCGCCCGCAAAACCAGAAAAAAAGAGCCGCTTTCACAAACAGATTCCATTCTCCTGATCACGGCTTTGCTGATGTTTGTTACGATCGGGGTTATCGCCGCCTTCGGACTAAGAGCCTGAAACAACTCCCGCTGCCCGCTTTTTCAAATTTGAAAACTCATCGCCGCCTTCGGGCTGAAAGGCTGAAAAACAACTTATTAATCGGCTTTTCCTGTTTGATTACAGCCGCTTTCTGCCCGGATTTCAATTAAGGCACAGACAATGCCGATACGGCCGATGCCGGCGGCATCTTGCCTTTTTTATGCAAATTCGATTGTCTTGTACGGATATTCCGCCAAACTTTAAATATGACCTGCTTCGCAAACGAAGTAAGAAGTAAAACGCAAAAACGGCCGGCCTGCCGAGCATACTTCTGACAAACAGCCCTTTGCAAACCGGAAAAATCAGAAAAACATCAATGATGTCTCCCGACAAGCGAGAAATTCCGAAACGGCCGCAAACCTAACGGTTTGACCACGAACAAAAGCACAAAGCGATCTTGTCCCGGCACCAAGGCATTCAACCCGGATAAAACCCGGATTTTCTACTGGGCATGCAACAAACTCTCATCGGTTGACGCGAATGGCCTTAATCACTTTTCCCGGATAGCAGATGCAAATGAAGCGCAAACCCGGCGGCCGGACCGGTATGTCTGCATCTGCCTGCTCGTGCTGATACTTGAACCATAAACGTCCACTAGCTAACGTAAGTGATTTAACCATTCCGAAACTCAAACGCCCAGCCCGAAGCTGCGCAGACTTTACGGCCGGGCCGGTATATCTGTGCATCTGTCTGCCTGCTCAGACGCTCGAACCATAAAAAAACCTCCCTTCGGGGAGGCTTTTTTATAAATTCCTATCTGCTTAAGCGCCGATAATATTAACTTTGCCGCCGGCTTTTTCAATCGCGGCAACCGCAGCCTTGGAAGCCGAGTTGACCGAAATCGTAACCGCCGTGGTGACCGCACCGCGCGCCAGCAGACGAACACCGTCGTAAGTTTTGGTAACAATGCCGGCATTCGACAAAGCGGCCAAATCTACGGCGTCGGCTTTCAACTTGCCGGCGTCAATCGCCGTCTGCAAAGTGTCGAGATTAACGACGGCAAAAACTTTGGCAAACGGATTTTTGAAACCGCGTTTCGGAAGTCTGCGGTAAATCGGCATCTGACCACCTTCAAAACCGTTAATGGCGACGCCGCTGCGAGCTTTCTGCCCCTTCTGACCGTGTCCGGAAGTTTTGCCCTTTCCGCTGCCGATTCCGCGGCCGACACGAATACGGTTCTTGGTTGCCCCGCAGTTGTCTTTTAATTCGTTAAGTTTCATTTTTTTCACCTAATTTCATAATTCGGAACTTAAGAAGGGCGGGGGTTGCCGCCCCCTTTCGCTCCGGCTTATTAATCCACAATTTTGACAAGATGCGGAATTTTGTTGATCATTCCGCGGATCGACGGAGTGTCCTCCAGTTCGACCACTTTGTTCATCTTGTTCAAACCAAGTCCGATTAAAACGGCTTTCTGCTTGGCCGGACGTCCGATCGGACTGGCGACCTGCTTGACTTTTATCGTTTTGTTAGCCATTGTTTAAGCCTCCTCTTTTTCGGTCTTTGCACCGGCAGCCGTTTCTCTGCGGCTGACGATGTCACCGACTTTCTTGCCTCTCTTGGCAGCGACCATTCTCGGGGAACAAATCGACTGCAAAGCGTCAAAAGTGGCTTTGATCATGTTGTACGGGTTGTTGGAGCCGAGCGACTTGGCAACCACGTCCTGAACACCCAGAACTTCAAAGATTGCGCGCATCGGGCCGCCGGCGATAACGCCGGTACCGGCGGGAGCCGTTCTCAAAACGACTTTTCCGGCACCGAAGTGTCCCTGTACGTCATGGTGCAGGGTTCTGCCTTCGCGCAGCGGAATGCGAACCATGTTCTTTTTGGCTTCGTTGGTGGCTTTGGTAATTGCTTCCGGAACTTCGGCAGCCTTACCCGAACCGTAACCGACGCGGCCCTTCTGGTCACCGACGACGACAACCGCAGCAAAAGACATGTTGCGGCCGCCCTTGACGGTTTTGGCGACGCGGTTGATGTGAACCAGTTTTTCAACCAGTTCTTCTTTTTTCTCTGTTTTACGACGATCTACAGCTTGTGCCATTTCTCTTTACTCCTAAAATTTCAAACCAGCTTCGCGAGCGGCATCGGCCAGAGCCTTGACACGGCCGTGGAAAATGTAACCGCCGCGGTCAAAGACCACTTCGCTTACACCCGACTTGATTGCTCTCTCGGCAACGGTTTTACCGATAACACCGGCTGCTTCAACGGTTGAAGTTTTCTTCAGGCTTTCTCTGACTTCCTTATCCAAAGTAGAGGCCGAAGCAACAGTCACACCTTTAATGTCGTCAATGATTTGTGCGTAGATGTGCTTACCGCTGCGGAAAACCGACAGTCTCAGTTTGCCGTTGGCAACGTTTTTCAAAGCTGTTCTCGCACGAGCTTGTCTCTTTTTAAACAATTTTCTTGGCGTATTCATTAAACTATTCCTTATTTCTTCTTGCCTTCTTTACGACGGACATACTGACCGGTATATCTTACGCCTTTACCCTTATAAGGTTCGGGTTTTCTATACTCGCGAATTTTATCCGCAACCTGACCGACCAACTGCTTGTCGGCACCGAAAACGGTCAGCTGCGTCGGCGAAACGCAGGTAATCTTAATGCCTTCCGGAGCATTATAGATAACATCGTGCGAAAAGCCGAGAGAAAGCACCAGCTTGCTGCTGCCTTCCATTCTGGCCTTGTAACCGACGCCGATCAGTTCCAGCTGCTTGGTAAAGCCTTCGCTTACACCTTTGACGATGGAATTAATCTGGGCTCTGGTCGTTCCCCATAAAGCACGGGCCTGTTGTGACTGATGCAAAGGCGCAACCACAACTTTGTTTTCTTCCAATTTGGCATTGACCATACCGTCGTCAAAAGCAAACTTCAACTCGCCGTTTTTACCTTTGGCGGTAACAACATTGCCGTTGATGGTTACGGTAACGCCTTCAGGGACGATAACTGGATATTTTCCAATTCTAGACATACCAATTCTCCCTTAAATTAAAATACTTGACACAGAATTTCACCGCCGACGTTGGCCTTTCTGGCCTCATTGTCGCTCATAACGCCCTGCGGAGTCGAGATAATCGAGATCCCGAGACCGTTATATACTCTCGGCAGGTCCTTCACGCTCGAATAAACGCGGCGGCCCGGCGTAGATACGCGGTAAATTTCGTTAATAACGGAAGCACCTTCAAAGTACTTCAACTGAATGCGAAGTTCGTCAATGCCGGCACGAACGTTGTATTTTTCGTAACCGAGAATATAACCTTCTTTTTTCAGAACTTCCAAAACGCTTTCACGCAGGCGAGAAGCAGGAGAGATGACTTCCTTTTTCTTCGCGCTTTGTGCGTTTCTAATGCGTGTGAGCATATCGCCCAAAGGATCAGACATAGACATAATCTAAAAACCTCCTACTACCAGCTGGATTTTACTAAACCGGGGATTTCACCGAAGCTGGCCATTCTTCTCAATTCGTTGCGGCACAGCTTGAATTTGCGGTAAACACCACGGGAACGGCCCGTATTTTCGCAACGGTTCTTAATGCGAACCTTCGACGAATTGCGGGGCAGTTCGGCTAATTTCAACACTTTCTTGAATCTTTCTTCCGGAGAAGTGTTTTTGTCTTTGATCTCGGCGATCAACTTGCCGCGAACGGCAGCAAACTTCTCGGCTTTCCGGATTCTTTTCAGGTTTCTGTAAATAGAACTCTTTTTTGCCATGGTAAAATCTCCGCTTAATTCTTAATCGGTAAGTTGAAACCGGTCAGAAGCGCTTTGGCTTCTTCATCGGTTTTGGCAGAAGTGCAGATTACGATGTCCATTCCGCGTACGGCATCAACCTTTTCATAGTTGATTTCAGGGAAAATGATCTGTTCCTTGATGCCGAAGGCAAAGTTGCCGCGGCCGTCAAAGTTTTTGCCCTGAATGCCGTGGAAGTCTCTGATTCGCGGCAAAGCCATGTTAACCAGTCTTTCCAGGAATTCGTACATTCTTTCTCTTCTCAGAGTTACCTTGCAGCCGATCGGCATTTCTTCTCTTACCTTGAAGGTAGCGATAGATTTGCGGGCTTTGGTGATAACCGGCTTCTGGCCGGCGATCATGCCCATTTCCTCTGCGGCGTTGGTCAGTTTCTTCTTGTCCGTAACGGCGTCGCCGACACCCATGTTAAGGACGATCTTGGTCAGCTTCGGAATCTCGTGGCTATTGGTGTAACCGAACTTGTCCACGAGAGATTTCTTAATGACCTCATTATACAATTTTTCAAAATTTGTCATCAATCTGATCCCTTATTTATCGATTACTTCACCGGACTTGCGGGCAAAACGAACCTTGCGGCCGTTTTCTTCCTTATATCCGACCTTAGTTGCCTTTCCGGACTGGGAATCAACCAAAGCCACATTGGAAACGTGAATCGGCGCTTCTTTAGTGATAATGCCGCCGGCAGACTGCTGGCTCGGCTTGGTGTGTCTTTTAACCAGGTTTACGCCCTGGACGACAACTTTGCCTTCTTTCGGCATGGCTTTCAAAACTTCACCGGTTTTGCCTTTGTCGTCACCCGACAAAACGATAACCTGATCGCCTTTTTTTACTTTTAACTTAAGGTTCATTATAATACCTCCGGCGCTAATGAAATTATTTTCATAAATTTCTTTGCACGCAATTCTCTGGTCACGGGGCCGAAAATACGGGTGCCGATCGGCTCGCCGTCCTTGTTGATCAGAACCGCGGCATTGCTGTCAAAACGGATGACGGATCCGTCTTTGCGGCGAATGTCGCTTGCAGTGCGAACGATAACGGCTTTGTGGACGTCGCCTTTCTTAACGCGTCCCTTCGGCAATGCGTCCTTAATCGATACCACGATTACGTCACCGACGGTCGCGTGCATTCTCTTAGAACCGCCAAGAACCTTTATGCACTGCACCTGACGTGCTCCCGAATTGTCTGCAACATCCAGGTTGGTTTGCATTTGTATCATTTTTCTCTTCCTTCTCTATTCGGCGTTATCAACTAACACGGTCCAAGTCTTGGTCTTAGAATAAGGCTTGGCCTCAATGATTCTAACTTCGTCACCAATTTTGAACTGGTTGTTTTCATCGTGAGCGGCATATTTCTTGCTTTTCTTGATGAATTTTTTGTAAACCGGATGCATAACCTGACGTTCAACTTTAACAACGACGGTTTTGTCCTGTTTATCACTTACAACAACACCTTGAAGAATTCTTTTAGGCATAGCTTTTTCTCCTAACTATTCTTCTTACGCTCGGTTAAAAGCGTGTTGATTTTTGCAATTTCGCGGCGTACTTTGCGGACATTTGCAGTATTCTGCAACTGGCCGGTAGACTGCTGAATCCGAAGATTGAACTGTTCTTTTTTGGCTTCAACCAGTTTGGCTTCCAGTTCGTCAACAGTCATGCTGCGAAGATCTTTGATTTTTGCCATCTTATGCTACTCCTTGGTCAGAATTAAGACGTTTGACGAATTTTGTTTTAATCGGGAGTTTGGCAGCGCCCAGGGCAAAAGCCGTGCGGGCGGTTTCCTCGCTCACGCCGTCGATTTCAAACATAATCCGACCGGGGTGCACTCTGGCGCACCAATATTCGATCGAACCCTTACCTTTACCCATACGGACTTCGGCAGGTTTGTCGGATACCGGCACATCCGGGAAAATTCGGATCCATACTCTTCCGGCTCTTTTCATTTCACGGGTAATCGCGCGACGGGCCGCTTCAATCTGGCGGGCCGTAATGCGATCCGGGGTCAGAGCTTTCAATCCATATGTACCGAAACTCAGTTCCGCGCCGCCCTTGGTCAGGCCGTGGATACGGCCCTTGTGCTGCTTGCGGAATTTTAATCTTTTTGGACTTAACATTTTACTTAAACCTCAATGTTTACTTTTGTTCAGCCAGCTTCTTGTCCTGGGCCATCGGATCGTGAGCCATGATCTCGCCTTTGTAGATCCAGACTTTTACGCCGCAAGCGCCATAAGTGGTGTGAGCCGTTGAAGTTGCATAATCAATGTCAGCACGCAGGGTGTGCAGAGGAACGCGCCCTTCCCGATAGTGTTCGGTTCTGGCGATTTCCGCACCGCCCAGACGGCCGGAGCAGCTTACTTTGATTCCTTCGGCTCCGAGACGCAGGGCCGACTGCATAACGCGTTTCATCGCGCGGCGGAAAGCAACGCGTCTTTCCAGCTGCTGAGCAACGCTGTCCGCAACCAGTTGTGCGTCCAGTTCCGGTTTTCTTACTTCCAGAATGTTCAGCTGAACTTCGGAAGCGGTCATGGACTGAATTTCTTTTCTCAAAGCTTCGATATCCTGACCTTTTTTACCGATAACGACACCGGGTCTTGCCGAGTGAATGGTGACTCTGGCCTTTTTCGCAGGACGTTCGATGACGATTCTGCTGATGCCGGCCTGAGCCAGTTTCTTTTTCAAGAATTCTTTAATTTTAACGTCTTCATGCAGGTAACCGGCATAGTTGTCGTCGGCATACCAGCGGGAATCCCAGGTACGGTTAACACCCAAACGAAGACTTGTAGGATTTGCTTTCTGTCCCATCAACTTACTCCTGACGCTCGGTTACAACGATGGTAATGTTGGAGAAGGGTTTCAAAACTCTTGCTCCCCTGCCGCGGCCTCTTGCGTGCATGCGTTTCATTACCAAACCTTTTCCGCAATAAGCTTCACTGACAAAAAGCTTATCGATGTTTAACTGATGATTGTTTTCAGCATTTGCAATCGCCGATTGCAAAACTTTCAAAACCGACTTGGCAATTCTCTTCTTGGAGAAAGTGAGTTCGGCAACAGCCTTCTCAACAGCCAATCCGCGGATCGATTCGGCAACCAGGTTAAGCTTGCGGGGACTCGTGCGCAGCGCATTGCAAACGGCCTGAGCCTGATTTGCCTGCAGTCTTCTCGTATCTTTAGACTTTCCCATCACTAACTCCTCTTGGCTTTCTTGTCGGCTGCGTGACCGTAGAATACGCGGGTCGGGGCAAATTCGCCGAACTTGTGGCCGACCATATCTTCGGTAACGAGAACCGGGATAAACTTATGACCATTGTGAACACCAAATGTCAAACCGACGAACTGCGGCAGCATGGTGGATCTGCGCGACCAGATTTTGATTACTTCGTTTCTGCCCGAAGCTCTGGCGGCGTCTGCTTTCTTCAAGAGATATCCATCAACAAACGGTCCTTTCCAAACTGAACGTGTCATTAGCTTATCTCCTTATTATTTCTTGTTGTCGCGACGGGATCTCATGATAAAGCGATCCGTCTTCTTGTTGGAACGAGTCTTGCCGCCCTTGGTCGGTTTGCCCCACGGCGTGGTCGGATGACGTCCGCCCGAAGTACGGCCTTCACCACCACCCATCGGGTGATCGACAGGGTTCATGGCCACACCGCGGGAAACGGGACGCAGTCCCAGCCAACGGGTACGGCCGGCTTTGCCGAGAGATTTGTTCTGATTGTCCGGGTTGGAAACGGCACCGACCGTCGCCAGACATTCTTCGCGAACAACTCTCAGTTCGCCCGAGCTCAGCTTCAACTGAGCATAACCGGCATCTTTACCGACAACCTGAGCATAGCATCCGGCCGAACGAACCAGCTGGCCGCCCTTGCCCGAACGAAGCTCGACGTTGTGAATAATGGTACCGACCGGCATGTTCTTAAGAGGCATGGCATTGCCCGGCTTGATATCGGCTTTGGCGGCCGAAATAACCTTGTCGCCGGCTTTTAATCTCTGCGGAGCGAGAATATAGGACTTTTCGCCGTCTTCATAGCAGATCAGAGCAATGAAAGCGGAACGGTTCGGATCATATTCGATTCTCTCTACAGTTGCCTCAACATCAAACTTATTACGTCTAAAGTCGATAATTCTGAGCTTGCGTTTGTGTCCGCCGCCCTTTCTCCGACTTGTAACATGTCCGAAATTATCGCGCCCACCGGTCTTGGTAAGACCGATTGTCAAAGACTTCTCAGGAGCTCCTTTGTACAGCTCGGATCTGTCAACGATAACCAGCTGGCGAAGTCCGGGAGACGTGGGCTTATATGTTTTTAACACCATTTTTTAAATTCCTGTTGTAACATCAATATTTTGACCATCGGCAAGAGTAACCAAAGCCTTCTTGAAATCGGAACGGCGTCCCAGATTGTTTCTGAATCTTTTGGTCTTGCCAGCCTGACGAATGGTATTCACCTTGGTTACTTTAACGTTGAAGATAGCTTCAACCGCAGCCTTGATCTCGTCTTTGGAAGCTTCCAGCGGAACGCGGAAAACGATTTTTCCGGCTTCGCTCGAGAGCATCGACTTTTCGGTGATTACCGGACGAACCAGCGTATCGTACATCTGCGCAGTTACATTGTTGGTTTTCTCGTTCTTACTCATTTCAATCTTTCCTCCAAGCAACTGACGGCATCTTTAGTCAATACCAGTTTGTCTTTTCTTAAGATGTCATATACATTGGCACCGATCGTCGGCAAGACGTCTACGCCGAGGATGTTGCGGGAAGCCAATGCAAAATTAATATCAACCTCTTGTCCGTCGATGAACAGGCAGTTGTTCAGACCGCAAACGTCCAACTTGGCTTGCAAGTCTTTGGTTTTGGGACTGGCCAGCTTGGCCTCATCGACGATAACGAGGTTGCCCTCTTTGGCTTTGGCCGAGAGAGCGGTTTTCAGACCAAGTTTTCTGAACTTCTTGGTCAAATCATGCGAGTGGTCACGGACAACCGGACCAAACACAATTCCACCCTTTCTGAACTGGGTGCCCTTGCGGGAACCCTGACGGGCGTTGCCGCTGCCTTTCTGCTTGAACGGCTTGGCCGGAGTCAAGGCAACTTCGGAACGACCCTTGGTCTTGTGGGTGCCGGCTTGCATTCTGGCCAACTGCCATCTTACAACCCGCTGCAAAATATCCGCACGAACTTCCAAACCGAAAATCGATTCGTTCAGCTCAATGGTGCCGACATTTTTATTTTCTAAACTTAAGATGTCCTGTTTCATAACTTCTATCCTTTATCTTTTAAGCATTATCAGCTGTTTCAGCTTTAACTGCAACAGGTTCATCAACTTTTTTCAAACCGGCAGGCATCGGCAGTTCGACATTGCCGCTTTTCTTGACGGCATCGGTAATCCGAACCCAGGCATTTTCGCAACCCGGAACGCCGCCTTTAACCATAATCAGGCCTTTTGCAGCGTCGACGGCAACCACTTTCAAATTCTGAACGGTTACACGCTCGGCACCCATGTGGCCGGCCATTTTCTTACCCTTGAATACCTTACCGGGATCCTGTCTTTGTCCTGTAGAACCATGAGAACGGTGAGAAATCGACACACCGTGAGTGGCTTCCAGACCGGCAAAGTTATGACGCTTCATAACACCGGCAAAGCCCTTGCCGATAGAAGTTGCACATACGTCAACATACTGACCGGGAACAAAATGTTCTACGGACAATTCGGCGCCGACTTTAAGCAGGCAGTCTTCAGACACTCTGAACTCGCCCAGCTTTTTCTTCGGCTCAACATTCGCCTTGGCAAAATGTCCTTTCATCGCCTTCGACACATTTTTGGCCTTTACGGCGCCGGTGCCCAGCTGAACGGCGGTATAGCCGTCGCGTTCCATGGTTCTGACGTCAACGACCTGAAGATTGTCGACGGAAAGAACCGTAACCGGCACATGAGTTCCGTTAGCCTCAAAAATGCGGGACATTCCCAGCTTTTTTGCGATTAAACCAGTACGCATTATTTTATTTTCCTTTTCAATTGGTTGACCTCCCCTGTTTCATGAAAGCCAACATTGCTTTATTTGTTTACGGGTAATTATTTTCGCTTAAAAACAATTACAGTTTGATTTCAACGTTGACACCGGCAGCCAGATCAAGCTTCATCAGCGCGTCTACGGTTTGCGGCGTCGGATCGACGATGTCGAGAAGTCTTTTGTGAGTTCTGATTTCGAACTGCTCACGGGATTTCTTGTTTACGTGCGGAGAACGGTTGACCGTGAACTTCTCGATTCTTGTCGGCAGAGGGATCGGCCCTCTTACATTTGCCCCGGTTCTTTTGGCCGTATGAACGATTTCCTTGGTCGACAAATCGAGCAGACGATGATCAAAAGCCTTAAGGCGAATTCTTATGTTTTGTGTATCCATCATTTTTAATTACTTTTCCTATAACTAGACGGCAACGATTCGGTTGATGCCAAACTTGCCATCTAAAAATTAACCTTGTGCAAAACCTTGAAATTCAAGGACTGCGGGATATTTCATATGACAACCGGCAGACAGATTCCTGCCTTAATGCCGGTTAACGTGAGCGTTTTGTAACATAAGCGCGCCGACATTGCAAGTAAAAAATTACTTTTTTTTCAAATTTTTACAAACCTTGAATCGCTTGTCCAGACTCTCGTTGAGTCAAATCCGGACGTTAACTTTCGACATAAAAAAATGACAAAATATTTTGTCTGTTTTCTTCCTGCCGCCGACTTTTCTTTTCCTCGTTAATCCGATAAAAACGACCGCCTGTCAGCCGACGGCCGCCCTCACTCGCAAACCGGCGGCCGGCTGAAAAAGCGGCTTTTCGCCGCCAAAAAAAGGAGCTCTCCGAGCTCCTTTTTTTTCAGCAGACGCAAAGCCTTAATACCAGCGGTAATTAAAACCGAGACCGGCGGCAATATCGTCATAGTCACTGCCGGTCGTATAGTTGACGTAACCGTACAGACTCATTTTGCCGTCAAGCGCATAACGGCCGCCGAGTTCAATCCGCCCCAGCGTCTGGTCGTCAAGGGAATCCACTTTGCCGAGGTGGGTGATTTTTACTTCATTGCCGAAGTTAACCGTCTGAATAATACTCGGCTTGATGTATACCTTGCTGTAGCCGTAAACATGCTCATAAGTCCTTTCCAGCTTGATGCCGAATTCGCCTTCAATCTGATTAAGCATCGAATATTCCGCACTTTTACCGTACTTGTCCTTCATATCGTCATAATCAATGCCGGTATAGAATATGCCCAAACTCGGTTCCAGCGTCCAGTTCTGCCCCGGAATGAAAGCATATCCCATCTCAATTCCGGCACCGTATTGAGTACCGTCGGCATCCGCTTTCAGATTGTCATCGGTTTCGATTTCCGCGTGCTGAGTACCGGCATATGCCGTGGCAAAAGTCCAGAAATTGTTGTAATCGTAACGATAATACAAACCGAGCAGGAAGCTTGAAATTTCTATTTCGCTGCCCATGTTGGCCTTAAAATACCCGTCTTCGCCGACATCATAAGTACCGTAGCGGTAAGAACCGAAAACACCGAGCTTGTTGGAAGCATCACTTTGCAAATCAAGTCCCATATCAAATCCGGCAATCGTAGCATCCCATTCCTGCGGCGCGCTTACCTGCACATAACGATAAACCGGATTAGCCCACAAATGAGAAACAGCTTTTGTCCGGTAACCGTCTTCGTAGAGGAAACCATAGCGTTTAAGCAGAAACTTGTTAGCTCCGACCGAATTGCGGACACTGGTCATAACTCCGCGGTTTTGTTCAATTGCCGCACTGTGCAAGGCCAGGAAAGAAGCAATTTCCGGCGCCATCGGGCGGAAATCGGGATTGGATTCGTCGGTCATCGTCAGATACCAGCCGCCGCCGGAACCGCCGCCGTCACCTTCTCCGCCCTCTCCGGCACCGTCATCGGCATTAGGTACAACACTTTCCGTTTCGGAAGGCGGAACGACGTCATCTCCGCCGTCGTCATCTCCGCCGGAACTTCCGCCTCCTTCGCCGTCTTCGCCTTCATCAACCGTCGGCGCACGATACTCGGACCTCCACATATACGGACTGCCGTACACGCGGTATACGACGAAATCGCCGGCGGTCTCCCTGTCGTCGGCATTGGCCGAAACAAACAAAATCGACTGATCGGAAGAAATAACCGTTTCCGACGTTGCCTGAACCACGACTTTTGTCGTACCGACAACATCTCCCGCCACCGTTATCTGAGAAGCCGTCAATTCATCGGGATTGACGGTTACGGTCAGAATTGAGTCGCCTTTGACCGTATAATTCTGCACCGATAAGTTGCCGGCCTGTCCCAACGTGAGAAAAGAATTGTCCAGAACGAAGTTCTTAACGCCGCTTACCAAATTGTTGAACACCACTTCGTCATCGCCGCTGATGTTAAGATCGAAATCGGTGTTTACGCTGCTGATGCCGTCATCGAAAATGATCCGCCCGCCGTCGGTCACCAGATTGAGAACCCCGCCTTCCATGGCGATGGCGTTGCTGGTGCTTTCATGAACAACCTCTTCTTCCTCTCCTTCTTCACCTTCCTCAGCCAGCAGACTGACGCTGTTTTTCTCAAACGAAGGGGTCGGCGGCGTTACCTGAGAATCGTCATCACCATCATCGCCGCCGGCACCGGTATCGCCCCCTTCCCCGGTATCCCCGCCTTCTCCGCCGGTATCATCGTCTCCGCCGCCTTCTTCAACGGATGGTATCAGGACACGGTTGCCGGAAAAGACGACGTCCTCACCGCGGGCGATAATATTTAAATTGCCGTTGGAGTAAATGGCACCACCGACACCTGCTTGAGAATCCACGATTTCCCCCTCGCCATTCTCCGTCGGAACAACATTTGTCTGAGCAAAGTTGTCATAAAAACTGGTATTGATCAGCGTCAGCTCGTTGCCGCCGGTATTGGCGATTGCTCCGCCATACGCATTGCTCTCCTGAGACACCGCCGAATTGTTACGAAAAACGGAATCGGAAATGGTACCGATCGTTCCGCTGTTTGCAATTGCACCGCCTTTGGCAGCAGAACCGGTGGTTTCAACAACATTATTCTCAAAAGTCATATGATCAATGCTGCCGATGGTACCGTTGTTGACAATCGCCTGTTTCAAATCTTTGATGTTCAAATCGGTAAAATCAGCATTGGCTCCGGTACCGATAACAAAACCGCTGACGCTGGGAACTCCGCCTTCACCGTCAACCACCTCGACCAATTTTCCCGACAGCGTATGAGAATTGCCGTCGATCGTAAAATCGCCGGCGGCCGCCTCCGGCAGATTGCCAGTCAAAAGAATGTCCCCGGTCAGAGTTGCGTCGCTGCCCGTCTGCAGAGCGCTTTTCAATTCCCCTTCGCTGGCAACGTCGGCGGCAAAAACCGTTCCGGCCAGACAACTTAAGGCAATTGCCGAAACGCCGGTTTGCAACAAAGAATAAAATTTATTCATTAGTGATCCCCCAATCGTTAATTTCTTAAATAATAGTTAATTTTAGCATCTTTTTTTTAAAAAGCTACCGAAAAAAAGCTTTTTCCGCCGGCCGGCCGTTTAAGACAACAAAAAAGAGCCCGGAATCAGGCTCTTCCGGCCGAAGCTTCAACCCCGGCCCCGCATAAAAATTTTGCGGTAAAACTCACACGTTAAACAGGAAATTCAGCAAATCGCCGTCCTGCACGACATAATCTTTGCCTTCCGAACGCATTTTGCCGGCCTCTTTGCAGGCCTGTTCGCCGCCGTATTTGACGAAGTCGGCAAAAGCGATCGTTTCCGCACGGATAAAGCCGCGTTCAAAATCCGAATGAATAATGCCGGCGCACTGCGGCGCTTTCGAACCTTTCAGGAAAGTCCACGCCCGCACCTCCTTCGGCCCGGCGGTAAAGTACGTTTCCAGCCCCAAAAGATTGTAACCGGCACGGATAACCTTCGACAAACCGGTTTCCTCCAGCCCCAGGCTGGCCAGAAACTCCTTCTGCTCGTCTTCGTTTTCCAACTGGGCGACTTCCGATTCAATCGCCGCTGAAATAACCACCGCCCGGGCATTTTCCGCCGCCGCTTTTTGGGCTACGGCTTCGGAATAGGCGTTGCCCGTCGCCGCGGAATCCTCATCCACGTTGCAAACGTACAAAACCGGCTTTGCCGTCAACAGCTGCAGCATTTTGTATTCTTTCGCCGCTTCCTTGTCGCCGGCATCCGGCGCCGCCGAACGAGCGGGCTTGCCGGCCCTCAGCGCGGCCATTACCGGTTCCATCACCGCCAGCCGGATTTTGGCTTCCTTTTCGCCGCCGCGGGCTTTTTTGACCGTCTGATCCAACCGCTTTTCCAGCGATTCGAGATCAGCGATCATTAACTCCGTTTCTACGATTTCGGCATCGCGAATCGGGTCGACCCCGCCTTCCACATGGGTAACGTTGTCATCGTCAAAACAACGCAGAACATGGATTATTGCGTCCACTTCGCGGATATTGGCCAAAAACTGGTTGCCCAGCCCCTCGCCTTTCGAAGCTCCTTTGACCAGACCGGCAATGTCGACAAACTCAAGCTGCGTCGGCGTCACCGTTTTCGGCTGAACGATTTCCGCCAGTTTTTGCAGCCGCGCGTCCGGCACCGCCACCCGTCCAGTATTCGGCTCAATGGTACAAAACGGAAAGTTGGCGGCCTGCGCCGCGATTGTCCGCGTCAGTGCATTAAACAAAGTCGATTTGCCGACGTTCGGCAAACCGACGATTCCGCAATTAAATCCCATAAAAAACTCCTTTAACTTGCCAGTCTTTGAAAACTGCTTTTTTTTATAAACGGAAATCAACCGCTTGGCAACATTGATTTGCGGCAAACGCCCCCGAAAGCGCCGCTTTTTACCGGCTTGTCTTCATTCCGATCAGGTTGGAATAGGCGGCCATACCTTTTTCGAGCAGCACCGGCAGTGTATCCAGCACCAGTTCGATCACCGATTCGACGCTTTCCCGATCAGCCTTGGAAAAACCGCCCAGCACATAATTGACCACTTCCGCGCCGCGGCCCTCCGGATGACCGACCCCGATGCGGATTCGGTTGTAGCCGGACGTAACCGCCGCGTCAATCGACTTCAGTCCGTTATGTCCGCCGGCGCCGCCCCCGAGCTTGGCCTTCAGCCGCCCGGCAGGCAGATCCATATCGTCATGAATAACGACAATATGATCCGGCAAAATCTTATAAAAGGACGCCGCTTTCACCACCGAATTGCCGGACAAGTTCATATAGGTCTGGGGTTTCAGCAGATAAACCTTTTCGTTGCCGATTTTGCCTTCGGCAATCAGCCCGTCAAATTTGCTGCGAAAAGCGCCGAAACCGAACGCCGAAGCAATCGCATCCGCCGCGGCAAAACCGACATTGTGGCGGGTGCCGGCATATTCCGCGCCCGGATTTCCCAAACCGACGATCAAAAACATTTGCAACCCTTTAAACAGAAAAACGGACCCGATCTCCGGCCGGCACCCGCCGTTTGCGACCAAACGGACGGAAACCGCGGGAAACAGGCCCGCCGCAATTTTACTTTCTCAAAAAGTCAACGTGGATCGGACGATCGCTGACCGGATGGAACTGAACGTCCTGGCAGCTGACTTTGAACTTTTTGCCGTCGACCACGACTTCAATGTCGGCATCATAAAAACCGACCATGTCAAGAGCCTTTTCCAGTTCGACCGGATGCAGGCTGATCATGACAGGTTCCTGCTTCCCTCCGTAAATGACGGCCGGAACGCGTCCTTCGCGACGACATGCCCGAGCTGCCCCCTTACCTGCTTTCTCGCGCTTTTCAGCATTAAAAGTAATATCTACCATTTTAAAATTCCTTATATAAAATTGACTGTAGTTTCCGCCGGACCTCCAGGGGTGTCCGCCGGATGCCTCATGCTTTTACAACTTTATTTCCGTTTTTTCAAGTGTTTTTAACAACAAAGTTCATCTTCCCGCGGCAGACGGCGTTTCGGCCAAAAACGGGAATCCAAACTTCCCCGGCCGGCGGCACAAAACGCTTCACCCCCTTAAAATCCGTCCCGAACCGTCAGACCCGGCGGTTCGGGCACGTTTGCCGGGGCACCGTTCCGGCATCCGTCGTTTTCCCCGCCGCGGGAACGGCGGCTTTTGCAAGGACACAACAGACATCCCCGGAAACCCGGGATTTTAAAACCGCTGCAAACTTTGCGGTCCGGCATAAAACGGTATTGCCCCGGCGCCAAAGCATTCAACCCCGGACAAACCCGGGATTTGTCAGACCCGCGACAAGCTTCCGCCGGCTCACGCAAGCGGCATCAGCCGTTCCGAACCTCAAACGCCCGGTCCGAAGCTACGCAAGCCTTACGGCGGGATCGGAAAGCCTGCCCCAGCTGCTAACGCAGACGTTCAAACCATAAAAAAAGGAACGGCCTTCCGGACGTTCCTTTTCAGTTTTTGCTTTTCCGCCTTAAACCATCATGGTATCAAGCAGCTCCTTGCAATAAGCGCGCAGCTCCGGATTTTCCATCAGCGAGAGCTTCAGGTTGGCTTTGGCCAGATCGGCATTGGTACCGCAGTCAAAACGCATGGCGTCGCACAAAACGCCGGTCAGCTTCATGCCGCGTTCCGCCGCCAGTCCGGCCGCGTCGGCCAGATTGATCTCGCCGTTGGTGCCCTTTTTGACTTCCGGCAGAATGTCCATGATTTCGTTCGGCAGGATATAGGGACCCATGCTGGCATAGTTGGAAGGAACCTGATCCAAAGGCGGTTTCTCGATCTTGCCTTTGGCGCGGACGATTCTGCCGTCGCGCACGGCACCGATCAGGGCGCCGTAACGAACCATTTGTTCGCGCGGAAATTCCATGATGTTTTCCACCATGCCGCCTTCTTCTTCGTAAACGTCCAGCAGCTGCCGGAGAATGCCTTTGCCGCCGCGGACGTTGATATAAACGTCATCGGGCCACATCACCACGAAGTCGCGTTTGCCGACAATGTCTTTGGCCATCAGCACCGCATGCCCGTTGCCTTTCGGTTCGCTCTGTTCGGCAAAATGGAAGTTCATTCCTTCCGGAATAACGCCGCGCACGGCTTTCAGCAGATCCGTTTTGCCCTTTTCTTCCAGATGCTTCTCCAGCCACGCGTTGGGCGAAAAATAAGTTTCGAACAAATGCTTGCAGGATTGGTCGCTGTAGACGAAAACGACGTCTTTAATGCCGATCTCCGCACAGGCGTTGATCGCATACTGAATGATCGGCAGGTTGTTTAAAGTCAAAAAGCCTTTGTGTAAAACTTTGGTAGCGGGCAGGTTGCGTGTTGACAATCCGGCCACGGGGAGGATACAAACCTCAGGTTTTCTATGCATTAAAATCTCCAAATAATAACCGTAACGTTAATACCCGGTACTATAAACGCAAAAAAACGATTCGACAAGCCCTATCTGTCACTGTTTCACAATTATTCCACCGCTTTGCGACGAACCGGAATCGGACGAACGGAGGATGATTCCGCCGTCCGTTCCCCGCCGCCCCCCACGCGCTTCCCGGCCGGGAACGACGACGTTTGAACTGTCATCGGAAAAATCAAGCACCCGGACCTTTTGCCCTTTGACCGCCTCTTCCGCACGCTGAATGTCGTCCAGATCGCGTTCAACCCTCATGGTTTTGCCGCCGGTCGAAATCTGCCCGGTATTTTCCTGCATTTTGCGTTTGATTTCCTGATCGTGCAGCCACTTGGCATAGGCCTTTTCTTCCGCCGCAACCTTTCCCTCCGTATAAGCGGCCATCTCGGCAGCCGCCTTTTCCATCGCCGCCAGTTGATCAACCGTATTTTGACGGGCGGTGTCAAATTTACGGTAAAAACGTTCCAGCTGCTCGGTGTCTTTCATGTTTTGCAAAGTGACATTGTCCTTCGCAATGTCGGAATTGATCTGGTCAATCATCAGCAGCCCGGTTTCGATCTTCTTCTGCCAGTCGACGATGCTCGGATCCTTTTTCGGATAAAACGAAGTGTTGATCGCCGCCAGCCGTTTTTCAAATCCGCCCAGCCTGTCGATCGAACCGGCGGACACTTTTTTGGAGGTGTTGTAATTTTCAAAGATAACGTTATAGCTCTCGTTGATCCGCAATTTGACGTCTTTCAGATGAATGCGCTCCAGTTCTGTCCGAATCCGCCGCAGCTGCGCAACGCCTTTTTTGTTCTGTTCGTCAAGACGGGCCACGATTTCATCGCCGATATTGACCATGTTGTCCTTAACGAAAATTTCCTCCAAAAGCGTGTTGAGGGCATCAATCTCCTTCTTCAGCGCCTGATATTCGGCACGGGTTCCCTTGTCGCGCGCCATCTGACTGAACAATTTAAAATCAGGCAGAACCTCGTCGTTCAGTTCGGTTTCCGCAACATGCGCCTTTTTCTGCTGCTCATCCATCAGCCGGCGGTATTTTTCGATCCGCGCCTGTTCTTCGGCCTCGGCTTCCGCCGCCAGTTTAGCCCAGTGGGCGTCAAACACGCTCGTCGCCCTGCCGACGTCAACCGACAGCACCGGCGTATTGATTGATCCGTCATAGGAAAAATCAAAACCCGGAACTTTTGCCCCGTCAAACGTCACTTTCAGCAAAGCCTTGTTGCTCCAATCCTTCAGACTGCCGTCCGCCTGCATGTCGATTGCCGCTCCGCTGCCGGCAAAATGCGCGTTGTCGATCGCGTAAACGCCCTTGTTCAGGGTTACGCCGCCGGCAAAAGAGTCGAACTCGGTTTCGCCCTGTCCCAGGGCATCGCGGACAACCACCGCAAATCCGTCGGAAACGTCGCGTTTGCTCAGGTCGGCTTCTATTTTTTCAAAATTCCATCCTTTGACCGTTGGTTTGACTATATCAAACTTGATCGTTCCGGACAAATCGGTCATCAGACTTTCGACCGAAACCGCCGAAGTGTTGAAAACGACATTTGCGTTAAGCGTGCCGCCAGTCAGTCCGTAAACGCTGCCGCTCCAGCCGTTCCGGCCGATGACAACGCCCTTGACGTCCGCCCGGCCGCTCAATCCGGCCCCCTGCGGAATGTTCAGTTCGGCCTCGCCGCTGATCACGCCTTTGGCATGTTCGCCGACAAAATCGTTCAGTTTCAGCACCCCTTTGTTCAACGTCAGCCGGCCCGTCGCTTTGGTCACGGAAAAGTTGTTCAGCAAAAGCGCGTCCGCCGTCAGGAAAGCGTTGACGTCCCAGTCTTTCAGCCAGTCATAGCCGATATGCGTCTGACTCAGACGGGGTTTGACGATGAAAGTCGCCGTTTCCGCCGAATTGCGGAAATTGGTTTTGTCGTCCTTCTGATTGACGTTATAGAAAAATTTCTCAAACTCAAAACGATTGAGCTTAAGGTCGGTTTTAACCTGGTGGCGGCCGTCTTTTTTCTGATAGGCAAGACTGCCGGCAAAACTGTTGGCGCCGACGTTGACGTTCAACTGGTTAAACAACGCGACGCTGCCGCTGGTTTTGACGGCGGCGGACATTTTAAACAGCCCCAGCGGATAGTCCGGCGAATAGTCGACGGCAAAATTATTCAGCATTTTGACGAAACTGGGCGCCCGCACTTCGGTTTTGCCGTTAAGATAATAGGTGTTGTTGCGATAGGAAACTTCCCCGTGATAGGCGGCGTCAATGTCCCCCAGACGCAAAACGCTCTTGGTCGCCGCGCGTTCCAAACCGCCGGTAACCACCCCGGAAGCGGAAAAACTGCTCAGTTCGTTGAAATTGACATCGGCAATTTTTATTCCGAACTTGCTCAAAAAAGCGATCGTATCGCGGATATCCGCCTGATACCTCAGGTTCTTGACCTGTGGCGCCTGACCGAAACCACTCACTTCGCCTTTAAAGGTAAAGTCGCCGCTGGCCACGCTTTTGACCGACAGGTCGTCAATCTTCATCACGCCGTCTTTGACAGTCGCTTCCATTGCCAGATCCTCGAACGGAATCTTCTCAAAAATTCCCGATTGCAGCGAAGTACGGAACTGCAGGTCGGCGTCTTTTAAAAACGTCAGCTTGCCGAAACGGTAGCGCAAACGTTCGCGCCAATCTTTTCCCGCCGTATCCGCAGGCAGCGCGGCGACATAATTGTCAAAGTTGACGCTGTCGCCGTCGGCAATCACAAACCAGCGGGTTTTGTCGCCGCGGACGATGCCGATTTTGCCGTTGACCGCGCTCTTGTCAAGAATCAGGTCAAACGGCGCAATTTTGATCATCTCGGTGGTGCCTTCCACGGTCGCCGACAGGCTTGCCTTCTTATACGTGCCCTGGGCAAACGGCTCAACCCCGAGTTTCAGCCATTTGGCAAACTTGCCGAAATCGCTCATGCTGGAAGTGAGGTTGAAGTTATAAGTCATCTTCTTTTCGACCCCGAACACTTCGCCGCTGATTTTGGCCGAGGCCTCGCCCGGCATGGTGGCACTCAGATTCTGAATTTTCAGCGTATTGTTCATAAAGTCGACGCTTAAGTCGAAATCACGGATCACCTGGCCGTTGTAAGTCGTTTTCAGCGCTTTCAGGTCGGCGATCACGTCAAAGTCGTACTCGGGTACGTAATTTTCCTTGCGGTCATATTTTTTGACAAAGTCGCGCACCAGCAGAATGGCCGGCTCCAACTCAAACTCGGTCATGTTGAACACCGCGTCAATCCGCCGGCGTTCCATGCCGTTGTCGCCGATCTTCTGCTCGGTTCTCGGAATCAGTATGTTGCCGGCGCCGGCGCTGCCGCCGTACTTGACGACGATATTGCCGAGACTGATCTGCGACTTGTCGGTTTTAAGCTCCATCGACAGAGCCAGCGGATGTTCGTAATCCTCCGAAATTTCGGCATTTTTAAAATTGGTGTTAAAGAAGTTGACCGGATTTTGCGATTCAAAAATCAGGTTGCCGTTGATCGCGTCGTTGTTCAGCAGCACGGTGCCGTCAAAGCGCACATAGCTTTCCGACTGCGGATGGCTGATCACCGCATTGACCGAGGTGGCAAAACTGTCGGAAAACTGGCCGAGCGAAACGGCAAAGCCGCCGGGACTGTTGTCCTTGACGTAGCTGCCCTCGATCCGGTAAGGGCCGAACAGACTCTGGGCGATGATTTCGGCATTCATGTTGTCGAGCACCGAATTAATGTTGTAATCGTTGTTGACAAAGTGCATTTTGGCCTTTTCTACCGTCAGACTGTTTAAGGAAATCTCCACGTTGTCGATTCGAAAATCCTGCTGGCTGCCGCTTGAAGACTGCCAGTTGAGCTTGCCGTCGGAATAGGCTTCGACGTAAATCTCCGGCTCGACCAGACTCATCCGCTCAACGTTGAAACTGCCGCTGATCAGCGAACGGATCGAGAGGGTGGAAACCAGTTTCTGTATTTTGGCCAGCAGCACCCTTTCGCCGGAAGCGGTACGGTTGTAGATGGAAATGTCCCCCGCTTCCAGATAGGGGGACGGGAACAGGCTGAAACGCACCGGACCGTCAAACACCACCTCCTTACCGGTGGCCGCCGAGAACTGCTGGGAAATCTTGTCTTTGTGACGGTTCCAGTCGATATTGTTGAGATAAACCGTCACTCCGCCCACGGCGGCAAGGACCAGGATAATGATCAGCA
This sequence comes from Azospirillum sp. 51_20, assembly GCA_001917175.1. GTDB lineage: Bacteria > Pseudomonadota > Alphaproteobacteria > RF32 > CAG-239 > JAFUYI01. The sequence continues at coordinate 173,904 of MNTV01000020.1, forward strand.
GCAAAACTTTTTTCCACATAGACGCTTCCTTTTTTCAAAATGCAAAAGTCAAAAATAATCTTTGCTAAAACGGTAATCGTAGCATAATATACCCTATATTGATAAATAAAACATTTAAGGTCAAGCCCGAACATGAAAAATTATCGTCAACTTTTCACTTTTGCCCGGACGGCGCTGGAGAAGGCTTACGCGCCCTATTCGCACTTCAGGGTCGGCGCCGCGATCGAAGCCGACGACGGAAAGGTTTACGCCGGCTGCAACGTCGAAAACGTTTCCTACCCCTGCGGCACCTGCGCCGAAGCCGGCGCCGTCGCCGCCATGGTCTGCGGCGGAAGCGCCAAAATCCGGCGGATTCTCGTCACCTCCGACGGCGCCGCGCTGGTTGCCCCCTGCGGCGCCTGCCTGCAGCGGATTTTGGAATTTTCCCTGCCGGAAACGGAAATTCTGCTGGCCGACCGGGAAGGAGTAAAGAAGACAATGACGATCAACGAGCTTTTGCCCAATGCCTTTAAGGAATTTTAGCATGATCAACACCGAACAATTCAAACGTCTGCTGGCGGACAAACGACCGCAGACCGCAGTCATCCTCGGTTCCGGCCTCGGTTCCGTTGCCGACGCCGTCGAAGACCCGCTGACAATTGACTATGCGGCGATCGAAGGCTTTCCCCGCACCACCGTTGCCGGTCATTCCGGCAAAATGATCGTCGGCCGGCTGGGGCAAAGCGAAGTTCTCTGCCTGCAGGGACGTTTCCATCTCTACGAAGGCCACCGTCCGCAGGTGATTGCGGAAGTCGTCAACGCGCTTAAAGCCGTCGGCGTCAACCGGCTGATCGTCACCAACGCCGCCGGTTCGCTCAACCCGGAATTTACCCCGGGCAGTCTGATGCTGATCAAAGACCACATCAATTTTTCCGGTCAAAATCCGCTTGTCGGCGCCAACGACGAGAGCACAGGCCCCCGTTTTCCCGATATGAGCAACGCCTATGACCGGGACATGCGCCGGCAGGCGAAAGAACTGGCCGCCAAACTCGGAATCAACCTGCCGGAAGGCGTTTACCTGATGGTGCTCGGCCCGAATTTTGAAACCGCTGCCGAAATCCGCGCCTTCCGCACGCTCGGCGCCGACGCCGTCGGCATGTCCACGGTGCCGGAAGTAATCGCCGCCGTCCATGCCGGCATCAAAGTGCTGGCCGTTTCCGCCGTTACCAACTTCGGCACCGGATTGCAGGAAACCCCGCTTTCCCACGAAGAAACCATCGCCGGCGCCGCCCGCGCAAGCAGCGCTCTCACCGCTCTGATCACCAACTACATCAAGGAGTTCTGCCATGAGTGACATCCAAAACGCTTTCCGCCTGATCGGCAGTCTGGACCTCACCTCGCTCAGCCATGACGATACGGAAGAAAAAATCGCCGCCCTGTGCGCCAAGGCGGTCACGCCCTACGGAACGACGGCCGCCGTCTGCGTTTATCCGGAATGGGTGCCGCTGGCCCGCAAACTGCTGAAGAAAACGCCGGTCAAAGTTGCCACCGTGGTCAATTTTCCCGCCGGCGGCAACGATTTCAAGCTGATGAAAGACGAAATCAAAAAAGGCCTGAGCGGCGGTGCCGACGAAATCGACGCCGTTTTTCCCTACCGCGACTTTCTTGCCGGCAATACGGATTCCTGCCGGCGTTTTCTCGACATCATCCAGCGCGAATGCGGCAAACACACCAGCAAAATCATTCTTGAAACCGGCGAACTCAACCACGTGTCGACAATTGCCGCGGCAGTAAAACTCTGCCTCGAATACGACATTGACTTCATCAAAACCTCAACCGGCAAAACCCCGGTTTCCGCCACCGTCGGCGCCGCCAACATCATTCTGGAAACCATCCGCGACAGCGGCCGCGACGTCGGTTTTAAGGCCAGTGGCGGCATCAGGGAATTTGAAGAAGCCCGCAAATATCTGATATTATCCGAAGTTATCCTGGGCGCCGACTGGCCTGATCCGGCGCATTTCCGCATTGGCGCCAGTTCGCTTTTGGACGATCTGATCAGAGTTATCGAAAATAAAGACTGACAAACGGAGTTAACCATGCTGCCACAGGAAATTATCCGCAAAAAACGCGACAAACAAAACCTAAGCGCCGAAGAAATCGACTTTTTCGTCCGCGGCGTCACCGACGGCACCATCGCCGACTGCCAGATCGGCTCTTTTACCATGGCCGCCTTCTTAAACGGACTTGACGCCGGCGAAACCAAAAACCTGACCCTTGCCATGCGCGATTCCGGCGACGTTTTGCAATGGCCGGAACTGGACGCGCCGGTCGTTGACAAACATTCTTCCGGCGGAGTCGGCGACAAGGTCAGTCTGATGTTGGCTCCGATGCTGGCGGCGGCTGGCGTCTATGTGCCGATGATTTCCGGCCGCGGGCTCGGACATACCGGAGGCACGCTCGACAAGTTTGACTCTGTCCCCGGTTACCAAACTCATCCCGACAACGATCTTTTCCGCGCAGCCGTCAAAGAAGTCGGCTGCGCCGTCATCGGCCAGACCGGCAGCCTGGCGCCGGCCGACAAAAAGATCTACGCCGTCCGCGACGTTTCCGCCACGGTTGAATCGATTCCGCTGATTACCGCTTCGATTCTTTCCAAAAAGCTGGCGGCCGGACTCGACTGTCTGATCATGGACTTGAAATTCGGCAACGGCGCGTTTATGGAGAGCATTGACGACGGCCGCGCCCTTGCCCGCTCGATCGTCAGCGTCGCCGGCAAAGCCGGCACCAAAACCAAGGCCCTCCTTACCGACATGAACCAGGTGCTGGGCACCACCGCCGGCAACGCGGTGGAAGTAAAAGAAGCGGTTGATTATTTAAAAGGCATTAATGTTGACCCGCGCCTGCACGAAATTACCCTCAGTCTGGCTGCCGAACTGCTGGTAACGGCAGGCTGTTTTGCCGACGCCGGCGAAGCGCGGAAACGGCTGCTGGCCGATCTTGATTCCGGCCGTTCGCCGGAAGTGTTCGCCCGCATGGTCAAAAAACTCGGCGGTCCCGCCGACTTTGTCGAACGTCCGGAAAAATACCTGCCCCGGGCAGCCATCGTCAAACCCGTTTTTCCGCTTTGCTCCGGTTACGTCGAAAGCATGAACACCCGCAACATCGGCCTCAGCATCATCGGCCTGAAAGGCGGCCGCACCTCGCCGGAACAAAAGCTGGATTACGCCACCGGCTACACCGGCTTCTGTCAGATCGGCGACTATGTCGACGAGCAAAACCCGCTGGCGTTTGTCCATGCCGAAAGCGAAGAGGATTACAACTTTGCCGCCGACGAACTGCAGCGCAATATTGTCACTGCCAACGAAAAACCGCAGATTAATCCGGCCGTAGCCGAAACCGTGGAATAAAACAATGCTTGAAAATATGGTCAATTTTTACCTCGCACCCAACCTGCCGGCGGACAGGCATGCCTTTTTCGGCAGGAACGGCGGCGTTTCCGAGGGCATTTACGCCAGTTTCAACTTCAACCGCAAAAGCCGCGACAAGGCGGAAAACATAGAAAAAAACCTTGAACTGGTCGGCAGGTTCTACGGCCTCCCCGGCAACGCGGTGATGCGTCCCTGCCAGGGGCATACCGACAAAGCCGTTTATGTCGACCGCCCCTCGCGTTACGAAATCGAGGCCGACGGCGTGGTCACCGACCGTCCCGGCATCATTCTGGGCATTACCACCGCCGACTGCATGCCGGTTCTGCTGGCCGATGAAAAACACGGCGTTATCGGCGCCGCTCATGCCGGCTGGCGGGGCGCGCTTGCCGGTGTCATTGAAAACACGGTCAAAGTCATGCTCGAAAAAGGCGCCGCCGTCGAAGACATTACCGCCGCTGCCGGTCCCTGCCTGCAAAAGGAATCTTTTGAAGTGCAAAACGACATGAGAAACCTTTTCCTTGACCGGGACAAAGACAACGAACGTTTCTTCACGCCCTGCGCCGGAGAACGCTGGCTTTGCGATCTGGAAGCCTTTGTCCGGCACCGTTTTGATCTTATCGGCATTAAAAACATTTCGTTCTCCGGCATCGACACTTACACCAACCCGGAACTTTATTTCAGTTACCGCCGCTGCCGTCACCTGGGACAGATTGCGGTCAAAGACGATTTTCCGATAGAACTGTCAACCATCAGACTGTGAGGGCCGCCATGATCACATACCGCCCGCTTCCCTTCTTTAACGAACGCAAACTTCCGATCAGCATGCTGGTCATCCACTCCATGGCTCACAATGCCGGGGAAGGGATTGCGCAGCTGGAAAAACTGCAGCTTTCCGCTCATTACGTCGTTGATTACGACGGCACCGTTTATCAGTGCGTCAGCGAAGACAAACGCGCCTGGCATGCCGGCGTCGCCTTCTGGCGCGGCATCACCGACGTCAATTCGGCCGCCATCGGCATCGAGGTCTGCCACCGCTCGCTCGGCCAGAGCCGTTTCAACCGAAAGCAGATTGCCGCGCTGACGGAACTTTGCCGCGATATCATCGACCGCCGGCGGATTGCCCCGACCATGATCGTCGGCCACTCCGACGTCGCGCCGCAACGCAAGCCCGATCCGGGCAAAGGCTTTCCCTGGCGGGAACTGGCCGCTGCCGACATCGGCATTTGGTACGGCAGCCGCTTTTCGGCGGAAACAGACATTGCCAAAATGCTTTCCGAAATCGGTTACGGCATCACCGGAGAAAAGGGACTGCAAGCCGCGGCTTATGCCTTCTGCCGGCGCTTTCTGCCGAAAAAAATCAGCAAACTGCCGGTCAAAAAACTGGTGGAAACGCCTTTTGCTGCCGACAGCGGAGAACTTTTAAACGACGGCGAATTTCTCAACACTTTGCAAAACATCCACTGCCAGTATCAGATTTACGGCAAAAGCAGTCTGTAAACCGTCCCCCACACGGCGGCAGGTGCATTTTCAGCCGCAAAAAAACTCCCGGGAACCCCGGGAGTTTTTTGTTTTCGGAACTTTTCCATCATTCTTCAATCATCGGGAACAACGGGTCGCCGACTTTGATTTCCGTTCCTTCCGGCAGCGCAAAAGGTTTGAAATCGGCTTTAAAACTTTCCGGCTCAACCCCGAGAGAAGCTTCGATTTTACGTGCGGTGGCAGGCGTCAGCGGATACATGGCCAGCCCGATCAGACGCAGACATTCGAGAGTGGTATAAACCACCGCCTCGAAACGGGCGCGTTCGGCCGGATTTTTGGCCAGCACCCACGGCGTGTTGGCAGCAAAATAAGCATTGACCGCATCCCCTGCTTTAACGATGCTCTCGGCCAGCTCGCTGACAGTTTCAAGCGACATTTCCTGACCGAAAATACGCTCGAAGCGGCCGGCAATATCGTTGACCAGCGCTTTGTCCTCTTCGTTCAGAGCGGCCGGCGAAGGCACTTTGCCTTCAAGGCTTTTCTGCACCATCTTCAACACCCGCATCTGCAAATTGCCGATATTGTTGGCCAGCATTTTATACCCCTGTTTCAACATCGCCACGCTGATCTGGGAGTCTCCGCCGAGAGTCATGTTGTTGATCAGATAGAAACGCAGTGCGTCAACGCCGAGCAGCCTGACCACTTCCGCCGGATCAACCACGTTGCCGAGAGACTTTGACATCTTGACCCCGCCTTCACCGATCCAGTAGCCGTGGATAAAATAGTGCTCAACCGGCACAACGCCCAGCGCATGCAGCATAATCGGCCAGTAAATGCAGTGGGGTTTGAGAATGTCCTTGGCGATCAGATGGTGGGAATGAGCCCAGACCGTTTCAAAATCCGGATTGTGTCCGTAGTTTAAAGTGGAAATGTAATTGACCAGCGCGTCAAACCAGATGTAAGTAACATAGTCATGGTCAAACGGCAGTTCGACACCCAGCCATACCCGTGATTTCGGACGCGAAATGCAAAGATCCTCAAGCGGCTCTTTCAGCATGCCCAAAACTTCGTTGGCATATTTGGCCGGCTGTATCCAGTCCGGATGGCTTTTAATATAATCGATCAGCCATTGACGATAAGGCTCCAGACGGAAGAAATAGTTTTCCTCGCTGATCGCCTTCGGCGCCGCTTTGTGATCGGGACAGCAGCCGTTCTCGTCAAGGTCGCTTTTCTTTTTGAACTGTTCGCAGCCCTCGCAGTAAAGCCCTTCGTACGACTTTTTGACAATCAGCCCCTTGTCATAAATGTTTTGCAGAATCTCTTGTACGATTTTCTTGTGTTCGGGGCGCGAAGTGCGGACGAAATAGTCAAAGTCAATGCCGAGCTCGACGAACAGATTGCGGAAATTGTCACTCTGCCGGGTCAGAAACTCGTCGGCCGCAAGGCCGCTTGCCTCAATGCTGTGCTGGTTCTTCTGCCCGTGTTCGTCGGTGCCGGTGGTATAATACACGCCGTTGCCCCGCATCTGTTCAAACTTCTTCATCACGTCGCCCAGAATGGACGTATAGGCATGCCCGATATGCGGCAGCCCGTTCAGATAATAAATCGGGGTGGTAATATATTTTTGCATCGACGCTTTCTCCAAGTTAAATCAAAACCTGCCCGGCAGAGTATAACAACTCGCCGCTAAAATCAACGCCTTTTTAAGCCCTTATCGACAACCTTCGGCAGCATCTCCGGGCGCCGGAAACGCGTTTTTCCGCAACAACGGCAAAAAAATGCTTTATTTTTTCAAAAATTATGTTATATAAAGGGTATTCTTTCATAAAAGTTAATTGAAAGTGGGGCCGAAAGCCCCGCTTTTTTGTTAATAAAAGGAGTCTGAATGCAAAAGAAACACCCGCTGCAGGAAATGCTGGAACCGCTTATCGACGAGATGGGCTTTGATCTGGTGCGCGTCATCACCATCGGCAACGTCAACCCCACTTTGCAGATCATGATCGAACGCAAAGACAGAGAAAACATCGTCGTCGACGACTGCGCCGCCGTCAGCCGCGCCGTTTCCGCCCTGCTGGACGAAAAAGATCCGATCGCCGGCCGCTACACTCTGGAAGTCAGCTCGCCGGGACTTGACCGCCCGCTGACCGCGCTTGAAAACTTTGTCCGATTCGCCGGATTTGAGGCCAAGATAGAAACCGACGTCGAAATCGAAAAACGCAAACGTTTCAAAGGCCGCATTGTCCGGGTAGACGAAAACGACAACATCGTTTTTGCCATGGACGGGGAAGAATATTTCATTCCCTACGAGGCCGTTTTCAAAGCCAAGCTGCTTCTGACCGACGAACTGCTGGCCGCCGCCGCAGCCGAAGCCGGCGAAGAAGAAACCGAAATCGAAGAATAAACCTAACTGCAATATTTTAACGAGGGAAAAAATGCCAAACATCGAAAATATGCCGAGACCCGAAATCATTCTGGTTGCCGACACCGTCGCCCGCGAAAAAAACATCGACAAGGAAGACGTTTTCGTCGCCATGGAAGTCGCCATTCAGAAAGCCGCCCGTTCCCGCTACGGCTTTGAACACGACATCCGCGCGCAAATCGACCGCAAAACCGGCGCCATTACGCTGGAACGCTACCGCGAAGTGGTCGACGAGGTGGAAAACGAAGTGACCCAGCTGACGGTCGAAGACGCTCAGGCATATAAAAAAGGCGCCGTTGCCGGCGATTTCATCATCGATACCCTGCCGCCGATCGACTTCGGCCGGGTTGCCGCCCAAACCGCCAAACAGGTGATCGTGCAGAAAGTGCGCGACGCCGAACGCAACCGCCAGTATGAAGAATACAAGGAAAAAATGGGCACCATCGTTAACGGTACCGTCAAACGGATCGAGTTCGGCAACGTCGTACTCGACATCGGCAAAACCGAAGCCGTGCTGCGCCGCGACGAAATCATTCCGCGGGAAAAATTCAAAAACGGCGACCGTGTCCGCGCTTACGTACTCGACGTCCGCCGCGAAGCCAAAGGCCCGCAGATTTTCCTTTCCCGCACCTGTCCCGAATTTCTGGCCGCCCTGTTCACTCAGGAAGTGCCGGAAATTTATGACGGCATCGTCAAGATCATGGGCGTTGCCCGCGATCCCGGCTCCAAAGCCAAACTGGCGGTAAGGGCGGAAGACGTCACCATCGATCCGGTCGGCGCCTGTGTCGGCCTGCGCGGCATCCGCGTTCAGGCGGTGGTTACCGAACTGCAGGGCGAAAAAATCGACATTATTCCCTATTCCGAAGACCGTGCCCAGTATATGGTCAGCGCACTTGCGCCGGCAGAAGTCAGCAAAGTGGTCATCGACGAGGAAAACAACCGCATCGAAGCGGTGGTTCCCAAGGAACAGTTTTCGATCGCCATCGGCCGCCGCGGACAAAACGTCAAACTGGCTTCCCAGCTTTTGAACTGCGACATCGACGTTCTGACCGAAGAACAGGAAGCCGAACGCCGCTCCAACGAAAACAAAGTCCGTTCCCAGCGCTTTATGGAAGCTCTTGACGTTGACGAAATGATCGCCCATCTGCTGATTGCCGAAGGTTTCTCCACGGTTGACGAAGTGGCCCTGGTACCGCTGCACGAACTGGCCGAAATCGAAGGCTTTGACGAAGACATCGCCACCGAGCTGCAGGACCGCGCCAAAGAGTTCGTAGCCAAACGCGACGCCGAATTTGCCGAAAAGAGCAAAACCCTCGGCATCGACGACACCTTAAAAACGGTAACCGGGCTTGACCAGGAAATGATCCTGACCCTGGCCGAAAAAGGCGTCAAAACCTTAGACGATCTGGCCGACCTGGCAGCCGACGAACTGATCGAAATGCTCGGCGAAAACACGCTGTCGCAGACGGAGGCCAACAAGGTCATCATGGCCGCCCGCGAACACTGGTTTGAAAACGAAGGACAAGAAGGCGGGGATGAAAGAAAATAATTCAAACCGCACCTGTCTGGTCACGGGGGAGGAAAAAAACAAGGAAGAACTCCTGCGTTTTACCCTCACCCCCGACCGTCAGGTCATACCCGATTTTAAGAAAAAGCTGCCGGGAAAAGGTTTTTACATTACCAATTCCCGCGCGGTTTTGGCACAGGCCGTAAGCAAAAACGTCTTCAAAAAATTCGGCAAAAATACCAAAGTTGACCCGAATTTGGGGGAAACGGTCGAAAATATCTTGAAAAATCGGGCACTTGACGCTATAAATCTGGCCAAGAAGGCCGGCGCGCTGATTACCGGATTTGAAAAAGTCCGGGAAAATCTGCAAAAAGGCCGGGTCGCTTTTATCATCGAAGCGGCCGACGCCGGCAGCGACGGCAATGCAAAAATCAGAGCCGCCGCCGGGAATACGGAAATTTTGACATTGTTTGAAGTTGAGGAGTTGGACAAGGCATTAAACAGAACAAACACGGTACACGCCGCCGTGCTGAAAGGCGGGATGGCGGAAATGGTCCGCAGCCAGTTGCGAAAATGGCAGAATTTCAATTCCTAAAAAAATGATAAGATGGAGAAAATTTGAGTATGACAGAAGATAATGCAAAATCGAAGTTAACATTATCGGGGAAAAAGACACTCACCCTCAAGAACCTGAGCGACGCCAGACCCGCCGGCGACGGCAAAAAAGTGGTGCAGGTCGAAGTGCGCAAAAAACGGGTAATCAACCCGGCGGCACCCGCGGGCAAAGAAGTCAAAATCGACGAGGCCACCGCCGCCAAGCTGAAGCTGATCGCCGAAGCCAAGGAACACGAAGCGCGCCGCCAGCAGGAAGAAGAGGAAAAGGCTGCTCTGCGGCAGAAGCAGAAAGAGGAAGAAGCCCGCTTAAAAGAGCTGGAAGAACAAAAACGCCGCGAGGAAGAAGAGCGCCTGGAAAAAGAAAAGGCGGAAAAGGCGCGTCAGGCAGCGGAAAAAGAAAAAGGCCGGACGGAAAAGGCGGAAGACGAACGCGACTTCAAGAACAAGGAAAAGGAACGCCGGGATTTTGACTTTGACGACGAGGACGACGAAGACGACCGCGCCAAGAAAGCCCGTCCGACAACGGAAAAAGGCAAAAGCAAAGAAGAAGTCTTTGAACAGGAACGCAAAAAAATCACCAAACGCAGCTTTGAACCGCAGCGCCGCAACCCGAAAGTGAACATCCACACCTTCGGCGGCAGCGACGATGACGACGACGATTACGGCTATGCCGCGCCCCGCCGCCGTTTCAAGAAAAAGCAGCCGAAACCGGCGCCGGTCGTTCAGCCGCAGGAAAAGATCATCAAGGAAGTGATCATTCCCGAAGTCATCACCGTACAGGAACTGGCCAACCGGATGGCGGAAAAAGGCGCCGAGGTCATCAAAAAACTGATGTCCCTCGGGGTGATGGCCACCATCAACCAGCCGATTGACGCCGACACCGCGCAGATCATCGTCGAAGAAATGGGTCACAAATGGAAACGGGTGGCCGACAGCGACGTCGAAATGGTCTTAAACGAAGAACAGAGCAAGCCCGAAAACATGCTGCCCCGCGCGCCGGTGGTTACCGTCATGGGACACGTCGACCACGGCAAGACCTCGCTTTTGGACGCCCTGCGCGAAACCAACGTCGCCGCCAAGGAAGCCGGCGGCATCACCCAGCATATCGGCGCTTACCAGATTACGCTCGGCGACGGGCAGAAGATCACCTTCATTGATACCCCGGGACACGAAGCGTTTTCCGAAATGCGCGCCCGCGGCGCCAAGGTAACCGACATCGTGGTGCTGGTAGTGGCCGCCAACGACGGCATCATGCCGCAGACGGTGGAAGCCATCCGCCACGCCCAGGCGGCGGAAGTACCGATCGTGGTCGCCATCAACAAAATCGACCTGCCCGGCGCCGATCCGCTGAAAGTCAAGACCGCGCTTTTACAACACGGCATCGCGGTTGAGGAAATGGGCGGCGAAAGCCTGTGCGCCGAAGTTTCCGCCAAAAAGCGGATCAACATCGACAAACTGGTGGAAGCGATCCTGCTGCAGGCGGAAATTCTTGACCTCAAAGCCGATCCGACCTGCAAGGCCAGCGGTACCGTCATCGAGGCCAAAATGGAAAAAGGCCGCGGTTCGGTTGCCACTCTGCTGGTACAGAAAGGCACCCTGAAAGTCGGCGATATCATCATTGCCGGCAAGGAATGGGGACACGTCCGCGCCATGTTCAACGAACACGGACACAAGATTTTCGAAGCCGGACCGGCCACTCCGGTCGAAGTCATCGGTTTGCAGGGCACCCCTGCCGCCGGCGACAACTTCAACATGGTGGAAAGCGAATCCCAGGCCAAGGAAATCACCAACTACCGCATTCAGAAAGAACGCGACGCCAAGTTGGTCAAGAGCGCCAAATCGGCGATGGAACAGATGCTCGACAAGATTAAATCGGGCGAATCCAAACACCTGCCGGTCATCATCAAGGCCGACGTTCAGGGTTCGGTCGAAGCCATCGAAGGCACGTTGAACAAACTGTCGAACAACGAAGTCAGCGTCCAGATCCTGCACTCGGCGGTCGGCCCGATTTCGGAATCCGACATCACGCTGGCCAAAGCCTCCAACGCGCTGATCATCGGCTTTAACGTCCGCGCGATTCCGCAGGCTCGCGATATGGCCCGCCGCGACGGGGTTGACATCCGTTATTATTCGATTATCTACGACGTGGCCGACGACGTTAAGAAAGGTCTGGAAGGCCTGCTTTCGCCCGAACTGCGCGAGAAGCTTCTCGGCTATGCGGAAATCCGCAACGTCTTCAACATCACCGGCGTCGGCAGGGTGGCCGGCTGCATGGTCACCGAAGGCATGGTCAAACGCGGCGCCAAAGTCCGCCTGCTGCGCGACAACGTGGTTATCCACGACGGCAGCCTCGGCCAGCTGAAGCGCTTTAAGGACGACGTCAAGGAAGTCAAGGAAGGCTACGAATGCGGCATGAGTTTTGAAAACTACAACGACATTCAGGTCGGCGACTTCATCGAATGTTACGAAATCGAAACCATCGCCGCCAAACTGGCGTAGGAAATTAACTTCGGAGCAGACCGGAAATCCGGCGCCGCCGGACTTTCGGTCTGTTGCGTATAAAAAAAGAGGAACAACAAATGGCAATCAAAGAACAATCCCAGCGGCAGCTTCGCGTCGGCCAGGAAATCAAACGGATCATCGCGGCAGAAATCAACCAGGGCCGGGTTCGCAACCTGGAAGGGATCAGCACTCTGGTCACCGTTATGGAAGCCCAGGTATCCCCCGACTTAAAATATGCCGACGTCTATTTCATCACTTCCAACCCGGAAACCGACAAGGAAGTTCTCGAGGGGCTGCAGCTGGCGGCTAACCACTTCCGCAAAATCATCGGAACCAAAACGGCGCTGCGCTTTGTTCCGGAAATCCGTTTCAAGATCGACGACAGCTTTGCCGAAGCCGACAAAATCGAAAAACTGCTTCACGATCCGAAAGTTACCCGGGATTTGAGCGAAAACTGATCCGTTTCCCGGCAAAGTCCGGGATTTTTTTCACGTTCTGCGGAAAACTTTCCGCCGGCAGCCAAGGAGAAACATCCGATGAAACACCGCAAAGGAGACCCCGTCAACGGCTGGCTTGTTATCGATAAGCCGGAAGGCATGGGCTCGACCGAAGTCGTCAACCTTACCCGCCGGCTGCTCAACGCGCAGAAAAACGGCCATACCGGCACGCTGGACCCTTTTGCCAGCGGTATTTTGCCGATCGCGTTCGGAGAAACCACCAAGCTGATAGATTTTCTCGGCGACGAAACCAAAGAGTACGAATTCACCGTTCAATGGGGTACGGAAACCGACAGCGCCGACAGCGACGGCAGCATAACCGCCGACAACGGAAGAATTCCGGCAGATGAGGAAATTCTGGCCGTATTGCCGCAGTTTTGCGGCGAGATCACACAGACGCCGCCGGCCTTTTGCGCCGTTAAAATCAACGGCCGCCGCGCCTACGAGCTGGCCCGCAAAGGCGAAGAAGTAAACATTCCCGAGCGTCAGATTACCGTTTACGAACTGGAATTTACGGGCAGCCTGCCCGGCGGCCGCAGCAGCTTCAAAGTCCGCTGTTCCAAAGGCACTTACGTGCGCAGCCTCGGCCGCGACATCGCCCGCCGGCTGGGCACTTTCGGCCACCTCTGCCGCCTGCGCCGAACCCGTTCGGGAATTTTTGACGAGTCGGCAAAAATTTTGCTGGAAACTTTGCAAAATGTAGTGTATGTTGACGAGCGTAAACGATTTTTGCTTCCGTCAGAAACCTCTCTGCGCGACATCGCGGTCATGGCTGTTTCGGAAGCGGAAGCCGCCAAACTCCTTCACGGACAGGCTTTGTCACCCAAATCGCGGGAACATTCGTTTTCCGTCGGGCAGACGGTTGCCGCCGTTTGCGAAGGCCGGCTGGCGGCGATGCTGCGGATCGAAGAAACCAGGTTTTCGCCGGTTCGCGTATTTAATTTTAACCAGGAAAAAAAGGAAAAATAAAGATGTCGATTACCAAAGAAGTTAAGAACGAATTGGCCAAAACTTACGGCCTGGCCGAAGGCGACACCGGTTCGCCGGAAGTTCAGATCGCGATCTGGACGACCCGCATCAACAACCTGATCGAGCACTTCAACGTTCACCGCAAAGACCTGCACTCCCGTCTGGGTCTGATGAAGATGGTCAGCAAACGCCGCCACCTTCTCGACTACCTGAAGAAAAAAGACGAAAAGAGATATCAGGAAATCATTAAAAAGCTTAACATTCGTCGTTAAGGTTTTGCAAGTATTGCGGAACATCAAACGGGTTCCGCAATACTTTTATCAAAATCCTGTCCTCATCCGGACAGGTGATGTTTAAAGATGTAAGATGAAAAGAAAGGTAAGACAATATGAATAACTTAAAAGTATCCACCCGCGAAATGGAATGGGGCGGACGCAAGCTGGTGTTGGAAACCGGCAAAGTCGCCAAACAGGCGACCGGCGCGGTTGTCGTCACTTACGGCGAAACCAAGGTGCTGGCCACCGTTTGCGCGGCCAAAGAGGCAAAAGCCGATCAGGACTTTTTCCCCTTAACCGTTAACTATCAGGAAAAATATTATGCCACCGGCAAAGTGCCCGGCGGCTTCATGAAAAGAGAAGGCAAGCCTTCCGAACACGAGGTGCTGGTCTCCCGCCTGATCGACCGTCCGATTCGCCCGTTGTTCCCGGATGCTTTTAAGAACGAAGTGCAAATCATCTGCACCACGCTCTGCCACGACCAGAAAACCACTTCCGACGTAGTGGCGATGATCGCCGCTTCCGCCGCGCTGGCCGTTTCCGGCATTCCGTTTATGGGACCGATCGGCGCCGCCAAAGTCGGTTACAAAAACGGTGAATTTATCTTAAACCCGACCATTGACGAACAAAAGGAATCCGAACTCGAACTGACCGTCGCCGGCACCAAGGAAGGCGTGCTGATGGTGGAATCCGAAGCAAACGAGCTCTCGGAAGAAACCATGCTGAACGCGGTCATGTTCGGTTTTGACAGCTTCCAGCCGGTGATCGACATGATCTGCGAGCTGGCTAAAGAAGCCGGCAAAGAACCTTGGGAAACTCCCGTATTCCCGAAAGAGTTCGACGAAATGTACGAACGTATCGCCAAGGCTTTCCGCAGCCGTTATGAAGAAGCTTTCACCGAAACCGACAAGCTCAAACGCGGCACTCTGATCGGCCAGCTGGACGAAGAAGTCAAGGCCGGTATCGATCCCGAAAACGAAATCGAGAACAAATATCTGCTCGACGTTTTGGAAAAATTAAAACATGTTGTCGTCCGCGAAAAGGTTCTTTCGACCGGCAAGCGTATTGACGGCCGCGACACCAAAACCGTCCGCCCGATCTGGTGCGAAGTCGACGTTTTGCCGACCGCCCACGGTTCCGCCATTTTCACCCGCGGCGAAACCCAGGCGCTGGTGGTTACCACCCTCGGCACCGGCGAAGACGCGCAGATTGTCGACGGTTTGATGAGCGAATACAAAGAAGACTTTATGCTCAACTACAACTTCCCGCCGTTTTCGGTCGGCGAATGCGGCCGTCTGGGCAGCCCGGGACGCCGCGAAATCGGCCACGGCAAACTGGCCTGGCGCGCCATCCATCCGATGATGCCCAAAGACAAGGACGCTTTCCCCTACACCATCCGGGTCGTATCCGAAATTTTGGAATCGAACGGTTCTTCTTCGATGGCCACCGTTTGCGGCACCACCATGTCGCTGATGGCTGCCGGCGTGCCGATGGCCAAACCGGTTGCCGGTATTGCCATGGGCTTGATCAAAGAAGACGACGGCCGGGTTGCCATCCTCACCGACATTTTGGGTGACGAAGACCACCTGGGCGACATGGACTTCAAGGTTGCCGGAACCAAAGACGGCGTAACCGCTTTGCAGATGGACATCAAAATTACCTCCATCACCAAAGAAATCATGAAAAACGCGCTGGCTCAGGCGCACGAAGGCCGCATCCACATCTTGGGCGAAATGGCCAAGACCATTGCCGAACCGCGTCCGCACGTAGCCGAACATGCGCCCCGCATCATTGCCCTGAAGATCCCGGTTGACAAGATCCGCGAAGTCATCGGTTCGGGCGGCAAGGTCATTCGCGAAATCACCGAAAAGACCAACTCCAAGATCGACATCAGCGACGACGGCGTCATCCGCATTGCCACCGTCAACAGTGCCGACGGTCAGGCCGCTCTCGACTGGATCATGGGCATTGTTGCCGAACCGGAAGAAGGCAAAATCTACAAAGGCGTCATCACCAAGATCATGGATTTCGGCGCGTTTGTAAAATTCGTCGGTTCGACCGAAGGGCTGGTTCACATCTCCGAAGTGAAAAACGAACGGATCGCTTCTGTTTCCGACTTTTACAAGGAAGGCGACAGCATCTGGGTCAAATGCCTGGGCATGGACAACCGCGGCAAGTTCAAACTCTCTGCCAAACGGGTCAATCAGGAAACCGGCGAAGATTTGGAAAACGCCAAATAATCATCCGCACGGATACCTCAAAAAAAGCCGTCTGAACTTCAGACGGCTTTTTTAGTACCCATACTATATGACTCAATTTATTTTTATCTCGCAAACAATACCGGCAGATAAAACGACCATTTACGAATTTTCGTCTTCAAACTTATAATCTTCACGGGATTCCAGGTAACTAAGCTTCATCTCATCTCCGTAAATATAGATAACGAGTGCCGTATACGCCAAAAGAAAAACCCATGTGCCGATTGATACTTTAAACTCGTTATAGCCTTTCACGTACCACTCCCAATAACGATCCGGCACAAAACCGTCATAAAACGCTATAATAAGCCACAACGCGGCGTATATGACCATCCCCAACGACGGCATAATGAACAGAAACGGAATTATGAAAAGCATTGTAAAAACACACAGCAATTCCAAACAGCACACGACAATCCTCAGTAAAATTTTAATAACTTCGGTTTTCGTAAGCGATAAAAATTTCATGACTCTTTTTCTTTCCGTATCAAAGCGACAGGTTTATTGAAAATTTTCCGGCAAAAGAGGTTTTAGTTCATCCCGGTAAACAAAACCAACCATCGCGGAATAAGCCAAATAAATCAAAGAAAAAACAATTTTTATTTTATACTCGTTATAGCCTTGTTGCACCCAATCCCAATAACGGTCCGGCATAAAACCTTCATATCTCAGCAAAAATACCAACAACACGTCATAGACAATTAATATAAAAGAAGAAGGCACAATAAATTGCAACGACACGATAAGAGCCATCGAATAAATTACCAATAAGGCTAATACGCCTGTCACAACATTAAACAAGAACGTAACAGCTTTTGGATTTTTAAGCGATAAAAATTTCATGACTCTTTTTCTTTCCTTACCACTGATAAAAAATGTTATTTGCCGTCAAACAGTTTGTCAATAGTTTTATCGACAAACGCCCCTACCGTCTCACCAATCACAGGGTTCAAAATTTCCCTCATCACCGGCGCCCCCGCTACACCAAAAAGTTTTCTGTTAATCTCTTTACCTGCCACGCCTCCGGCAATATTACTCAGTACATTTTTAACATAATCGCCGCCGCGATTTTCACTGCTGCCCACACCATAAACTATGCCAAAGTCAATACCGAAGACAGCTCGCAAAAAATGCCTCCGGGATCGTTAAAAACACGAACGCAAAAACGTCCCGCTTTCTTCCGGGAAAAACTGCATAACCAGCAGCGCCGCAATCGAAAAGGCGATAACGGCATAACAAAACGGCTTCCAATACCGGCTGTCCTTGTAACCGACCAGATAAACGTCAAGCACGGGGAGAATAACGTAAAAGGAAATGTCCCATCCAAAACCGTTATATTCCGGCACGACGAAAATCATACGGACGAGAGCTGCCGTCAGCAAAACCGCCGCGGCCGCGCCCAGAAAAGGCAGTTTTTCCCAACTCAAAGCTTTTCTCCTTTCCTTAAAGTCAGTCAACGGGATACAACAGAATTAACGTTTCAATTTCCGACGAAAAAACATATGTCAGCAACAGAAGAAGCAGACAAACACCGCTGAAAACCGCTGCCATCTTCCGATATTCGGGAGAAGTCAAATTAAATTGGAGCCATTTAAGCATAAAAATCAAGGGAACAAATACTCCCAACTCCACCCAACTCAACCGGTGAACCATGCCGAATTCAAACATCCATTTGAGAATGACCCATAATGCCAAAACGGCAAAGATGACGGCCGGACGCCGGCTGCTTTTCTGTTCTGTATCGTTTTCCATAATGTCACCATAACACACTCCCGTTGAAAAATCCACCGCAAACGACAATCTGTATACGCAAACGGCCGGGCGCAAAAAGGCATTATTTATGCTTGCAATAATGAAAGAGAAGTTATAGGCTGATGGCATTAAGTTGTTTAACCCAATTTAATTATGAGGAATAATATTATGAGATTTTTAAAGAAGTACGGCTGGATTGCCCCGGCAATCACGCTGTTTTTGTGCCTTTTTTCCCAAACGGCACAGGCTTCCGAAATTGACTTGAAAATTCCGCTGCTCGACGTGGAATACAATTTCTGGGGCCATGCCGTCACCGGTTCGCAGATCCTGCTTTACGGCCTGATCGTCTGCGCCCTGGGAATGCTCTTCGGCTTTTACGAATTTTGCAAAATCAAAAAGATGCCTGCTCACAAATCAATGCTGAACATGGCGTCTTTAATTTATGAAACCTGCAAAACCTACATGAAGCAGCAGGCGGTTCTTCTGGTGATTCTGGAAGCCTTCATCGCCGTCTGCATTTTCTACTATTTCTTTTTCTTAAATCAAACCCCGCTGCCGATGGTCATGAACATTCTGCTGTGGTCGGTTCTGGGTATTCTCGGCTCGTTTTCGGTCGCCTGGTTCGGCATGCGCATCAATACCTATGCCAACGCCCGCACCGCTTTTGCCTCGCTTAAGGGCAAGGCCTTTCCGGTCATGAGCCTGCCGCTTCGCTCCGGCATGTCGATCGGCGTTCTTCTGATCTGCGTCGAACTGGTAATGATGATCATCATTCTGCTGTTCATCCCGCGGGAAAACGCCGGCGCCTGCTTTATCGGCTTTGCCATCGGCGAATCCCTCGGCGCTTCGGCCCTGCGCATCTGCGGCGGCATTTTCACCAAAATCGCCGACATCGGCGCCGACCTGATGAAAATCATTTTCAAAATTGACGAAGACGACGCACGCAACCCGGGCGTGATTGCCGACTGCACCGGCGACAACGCCGGCGATTCCGTCGGCCCCACCGCCGACGGCTTTGAAACCTACGGCGTTACCGGCGTTGCCCTCATCAGCTTTATCGTACTGGCCGCCGGCATGAGCTACACCGACAACGGCAGCTTGGCGCTGATGGCCGACGGCATTGACATTCAGGCCCGTCTGATCGTCTGGATCTTTACCATGCGTCTGCTGATGATCATAACTTCGGTCGTATCCTACATGATCAACAACTGGTTTTCCAAACTCCGTTTCGGCAACAAACAGGACTTTGATTTCGAAGTGCCGCTGACTTCGCTTGTCTGGATCACCTCCCTGCTCTCAATCGCGGTTACTTTCGGCGTTTCCTACGTCATGATCGGCGGCATGGGCGAAGACCTGTGGTGGAAGCTCTCGGTCATCATCAGCTGCGGCACCCTGGCGGCAGCGCTGATTCCCGAATTTACCAAAATTTTCACTTCGTCGAAATCCAAACACGTGCAGGAAATCGTTGACGCCAGCCGCGAAGCCGGCGCCTCGCTCAACATCATTTCCGGTATCGTGGCCGGCAACTTCTCCGCTTTCTGGAAAGGACTGGTCATGATCGGCCTGATGACGGTCGCTTATTTTGCCGCCGCCGAAGGGCTTGACGACTACATGGTCTATCCGACGGTGTTTGCCTTCGGCCTGGTTGCCTTCGGCATGCTCGGCATGGGACCGGTTACGATTGCGGTTGACAGCTACGGCCCGGTCACCGACAACGCACAGTCGGTGTTTGAACTTTCCCAGATCGAACAGATCAAGGACATCGACAAGGAAATCGAAAAAGACTACGGCTTCAAACCCGATTTTGAAACCGGCAAGGAACTGCTGGAGAAAAACGATTCCGCCGGCAACACCTTCAAGGCGACGGCCAAGCCGGTTCTGATCGGTACCGCCGTCATCGGCGCCACCACCATGATCTTTTCGATCATCCTGCTCTTAAACCTTGAGCTGAACCTGATGAACCCGATGGTCTTGTTCGGGCTGCTTCTGGGCGGCGCCGTCATCTACTGGTTCTCGGGCGCTTCAATGCAGGCGGTTTCGACCGGCGCTTACCGCGCGGTCGCCTATATCAAGGAACACATCAAGCTCGACACCAATCAGGCGGCTTCGATCGAAGATTCCAAGAAAGTGGTCAGAATCTGCACCATCTACGCGCAAAAAGGCATGTTTAACATCTTTATGGTGATTTTCTGCTTCACCATTGCCTTTGCCTGTTTTGACGCCGACCTGTTTGCCAGCTATCTGATCTCGATCGCCGCTTTCGGCCTGTTCCAGGCCCTTTACATGGCCAACGCCGGCGGCGCCTGGGACAACGCCAAGAAAGTGGTGGAAGTTGACCTGAAGGAAAAAGGCACCCCGCTGCACGATGCCGCGGTAGTCGGCGACACCGTCGGCGATCCTTACAAGGACACCTCGTCGGTTGCCTTAAACCCGATCATCAAATTCACCACCCTGTTCGGGCTTCTGGCGGTCGAGATGGCGGTTGCCGCTCCCCGCTGCCTGTCGCTCGGCCTCGGCGTCAGCTTTTTCCTGATCGGTCTGATTTTCGTATGGCGGTCGTTCTACCGCATGCGCATCAGTTCGCAGAAATAAACTGCCGCTCAAACGGAAACTGCAATAAAAATCCTCAAAATTGCTCACAATTTTGAGGATTTTATTGCATATTCGTTTTATATCTTATAGTATCGCCTAAAATGAAAAAATTAAACATTTACATTTCCCGCCAGATATTTGTCGGGTTTCTCCTGGTCACTTTTTCGCTGATGTCGATTTTGTGGCTCACTCAGTCTTTGCGTTTTGTCGAACTGGTCACCAACAAGGGACTGCCGCTCAGTCTGTTCATCAAAATGACCTCCTGCCTGATGCCCCGGCTGTTTTCCCTGCTGTCGCCGATTTCCGTATTCGTGGCGGTTCTGTTCGTTTACAACCGGATGCTTTCCGACCGCGAACTGGTGGTTATGCAGTCGGCGGGCATCAGCCCCTGGCAAAACGCCAGACCGGCGATTTATTTCGGCCTGGCGATGTCGGTTTTCGGCCTCTACGTCAACAACTTCGCCATTCCCGATGCGGAAAAGGCCTTTGCCGACCTGGAATGGCAGGTTAAAAACGACGTTTCGCACCTGATGTTCCGGGAAGGGGAATTCACCACCCTGCAAAACGGCCTCACCGTTTTTATTACCGCCCATGAAAAGGACGGCTCGGTGCAGGGCGTTCTGATCAACGACGAGCGCAACCCCAAAGCCAAAGTGACGGTTTCGGCCGAACACGGCGTCATCATTTATACCGAAAAAGGCCCCCGTCTGATCATGATCAACGGCGTCCGTCAGGAAATCGACAATAAAAGCGGACAGTTTTCCTCGCTTTCCTTTGACCGCTATTCAATCGACTTCGGCACCACCTCATCGGGCAAAAAGCGCGACGATTCGGCCCGTTCAAAAACGCTGACCGAACTGTTTGACGCCGGGTCCAACCCCGAACTGACGCCGCAGGAAGCCAACCGCTACATTCTGGAAGGCCACCGCCGGCTGATGAATCCTTTTTACAATCTGGTGATGGCGCTTCTGGCCTGCACCGGACTTCTGGTCGGCAACTTCAATCGCCGCGGCCAGGGAAAAATCATCTCCTGTTCGATCGCGGCAATGGTTCTGATCGAAGCCGGCGACCTCGCTTTCGGCAATCTCTGCGGCAAAAGCCTCTATTTTCTCACCTTGCTTTATGCCAACCTGATTGTGCCTTTTATTGTCTGCCTGTACCTGTTGTTCTTTTATAATCCGGCCTGGTTCACCCGCCGGAATTCAAACCGGAGCGCAAGATAATGTCATTCAAACCGTTCAAATACGCCTTGCTGGCGGCAGGCTTCGGAAGCGCCGCGCTGCTGCCGTTCTGGTCGTTTGCCGAAAGCGCTCCGGCGCCGAAGCGCGAACGCACGGAAATTCACTTCAGCGCCGATCAGGTGGAAGAAAACTCCGAAACCAAAGTGATTACCGCCACCGGTAACGTTAACATCGTCCGCGAGGGCACCACCCTTAAAGCCGACAAAATCACGTATGACCGCAAAAACGACAAAATCACCGCCGACGGCCACGTCAATATCATTCAGCCGGACGGAACCACCGTCTTTGCCGACAGCGCCGAACTGGAAGACAAAATGTCAAAAGGCGCAATTCACGAAGTGAAAATGATTCTCGCCGACGAAAGCCGGGTCGCCGCCCGCCGCATCAAACAGTCGGAAAACAAAAACAAATATTTCTTTTACGGCGTTTATTCACCCTGCGACGTCTGCGAAGACAACCCGTCCCCCCTGTGGCAGATAAAAGCGCGCAAAATCACCCACGACGCCGCCAACAAAGACGTTTATTACCAGGACGCGTTTATCCAGATCAAAGACATACCGGTATTTTATACCCCGTTCATGTCGCACCCCGACCCGACGGTCAAACGGCGTTCCGGCTTTCTGCCGCCGTCGATGCGTTCCACCTCTTATCTCGGCAGCTCGCTCGAACTCCGCTATTTCTGGAACATCTCCGACCATGAAGACCTGCTGTTTTCGCCGCTTTTAAGCGCCGATCAGGGCGTGGTCTGGGGCGGCAGATACCGCAAAATGCTCTATAACGGCGAACTGAACCTGTCCGGTTCTTACATGAAAGACAAAGACACCGACGAAAACCGCTACGGCATCTTCGCCAACGGACGTTATGAGATTAACGACCTCTGGCTGGGAAGTTTTGACATCAACTACGCTTCCGACAGTTCCTATTTAAAAGACCTCTCGCTGCCGGGCAAAACCGAAACCTGGCTGACTTCGCACGCCGCGCTCGAACGCTTCGAAAACCGCGATTATGCCGCCGTTGAGGCCTATTCCTACAAGCTGGTCAGCTATTCCCTCAAAGAGTATCACGCTTCCGAATTTGAAAAACGCGATTACAGCAAACCTTATATTCTGCCGCTTATCACCTATGAACACATCGGCGAGGCCAACAGCTACGGCGCCTATTTCAAAAACACCGTCAGCACCGCTTCCGTATACCGCGAACGCGACGAAACCAAAACCCAGCGGGCAACCATGATCAATTCCTGGAACCTGCCTTATACCAGCCCTTACGGCGAAAAATACAAGTTCGTGGCTTCGGTCAAATCGGACGTCTATTACATTGACAAATACGTCAACGACTATGACAACAGCTATACCGGCGCCGTCGGCCGGGTATTTCCGCAGGCGGGGTTGGAGTGGCGGCTGCCGTTCGTTAAAGCGACGGAAAGCTCGCGCCAGATCATCGAACCGATCATCGTGGCCGTGGCAGCGCCGAACGGAGGCAACAAAATCAACAAAATCCCCAACGAAGACAGCCTTAACGCCCAGCTGGACGACACCAACATCTTAAACCTGGACCGCTACAACGGCTATGACCGGAACGATACCGGCAGCCGCATCAGTTACGGTTTCAACTGGAGTTCTTACGGCAACATTATCGGCCGCACCTCCATGTTCATCGCCCAGAGCTACTACTTTGACGAAGACGAAAGCTTTTCGCAAAGCCTTGGCGACAACAGTCATTTCAGTGACTATGTCGGCCGCGTTTACGCCTCGCCGGCCTCATACCTCGACTTCAACTACCGGTTCCGCATCGACCGCACCGACTATTCGCTGAAATACAACGAAATCAACGCCAAAATCGGCCCCGACGTTTTGTCGGCCTACATTGCCTTCACCTCAATCAAAGGGCGCAAGGACGATCGGGCGGACAGCGGGCTTTATTTCTTCGACGACTACCGGGAAAGAAAGGAACTCTACACCTCAATCCAGGCCAAAATTTCCCGCGACTGGAGAATCACCGCCTACAACCGCCAGGATCTGACTAAAGGGTCGGTCGGATCGCTTGAACACGGCGGCAAGATAATTTATGAAGACGAATGCTTTAAATTGGTCTTTGACATTCATAAATACAACTCGACCGACCCCGACTACGAAGACGGCTACGAATATTCCGCCACGTTTCTCTTGAAAACGCTCGGCGGCATCGGTTCAAACTAACCAAGGAGTTACTTATGATCAAGAAAATGCTGCTGGCCCTGTGCCTGATGTTCTCCGCCGAAGCCCGGGCTCAGTTTGCTGCCGGCTATGCGCCCGTCCGGCCGGAAGCCGCCCCTTCGGGGGAAGAACAGCAATCGGTATTGTTCCGTCAGGCCCCCGCGCCGGCGGAAGCCGCGCCCCGTCCCGCGGAGCCCGAAAACATCCGCAAACCGACGCCCTATACCGGCTCTATCCGCATTCTGGCGCAGGTTAACGGCGACATCATCACCACCGAAGACATCAACCACCGGGTGCGCGCCTTCTGCATGACCACCGGCATTCCCTACAACCGGCAGACCAAACTGCTGATCATCAACAAAGTCATGCAAAACACCATCGACGAAAAGCTGAAGGCTCAGGAAGCCGCCCGCAGCCAGATAGAAATCGGCGAAAAGGAAATTGACAACGCCGTCGGCGTCTTCTGCCAGAACAACGGCATCAGCCGCAGCCGGCTCAGCCAAATGCTGAAGGATTCCGGCGTCAGTCCGGAGGTTTTCCGCGAACAGCTGAAAACCGACCTTGCATGGATCCGCGTCGTCCATCGCGGCACCATGGGAGAAACCATCACCCAGCCGGAAATCGAGGAAGCCCTCGCCGTTGCCAAACGCGATATGAGCAAGCCCAAATTCATGCTTTCCGAAATCGTAATTTCCGCCAAAGACGCCAAACATATTTCCCAGCTGGCCGAAAATCTTCGTCAGGATCCCCGTTTTGAACTTTACGCCGCGCAGTTTTCGCAAAGCCCGAGTTCGTCTTCGGGCGGCAAACTCGGCTGGGTTACGGAAGGCCAGCTGCCGCCGGAACTGGAAAAGCATATCAAAAACCTTTCTTCCGGAGAAGTCAGCGATCCGATCCTCTACAACGGCGACTATTACATTTTCAAAGTCGAGAAAAAATTCGACCCGGACAAAGACCGGATGCCGCTGCCTTCAAACGAGGAAGTGAAAAACATGCTGCAAAACCAAAAGAACGAACGCTATGCCGAAGAGCGCATGCAGGAACTGCGCCAGCGGGCGGTTATTGAACTGAAAGAATAAAAAATGCTGCCCGGTCTTCGCGAAACGGTCGAAAAACACGGCTTGCTGGCGTCTAAAGCGCTGGGACAGAACTTTCTGCTCGACCGCAACATTACCGACAAAATCATCCGCCTCAGCTTAAACCGGCAGGGGCTGTCTTCTTTTGCCGGCAGCAACGTCTGCGAAATCGGCCCCGGACCGGGCGGATTGACGCGGGCGGTGCTGGAAGCCGCCCCGGCTTCGCTGACGGTTATCGAGATGGATCCCCGCTGCATTGCGATCATGGAAGAACTGAAAGAACAAACAAACGTTCCTTTCCGCATCGTCAACGGCGACGCCCTCACTTTCGACCTTTCCCGGGAAATCGAAGCGCCCCGCCAGCTTGTCAGCAACCTGCCCTACAACGTTTCGGTGCCGCTTTTGACCGGCTGGCTGAAACAGGCCGGCAGCTACCGGGCAATGACGCTTATGTTCCAAAAAGAAGTGGCGGAAAGGATTACCGCTCCCACCCGCTGCAAAGACTACGGCCGGCTCTCGGTGCTGGCGCAGCTGACCTGCGACATCGCAAAGCTTCTGGAACTGCCGCCGGAATGCTTTACCCCGGCACCGAAAATCCGTTCGACGGTTTTGCTGTTTACTCCGAAAACCGAAATTCCCGCTGCCGAAACGCTGGCAAAAGTCGAAAAAATCACCTCGCTCGCCTTCGGCCAGCGGCGCAAAATGCTGCGCCAAAGCTTAAAAGCAATGCCCGGTCTGCTTGACAAATGCCGCGATCTCGGCATTGAGCCGACCGCCCGCGCCGAAGAACTGCCGCCGGAAGCTTTCCTGCGCCTGGCCGAAAACTGACCACGACAGCCCCCGAACGACGGATTCGCACACTGCCGGCAACTTTCGGCACGGCCTTAAACGATACCCCCGGACAACGGATCCGGCAATTTCCGGCGCGGCAGTAAACGGCGCTTGTTCGCTTTCAACAACCGTATCCCGTATCGCCTTGCTCTGCCCGGCAGCAATTGTTCCCGAAAGCAGCGTATTTTCGTCATGGCGCCCTTTTTCAGACAGAAAAAATAAAATTTTGTCAATTTTTGGCTTGAAAAATTTGAACGTTTATGCTATCCGTAAATTTAGTCAATTTATTATTAATAAAATTAAAAACCGACCATATGAAAAGAAAAGATGTTTTCGCCGCTTTTGCCCGCAAACTCGGCATCAGCAGACAGAATCTGGAAAATTACCGGATTAATGATGGCAGGATTTATCTTCCGTATTTGCAGAGCATTTTTACCGACATCAAAAAACAGCTCCAAAGCGACCGGAAAAACTACAATCTCGTCGACGAATTCAGCGCCAGGTCCGCTAACCCGTGGGCCTATCTCCGAACGGACGCCGGCCTTCTCACTCTGGTGCGGCTGCTTACCCTGCACACCGGACGAACGGCGGCCAAAGTCAGGGCGGAATGCACCCGGCCGCGGATCACGCCCTCTTTGCTGTGGGAATTTCTGGCGGTACAGATGGAAACCTCTGTCGACAAACTGGACAGGGAAATGTCGGTCAGGGACATCAAACTGCCGTTAACCGGCAATGAAAGCCATTCCTGGCTGACGTTCGTCATCTGGGGCGACAATATCTTCGGCGACGGCACTCTGAGCGAGCGCGCCGACGAAATCGCCGGGATGAAAGTCAGCGAACTGTTTTCTTTCTGGACTCGTCCGTAAAGCGGACTTCACGTCTAAAAAAGAGAAGCCTTGAAAGCGGCTTCTCTTTTTTTGTGCTTCAAACGTCTGCATAAACAGGCCGATACGAACATACCGCCCGGCCGCAAAGCTTGCGAAGCTTTACATTCAAGGACAGCACCGGCTAACGGCCGTCCGCATCCCCGCTTTGGCCGGCGGAAACTTATGCCGGAAAAACCCGCCTCAAAAGCGGGCGTCCTTTTTTGCCCGTTTTGTCTCACACGCCGTCCGT